>JAFVNW010000012.1 GCA_017506175.1 Bacteroidales bacterium | reverse complement strand
GTTCTGGTTCTTGCAGTACAGGTCTAAACGGACAAATTTGTCCTCCTTGCTGACACCGAGCTGTTCGGTAGGCAGATAAGTGACATCGGTGATGGTGCCCGAATCTTCGGAGATGAAGGTGTTGAGCAGATGGATGAGGATGTCCTTGTTCCGTTCGGTGGCCAGCAGCCGCTTGAATCCGAAGTCGGAGAGCGGGTTGATGACCTTCAGTCCGTGCTCCCGGATGTAGGCCTCGGTCTCCTCTATGCTCGGCAGTCCCTTCGTGATAGAGACCGTTGTTCCTTTTGTGCGAGGCGAATTGGCAGCCCGCCCCTCTTGCCTTTGTCGTTTCTTTTTCATTTCGCATTAGTTGGGTTAGTACTTGAGCCGCAAAGATACGACAACTGAAAGACAAAATCAATGGCATTTTAAAATCATTTCATTGAAAATCAATATGTTAAATCTGCATGTTTTAACAGAGATCAGGTCGGTTTTCAGAGGTGAAACCACAAACGGTCAAAAATTTGCATTTTTTTGAAAGGATGGATTTCGGAAAATTTCGGAGTTTTAGGGGAATTTAAACGCAGATTTGGCCGTTTCCATTAATGCCGCACCCCGTCAAGGGTGCGGGAGGAGAAACAATAAATCCGCATAATTGGTGCCATTCGCGGTGCCTTCGACATACCCATGAACCAGACGACACTCATGTTTTTCTCTCTTCCTCATTCTCAATCCTATCAGGCGCACAACAATACTGGTAAGTGTCCCCCTCCATCAAGCTTACATCCTTCCCCGGTGCGTTCTGTCGCGCAGGTTCCGCCCCCTACTTGTTGTAGCGGTACTGCTCGTTTGCGTTGCCGCCCCAGTACTCTTCGGGCTGGGTGATGTCGGGGTTGGAGTTCGGGCTCAGCCGCTTCACCAACTTCATCTGCCAAGCAGGGTCGTGCAACTCGCCGAGCAGGTCGGAATGCAGCAACTCGTAATTGTTGGTCGCCACATCTTTGTTGTAGAAGATGAACTTGATGTTGGTCTGTCCGGCAATCTCGTAATAGTGCCAGATTTCGTAGGGATAGGATTGCGGGTCGTAGGGCTCCTCGGTGATGTTGTTCGGCGGACCGTACTTGAGATAGACGCGGCCGCGGTCGGTGCGGTAGCCCTTCATCACCGGACTTCCATAGGTTTTTTCCACGTAATCCACCTTGAACTTGTACTGTCGCCACGCCTCTTCGGGGTCGTTGGGCGCGCGATCAACCCAGAAGCTGTAGAAATAACGCTGCAGTTGCTCCAACGGAATCTTCTTCATCCGTTGGTTCAGGAATTCCTTCTCCAGATTGTCAGCAATCGGATAGAGGCATGCCACGTAGTCCTGCAACTCCTTGATGTCGGTGTATTTTTCAACAAATGTCTCTTTGGTGATGACGTTGTCGTAATTGGCAATGTCAAACTTCACGGAAGGGTTGCTCCTCTGGAAAAAAATGGTGGATTCGGCGACTACGTTGGAGTCTAAATCCATCACAAATACCGATAGGTTGTAATTGCCGGAAGCCAGCTTGTAGATATTGAACTTATGGAAGAAAAGTGTGACGGGTGCAGTTGCAAGTTGCTTGTAAACAGTGAGTTCTGGATTCGGTCGGCGGCCGATTTCGTTGATTGCGGCCTTGACGATGAATTGCTTTTGGCTCCCCAGTACTTTATCTGTATTGTAGATTTCAATGGTGAAAGGCAGCGCATAAATCTGTTCCGGCGCATACTGTTGGAACAGAGGCGTGAGTGCGTAGCCGTATTTGAAGAAAACACCGCCCTCGCCGCTGGCATTCATACTCTCCCAGAGTGAAATTCCTGAAACGGAAACGCGGTCTTCGGGAAAATGAACTTCCAGATAGTCAATGTATTTGATGGTGTCGGTCGTGCCGTGGATGTCTTTGAGGTAAAAATAGAGGAAGTATTCGCCATTGGTAACTTTAACATTCTGAATGTCACTGAAATAACTTTTTTCTGTGACAACAGAATCGCGAACGTGCGGGCTTTGAAGGATGTAGTGCAGCCCGTTCACCTTCTCATCTTTGCCATTTTCTCCTTTCTTCACGATATCCACGCGCACATCCACTTCCGAAATGAAAAGGTCGCCATCGGGGACGTACTTGGTGGTGCGCCCGTCAATGATGAACTGGAACTCGATGTAGGGCTCCATGTTGCCGGTGCAGTAGGCATTATAGTTCAAAATTGAAAGCAGGTATTTGCTTTGCGGAGCGGAAGTCTCCTTGTTTTTTTGTCCTTTGCTCTGCGCGTTGGCCGTTTGAACGACAAACACCAAAAAAACGGGGAGCAGGACTATCAGTAGTATTCTTTTTAAGGTCATGATTATTTGTATTTTCCGATAACTTGTTCGTATGAATGGCTGGATGACAGGTCGGTGATGGTCAGTCGGATAACGTTATATTTTTGGTCTTTAGGCAGTTTGGGCAGTCTCAGTTTGCCTGTTTGGAATTTCCCGTCAGGTGTGTTTTTGGCTGAAAACGTCTGTTTGAAAGATTTTTCAGAGCCGTCCAAGCGGCATTCAATGGTGAAGTCTGTGCCAGATGTGGCTTGATAGCTAAATTTGACCGCACCTTTGGAGGTGACCGAGGGCGTTAACACATACACGTTTTCTGCGTCAGTGAGTTTGAGCAGGTTGTAGGCAGTGAGGAAATCGGTGACGCCGTAGCCTAATTGCGAGGTGGGACTCAATGCGTGACTACCGGCAAGGCGCACCGTATTGATGATTTGGTTCGGAGCTTTTTCCGGGAAGAGTTGCCATAGGCAGGCTACCATTCCCGCCAGAATCGGGGAGGAGAAGGAGGTCCCGAAAGAGAAGATTGTTTCGCCAGCCGGGTTGGCGACAATGGCATTTGAGCCGATGGCGGCCGCATCCGGTTTCACGCGACTGTCGGCGGTAGGGCCGTACGAGGAAAAATTGGATGGCTTTCCCTCGGGCGTAATGGCACCCACCGTGATGATGTTGTCTGCGTCGGCTGGGGCGGTGATGTAGTGCCATTTGTCATTCCCTTCGTTGCCGGCGCTTGCACACACGATCATGCCTTTGTCGGCAGCCATCCCCGCGGCTTGTGAACATCGGCTCACTGTACCATCCATATCTTCGTATTTGTATTTCTGACTTTTAATGTCAAAGTCGTAATAGCCTAAGGATGAGTTGATTACATCGCAGCCCAGACTGTCGGCCCACTCGATGGCAGCCACCCAGTTGTCTTCCTCAATTTTGTTTTCGCTGCGCCCGTCTTCGGTTTGGGCAAGATAGAAACTGGCCTTGGGGGCGGTTCCAATCATCTCATCCGGCTTGTAGGCCGCTATGCAGGAAAGCACTTCCGTTCCGTGCGATCCGGTGAAGAAAACGGAGCGGCCGGGAAATACAAAACTGCGAGTGCCCAGCAGCCGGCCTTCGTTGCGCAATGCCTCGAAGTGAGCAATCTCATCCGCATTTTCAAAACCGGCGTCAAAAACAGCAATGATCATGCCCTCTCCGTGTGCACCCAGTTTGTGCAACCAGTGAGCGCGGTTGGCGCTTACCTGCAGAGTCGCATACCCGTACGGAAGTGTCCCGTCTTTTGCGTATTTTACAACCTCTTTCGTCTGTTTAGGCGGCGTATATTCAAACTTCGGATAGTCGAATTTCTCCTCTTCTTTCGGAATAGCCGTGCATTCACAATAAGAAACAAACGGCAGCTTTTCAATCTCCTTTTCGATGTTTTCAGTGGTGGAATAAACCGTCACGCCATTGAGCCATTTTGACTTGGTTAGCAGCACCATGTTCGTGTCGATTTTCAGCAATTGGTCAATGTAGTTCTGGTTGACTGGCAGGTCGCTTTGGTCGATGGCGATATTGAAGCGGGCGCGTTTGGCGATTGCGCGGGGTGATAGGAATTCCTCCGGCCGTTCGATGGAATAGGCAGAGTTCGCTTTGTCCTTAAAATGCACCCAGTACTTGGCAGGAGCCTGCGCCGCAAGGGTTGAGACAAAAAGCACCAGAATGGCTATGGAAAGGATTTTCTTCATCTTGATTTCTATGATTATTGGGTCACGATTTCAATGACTTTGGCTACTGCGTCAGCAATGCCGTCGCAGTTGCGGCCGCCGGCTTGTGCGAGGCTGGGCTGTCCACCGCCACCCCCTTGGATAAGTGCCGCCGCCTCGCGCACCAGCTTGCCCGCCTGCAAACCGCTGGCCACAAGGTCGTCGGACAAGGCCACTGTGAGATTCGGCTTGCCACCCTCCACCGTGCCGAAAACAACCAGCTGCTTTTCGCCGGTCGTGCGCAATTGATAGGCAATCTGTTTCAAACTGTCAGCATCCATCTCCATTACGCCGGAAATCACTCTTAAACCATTGATTTCCACTGCTTTGTCTTTCATTGTAGCAGCCGTGGCAGCAATTTTTTCCTGCTTGAATGCCTCCAAGGCTTTCTTCATGGCAGCATTCTCGGCAGCCAAACGGCTCACCGACTGCTCCAAGTTGTCGGTGTTGAGCTGTGCTTTCAGATTATTGTGAATCGTGATGAAGCCATTGACATACTCCTCGGCATATTTACCCGTGATAGCTTCTATACGGCGCACGCCCGCAGCGATGGCGCCTTCGGAAACAATCTTCACCAGGCCGATGTTGCCGGTGGCGGAGGTGTGCGTGCCGCCGCAGAACTCGATGGAGTCGCCAAACTGGATGACGCGTACTTTGTCGCCGTATTTCTCTCCGAACAGGGCCATCGCCCCCAGCTTCTTGGCTTCCTCTATCGGCATGGCACGGCGCTCGTTCAGCGGAAGATTCTTTCTAACCAAATCATTTACAATCTGTTCAGTCTTCGCAATCTCCTCTTCCGTCATTTTGGCGAAATGGGAGAAGTCGAAGCGAAGCCGGTCGGGAGCAACCAAGGAGCCCTTCTGCTCCACGTGCGTGCCCAGCACTTGGCGGAGGGCGAAGTGAATCAGGTGGGTGGCGGTGTGGTTGTTCTGCGTGGTTTGCCGCAAGTCTTCATTGACCACAGCAGTAAAAGTGGAGGTCAGGTTCTCCGGCAAAGCAGTCGAAATATGCACCCACAGGTTGTTCTCCTTAATGGTATTATCAATTTTGATTTTCTCATTGATGTTCTGCAAGATACCGCTGTCACCCAACTGTCCGCCCGATTCAGCATAGAAGGGAGTCTTGTCGAGGACAATCTGGAACAGACTCTTGCCTTTTGTCTTTATCTTTCTGTATTTCAAAATCTTGCATTCACAAGAAAGGGTGTCATAACCCACAAATTCTGTCGGATGGATTTCGTTGGAAAGCTCCACCCAGTCTTCGGTTTCCACGGCGGCGGCAGCACGCGAACGGGCCTTCTGCTCAGCCAATCCCTTCTGGAAACCCTCCATGTCAACCAACAGCCCCTTTTCGGAAGCTAACAGCTGGGTAAGGTCAATCGGAAAACCATAGGTGTCAAAGAGTTCAAAAGCGAAATCGCCGGCCACGGGCTTGCCAGCGGCTAATTTGGCGCAGTAGTTCTCAAACTTGACGATACCCGATTCGAGGGTTTTGAGGAAGGAGGTCTCTTCTTCGGCGATGACCTTCTCTATCAAAACTTGTTGCGCTTTCAGTTCGGGGAACTGACCGCCCATCTGCTCCACGAGGTCTTTAACTAAAGTATTGATAAAGGGCTGGTTGAAACCGAGGAAGGTGTAGCCGTAGCGGATGGCGCGGCGCAGGATGCGGCGGATGACGTAACCGGCCCCCGTATTCGATGGCAGCTGTCCGTCGGCAATGGCGAAGCTGACCGCACGCAGGTGGTCGGCCACCACGCGCAGCGCAATGTCGGTCTGGAGGTCTTCGCCGTACTTTTTGTCGGAAAGCTGCGCCAGTTTCTGAATCAGCGGCTGGAACACGTCGGTGTCGTAGTTCGACTTCTTGCCTTGAACAGCCATGCAGAGGCGTTCAAAGCCCATGCCGGTATCCACGTGCTTGGCGGACAGCGGAACCAGCTCGCCAGAGGCTAAGCGGTTGAACTGCATGAAGACAAGGTTCCAGATCTCAATCACCAGCGGGTTGTCTTGGTTGATGAGGGCCACGGCATTGATTTTCTGGCGCTCGTCGTCATCGCGGAGGTCGATGTGGATTTCGGAGCAGGGGCCGCACGGACCGGTATCTCCCATCTCCCAGAAGTTGTCTTTTTTGTTGCCATAAAGAATGCGGTCTTCAGGTAAAAACCTCATCCACAGTTGCTTAGCTTCTTCATCGGATTCTGTTTTGTCCTTGTCATCGCCGCCGAAGACGGTGGCGTAAAGGCGGTCTTTGTCGAGTTTCACCACCTCGGTGAGGAACTCCCACGCGTAGGCGATGGCGTCGGCTTTGAAATAGTCGCCGAACGACCAGTTGCCGAGCATTTCAAACATGGTGTGGTGGTAAGTGTCCTTGCCAACTTCCTCTAAGTCATTGTGTTTACCGGAAACGCGAAGGCATTTCTGCGAGTCGGCGGCGCGGGGGAATTTCCGCGGCACATTGCCCAAAAAGATGTCCTTGAACTGGTTCATCCCTGCGTTGGTGAACATCAGGGTGGGGTCGTTCTTGATGACCATCGGCGCTGATGGCACAATGGTGTGTTCTTTTGATGCGAAGAAATCCAAAAATGCTTTGCGTATCTCGTTGCTGTTCATATTGTTATAATTCAAATTTTATTTATTATTCAAAACTTTTAAGAAACTCGGACTTGCTGATATTCAAGGTGCGCAGATTGGCACATACGACATCCTCTGGCACAGGGTCTTCGTGTGTCTGTACGATGACGGGACGTGTCAGGCCATCTTTAAACCAGGCTTCGTGCCCTCCTTTTGTGCGGAGTAGGTGCAGCCCTTGCGAAGTTAGAAAATCCCGAAACTCGCGAAGTGATATGTTAGACAACCTTTTCATACAAATGCAGGTATTCTTGCGGGCAGAACAACTTTCTCAAATCCGCTGGGACTGTTGAAAAGTTCTTTGACCTCTGTCTTTTTTATTAGGGATTCAATTTTGGGTGTATGCCATTCCTGCTTGGTGAGACGCCAACCGTGCGCTTTCAAATCCTCCCAAAGTGTTCCTGCTTCCACGCAGCATTCAACGTACAACTGGAAGCATTCACAAAAGTTGCCAACAGCTTCATTGAAGTTTCCCCCCGTTGTGGTGAGATCGAGAGACGGACAATACGACACATACCTTCCATCTTTAGGGAAAACATAGAAGTCAATGGAAAATCGATATTCATCCGTTTCGTCTTTCAATGCAGCAGTGGATATTTGAACAATACTTTTTTTCATATTGATATTTATAGCAAAATTTTAAAACAAATGCGAATTAGTGGCTCGTCAGTACGTAGTCTCCGGTATTAAAATCAACGCGGACCGTTTTGTCATCGCAATCCGCTTTGGAAACGATGATGTCCAAGATGCCGGACTCAAAGGTGGCCGGAGTTCCCACCTTATGGTTCAGGGTCTCGGTGACGGTGTAGCGCATGGTGATGGGACTGCGCGTGTAGTTGCCGTCAACGGAGGTGCCGTCGAGCATGTAGATGCCGCTGCCGTTGAACGTGTAGGGGATGTCGGTGAGGCTCACTGGGGTTTCGGTGCCGGGCACGGAAATCGTCCAGTCGGAGGTGCTGCCGTCGCAGCTGACACTGTCGAGGCGCACGTTCCATTCGTTGACACCCGTGTGTCGGATCTCCAGACGGGTGTGCTTGCCGCTGTAGCAGAATATCGGGCGCGTTCCATCATAATCAGTACCACCTTGGTAGTTGGTGATCAGCCAGTTGGCACCGGCTTCATCAATCGCTTTCCCGCCCGTGTTGATGAGCAGCTGCAGCGTTGAGCCGTTGTAAATGCCGTATTCGTTGCCCCCTTCGTGGCGGATGCGCTGGTAGGGAAGGTACTCGTCCTCAATGGCGCGGCGCACGCTGTCGTCGCCGTTGATCCACGCATTGCCGATGAAGGCCAGTTCCACATAATTGGTGAGAACGTTGCGTGTAGCGAACTCCCACGAACGGTAGATGCCATACTGGGGCATCACAAAACCTTCTGTTTTCCAGCAGCCGCAACAGACGGCTGCCACTATGCTGAGAATGATTGCTATCTTTTTCATTTCTTCTTAAATTATTGATTATAAAAATGATAGAAGATTATTCTCTCTTTTTCTCCTTGCTTTGGAATTTGTAGCCGAAGCCAGCCTTGACAAATCCCTGTACGCCGACACCGACTTCGGTGAAGCCGTACCATTTCTTGCCGACCTGCACGCCGACGGCCGTCAGCTGGCCCGTAAAGTTTGCCCAGGTCTGTTGTTTGGTTGCCCGTTCTTCCGGCAGATACTTGCTGCCGGTGACCACCATACAACCGATTGACAGGCCGGAGTAGAGGGTGACGTACTTCTTGTTAAGCCATGAAAAACGCACGGACGGCATAATGCTGATAAAATACAGATGGTCGGTGAACTCATTGCCGGGCTCCTGTTTGCTCCATTTGTTGATGATGGGGGTGAAGGAGGTGGCGGCGCCGAACCAAAACCACTTGGCAAAGCGGTAGCGGTACTCGAAGTTGATGGTGGGAGCGGCAAACGTGAGGGTGTTCACATAGTCTTCGAACCAGCTGTCGGCGTTCTGCTGGAGAGGGTAGTAGTCGCAGCCGATGCAGATGTCCGTATTGTTCAGGAAAAGGAGGGCAGGGTCGCCGATGCCGAACTGGATGTCGTGCCGCGGAAGTGTCTGTTTCCAAGAGGGTTCCTCTTGTGCATTAAGGCTGAATGCCAGTCCCATCGCAAGGACGATGAGAAGAAAGTTCTTCCAGTTTTTCATATTATAATAATGTATGATTTCCCATTCAAGCAATTAAAAGAAACGTTTTGCGCCCGCGATTATTGCACACGCTGAAAATGGCTGCAAAGATACGACAAGTTCATCAAATTGAGAATTGAAAACTGAAAGATTGTAGATGTATAGATTCAACCTGCAAAGTTATAAAAAATAGAACTTGGGGTTTGAAAATGTAATTTTTTCCGAGGTCTATTGTTTAATTTTAATTGGATGAGGGCTAAATCGTTTTGAGAAACGAGGTTAATTGATTGATTTTTAGGTATATATTGTCTTATTAATTTGTTGATGTTTTCAATGGAACCTTTCTGCCACGACGAATATGGGTCGGTAAAGAATATATGGGTGGACAAGGCCTTTGCAATATCTTTGTGGTGTGCGAATTCGCCGCCATTGTCAGTGGTGATGGTCTTGACAGCATTCTAGAAGGGTTTTAGCAGTTTCAAGGCAGCCTTTGCAACGCCATACGCTTCTTTCCCAGATGGGAGCTTG
>JAFVNW010000011.1 GCA_017506175.1 Bacteroidales bacterium | reverse complement strand
GGTTGGTGGGCTCGTCGAGGAGGAGAATGTCGGGTTCGGAGAGCAGCAGTCGGCAGAGGGCGACACGGCGGCGTTCACCGCCCGACAAGTTTTTGACGGGGGTGTCGCCTTCAGGGCAACGCAGCGCATCCATGGCGCGGTCGAGTTTAGAGTCCAGTTCCCAAGCATCATGCTGGTCAATAAGTTCCGTGAGCTCTCCCTGCCTTTCAATCAGTTTGTTCATCTCGTCATCGCTCATTGGTTCGGCGAACTTCATATTCACCTCTTCGTATTCTTTCAGAATGTCAACCACCTCCTGCACGCCCTGCTTCACCACGTCCTTAACGGTTAGCGCTTCATCAAATTTCGGTTCCTGCGGCAGGTAGCCGACACTGTAGCCAGGCGCGAAAACCACCTCGCCTTGATAGGATTTGTCGATACCGGCGATGATTTTCAACAAGGAGGACTTGCCAGCACCGTTCAAACCGAGCACGCCGATTTTGGCACCATAGTAAAAAGAAAGATAGATGTTCTTAAGAACTTGTTTTTGAGGAGGATACGTCTTGCTGACGTTTACCATCGAGAAAATGATTTTCTTGTCGTCGGCCATTTTTTAATTGATGATTGAGATTTGATAATTGATGTTTTTTAACGCTTTCGATTAAGAAACTTATGCACGGTATTTCATACGTTAAACTCAGTCTCTTCCTACCCAAACGACTTCGTACCAGATGTAGCCGCCCACGATGACTTCTTTAAAGTAAACATTGTCAACTTTGAAATAGGCGCGGCCGTCGAGGTTGAGATATTCGTAGGTGCTGGGTAGTTCAGCGATGCGTGCTCCGATAGGGGGTGCGACGACCTGATAACCATGCTGATTATGACCGGAATAAGGTTTGTAGAAGGTTCCATCGTCGTAGTAGTAATTCACGTTTTGGTAAACGATGATAATCGGACGCCAGGTGTGGAAGAGGTTATAGGCGATAACTGCACCAATTGGGGGGCGGCAGATGATGTAGCGGCCATCAACGTAGCGGCAGAAGTGGCTGTTATAGAAGTAGTAGGGTCTGTTGTTGTAATATACGGGGCGTGCATGCGATGGAATGTGCGTGTAATGGTTACCGAAGCCGTGGCTATTGGGGTGCGTGTATGGATGGTAGCCGAGCTTTTCGTCACCGATGCTTTCACCATTGCTGTTCTTGCCATCGGCGTTGTTTGTGCGTGCGGAGGGGGCTAATTGCGGTTTAGCTTCACCCTTGTCGTTGTAACCGCGCTTTGCCGTGTTGTCTGTCTCTGTAGTGCGGTCGGTGGGAGTTTTGTCGGTTCCGGCAGCAGTAGTGGCGGGAGTTTTGTTGGTTGTGGTGGTAGAAGTAGCCGGAGTTTTGCTGGTTGTGGTAGAGGTGGTGGTTGGTTTGGTTGAGGGATTGTTGCCCTTTGAAGCGTTGTTATTGTTTGTATTAGTGGGCTTTTTCCCGGTTTGATTGGTTGAGGTAGAGGGTTTCGTATTCGGAGTCTTGTTATTGGTGGCGGAATTGGTGGCGGGTTTGGAAGTCGGGTGATTGTCTTTTGCCGCACTGTTGTTGTTGGAGGGGCGGGAGGTGCTGGTCGAGTTGTTGTTTCTCTGAATGTCTTGAGCTTTTTGGTAACTGCTGTTGGCTTTGTTGAGTTGCGTGTCGCCTTTCTTATTCTGGCGGTCAGCTTGAGGATTTGTATAGGTCTTGTTTTCAGTGGGCTTTTGCGTAGTGGTTGTTTTGGATGTGCTGTTGTTTTTTCCAGACTCGGTTTTGGAAACTTGAGCCAATGCATCTGTCGAAAAGCCGATGAGGCAGATGCAAAACAGCATAAGAATAAATTTTTTCATATCGGTTGTTTTTTTATGGTTGATAAATGTCGTTGAATGGCCTGTGAAAGGTTCGTTATCACAGGTTCAATTTTTTAAAATAGTCAATGGTTTTCCGAAGTCCATCGCGCAATTGAACGGTGGGTTCCCAATGGAGGATTTCCTTTGCCTTGTTGATGGTGGGTTGGCGTTGTGTGGGGTCGTCGGCAACGGCGGGCAGATAAACGATTTGGGATTTGGAGCCGGTGAGTTCGATCACCATTTCGGCTAATTGTCTGATAGTAAATTCGTTCGGATTCCCGATATTGATGGGACCAGTCACGGAATCATCCGTGTTCATCATCCGGATCATGGCTTCAATCAAATCGTCGCAATAGCAGAAGCTGCGCGTCTGTTCCCCGCTTCCATATATTGTAATATTTTCATTATGAAGTGCTTGCATAATAAAATTGGATACTACGCGGCCATCTTGCGGGTGCATGTTGGGACCGTAGGTGTTGAAGATGCGTATCACCTTGATTCTCACTTTATTCTGACGATGATAGTCGAAGAAGAGGGTTTCAGCGCAGCGTTTCCCTTCGTCGTAGCACGAGCGTAGTCCAATGGGGTTCACGTTTCCCCAATACTCCTCGGGCTGTGGATGAAGGTTTGGGTCGCCATAGACTTCACTGGTGGACGCCTGCAGGATTTTGGCATTGATGCGCTTGGCCAATCCCAACATATTGATGGCACCCATCACGGAGGTTTTCACTGTTTTGATGGGGTTGTACTGGTAATGAATTGGGGAGGCGGGGCAGGCGAGGTTGTAGATTTCATCCACTTCCAAGTAAATCGGCTGAATCACATCGTGACGAATCAACTCGAAATTGGGATTTTGCATCAGGTGGATGATATGTTGTTTGTTGCCGGTAAAGTAATTGTCCACGCACACCACTTCATTTCCTTCATTCAGTAGTCTTTCGCAAAGATGAGAACCGAGGAATCCCGCACCGCCCGTAACAAGTATTCTTTTCATAGTTAATTATTTACCGATAGCAAAGTAATCAAATCCGTTGAGATGCACCTCTTCGGGGTTGTAGATGTTTCTCCCATCGAAAATCACGGCTTTTTTCATCAGCGATTTTAGTTTGGGGAAATTGATGATGCGGAATTCGGGCCACTCTGTAACCAAAAGGAGTGCGTCGGCATCGGTGGCCGTTTCGTAAAGGTCGTTACAATAGGTGATGCTGTCGCCGATGCGACGGTAGCACTCTGTCATGGCGGTAGGATCGAAGGCTTTTACGTTGCATTCGGCTTCCAACAGTTTGTCAATCAGCGCCAAAGCGGGTGCTTCGCGCATGTCGTCGGTGTTGGGTTTGAAGGAAAGACCCAAAATGGCAATGGTTTTTCCCTTTAGGTCGTCATGGTAGTATTTTTTTACTTTTTCAAAAAGAACGCCTTTTTGATGGATGTTGACATCCTCCACCGCTTTCAGTATTTGCAGTGTCTGTCCGTTTTCTTCGGCGGTTTTGATGAGGGCTTTCACGTCTTTCGGGAAGCAGGAACCTCCGTAACCGATGCCGGGATAGAGGAATTTGCTGCCGATGCGGGTGTCGCTGCCGATTCCTTTGCGCACCATATCGACGTTGGCACCCACGCGTTCGCAGAGATTGGCGATCTCGTTCATAAAACTGATGCGGGTGGCGAGCATGGCATTGGCGGCATACTTAATCATCTCCGCCGAAGGAATGTCGGTGATGATGACCTGATGACCGTTGAGAATGAAGGGACGGTAAATTAATTCCAGGATTTTGCGTGCATGTTCACTTTCCACGCCGCAAACCACGCGGTCGGGGTGCATGAAATCGTTGACGGCACTGCCCTCTTTCAGAAATTCGGGGTTCGAGGCTACATCGAATTCAACCTTCACTCCGCGTTTCTCCAGTTCCTCGTTAATCGTTTTTTTCACCTTTTCAGCCGTGCCAACAGGAACCGTACTTTTGGTAATGACCAGCATGTATTTTTTGATGTTTTGGCCGATGGTGCGTGCAACGTCAAGAACATATTGTAAATCAGCACTTCCATCTTCATCGGGCGGGGTGCCGACCGCAGAAAAAACAACTTCTACATCGTCAATCACATCTACAAGACGGGTTGTGAATTGTAATCTTCGATTGTTGATGTTTTTTTCCAGCAGGGCGGGAAGTCCGGGTTCGAAAATCGGTGATTGGGCTTGCCGCAACATGGCGATTTTCTTCTCATCCACATCCACGCAGGTTACGTTAAATCCCATTTCGGAAAAACATACGCCCGTAACCAGTCCGACGTACCCCGTGCCAACGATAGCAATGTTCATAGTTGTTTTAGTTTTAAGGTTGCAAAGTTACAAAATTTGTCAGTACTCCGCGCTTAATTTTAAAAAGGTGAAAATCAGTAGAGTAAAGCCCAGCATGGAGGATCCTCCGTAACTTACGAGCGGGAGCGGAATGCCGATGACGGGGATTAGCCCGATGGTCATCCCGATATTGATGAAGAGATGGAAAAAAATAATGGATGCGACTCCGTAGCCGTAGATTCGCGTGAAGTCGGTCCTCGCCTTCTCAGAAAGCACTATTATCCTGATAACCATAGTGATATACAATCCGATGAGGATGATGCTGCCTAAGAAACCGAACTCTTCGCCGATGCTGCAGAAGATGAAGTCGGTGCGTTGTTCGGGCACGAAATTGAGTTTGGTTTGTGTTCCGTGCAGATAGCCTTTGCCGAAAAAGCCGCCGGAGCCGATGGCGATTTTCGACTGGTTGAGGTTGAAGTCCGCACCCTTCGGGTCCACGCTTTTCCCGAAAATGGTGTCAATGCGCTGACGCTGATGCGGTTGCAAAATTTGTGTGTAGGCAAAGTTGACGGCGAAGACGAATAGCGCAAAAGAGCCGTACACAACAAAGTTGCGGATGATTTTTTTTGTGTTCCCATTGTTGAAAACACAAGCGACAATCAGCAGTACGGTGAGGCAAGCGATTGCATATAACTCATTGAATTTTATTGCAATAACGAAAACAAAAATGGCTAAAAGTCCTAGAAGAATCAGACTGGTGCTGAATCCTTCGCGGTAGAAAAGGATGATGAATGAGAAGAAAACGAGTGCCGAGCCGGTGTCTTTTTGGAGAATGGCGATGGCGGCGGGAATCAGGATGAGCCCGAATGCGAAAACCCACTGCGTTCGGCGTTCCAACGTGGTTTTCCCTTGGCTGAAGAATTTCGCCAGCATGAGTGCCGTGGCGAATTTGGCCAACTCGATCGGCTGGAAAGTGAAACTTCCGATTCTAATCCAGGACTTGGCGCCGTTGATGTCGGCGCCGAAAAAGACCACCAGTAGAATCAGCCCCATACAGACTATGTAGATGATGCCCGCGTAGGTTTGGAAGATGTTGCTGTCGATGAGCAGAATGATTACTCCCACAACGGCGGAAACCAATATCCAAAGCAGTTGGCGCCCGTAGAAATCGGTGAGGCTGAAGGTACGCACTTCCGCCAATGCATCGTAGGTGGAGGAGTAGATGGCCAGCCATCCGATGAACACGAGCGCAGCATAAATCATCAGCAGATATTTGTCTACCCCCTTCGTAAATCTCGACTTGTTCTCAATACCCGGATACATGGCCTAATCTTCGTTTTGGGTTGGTTTATTGTTGGTTTTGATGAAGTGAGTGGAAATCATCCGTTGTTCCAAGTCGGTGCGTTTGACTTCGCGGTTGAGGTAATACTCAACGATGAGGCTGGCGATTGGGCATGCGAAACTGGCGCCCCATCCGCCGTTTTCCACGAGGACAAACACAGCGATTTGAGGATTTTCAACGGGGGCGAAGCAGGCGAAAACGGAGTGGTCGGCGCCGTGCGGATTCTGTGCAGTGCCTGTCTTGCCTGCGATTGTAATACCGTCAATCTGCGCGCCGGTTGCTGTTCCGTGAAGAACAGCCAATCGCATGCCCTCAATGACGGGGTTGAAATACCTTGATTCGATGCCGCTCTCCATCCGTTGCGTGTAGCGCATGTTGGGCGTTTGCTTATCGCCGATGCAGCGCACCACGTGAGGCCTGTAGTAGTAGCCTTTGTTGGCGATGATGGCTATCAAGTTGGCCATCTGTAGCGGTGTGGCTCCCACTTCGCCTTGTCCGATGCCCATGGAAACGATGTAGTTGCCGTTCCAATGGTTTTTGTATTTCTTGTTGAAGTATTCGACGCTGGGGATGATGCCTTTTGATTCGTACGGAAGGTCGGTGTTGAATTTCTGGCCGAAACCCAACTTGGTGATGTGGTTTCGCCAGGCCTGGTACCCTTCCTGAACGGAGTGATAGCGATGGTTGGAGACGGTGTTGTAGAAAGCGCGGCAGAAGTACGTGTTGCAGGAGTGCTGTACGCCGCTAACCAGATTGGTTGCGCCGCTGTGGTGACATCCAATCACGTGATTTCCAATGGAATAGCCGCCGCCACAGCTATAAATGGTGTGTTCGGTGAGCACGCCTTCCTGTTCGGCAATCAAGCCGTTGGCCAATTTGAAGGTGGAGCCGGGTGGGTAGCAGGCTTTCAATGCACGGTTGAATAGCGGGAGGTTTACGGAATCGGTATAGAGTTTGGAGTAGTTTTTGCTGCGGCTTTTCCCGACAAGCAGATTCGGGTTGTAGCTGGGGGAGGAGACGATGCAGAGTATTTCCCCTGTCTTGGGCTCGATGGCAACGATACTTCCCTTCTTGCCTTCCATTAGTTTCTCGCCATATTCCTGCAGGGCGATGTCCAAAGTGCTCCACAGGTTTTCGCCCGGCACGGCACGCACATCCTCTTCGCCGTTTTTGTAGGAACCCTGTTCGCGGTTGTGTACATCAACCAAAACCATCCGTTTGCCTTTCTGCCCCCGCAGTTCCTCTTCGTAGGATTTCTCGATCCCACTGATCCCGATGTAATCGCCTAATTGATAATACGTTTCCTCTTTCAATTGATCTTCTGTGATTTCACCGATATAGCCTAAAATGTGCGCTGCAACGGGAATCGGGTAAGAGCGGAGAATACGACTCTCAACATAGAAGCCGGGGAATTTGTGCATTTTTTCCTGCAAATAGCCATAGTCTTCTTTCGACATCTGCTGTTCAATGATTGAGGGAAGAATCGGAGAATACACCTTGGCCTTTTCCAGTCGCTTAATCAATTCCTCTTTTTCGATTTCCAAGATGTTGCAAAGGTCGAAGGTGTCGAAAGTCTGTATGTTCTTGGGAATTACCATCAGGTTATAGACCACTTCATTGGCAACGATAAGCGAGTCGTTTCGGTCGTAAATCAAGCCGCGGGGCGGAGTAACCATGATTTCGCGGATGGCATTGGCGGCTGCGCGGTCCTTGTAGGTTTGGTCCACCACTTGCAACCCGAACAAACGAATCACATATACCGCCATTATCAGCAGCATGACTAAAATGATGATGACCTTTCTTTGTTGGAAAAGCGGGTTCATTATTTGATGCGTCTACTCAATTCGACAGCCAAGTCTTTGAAAATCTTTTTTTTAGAATCGGGAATTTGGATTTTGTCCAGTTCGATGAAGGCTCGTTGGACGAGTTCCTCGATTTTGTTTTCCGTTTTCTCTTTGATTTTCAATTTGTTAAAAATAGCGGAAACGGCTTGGAACTTTTCCTCTTCGTCAAAATCGGTGGAGGAGAAGAGGCGGAGCAGTTCATTGCGGGAAAATTCATCGGCATCCTCCAAAGCGCGGAGGTAGAGGTAGGTTTTTTTGTTTTCACGGATGTCGCCGCCGATTTTTTTGCCGAAAACGGCCTTGTCGCCATATACATCCAGCAGGTCGTCTTTCAGTTGGAAGGCGAGACCGATGGAGATGCCGAATTGATAGATGGACTCCTGCGCTTCTTCAGGGGCATTTGAAATCATTGCGCCAGCTTTGAGGCACGCGGCGAGGAGTACGGCGGTTTTGAAACGAATCATGTAGATGTAATCATCAATGGAGACATGGTCGCAGGTCTCAAAATCAAGGTCGTACTGTTGGCCTTCGCAGATTTCCACGGAAGTTTGAGCGAATAGTTTGGTGAGTTTCACTACGTTTTCCGCTGAAATGGGCGTGTCAAGCATCTCAATCAGGGCCATGTTGGCGAGCGCATCTCCAGAGAGGATGGCGATATTGCCGTTCCACTGCTTATATACCGTGGGCTTTCCCCTGCGAATGGGCGCATCGTCCATAATGTCGTCGTGGATGAGCGTGAAGTTGTGAAGCATTTCAAAGGCTGCAGCGGGATAAACCGCTTTTTCCATATCCCCATCGAAGGCTTCGGTCGCCATCAGAACGAGACGCGGACGCAGGCGCTTCCCGCCTTGCGACAGCGTGTAGAGAATGGGCTGGTACAGATTCGCAGGTTTGCGTTTCTCTAAAATCTTTGCAAAAAGCTCTTCAATGTTTGGCTTCATCAATCTTTTGTCGTTAAAAATCAATCGTTCAGTTGTTTTGTTCTCACTTCTTCCTGCTTCAATATAGCTGCGCGGTCGGCGGTGTCAAATTGAGGTGAAACCGCAATGTCCGTCCATAACTCGTTCTCATTGCGCAGTTCCACATTGTCGGTCAGCAGCGAAAAAGAGTAAGCCGCACTGTCGGAATCTTCCAAAGTTGAATTTTTTATCAATTGATAAACTTCGTTAAGATTCTGATAACTAATTAATTGGATGGAAAGATTCTCGCTTTCCACATAGAAGTTGAGCGTAAACTCCTCGTCTTGGTCGTTGGTGCAGCGTTCCAACAGCGAGATCAGGAGATTGGCGGCGGAGGAGATGACGCCGAATTGGTTCTCCAAGTGGAACTTGTCGCAGAGGTTCTCTACGGCTCCGAGCGCTCTCGTCTGCGCATCTTCTAACGTAAGTCTTTGTAATTCAATATTGTACATAATGTTCTGATTTATTCGATGTTATAAAAATACTGGTTGACTTTTTCTTTGTAGTAGTAGTTCAGGTTGGGCGGAATGGACTTCAGCATTTCGGTCTGCTGCTGCGTTTTTTTGTCGGTGTTCCACTCCTTGGGCGGATTGGGGTTGATGATGTCGCGGCCTTCGGTGCTCTCGCGCTTTTCTTCCTGTTCGCGCTGTTGCTGCGCCCGTTCGCTTTCCAACATCCGGGTCTCTATTTTCTTTTGCCGGTTGATGGTCTCCGTATTGATGATTTTGTTCACGAGTTCTTTTTCGGTCTTTTCCATATCCTGAATCATCTTGTCGATGGACTTGTCGCCCACGCCGTTTTCCGATTTCAGCCCGTCCTGATACTCCTGCATCATTCGGCGGATGGCTTCCTGCTGGGCGGCCATTTTCGCGAGTTGTTCGCTTATCGACTGCCCTTGTTGCCCTTGTCCTTGCTGTTTTCCCTGTTCCATTGAGCGTTTGAGGGCTTCCATCTGGCGATTGAGTTGCTGTTGCAGTTCGCGGGCGGTTTTGGCGGATGGCTTCTTCCCTTGTCCGCCGGGCTTGCTGCAGGAGCCGTTGCCGCTCTTCTTGTTCTTGCAGTTTTTGCACTCGTTCTGCTTTTGTTTCATGTCGTTCATCGACTCGGCGAGCATCAAGGCGAGGTTGTTCATACTGGTCATGGCAAACTGCTGCTGGCTCATCGCATTTTGCAGCCGTCGGTTGGAGATGGAAGAGATGGAACTTTCAATGTAGTTGTCTATTTTGCCCACTTCGCTCAGAATGAAGGGTTCGACGGCGGCCTGGCGATGCGCCAGCGCGTCAAGCGAGTCGGCAATCATCTGCATGTTGTCGCGGATGTTGTGCTGGGCGCGCATCACATCCGTCAATCGTGCGGATTGCGGGGTGAGCGTCTTCAGCGTGGTGATGTTGCTCTCTTGATTGAACGAAATCTGAACCAGATTGTCCAGAATCTGGCGGATGGACTCGATGTCTTCCGACAGGTTCTCCTCTTCGTTTTCCAGCATGTTCTGCTCCATCTCATCGGCCATCTGCTCCATTTTTTCGCCCGCATCTTGCTGGCTTTGAGAGGCTTTGCTCCGATTGTTCTTGTTGAGCGCATCCTTGCTCTCCTTGATGTCCTGGTTGATTTGCTGCTGAAGTTTGTCTGTATTGAGCAATTTGTTGGGATCTTCCAACTCCTGGTTCAACTTTTGCAGCTCCTTCAAATCGTTTTTGATTTTATTGAATTGATTTTCAATATTTTGCTGTTTCTTCAATGCCTCTTCCTTGTTGAGTGCCTTCGCTTCGGTCTCTTTGGAAAGCATTTTCTGCTCTTCCGATAGCTTTTTCGTCTGGTCAATGATGTCGTTGTACTTCTTTTCAAACTCAAGTTGCTTGTACAGAGAGAGTTGCTGGTCGAGCGATTTGTTCAGCTCCTCGGTACTCAACTTCATATTCTTCATCTGGTTCTGAACATCCTCTTTCTTGTTGAGCTGGTCCATCATATTCTGCATCTTTTCCAGCATCTGCTTCATCTCGTCGGAAAGCACGTCATTGAAGCGTTTTTGCAGCTCTTTTTGTTTTTCAATAATACTTTCAGGAATGTTTTTGTATTGATTTTCAATGGCATTCTGCTGCTGTTGATTCTGTTTCAGCTCATCAATCTGTTTTTTCAGTTCCTGATATTGCTGCATCAGATTTTCGAGTTTCTTTTTGTCTTGCCATGTAAGTTCCTTGTTTTGAAGCATTTGTTCTTCCAATTTGGAGATGTCTTTCAACAAATCCTTGGATTCTTCAATGAGGTTTTCGAGGTCGTCTTTGGTACGGGAATTGCTCTTTTCAATTTCGGCATCGATTTCCGCTTCGGTTTTCACTCGATAGACTTCGTTGGTGGTGCGGGCGGCTTTTGCACCATTAACTCCGTCATTATCAAATACTTCAAAATGGTAGTCCAGACGATAGCCTGGTTCCAACTGTAAAGCCGTAGCATCGAAATAGTAGTAGAAGTCCTGCACAGTGGCTTGCGGGTTGATTTCGATGTTGACGGTTTTGTTGACCTCGAGGGCGTGGTCGTCTTTGTCGTATTTGGTATAGACGAATCGGGCGCGTGTGAATCCGTAGTCATCTTTGATGTTTCCCTTGAAGTAAATGCGGCCTGGCAACACGGAGTCGGCCTGGCTGACCACTGAAATTTCGGGATATTGGTCTGCGATTACGCTGATGCTGTGCTTGAGCGTGTCCTTGCTTTCGCAGAATTGGTTTTTGTTGGTGATGGCATAGTCGAAGGAGGTACGGGCGACCTTTGAGATTTTGTAAATGTCTTTGTCAGTGCTGATTACCTCGGTTTTGTCAGGCAGAATGAATGAGAGATTCCGGGTGTTTTTGGTGTAGAAAGCCCACGTGATTTGGGTGCCGTCGGGGATGGTTACATCGCCGTTGTTATCTACCGTCTCGTCGTTCTTGTGGAGGTAGGCGGGGTAGTGCAAAGTCATTGAATAGCTGATGATGACGGGCTTCGGAAGCACTTTCAGTGTGTATTCGGGAGAGGTCACCTCGTCAGTGAAGATGTTGAAGTCGGTGTTGGCCTGAAGATTTTTGAAGGTGTAGGTGAAATGGACGTTGTCGGCTTTTGCAAGTTGGTATTTCTTGTTGCCGATGGCGATATATATCGCGCTGGGAGTCTCTTCGCCATTGACTTTGACGCGTAGTACGAATTCTTCGTTTTGGAAAGTTTGAAGTCTATCGTTCTGAATGTCAAATGAATAGGGTGCGGGTTTTTCGTAGTAGGTGTTGTAATGGATGATTCTTTCGGAAGATTGGGTGAACACTTCGCTTTTTACGGCAAAAATGACGATAAAGAGCAGAATCGGAATCAAGGCCCATTTGATGTATTTGACTGTTTTTTTGAACGGGATGGCTTTGCTGAATTGAAAAGGCTTGATGGTGTCGATTTTGGTGTCGATTGCCTTGGAAAGAAGTTCAAGGCTGGCGTAGTCGCCACGGTCAATCATTTGTTCCAACTGAAAGATATTCAGTAGTTTATCATCGATTTGTGGGAAATGTTTGCCGATGATTTCAGCGATTTGTTCGTTGGTGAGTTGCTTGCCCATTCCCAGCAGTTTGGCCAAAGGGATGGCGATATAAGCGATGAAAGTGGCGCCGAAGAGGGCGATGTAGGAGAAGAAGAGTACGGTGCGGACGGTGCTGTTGAAGTAAGAAAAGTATTCCAATACCGCGTATGCGATGAACACGAGAAGCGTGATGATTACAAACAGGATTGCACCCTTCAACAATTTGTTAAGGTAGTATTTGCGGATGAACTCGCGAATTTTCCCGTGAATGAATTCCCTGTTACTGTTCATTTTCCTGATGTTCTTGGAGCCATTTCAAATTGTAGAATGCCCCTTTTTGGTTCTTGAAGTAATTATAGAGCATACGGTTAGCGCCGTACTGTTTCTTGAGGAAGAAATAGCGGTTGAGGCCTTTGCTCATCTTGTTGAGTTTCTTTCTCTTGGCAAAAACTTTGGCATGGCCGCTATTGTCCTTCCGTTCTTTGCGCGACATTTGCATTTCGCTGATGAGCAAATCAGTGAAAGGGACTTGCACGGGGCACACCTGATCGCAGTTGCCGCAAAGGAGGGTGCTTTTGAATATGTTCCCGGCGAGGCGCTCTTCCTCGAAGCAGTTCGCCTTTACCAAATCAATGGGGGAATGTTCTTTGGTGTAGTTGTAAACTGGGCATACGCTCTTGCATTTTCCGCAGCCGATGCAGTAGAGGGAATTGCGCAATTTGCTGTCGGACAATATCTTGGTAACGCCATTGTCGTAGAGGAAAACGTGAATCTGTACTTCTTGGCTTTCAAATTCGTCCAAGCCCACGATTTTGCTTTTTTCAATACGCATGAAAGGACGATTGATGATCTTCACGTCCTCTGGAAGGAATTTTTCGGTCTGATAGAAGGAACGCAAGTAGAGGATGGTTTCCAATTCGGAAAGTTTGTTTACTAACTTACTGATATCTAATATGATGAAAATATTGGTGACGAGATTGAAGCAGTTTTTGCAGTTTTTGTTGAGCAGTACGAGGGAGCCGGTTTCCACCACGCCGAAATCCGCCTGTGTGACAAGGATGTTGGCGTTTGCCTGACCGTTTTCAAGTTCGGCCACGGAGATTTTCTGTACGACCTTTGTGTTGCTGAAATTTTCAGGGATTTTGGGGATGTCGAAACAGATGCGGTTGTAGAGTTTGTTCGGAAAAAGCTCGAACATCATACTGACGAGATCGTCTTGGGTGGAGGCCCAATAGACCTTGAAATTTTTGCCCATCAGTTTTTTCTCGAAGGCGGGGAGTTGGTTTCCCATATCTTCGATATAGGAATGACGGGCGATGTAGGCTCGCGTCTTAATAAACTCCAGGTCAACGTTTTGAGAAATTTCCATGGCTATTGGATGTTAATTTTGCTGACTCTTCTTTCGTGGCGGCCTCCTTCGAAGGAGGTGTTGAAAAAGGTGGAGATGAGGTCGAAGGCGGTGGCTTGGTCGATGAAGCGGGCGGGAAGGGCGAGCACGTTGGCATCGTTGTGCTGACGAGCGAGGGCGGCGATGTCATGATTCCAGCAGAGGGCCGCGCGCACGTTGGCATGCTTGTTAGCGGTGATGGCGACTCCGTTGCCGGTTCCGCAAATCAGGATTCCACGTGCAGTAACATCCTTGGAGACCGCATCGGCTAACGGATGCGCAAAGTCTGGATAATCAACGCTTTCCGTTGAAAATGTCCCGTGATCTTCCCACTCATAACCCATGGAAAAATGTTGTTTGACGGCTTCTTTCAATTCATATCCGGCATGGTCGGAGGCAATATGTACTTTCATAAAATGCACTTTTTACAAAACTTGCAAAAATACAAATTTAATTGGCACAAACCAAGCCGAAAATGAGGTTTTTTGAAGAAAAAGTTTGCGTCACTTTCCTCAAAAAACAACCCTGGAAAAGAGGTCAATGTCTATTTGTGCTTTTTCATGGCGCTGCTCTTGCTGTAGCGCGGTTTTCCAGTGCCCAAGTTGGAACGGTAGCGCATTTTTTTGTACTGTTTGGTCACCCCGTCATCCTTCAGTGCATCGTTGGCGGTGTTACTGCGTGGATTACCGCCTCTAACTACAGGAAAATCAAACTGATAGCTGATGCCAATCACGGTGTTCCAAACGCCTTCGAAACTGCGTTCGCCCAGAACCACATCCACATAGTCGGAGGCAATCCAGGTAATGCCGGTTTCCAAGAAGATGCGCAATTCAGGAATCGGGCGGAAACTGCCGCCAATGCCGACGGGCATTCCAAAAGTGTACCGATAGCCCTTGGGTTTGGGTGCAGGGCTCAGACTGGAGTAGATGGTCTCGTAGTTATCGGGGTAAGTGCGTATTTCTCCGGTCCCCATATCCCATAATGTGCTGCGGAAACCGTACAGCCCGAAGCCGATTTTGGGATAAACAGCCCATTTGGTATCCAAATTGCACATCGATAGAATGTCTAACGTGTTGGAAATCACGATTTCGTTATTCAAATAGGACTTGAACTCCCGTGAGGTGTACTTGTCTTTGCCGGATACGTTGGCCAACTTGAATTCAACGGCCAAGGTCCAGAACGGGGTCATTCTTTTGCCGAAATAGCCCCCGATAACAAAATGCCGGTTTTTATAGAAGGATGCTTGGAATGGTGTGGCGGGAAAAATTTTGTTGGTGTTGTCATTCACATCGCCAAAAAAGGAGTTCACGCCGAAGTCAACACCGCCTTCCCATGCTTCATAATAGTGGTAGAAGTAGTAGTTGTCGTTCTGAGAATAAAGCGGAAAGGTGATGACAGTCAAAAGTATGATGATGCAAAGCCGACTTGTTTTCATGGTTTTTAAAATCCGTTGAGAGGTAAATAAATGGTCGGCAAAAGTAACAAAAATCCTATAATTATCAGGATTAGGATGAAAGGAAAAATAAATTTTGCCCATTTGGCGTAGGGGATGCGGGCGATGCCGAGGGCACCGATGAGAACGCCCGAGGTTGGGGTGATCATATTGGTGAACCCATCGCCGAATTGGAATGCGAGCACGTTGATTTGGCGTGAGATTCCCATCAGGTCGGAAAATTCAGCCATCATGGGGATGGTGAGTGCGGCCTTGGCGGAGCCGGAAGGAATAATTAAATTCAACAGGTTTTGTATCAAGTACATGCCGCCCACAGCGCCCTCTTTTCCGGTATCGGCCATCAGGTTGGATGCACCGTAAAGGATGGTGTCGATGATTTTTCCATCTTGCAGGATGATGATGATGCCGCCCGCGATGCCCACCACTAAGGCAGGAGTCAGCATATCGCCGCACCCTTCCAAGAACTGGCGGATGAGTCGGTCGAAGCGGGTGTTGAAGGCAAGTCCGGCAGCCAGGCCCATCGCGAAGAATAACCCGGCAATTTCACCTACATACCAACCGTATCCCAAGACGCCCACCACCAGCATGACAATGGTGAGCAGCAGCAGCGTGAGAATGAAACCATGTACGGATTTATACGCAGCGTAAAACCCCAACGCTATGTAAATCACTGAAATAATGGGAAAAAGAATCAATTCGTAGTGCCCGTTTCCAATGGTGATCTGCGTTTGCGGGAAACGGAAAGCGAGGAAAATCATCAGCCCGGCAACCACCCCATAAACCACCCACGTGGCAACCGTTGACTTTTGCGATTTCACCTCTTCGTTTTTAACCACCTTGTCGCGCCAGTAGGCATCCAGCTCGTACATAAATGACTTTTGCGGGTTCTTCTTGACCCGCGCGGCATAAATCAGAGTGAAGACGATGGCGATGGTGGTGAGGATGAGCCAGCAGAGACAACGGTATTCCAATCCGGAGAAGGGTTGCAACCCTGAGAGCCCCTGTGCAATTCCGATGGTGAACGGGTTGAAGATGGCGCCGGCAAAGCCTACATGTGCCGCCACATAGCACATCAGCACCCCCGTAATCGAGTCGTAGCCCATGGAGATGGCTAACGGTACAAAAATCACCATGAATGCCAGCGTCTCTTCGCTCATTCCGAAAATCGCCCCGAATGCACTGAACATCAGCATGATAAGAATGATGACGAGGTTGTTTACCCCGATGGCTTTCATTACTTTGTTGTGTTGTAGTTTTTCTGTGAATCCCAAGAATGAGTAAATCCCGACGTTGATGGCATTGGTGGTATTCAGAACCCAGAATGCACCTCCTATCATCAGAATGAACACGATGATGTTGGCCGCTTTCTGGAACCCGGCATAGAAAGCCGTGAAAATTTGCCACGTCTGCGGTTGGCTATCTACTCGATGATAGGAATCAGCAATCACGTTGCCCGCATCATCGCGCACGAATTCCCCACCTGGTACAATCCAAGTAAGTATTGCACAGGCAATTACAATGCAAAAGACAATTGTGAAGGTATGTGGTATTTTGAATGTAGAAGCCACTTTTAGTCAACAGTAATCGGTTATTTAATCGTTCTGAACATCTTGCTCCAGCGGATTTTGCCGTCGCCCCACTTCTTGAACTTGTCAAGTGATAGCCATACGAGGACGGGTTTGCCCACGATGTGGTCTTCGGGCACGAAGCCCCAGTAGCGGGAGTCGGCGGAGTTGTGGCGGTTGTCGCCCATCATGAAATAGTAGTTTTGTTGGAAGGTATAGGAGGTGGCCACTTTCCCGTTAATGTAGATTTTCCCGTCCGTCACCCTCAAATCATTCAATTCGTAATTGCGGATGATTTTTTCGTAAAGTACGATGGTTGAATCATTTAACTCAACGGTAACGCCCTTTTGCGGGATGAGGAGCGGACCGAAATTGTCCTTGTTCCACGGGTAGCGGGGATCGTGAGGAAAGATGGCTGCATCGTAGTCGTTTCCATCCATGCGGCATTTGAGTTTATGCCCCATTTTTTCGATAGAATTTTTCTGTTCTTTGTTCAAACAGTAGATGCCGTATGTCATGCTTCCATCTTCTTCGTTGATATTCAAGTTCTTAAGAGCTTTCTTGGAGAGCGGAACGTCGCATTCGTATGAAAATTGCATGTTTTTCGGGTTCTCGGCGGCTTTGTCATTGATGAAGAGTTGCCCGTTTATGACGGCTAATTTGTCGCCGGGCAGTCCTACGCAGCGTTTCACGTAGTTTTCGCGTTTGTCAACGGGGCGTGCTTGTACGGTGTAGATTTTTTTCACTACCTCGCGTCCAAGGCCGGGGTGGTAGAGCTGGTTCCCGTATTGAGCGCGAATACTGGCCATCTCTTCCGGTGCGTAGCGGCGGGCAATCATCATTTTTTCGGCATCCGTTGCATTCGGGTTGAGGATGGCTTCAAACTCGCGCACAATGGCATAGTAGCTTTCTGCCTGCCGCTCCAGCGCCACAGTGTCACCATCGGGATAGTTGAAGACTATCGGGTCGTTGTTTTTCACTTTGTGCAAAGCGGGGAAACGGTAGTAGGGGAGTTGTACCCAATCCACAAAACTGGGTGTCTGTTTGGTTCCTGCCAGCGTGTTGTGCATGAACGGCACGGAGAAAACGGTCTGCGGGACGCGTCCTCCGAAGTGGAATTTGCTCACGGCGAGGTAGTCGCCCACCATTAGGGAACTCTCCATTGAGGAGGTAGGGATGGCGTATAGTTCAAAGAGGAAAGTGCGGAAAAGGAAGGCGGCGGCCACAGCAAAAATGATGGCATCGCCCCACTCGCGCAACGGGCTCTTCTTGAAAACCGGCAAATCCTTGTACGCAGTCAGTGTCTCCTTCTTGGCAAAACCCAGATAGGGCAGGTAGATGAAGTTGAAAAATGTACCCGGAATCAAAATCAGGTAACTGGTTTTTTTGAATAGACGGATGGTCTTCCAAATCATCATGTAGCCCATGAAAATGTTGAGAAACGGTATCAAAAGCAGAATCATCCACCACCACGGGCGGTCCAGTATCTGGCGGAGCCAAATCCATGAGCGATAGATCGGAATGACCGATTTCCAACCTTTTACACCGGCTTTTTCAAAAATGCCCCATAAACCGATTTGAAATCCGATGTATTTGATTATCAGTATGATATAAAATGCAGTAAGGGAAATTTTTATCATTTGTTCTTGCTTTTTAAATTCTGAATTTCCTGATTGATGAAGGCGGTTTTCTTCTGTTGAATCAGCATTGTGCGAACACTTTCAAAGTATTCATCGTTCTCTTCGGCTGTCTGTTCCGATTTATAATCAAGAATGACAATGAGATAGCGGTCGTTGCCGATGGTTTGGTCAAAGCAGAGAGGCAGTTTGTTCGCCTTTTGTGCATTGAAATCAATATCCACTTCTGCTTGAATGTCGTCCCAGAAGAGCCATTTGTTGTCTTCAATGAAGTATTCTATCGTGTCGGCGCAAAGCGTTTCAATTTGCGCTTTCTCGTTCATTCGTCGAGTGTCGTCAAATAAAATATCCTTGATATTCTGCAAGATAGGGGAGTTTTTGTGGAGCTTCACGTAATTCAATTTCACGATTTCCTTCTCCACAATGTCGTTTCCTGCGGTTTGCCGGATGACTTTTCTCACTTCGTCGTCACTCACTTTGAATTGCTCAGGATTGGATGTTATTTTTTCAAAGTATCTCTGTTTCAATAACATCCGCCGATAATTAGCGATTTCCTGGTTGAAGTTTTTCTCTTTGGGGGATAGTATTTTTTCAGCTTCAGCCAGAATGAGTTCTTCCGTAATCCAGTCGTCAATCACTTTTTGCGATAAGAGGGCGCTGTCTTCGGCGGACAGACCGTCGGGCATTTGGGCGCGGACTTCCGACAGGTACAATTTATGCCGGTTCACTTCCGCAACGACTTTGTCGTCGCGATAGCAGCCTGACAATAATAATACAATTAGTAGAGATGTGATGAATCGCATCCCTACTAATACTTTATGGTCGGATATTTTCAAAAGCCCCACTCTATTTTTTCAAAAGTTGAGAAAATACTTTTTCGTCAACGACAGGATTGTATTTTTTGCGCAGTTCGGAAATCCATTTTTCGTCTAAATACTCCTGATAGTCGGTGATGACGATGGCGCGGATTTCGCTAAGCGGTTTCACTTCCTGTGTATTGGAATCCACATAGTTGGCCTTGTTCATTTCGTAGAAATTCTCGAGGCCTGTGGAATCCTGGACGGCGGCGGCCCAGACTTTGGAGGTGTTGATTTCGTACAATACCATTCCGTCGTGGAATTCCTTGACTAAATCCCTCAATTCAGGGTACTTGTCCATCAGGCGAGAATTCTCATACCCCATCAGTTTCTTTTGAATGTATATGTCGAAGCGTTCCTCCAAGAAAGGAAGGAATTCGTTTCGGGAGAGGTTGATGCCGCGGTAACGTTTGAACTCCTTGGCATATTCCTTGGCGGTGATGGTCTGGTCGGCGAAAGTTGCCATCGGTTTCAGCTTATCGATGCCCTTGGTGTTTGACATGTCGGCATCTTTCACTTGGAAGAATTCATCCGGCATGTTCTTAAGGAAGAACTTGATGGCTTTTTCGCGGCCGCTTTCATTGTAATTGTACTCTTTTTTCAGTCGGTTGATGAAGGCGTCTTTGCTTTTGTGGGAGCGGGAGTCTCTTTCACAGCGGCTGCGAATGTTGTATGCCATGTCTTCATCAATGACTACGGGCTTGATTCCTATTAACTTGACGATATGCCATCCGAATTGGGAGCGAAGGGGTTCGGAAACCTCGCCCTCTTTCAGCTTCAGGATGGCTTTGACAAAATCGCCCTGCCGGCTGTTGAGCGCGAAAGGCTCTTGCAGTCCACCCTTTTCAATGGAGTTCTTGTCATCCGTGTATTGGGCGACAAGGGATTCAAAATCAGCACCTTGTTTCAGGCGGTTTTGAATTTCAGCGAGTTTTTTCGCGGTGGTTTCAGATTGCATGTCACCTTTAGCCAAAGAGTCGTTGATGAAAATCTGGGCGATGGTAATGTCTTGTATGGCGGGAATTTTATCCACCACTTGGATGAGGTGGTAGCCGAATTTGGTGCGGACGGGCATTGAAATTTCGCCGACTTTTGTGTTGTAGGCGGCGGTTTCGAAAGGATAAATCAGGTCAAAAACGGTGAAATAGCCCAAATCTCCTTTGTTGCCGAAGTGCAGGCGGTTGGTTTGGGGGTTCACCATATCGCGGGCGGAGGGGTCGTCGGAATACTTGACGGCGGCATCTGCGAAAGAGATGCTTCCATTTAAAATCTCGTTGCGAATGGAAATGGCTTTCTGATAGGCGCTCAGCGTGTCTTTCGGTGAGGCGTTCTCGCCGCAGTTGATAAGGATATGGGAAGCGCGGATGTTCTGTTTGGCCCTGTCAATTGCCTCTGACACCAACTCTTCGGTAACTTCCTTGTCTATAAGGAATTGTTGTGACGACTGCTTCTGATAGGAACTCAACTCCATCTTGAATCTTTTGGAAGTGTCCAACTGGAGGGCGTTGCCTTCCTGAACTTTCATCTTGAAATTGATGTACAAATCCAGATACTCGCGGAGGCTGGCTTCCGAAGCGGTGTCCAACCGGTTGTTTTTCTCGTATGCTTTTAAGAATTCATCGGCGGTGACATTCTCCTCGCCGATTTTAACTAGAATATCCTGTTTGCTCTGCGCCTGCATATAATTCAAGCAAAATCCGAACAGGAAAAGGACAATCCCAAAAAGTTTCTTCATGTTATCGTATAGTTTCGGTTAAACGTCGGTGCTAAAACGAATAATGGCCTTGTTTAGTATAAAGGTACAAAATTCTTTTCCAAACAAGGCCAGGTGGTTTTGCTATTAGCTATTAGCAGTTTAGCTGATAGCTATAGAACGATGATGGTGCCATTCAAGGCGTATTTCTTCTTTTCGGTTTTAGGAGTGGCAAAAGCTCGCCACGAGAACACTTGGTTGGCAGCGACTTTTCCGTTGATGATGCCGTCCCAGTGGAAATGCGGGTCGTTGGAGTGGAATACCAACATGCCCCAACGGTCGTAAATCCAGATTTCAAACTCGGACACGAGTTCAACTCCGTACATGTGGAACTGGTCGTTCATCCCATCGTCGAAAGAGGCGGAGATGCAGTTCGGGAAATAAAGGTCGAATGGGCATCGCAGGATATCGATGGCCGTGTCGGCTTCGCAGGCACCGTCATACGCCTTGACACTGTATCTGCCGTAAGCGTGGATTTCGATTTCTGAGGTGGTTTCCCCTGTGTTCCAACGAATATTGGGGGCGTTTGTGGTGGCTACGAGGGTAGTGATCCCGTCATCGCAGAAGTCGGAGGTCTGTTCCACGCTGATGCTAATGGCATCTTGTAGCCGGATTTCCACGGAAGAGCTGCCAACGCAACCTGCTTGGTTGGTGACAGTTACGGAGAATATTCCCGGTTGATGGGCGTTGATGGAGAGCGTGGTTTCCCCAGTACTCCATGTGAAATGCGGATTGGTTCCGGCCGTAGTCACTGCAGGCGAGAGCAGCACGGGAAACTCTTCCATACCGCACAATACCTTGTCGCTGCCCAAGTTGACGCTGGGAACGGGCGATACAATGAGGTGGAGTTCCAAGATGCTGTCGCAGCCGCCTGAGGTGGCGAGGGTGTCGTAATAGATGCCGGGTTGGCTGTAGAAGTTGCCATTCATGAAGTAGCTTTCACCTGGGCAGATGGTGTCGTAAATCTGAATAGGATCTTGCGGGATGAACGACAGGTGTAGTTCAATGACCGTGTCGCATTCCGAACCAGTGGTCAGCGTGTCCAAATACACACCTGATTCCGTGAGGATCCGCCCGTAAAAGTCGTAGGTGTTGCCTTCGCAGATGCTTTCATAAACAGGGATCGGGTCTGGCGGGGGAATGTTGACAATGGTGAATAGGGTGTCGCCCAAGCTGGAAAGACATCCTATGGTAATACCCGAGATATAGGCTGTTACGCGATATTGTCCATCACTTGGGTAGAGGTGGGAGACGGGATTGCCTATTTCAGAGGTACCGTCGCCGAAGTCCCAAATGATATCGCCGAAATCCCCATCAACCTGCAGTTCAAAGTCGATGTCTCTATTGGCGCAATATTGTTGGTTCTCGGGGATGTCTGCTACATTTACCTCATTGACGAACATTTGTGGTGCGTTGATGGGGCGCACCGAGGCTCCAACTGCATAGGCGTAGGAGGTTACATTCGCCAATCCGTAAACGTGGGCCACGAGTCCACTATCGCAGCGGAGGGTGTGTCCAGCGTGCGACACGGGAATGCGTGCGAAAGAGTACTGCGCATTGCCGGAAACGGCACTGAAGGAGCTGGAGATGCTCGTTCCGTCCATCGTCACGGACGGTACGTTGATGGTGGGGGTCACGATGTTCACGTAGTGGTTGTATGTATAGCCGGAGGGCTGGTAAGTACCAAAAGTGATTTGTTTAATGTGCTGTTCCACGGGGTTGATGAGTACCATGGACGGGTCGCCATCAGTGCCGCCGCAACTTTGACCGACGAGGTAGAGGTAGCAGACGGCGGGGCCGCTGGTTTCAATGAAGCAGGACTGGTTGGAGGTGTTCATTTCAAAATCGTAGTGACCACCTGCCTGAAGGGTGGCGACAAGCACCCCGTTTTTATGAACAGTAGTATTGTTGTTTAAAGCGGTTATACGGACTTCATCTTTCGTTCTTCCATACGAAAGGGTGGGAATGAAGTGGGTGCCCCAATAGGCGACCGGAAGCATGGGCTCGTAGATATGGTCGCAGTAGGTGCAATCGTAGGGCACGCGGGCGCATTCATGGCCGGCGAAAACTGCGATTTTCTTGCAGTCGCGGGCTTTGATGTGCGTGCCCGTGAAAGTGGCTGATTCGGAGGAGGTTTTGCACTGGTAGGTCTGGCCTTGGTTCATGGTGATGCTGTAGGTGACACCTGCAGCGTGGCCCCCGGAGGTCAGTGCCGACGGGGTAATGTCAATGACAGTGTTGTTCTCGGTTGCTATGATGACAAATTCGCTACCATCGAGGTCGGTAGTCCACGTCTGTATCATGTACTCGTCCATCAATGTGTTGGTAGGCAGTAGGTTGCCTCCGTCAAAAGAGGCGTTTTTGTAATTCATGGAGTAGGCGGAGATGGTGTCGGTGGCTACGATGTGACAGGCTTTGAATTCAATCGTTTCATTGTTGGTGATATAGCCGCTGGCCATGGGAACGACCACGTCGGCACGGGCGTTGGCGCCGATGGATACGGTGGTGGTCCAGCCGGTATTGGGGTTGGAGATGGTAGCGGTGCAGGCACGTTGTGCCGACAGAATCAGGTCGGTGGATTCAGGAGTGCTGTTATTGGTCATATAGGTGAACCAGAAGTCGGTGCCTTGCGTGGATTGTGCAAAGGAGATTTGTAGCGTAAGAGCCCCTGTCAACAAAAGCGCCAAGAACAATTTAGCGTTGTGTAAAAGTCTGCTATTCATGCTGCTTAAGATTTTGCGTAATATTCTCTACAAAATTATGTCGTGAATGTTGCCTATGATTTTATAAACCAAGGCAAGTTTACGGTTTTTCTGTAAAAAGGTTGCAAAAATAGCAAAAAAAAACGGGAGAATGAATCTCCCGTTCTTTAATTAAAGCTAATTAGATTAGCGGGTTTGGCTTTGTTTAGCAACGTTTTTGAGTTCATTGCTACCAGCTTGAGCACCAGCCTTGATGGCTTCCTTAGCCAGCTTGTCGCCTTCTTCTTTGGCAACTTGACCAACGGTTTGTTCTTTTTCAGCGGGAGCAGGGGTTTGAACTTCAGCTACGGGTTCAGCTTCAACAGCAGGAGCTTCAACAACGGGTTCTTCAACTACTACGGAATCCATTGCAGTGCTGTCAGTGTTTTCAGCTTCAGTGTTTTTGTTGCCGCAAGCAACGAATAAACCAGCTACTAATAATGCTAAGAATACTTTTTTCATTTTTTTCTTTTTTTAATTGGTTATTTAATAAGGTTCTTTTTATTGATTCTATTATTCAGCAGCGAATTTAACAGTGAAAGTGTATTCACCCGGATCCAATTTAGCGTTGTCAGCTTGAACAGTGTAGTTGCAGATGAGTTCCATCGTCTTAGCATCCAAAGTCTTGATGCTTGCGCTGGTGAAAGCGGTAGGAGCCCAAGGCAGATAGAGGCCGAGGATCTTGGTGTCGTTGTTAATTACATAGTCGCCCAATTTCTTGTCTTCAGCGGTTTGAGCGTTTTCGCCAAGGTTCTTGTTACCATTGAGGTATTCAGCACCTTCGGTGGGAGTTTTTTCATCGGCAACGAATTTGTAGATGTCGTCGATTTCATAAGCATAGAAATAACCAGTGCCGTTAGCATAGTCACCGTCCAAAAGTTCGGTGTTGGCAGCAATTGTGGTGTTGTTTTGCAGGTGCAATTCATGCGTGCATTTTACGGAAGTCATTTTCCAACCATTCTTGTTGCTCAGATAATCACTCATTTGTTTGTCCTTGTTGCAAGAAGCGAAAGCAAGTACGCTTACTAATGCGATAGCAACGATGCTTAAAAAATTCTTTTTCATTTTGCTTTTGTTTTAATTGGTTAGTAATTAATTTTGATGCCGCAAAAATACTACAATTTTCATTAAAGAATCACCGCGTTTTGTTTTTTATCTTTTTTTAACATTCTGTTATGGTTGTTTTGTTATTATTTTACTTTATTGATTAATAATCAATGCTTTATTCTTATTTTGTTTTTTGTTGTTTTTGAATGAAAAACGACGGTCGCTGTAGATTTTGGACGAAAAAAGGCGAATTTTCTATTTGTGGATTTTGGGAAAATGTCAGTATTTTTTCCGAATCACTTAAAAATGTAATTTTTCAGGGTGGTTTTCCCATTGTTTTGCTTTTTTGTCCTTCGTTGCCTACAGCCTTTTTTGCAACGATATGGTGGCGTGAACAGGATAGTGGTCGGAGACTTTCAGCTGAGTGCCAACGGTATAGCCGAATGAGATGTACCTCTTGTCGTGCAGGATGCAGTCGATGCGGTAGTGCGGCATGTTGATGCCATGGTAGGTGTAGCCGAAGCCGCGGCCGCTTTCGCGGAAGGCATCCTTGAGATTGTGGGCGACTTTGTTGTAGCAGTAGCTGGCGGGCGTGTCATTGAAGTCGCCGCATAAGATGACCGGATAGGGTGATTCGTCGATGTGCTTGCGCAGTGAGTCCACCTGTTTTTGGCGTTTGATGGAGGCGTCGGTCAGTTTGCGGAGCAGCCTTTTCGCATTTTTGTCGAAGGCAGGATCGTTGTATTCGTTATTGGTCACCTGTCGGCTGGTTTCGTAGTCGGTGGCATTCATGTGCAGCGAGGCAAGGTGCGCGTTGTACAGCCGAATGGTGTCGCTTCTGAACTTGAAGTCTATGAAAATGATTGCATTGGAGGAACTGTCGGTGGGCACTACCCCTGTGTTCACGATTCTGTATCGGCTGAAAATAGCCAGACCATAGTAGTAGGCATTGCGTAGCGTATCAGGAAAGTATTGGTAGTAGTAGTTCTCATTGTCGTCCAGTCCGAGAATAGTGAGGATGGTGTCGGTTGTGTGGAAGTTGAGACTTTCGCTTTTGTCCCAGAAGTATTCCTGAAAGCACACAATGTCGGGGTTTTCCTCCCGCAAATAGGCCATGACTTTGCTGTTGTCGGCCCGTCGCTTATCCATATCGCTGTCTGTGTATAGCCCGAACAGTTGCGCATTGTAACTCATCACCTTGATGGCACCGGGCACTTTTTCCGGCACATCGGTGGCGTTGAATTGGAAATGTCTGTCTATATTATTTATATTCAATAATATTAGAAAGACGGAGATGAGCGCGAATCTGTAGTTGATGAAAAACCAAGCGACAATCATCACGAAGTTGGCCACTAGCAGATAGAGGAATCCGATGCTTGCGCAGAAAATAATCCGCGAAAACGATGGTGGGGTGAAGCCTGCAAAGAACGCCAGCAGCAACGGCACCCCCGCGATGATGTTCAAAGCCATCAGAATCCAGAAGAAAATCGTCTTGGTGTTTGCGCTTTTTGCCATTGTTCTTATTACTTATCAACGTTTGTACTTATAAAGAAAATCCTTCTCCTCCTTGGAAAGGGCGCCGTAGCCGTTTTGGGATATTTTGTCAAGAATGGCATCCACCCTTTGTTCGTCCGCGTGCTTTTTTGCGTTGAAATCCTCATCCGACATGGGGCGGGAGGAGTAGTATTTCCCTTTCCGCTTTTCAAATTTGACTTTCTTGGAGAAGATTTTCCACTCTTTCATTGGATGATGAAAGAAGAGTGCGGATGCCGCTCCGTACAAAGCGCCTCCCAAGTGGGCGAAGTGTCCGCCCGCATTTTGCCCGTCGGCGATGCTGAGCAGGTCGATGACAATGAAGATGATGGCCACCCACTTGAGTGTGATTCTGCCGATGAAGAGCAGACCGATGGGGTGATTAGGGCGATAAAGCGTAATTGCCAGCATGATGGCCATGATGGCGCCCGAAGCACCCACGCAAGAAGCAACAGGCGCCAATCGGGTAAATGTGGGGATGATGTTGAAAGCCAGCATGTACAAAAAATTACCGACCACTCCTCCGATGAAGTAGGTAATCAGGAATTTCTTCTGGCTCAAGTATTGCAGGAAAAAACGTCCGATGACGTAAAGCATGACCATGTTGAAGAGTAGATGCCAGAAGCCGTTGTGGATGAACAGACTGGTGAGCAGTGTCCACGGGTGGTGCAGGAAGGTGTTTACATCGGCAGGGAAAGCGACGTAGGGCCACACCCATTGGTGGAAATCAAAAGAGAGGTTCCAGAATGCGCATACGATTTTTACGGTTGATTGCGCGGTCCACATCAGGATGGCGATGCCGATATTGGCGATAAGCAGGTTGCTCAGTGCTGAGTTTTCAGTGAGGAATCGTTTGATTCGCTCCCAGAGACTGCGCAAGGGGGAGGGGTTGTATCGGTTGGCGTATTGTTTTCTCATTGTTGGGCACTTTTAGTAGTTCCACTCGTTTTGAGTGTAGTTGCGGTCATGTTTTCGCCAGAGCAAAATCAAGATGATGCCGAAAATCATGCCACCGAGGTGGGCAAAATGGGCGACGCCCTCCTGCGTGCCAGTGACGCCGTAAAAAAGTTCAAGGGCACCATAGATTACAACAAACCATTTCGCCTTGATGGGGAGCAGGAAGTAGATGTAGATTTGGGAATTCGGGAATAGCATCCCGAAGGCTAGCAACACGCCGAAGACCGCACCGGAAGCGCCGATGACCGTGTTGGCATTGAGGTAGTTGTCGCGGAAGAGACTGACCTGATGCGCGATTTCGTTAAGTGAAGTGGTATCGTTCGGCGATTGCAGTAGATTCAGGTAGGTCTGCTGCCAGACACTTTGAGCCTGGGCGGGCATCTCCTTGAGAATGGTAAGCCCATTGTAGAGATTTTCAAAGTTGGCAAACGACGGATCGGCGAGGAATGCGTTGATGAGGGAGAGGTTGGGCTGGATGGTAAGCGCGAAGACGGCAAAATGTGTGAAGCCTGCACCGAGTCCTGTGATAAGGTAGAAAACCAGGAAACGTTTTCCCCCCCAGTAGTTCTCTACCGCTGCTCCGAACATCCACAAGGCGAACATGTTGAAGAAAAGATGTCCGAAGTTGGCATGCATGAACATATAGGTCAGGGGTTGCCACACATGAAAATCGGGCGCGCTGAAATAGTGCAAGCCGAGCCATGCATTCAAATCAACTCCGAATTTTTCGGCAACCAGCGTACCCAGAAAAAACAGTACGTTGATAATCAGAAGGTTCTTCACTACGGGAGGCAGGATTTCAAAACCTCCCATTCTTACGTCGTCGCTCATGGAATTGGTTGGGATTAGTGTGATTGTCGAATAGTGACCAAGCGGTTCACAGATCACATATTTCGAATCACTTAAGTGAGCGGTAAACGGGTCTCGAACCCGCGACCTGCAGCTTGGGAAGCTGCCGCTCTACCAACTGAGCTATTACCGCTTTTCAAGTTGCAAAAATACGATTTTTTATGGAATATTAATTATTCTATGGCGAATTATTTTTTTTTTCACTATTCCTCCCACCTCCACTTTAAAATTTTATTTTTAATTGTTACTTTTGCAAGTTCATTGTGTTCACTCACTACTTGCCATGTATTTTGTAAAAGAAGTTACCACTAATAATGAATTGAAGAATTTCATCTGTTTCCCCAAATCGTTGTATAGGGGCTGCCCTCATTTTGTCCCGTCATTGGATAGGGGAGAGTATAAAACGTTGACCAAGCATCCTGCACTCGATTTTTGCGAACTGAAAATGTGGCTTGTTTACAATGATGAAAATCAGATAGTTGGACGTGTTGCTGGCATCATCAACCACAAGTGCAATGAAATGAAGGGGCAGAAAAGAGTGCGCTTCGGCTGGTTTGATTTCATAGAAGACGTGGCGGTGGCTCAACTTCTGTTGGATACGGTGGAAAAATGGGGAGCGGAAAACGGGATGCTGGAGATTTGCGGACCCTCCCGTTTCTCCAATATGGATAAGCAGGCGATGCTCGTGGAAGGATTTGACCAAACGCCTTCCATCGCCGCCGACTACAACTACCCCTATTATCCTGTATTTATGGACCAATTGCACTTTGAAAAGGAGGTGGACTACATTCAGTACAAGGTGAAGGTGCTTGAGGTGCCCGACATCATCGAGCGGCTTGCTTCCCGCGTGCAAATGCACAGTAAAGTGCATATCCGTCAACTTAGAAACAAAGCGGAACTGATTCGCGCAGGAAAGGATTTCTTTAAGGTGCTCAATCGTAGTTACCAGAATATCTTCAACTTCATCCCGCTTACCGAGGCGGAAATCGAGTGGCTTATCAAAGAGAATTTCTCGTTCGCGGTCCTTGATTTGATTTCTATTTTGGAAGACGAGAACGGGAAAATGGTCGGCATCTCCTTCTGCTTGCCTTCGTTGAGCGAGGCGTTCCAGAAAATGAATGGCAAAATCTCGTTCATGGGCGTTTCTCGTGTGCTCAAATCCTTGAAATACAATAAGAATGTGGATATGTTCCTCACAGGCGTGCTGCCTGAATACCAAAACAGCGGTATCCACCTGCTTTACCATAAGTATCTCAACGAGTCGTTCCTTGCGCATGGTTTTGAATATGCCTACACTTCACAGCAATTGGAGGACAACCCCGCCGCGCATATCTGGAAAAAATATGACGCTGAATTGATTTGTCGTCGTAGGTGTTATAAGAAGAAAATTGTGATAAGTGATTAGTAATCACTGGATTGAATTGATGCGTTTTCGTATGGGAAAGACCAATTCTTCATCATTTGCTGTTGTGACGGGAGCCAGTCGCGGCTTGGGCCGTGCTTTTGCCATAGAACTGGCGCAACGGGAAATTAATGAGATTCTTATCAGTTCCAATGAGAATATTTCTTCGCTTTGTAATGAGTTGTCAAATCAATATCATATTGATTGTCAGTATGTCGTATCCGATTTAACGAATGAGGCGGCGGTTTTGGAGGCTGCGAAGGAGATTTTGGCGATAGGAGATGTTTTTATGCTTGTCAACAATGCCGGGTTGGGCGGTTCGCGAGCATTTGAGCAGACGGATGAGGCCTATATTGAAAAAATTCTGCATCTGAATGTGGTTGCCCCGTCGCTGCTGATTCGGCAATTGTTGCCCAATCTTCTGCATCAGTCGCATAGTTACATCCTGAATGTCTCCAGTATGGCGGCATTAACGCCGATGGGCTACAAGATGGTCTATCCGGCGAGTAAGTCCTACCTGTATGCGCTGTCGAAGAGTTTGCAGGCGGAGTTCAAGTTACGCGGACTTACGGTGAGTGTGGTGACGCCTGGCGCGATGGCCACCAGTCCCGAAATCGTGCAACGTATAGAAAAACAGAAACTTTTCGGCAAACTGACGCTAGTTCCGCCGGAGCGGGTGGCACGCAAGTGCGTGCGACAACTTTTGTGGGGCAGAAGCGAAATCGTGGTCAATCCCATGAGCTGGTTTTTTTCAAAAATCATCCCAAACTGGATTAAAGTTCCGATACTGACGAGAATCGTGAAGCGGGAAGTGGAGAACAGGTAGGGTGTTGGGTTAGGACATCTTTTCCCAGAATTTAGTTCCCTGTTTATTGATTTCTATTCCCTTTTATGTAATGCGCTACTATTGCGGATAGGCATTAAAAAAGAGACGCCATATTATGACGTCTCTTTGCATTTATAAAAGATTCTTGGCTTACAATTTCGATGCCATCAGGTTCTCATACTCTTCCATCGAGCTTACTTCGAGGTTCTGGTAGCGTTTCAGACCGGTACCGGCGGGAATCAGGTTGCCGACAATCACATTCTCCTTCAAACCGAGCAAGTGGTCGGCTTGGGCATAGCAGGCCGCGTTGGTGAGCACCTTCGTCGTTTCCTGGAAGGAGGCGGCGGAGATGAAGCTTCTGATTTGCAGGGAAGCTCTCGTGATACCTTGCAGAATCGGTTTACCCGTGGCCGGGCGTGCATCGCGAACGGTGACCAGCTTTAGGTCGCGGCGTTTCAGCAGTGAGTTCTCATCGCGAAGTTCCTTCGGCGAAATCAGCTGACCCTTGCTCATCTTTTCGGAATCGCCGGCATCAACCACAACCTTCATCTCCCAGATATTGTCATTCTCTTCTTGGAAGTTGATCTTGTTGATTAATTCGCCCTGTAAGAACTTGGTATCGCCTGGATCCTCGATTTCCATCTTGCGCATCATCTGACGAACAATGACTTCAAAGTGCTTGTCGTTGATTTTTACGCCTTGCAGACGGTAAACCTCCTGGATTTCGTTCACGATGTATTCTTGCACCTTCATGGCACCCTTGATGTTTAAGATGTCTGACGGAGTCAGTGCACCTTCTGACAGCGGGGTACCGGCTTTCACGTAGTCGTTTTCCTGTGCCAGAATCTGTTTGGAAGCGGGGATGAGGTATTGTCTTCTTTCACCGGTTCTGGAGGTGATGTTGATGCAGCGGTTGCCGCGTTTGAGTTTCTTTTCGAAGGAAACCACACCGTCGATTTCGGAGACGATAGCGGGGTCGGAGGGGTTGCGGGCTTCGAAGAGCTCGGTTACGCGCGGAAGACCGCCCGTGATATCGCCGGACTTGCCGAAAGTACGCGGGATCTTGGCCAGAATGGCACCGGATTCAATCTTGTCGCCGACTTCAACAGCGAGGCGTGCACCTACTGGAATGTCGAAAGTTTTGATGACATTGCCGTCGTTGTCGGTAACGTTAATGGTCGGGGTGACCGTTTTCAGACGGCTTTCAACGATAACCTTGTCGTGTGTGCCTGCCTGTTCGTCGGTCTCAACACGATAGGTGACATTTTCAATGATGTCCTTGAAAGCGATTGTACCAGACACTTCGGAAAGAATCACGGCGTTGAACGGATCCCAATCAGCGATGACGTCGCCTTTCTTAACGGTGTTGCCGTGTTTGAAGTACAATTTGGCGCCGTATGGGATGTTGGCGGAGAAGAGGGCGACGCCGGTTTGAACGTCGATAATCTTCATTTCAGCGGAACGTCCGATGACAATCAGATATTCCTGGCCGTTCTCATCCTTTTTGTCCAGAGCTCTCAGCTCGTCAATGCTCAGCAGACCATCGTTCTTGGCCACGATGCGGCTGTTGGCGACCACGTTGCCGGCCACACCACCGACGTGGAATGTACGGAGGGTCAGCTGCGTACCGGGCTCGCCGATGGACTGTGCGGCGATAACGCCGACTGCTTCACCGATTTGAACCATCTTGCCGGTGGCCAAGTTGCGGCCGTAGCATTTCTGGCATACGCCCAGTTTGGATTCGCAGGTAGGCACCGAACGAATTTCAACTTCTTCAATGCCTGCCTCTTCGATTTTCTGGCAATAATCTTCCGTCAACTCTTCACCAGCCTTGATAATCAGCTCGTTGGTCTTCGGATTGTAAACATCGTGCAAGGTAACTCGACCTAACAGGCGGTTGCCGAGAGGTTCGATGATTTCCTCGTTTTTCTTCAGTGCGGTAATGGTCAGACCTCTCAATGTGCCGCAGTCCTCTTCGGTGATGATTACATCGTGGGCGACGTCCACCAGACGACGTGTCAGGTAACCAGCGTCGGCGGTTTTCAAAGCGGTATCGGCCAAACCCTTACGCGCACCGTGCGTGGAGATGAAGTATTCAAGACAGTCCAAACCTTCTTTGAAGTTGGACAAAATCGGGTTCTCGATGATTTCGCCGCCGGAAGCACCTGCTTTCGTAGGCTTGGCCATCAAACCACGCATACCGGCCAACTGACGAATCTGGGTTTCAGAACCACGAGCGCCGGAATCCAACATCATATAAACGGGGTTGAAGCCTTGGCGGTCAGCGGCGATTTTCTTAATAAGGATTTTACTCAGATTGGCATTGGTGTGCGTCCAAACATCGATGATTTGGTTGGAACGTTCCGTATTGGTGATGTTACCAAATTCGTATTGCGCTTGGATTTCATCCACTTGCTCGTTGGATTTGGCAATCAAATCGGCTTTTTCTTCGGGAATCAACACATCGCCCAGACCGAATGAGAGGCCGCCGAGGAAGGCCTGACGGTACCCCATCGCTTTGATGTCGTCCAAGAAATGAGCGGTGTCGGCATTGCCGCATTTGTGCAAAACGCCGGCGATGATGTCGCGCAGTGACTTCTTGGTCAGCAGCATGTTGATGTACGGGTATCCCTTCGGAACAATCTGGTTGAACAGGATTCTACCGACGGTGGTATCGGTGAGCACCAATTCGCCGTCGCCTTTCAGGTCAACTTTGCACTTGATGCAGGCGTTGAGGGCGACTCTGTGCTCGTTGTAAGCGATAATCACCTCTTCGGGGGAATAGAAGCACATGCCTTCGCCCAGAATTTTCTCTTCCGGGGTGGAGTGCTTTTCCTTTGTGGTATAGTACAGACCCAAAACCATATCCTGTGAAGGAACGGTGATAGGAGATCCGTTGGCTGGATTCAGAATGTTGTGGGAGGCAAGCATCAGAATCTGGGCTTCCATAATGGCTGCGTTGCCAAGCGGAACGTGAACGGCCATCTGGTCACCATCGAAGTCGGCGTTGAAAGCGGTGCAGCACAACGGGTGCAGACGGATTGCCTTTCCTTCAACCAGCCGCGGTTGGAATGCCTGGATACCTAAGCGGTGCAAAGTAGGGGCACGGTTCAGCAGAATCGGGTGTCCCTTCAGGATATTTTCGAGGATGTCCCAAATTAGCGGGTCTTTTCTATCCACGATTTTCTTTGCAGATTTAACAGTCTTAACAATTCCTCTCTCCAAAATTTTGCGGATGACGAATGGTTTGAAAAGTTCAGCGGCCATATCCTTTGGCAGACCGCATTCGTTCATGTGCAATTCCGGACCCACAACGATAACGGAACGACCTGAATAGTCGACACGTTTACCCAGCAAGTTCTGACGGAAGCGGCCTTGTTTGCCTTTCAAGCTGTCGGACAGGGATTTGAGGGCGCGGTTGGATTCGGTCTTAACCGAGTTGGTCTTTTTGGAGTTGTCGAAGAGGGAGTCAACGGCTTCTTGCAGCATACGCTTTTCATTACGCATGATTACGTCGGGAGCCTTGATTTCGATCAGCCTCTTCAAACGATTGTTGCGGATGATGACGCGGCGATAGAGGTCGTTGAGGTCGGAAGTGGCGAAGCGGCCGCCATCGAGAGGAACGAGTGGACGAAGGTCTGGAGGGGTGACGGGGATGATTTTCACAATCATCCATTCCGGCTTGTTTTCGGTGCGTTTACGTGCGTCGCGGAAAGCCTCGAAAACTTGCAGTCTCTTCAGGATGTCCTGCTTTCTTTGTTGAGACGTCTCCGTATTGGCGCGGTCGCGCAACTCGTATGATTCCTTGTCAAGATCCACTTGTCGAAGGAGGTCGTAGAGGGCTTCTGCACCCATTTTGGCGATGAATTTGTTCGGATCGGTGTCTTCGAGCATTCTGTTTTCTCTCGGAATCTGATCGATTACCTCAAAATACTCGTCTTCGTTCAGGAGGGTGAGTCTCTTTATGCCATCCTTGTCTTTTTCATTGAGCTTAATGCCATCGGCGGCACCGGCTTGAATGACGACGAATTTTTCGTAATAGATGATGGAGTCCACCTGTTTGGCTGGGATGCCAAGCAGGGCGGCAATTTTCTTGAAAAACCAGATATGGGCGACGGGAACCACGAGTTCAATGTGGCCCATGCGTTCGCGACGCACTTTGCGTTCGGTGACTTCCACACCGCAACGGTCGCAGATGACTCCTTTGTATCTGATTCTCTTGTATTTACCGCAATGACATTCCCAATCTTTGGTGGGACCGAAAATCTTTTCGCAGAAAAGACCATCGCGTTCCGGTTTGTACGTTCTGTAGTTGATCGTCTCCGGTTTGATGACTTCGCCGTGCGACTGTTCCAGAATCAGTTCCGGCGGCGCGAGGCTGATGGTGATGGTCGAAAATTCTTTTCTGGTATTCGTTTCTTTTCTAAAAGCCATATTGCTATTATTTTGACATTTATCCTTAATCTAACTATTTGATTTATAATTGATTCATTTGACCATTGATTTGCTTAACCTTTCAACAAACAAGCGATAAACGATTCAACATATAGTTATCAAATGGTAGGTTTCGGGATAATCATATTGTTTTTTTGTTTACTAATCAAAATTAACCTTCAATCCAAGTCCGCGCAATTCGTTGACTAATACGTTGAACGATTCGGGCAAGCCTGATACTGGCATTACATCGCCTTTGACGATGCCTTCGTAGGCCTTGGCTCTGCCGACAACGTCATCGGACTTGACGGTCAGAATTTCTTGGAGGATGTTGGCTGCACCGAATGCTTCGAGCGCCCAGACCTCCATTTCACCGAAACGTTGACCGCCGAATTGGGCTTTACCGCCTAATGGCTGTTGCGTAATCATGGAGTAGGGTCCGATGGAACGTGCGTGCATCTTGTCGTCAACCATGTGGTGCAGTTTGATATAGTAGATGTAGCCGACGGTCACCTTTTGGTCGAACTTTTCGCCGGTTTCGCCGTTGTACAGGTCAACGCTGCCATTTTCGGGGAGTCCAGCTTTCTTGAGGTATCCATTGATTTGGTCTAGGGTGGCGCCATCGAAAATCGGGGTGGCGAATTTCATGCCGAGTTTCTTACCTGCCCAGCCGAGTACGGTTTCGTAAATCTGACCGAGGTTCATACGGGAAGGTACGCCAAGCGGGTTCAGCACGATGTCAACCGGAGTTCCGTCTGCGAGGAACGGCATGTCCTCTTCCTTCACGATTTTGGCCACGCAACCCTTGTTGCCGTGACGACCGGCCATCTTGTCGCCGATACGCAGCTTGCGCTTGTTGGCAACATAGACCTTGGCCATTTGTACGATACCGTTCGGGAGCTCACTGCCGATGGTGGCGTCGAATTTTTCGCGCATCATCTTGGCGGTGAGGTTGCGTTCTTCTATCAGGTAGTTGCGGATGATTTCGGTCACCAGCCCGTTCAACTTGGCGTCGTTGGTCCATTTTGAAACGGAAACGGTGGCGAAATTGATGCTGCCCAATATCTTTTGTGAGAACTTGGCTCCCTTGGGGATGACCACATTCTTGGTATTGTCGTAGATATTGTGTGAAATTTTGCCGTTCAGCACGTTGTACAGCTTGAGGACGACCTTCTCCTTGAGTGCGGAGAGTTCCTTTTGGAAAGCATCGTCGATTTCCTTGAGGATGTCCTTGTCTTTCGATTTGGATTTTCTGTCTTTGATCAAGCGAGAGAGCGATTTGGCTGCGATAACGACACCCTTGGTGGATGGCGGTGCCTTGAGGGAGGCGTCCTTCACATCGCCGGCCTTGTCGCCGAAGATGGCGCGGAGCAGTTTCTCCTCAGGAGTCGGATAGGATTCTCCTTTCGGAGTGATTTTACCAATCAGGATGTCGCCTTCGTTCACTTCAGCACCCACCCGAATCAGGCCGTCCGGACCCAAATCCTTGGTGGCTTCCGTGCTGATGTTCGGAATGTCGTTGGTCAGCTCTTCCACACCGCGTTTGGTGTCGCGAACTTCCAATGTGTATTCTTCGATATGAATGGAGGTGAAGATGTCTTCCTTGACCACTCTTTCGGAAACCACGACCGCATCCTCAAAGTTGTAGCCTTTCCATGGCATGAAGGCGACCATCATATTTCTTCCGAGTGCCAACTCTCCGTCGCGGGTGGCATAGCCTTCCGTCAATACATCACCCTTTACAACCTTCTGTCCTTTGTGGACAATCGGGGTCATGTTAATGCAGGAGTTCTGGTTGGTTCTTCTGAACTTTTGGAGATGGTATGTCTTCACATTGGAATCGAAGCGGACGAGGTTTTCTTGTTCGCTTCTGTCGTAAGCGATGGTGATTTTCTCGGCGTCGGCGTAAGTCACCTTGCCATTGCCTTCGGCGCGCAGAACGTCGCGGGAGTCGATGGCGATTTGTCTTTCGAGGCCGGTGCCCACGATGGGGGCTTCGGGAGCCAGAAGCGGAACTGCCTGGCGCATCATGTTCGAGCCCATCAACGCGCGGTTGGCATCGTCGTTCTCCAAGAAAGGAATCAAAGAGGCGGCGATGGAGGCGATCTGGTTCGGGGCGACATCGATCAAGTCGATTTGTTCTTTCGGCAGGATCGGGAAGTCGGCCAATTTACGGGCTTTTACCTTGTCGCACAGTTTGCCGTTTTCATCCATGGGGGTGCGGGCTTGGGCGATAGACATGTTTTCCTCTTCCTCGGCGCTTAGGTAAATGGGCTGTTCGTTGAATTGCACCACGCCGTCAACCACTTTGCGGTAGGGGGTTTCAATGAAGCCGAGTTTGTTGATTTTCGCATAGACGCAGAGGGAGGAGATCAGACCGATGTTCGGGCCTTCAGGGGTTTCGATGGTGCAGAGGCGGCCGTAGTGTGTATAGTGGACGTCGCGCACTTCGAAGCCGGCTCTTTCGCGGGAAAGACCTCCGGGGCCGAGGGCGGAGATTCTGCGCTTGTGCGTCAGTTCCGACAGCGGGTTGGTCTGGTCCATGAATTGCGACAGCTGGTTGGTTCCGAAGAAGGAGTTGATGACGGAAGAGAGTGTCTTGGCGTTGATCAGGTCGGTCGGGGAGAACACCTCGTTGTCGCGCACGTTCATTTTTTCGCGGATGGTGCGGGCCATACGTGCGAGGCCTACGCCGAACTGGTTGTAAAGCTGTTCGCCGACGGTGCGGATGCGGCGGTTGCTCAAGTGGTCGATGTCGTCCACTTCAGTCTTGGAGTTAATCAGTTCGATCAAATATTTGATGATTTCGATGATGTCTTCTTTGGTAAGAACGCCGACATCCATCGGAATATTCAAGCCTAATTTTTTGTTGATGCGGTAGCGTCCCACTTCGCCGAGGTCGTAGCGTTTGTCGGAGAAGAAGAGCTTTTCCAGCGTGGAGCGGGCGGTCTCTTCATCGGGCGGGGCGGCGTTTCGCAATTGCAGGTAGATGTATTCAATTGCCTGTTTTTCAGTATTGGTCGGGTCCTTCAGCATCGTATTGATGATGATGGAGTAGTCGGTTTGTTTTTCGTTCTCTTTATGGAAGAGGACGGTTTTGATGCCGGCATCGGCAATCATGTTGATATGTTTTTCTTCGAGGATGGTTTCGCGTTCGATGAGGACCTCGGTACGTTCGATGTTAACAACCTCGCCGGTTTCCTCGTCAACGAAGTCTTCATTCCAAGCGTGAACGACGCGGGCGGCGAGTTTGCGGCCGATGCATTGTTTCAGTTTCACTTTGGTTGCCTTGACTTCCTCAGCGATGTCGAAGATGTCTAAAATGTCTTTGTCAGTTTCATAACCGATGGCGCGGAGCAGCGTGGTGACGGGCAGTTTCTTTTTGCGGTCGATGTATGCGTACATCACGTTGTTGATATCGGTCGTGAATTCCATCCATGAACCCTTGAAGGGGATGATACGGGCGGAATAAAGTTGCGTGCCGTTTGTATGGAACGAGGTTCCGAAGAAGACGCCGGGGGAGCGGTGGAGTTGGGATACAACCACACGTTCGGCGCCGTTGATGATGAAGGTGCCGCTGGGTGTCATATAGGGGATCATACCCAGATAGACATCTTGGATAACGGTTTCAAAGTCTTCGTGGTCAATGTCGTTGCATGAAAGCTTCATTTTGGCTTTGAGCGGGACGCTGTAGGTCAATCCTCTTTCAATGCATTCGGCCATGGAGTAGCGTGGGCCGTCAATGTAGTAATCCAGAAATTCGAGGACGAAGCTGTTTCTTGCATCCGTGATGGGGAAATTCTCCTGAAAGACATGGAAAAGACCTTCGTTGTGTCTTTTTTCGGCATCGGTGTCAATCTGGAAGAATTCGCGGAAGGACTTCAGCTGAATGTCAAGAAGATCTGGACTTTCGGCCGGATGTACGGATGCAAAACTAAATCTGGTATTTTGATTGTTTTTTGTTGCCAATGTTTTTACTTTTTAAGGTTGTAAAAAAAGTTTTGTCGGTGTTATCGGCATAGTTACCGGAGACGCAGATGGAATACGCGGGGAGCGTAAATGAAAATAACACAATAAGTACAAGGCTTCGGTGAGAGGCCTTGTACTTATTGGATGGGCAAGACGAATTATTTTACTTCGACTTCTGCGCCGGCTTCTTCCAGAGATTTCTTCAAGCCTTCGGCTTCGTCTTTGGAGATGCCTTCCTTGATTGGCTTCGGAGCGTTGTCAACCAATTCCTTGGCTTCCTTCAGTCCGAGACCGGTGAGTTCCTTAACCAGCTTGACAACGGCGAGTTTGGATGCGCCGGCTGATTTCAGGATGACGTCGAATTCGGTTTTTTCTTCAGCTGCTGCTGCGCCGCCGCCTGCTGCCGGAGCTGCTACTGCTACTGCTGCGGCTGCGGGTTCAATACCGTATTCATCTTTTAAAATTTGAGCCAATTCGTTAACTTCTTTAACGGTCAAATTCACTAATTGTTCTGCAAATGCTTTCAAATCTGCCATAATACTTATTTTTTAAATGGTTTTTACTAAATGGATTGTTTTTTTAATTTTCTCTTTCGGATAAGGTTTTCACGATGCCTGCCAGTTTGCCGCCACCGGATTGCAGTGCGGAAATAACGTTCTTTGCAGGTGATTGCAACAAACCGATGATGTCACCGATGAGTTCTTCTCTTGACTTGATGTTGCAAAGAGTTTCTAACATTTCGTCTCCAATGTAGGAAGCACTTTCAATGTAGGCTGCCTTGATGATGGGCTTCTTGTTCTTTACGCGGAAGGCCTTGATTAATCTGGCCGGAGCGTTGCCCACTGTTGACAACATGATTGCGGTGCTGCCCTTCAATGTATCTTCAATTTCGGAATAATCGCCTTCGACCTGTTCCATAGCGCGTTTCAGCAGGGTGTTCTTGACAACCTTGAGCTTGATGTCGTTACGGAAGCATTGTCTTCTGAGTTGATTAACCGTATCCACGGTGAATCCGGAAATATCGGTTACATATACATTCGGATAATCAGCTAAATCTTTTGCAATCTCGTCAATGATTTGACTTTTTTGTTCTTTTTTCATATTGAATTTAGCTTTTTAATTATAATGTAACTGATTTCACATCGACTTGAACTCCGGGGCTCATGGTAGAGGAGATGTAGATGCTCTTGATGTAGGTTCCCTTGGCTGCGGTCGGTTTGAGTTTGATGATGGTTGTCATCATTTCGCGGGCATTGTCAACCAGTTTGTCGGCGGAGAAATTCATCTTGCCGATGCTGGTGTGGACAATACCGTACTTGTCAACCTTGAAGTCAATCTTACCGGCTTTCACCTCTGAAACCGCCTTGCCGATTTCCATGGTAACGGTACCGGCTTTGGGGTTCGGCATCAAGCCGCGGGGGCCCAAAATTCTACCCAGCGCGCCGATTTTCGGCATTACGCTCGGCATGGTGATGATAACGTCAACGTCGGTCCAACCTTTCTTGATCTTGTCAACGTATTCTTCCAAGCCTACGTAATCAGCGCCGGCGGCTTTTGCTTCTTCTTCCTTGTCGGGAGTGCAGAGTACCAAAACACGTACCACTTTGCCGGTGCCGTGGGGGAGGGTTACGATACCTCTCACCATCTGGTTGGCCTTGCGGGGGTCAACACCGAGGCGTACGTCGATATCGAAAGAGGCGTCGAATTTCGTATAGGTGATGCTCTTTACGATATCTACGGCTTCCGCGAGCGGATATGCTTTGGTCTTATCAAACTTTGCAAAAGCTTCTTTGCGTTTTTTTGATATTTTAGCCATCTTGATTTAGTTTACTTTAATGATTAATTTTTTTCAAAAGGATTCGTGCCGCCTTTCACGTTGATACCCATGCTGCGTGCAGTGCCGGCCACCATTGACATGGCGGATTCCACCGTGAAGCAGTTCAGGTCGGGCATCTTGTCTTCGGCTATCACTTTAACTTGGTCCCAGGAAATCGTAGCAACCTTGTCTCTGTTAGGCTCCTTGGATCCTTTTTGAACTTTCGTTGCCTCTTTCAATTGTACGGCAACCGGAGGGGTCTTGATGACGAAGTCAAACGATTTGTCCTTATAGACAGTGATGATGACCGGAATGATTTTTCCTGCCTTATCCTGTGTACGGGCATTGAATTGTTTGCAGAACTCCATGATGTTCACACCCTTAGAACCCAGTGCAGGTCCTACTGGCGGTGAAGGATTCGCGGCACCTCCCTTGATTTGTAACTTAATAAGTCCAGCTACTTCTTTTGCCATTTTTAATTTTTTTTAATAGTGTAACAATTGTTTGTAGGTACTTAGGCCTTCTCAACTTGCATAAAACCTAATTCGAGAGGGGTCTTACGGCCGAAGATCTTCACCATGACCTTCAACTTTCTCTTCTCGGCGTTGATCTCTTCAATCACGCCTGTGAAGGTGTTGAACGGGCCGTCAATCACTTTGATTTCTTCGCCAACGATGAAGGGGGGAGCAAAGGTCTCGTCTTGCTCAAGCAATTCGTCAACCTTCCCAAGCATGCGTTGAACCTCTTCAGGACGGAGCGGCGTCGGAATGTCGGTCTTGTGTTTGCAACCTACGAAGCCCAAAACGCCGGGGATGTTCAGCAAAACGTGCAGCACTTCGCCCAGGTGCATGACTTCTACGAAGATGTACCCCGGGAAATAGGTGTGCTCCTTGCTGATTTTCTTTCCGTTGCGGATTTGGTAAACTTTTTCGGTCGGTATCAGGATGCGCGAAACAAAATCCTTGATGTGTGAGGCTTCAATCTCATTCTCGATGTTCTGCTTCACCTTCTTCTCTGTTCCGGATGCCGTTCTGATCACATACCACTTTCTTTCGATGTCTTCCATACTGCTAAAGTGTTGATGTAAATACCTGTAAAATAATCAAAACCAGAAGCCTAGGCAAGCGGGAACGCAAGCTGCATTCCTGTGCTGAAGACCCAGTCCATCAACATTACGACGAGCGCAATGATTAGGGAAGCAATGGACACGACTACCACGCTGCTTTGAAGATCTTTGGCCGTCGGCCAGGTAACCTTGTTAGCCAGTTCGTCATAAGTTTCTTTCAAATATCTTGCTATTTTTCTCATTTTGATTAAATTTTTATCCTTAATTCAATTCGGTTTTGGAAGTTTTGGCAGCTTTTTTTGTCAGTTTCAATATCAAATACATTGAATCGCAATGTTCTTTGAGCGATTTGCAACTTGTTTATAATCAATAAATTATAATGATTGTCACATTCGCAAACTTCCCATTGAACATTACATTTCAATAAGCTGGCAAATATACATTTTTTTTGTTTTCAACAATGATTGTTGAAAAAATTATTTTTTTTGTGTTTCTGCGGATTTCGGATACTCCTAATTACGGTTTCTCTTGAATGAAAACCCCCACCCTTATCTCATAGGATGTTCACCTCAGGTTCCAGGCGTATGCCGGTTGTTCGTTCCACCGCTTCTTGCACTTTCCTGTAAAACCGCTGAATCTCTTCGCCGGTGGCGCCACCGTAATTGACGATGACCAAAGCCTGTTTGGGATAGACGCCGATGCTACTTTCTCGCACTCCTTTCATCCCTGAGAGCTCGATCAGCTGTCCCGCGGCCAGTTTGCACATTCCATCGCCGGCAGGGTAGGAAACAAGGTTGGGGAATTCCGACAGCAGCTTGTTGCGGACTTCCTCTTTTACGATCGGATTTTTGAAGAAGCTGCCGGCGCAGCCGATTTCGCGGATGTCGGGCAGTTTATTGTTGCGCACTGCCACCACCGCTTTGGCTACGTTCTCCAGCGAGAGCGGCAGGCCGCTGCTTTCCATCTCTTCTATCAGGCCTTTGTAGGTGACGGTGAGTTTCTCTTTTTTGCTGAGCTTGAAGCGTACGCGGGTGATGAGTACATCGCCTTTCCATGTGGTTTTAAAAATGGAGCTTCGATAGCCGAATTGGCAGTCGGCATTGGCCAGCGTGAAGGGTTGCTTGCTGGAGATGCGATAGCCGAAGACGCTGTCAATCACGTCTTTGACTTCGGCGCTGTAGGCACCGATGTTCTGTACTGGGCAGCTGCCTACGAAGCCGGGAATGCCTGATAGGTTTTCTACTCCGTAGTATTTGTTTTTTACGCAGTAATTTACAAAGTCATCCCAATGCTCGCCCGCTGCGACATCCAGCCAGATGAAATCCGTGTCCTCGTTGAACTTGTGGATGCCTTTAGTGCAGAGTTGCACAATTGCGCCGTGGAAATGCTGGGTGAAGAGAACGTTACTTCCGCCGCCAAGGATGTAATGTGCGGAGTTGAGTTCGTCGGTCTCCAGCAGCGGACGGATTTCGTCCTCGTCTTCAATCTGGATGAATTTGTCGCAACTGGCCTTTACGGCGAAGGTGTTGAGATGAGTAAGGTCTTGGTTGTAAGTGATGCGCATAATCTATGAATTGGAGTTGGTGCTGCAAAAGTACCATTTTTTTTGAGGAAATTATCACAGGCGTTCTCAAGGTTGATCAACAAAAAAAAGGAACGCATTCGTGTTCCTTTTGGGTGCAGGGGAAGAGAGATTCGAACTCCCATCAATGGTTTTGGAGACCACTATTCTGCCCTTAAACTATTCCCCTTAAAAGAACGGACAAGTTGTTGGCTTGTCCGTTCAGAAATTTTATTGGTGTGATTTTAGAATTAGTCTAAAATTTCAGTTACCTGACCTGCGCCAACGGTACGGCCACCTTCACGGATAGCGAAACGGAGGTTGAGGTTGATAGCGATTTCTGACAGCAAGTTAACCTTGATGTGGATGTTATCGCCAGGCATTACCATTTCTACGCCATCCGGCAAGTGGATTTCTCCGGTAACATCGGTGGTGCGGAAATAGAATTGAGGACGGTAGTTGTTTTTGAACGGGGTGTGACGACCGCCTTCTTCTTTCTTCAGGATATAAACTGAAGCCATGAATTCTTTGTGCGGATGGATGGAACCCGGTTTTGCGATAACAATACCACGACGGATTTCGTCTTTGTCGATACCACGGAGCAGCAAACCTACGTTATCACCAGCTTCGCCTTCGTCCAAAATTTTGCGGAACATTTCAACACCGGTAACAACTGATTTCAGTTTTTCAGCGCCCATACCGATGATATCAACGGGATCACCAGTCTTGATGATACCAGTCTCGATTCTACCAGTAGCAACGGTACCACGATCGGTGATGGAGAATACGTCTTCAACAGGCATCAAGAAGTCTTTATCTTTGTCACGTTGCGGAAGCGGAATCCAGTTGTCAACTGCATCCATCAATTCCATAACGCTGTCAACCCATTTCGGTTCGCCGTTCAAAGCGCCAAGCGCGGAGCCGCGGATAACCGGGGAGTTTTCATCGAAATCGTATTTTGCGAGGAGTTCGCGGATATCCATTTCAACGAGGTCGAGCAACTCGGGGTCGTCAACCATGTCGCATTTGTTCAAGAAAACGACCATACGCGGAACGCCCACCTGTTTTGCCAACAGAACGTGTTCGCGAGTTTGAGGCATTGCACCGTCGGTAGCAGCTACAACGAGGATAGCACCATCCATCTGAGCAGCACCAGTAACCATGTTCTTAATATAGTCGGCGTGGCCAGGGCAGTCAACGTGTGCGTAGTGACGGTTGGCTGTTTGATATTCAACGTGAGCGGTGTTGATGGTGATACCACGTTCCTTTTCCTCGGGAGCGTTATCGATAGAATCAAAGCTTCTTATTTCTGACAAACCCTTTTCTGCCAAAACCTTAGTGATGGCGGCAGTCAAGGTGGTCTTGCCGTGGTCGATGTGACCGATAGTACCCACATTTACGTGGGGTTTAGTACGTTCGTAATGTTCTTTTGCCATTTTTTCTTATAAATTTAATGCGTTAATAATGAAATTCTTTTGTAGATAAAATTTTGAGCTATTGGCGAGAGTTGAACTCGCGACCCCTTCCTTACCAAGGAAGTGCTCTACCACTGAGCTACAACAGCATTTCTCTTCCATTAAGCGTACGCATTACCCGCTTAATTTTTGAGATTGCAAAAATACATTTATTTTTTGATTCGGCAATCAGTTTTGATTTTTTTTTGAAAAATTATTTATTTCATTGAAAATCAATTGTTTATTTTGATGATTTTCTTCACTACCGCCCCATTTTCATTCACAATTCTCAACAAATAAATACCCGAAATATAAGAAGTAAGGTCTATTTCGACTGAATTCCTTTGTGAAGCGACTCCATTTTGCCGTTTTAAGCAGTGTCCCCCCAAGTCGTAAATCGCAACTTCGCGGATGTCGGGTCCTATAACCGTGACCTTGTCCTTTGTAGGGTTGGGAAATACCATGTAATAAGCACTCGTTTCAAAGGTTGTCATTCCCGTGGTATCTACATTATTTATATAAGCATTCCAATAATTGGGGATGCCGTAGCCCAACAGTGTGTCAGGACTTAGAAACTGGTGGCTGTTTTCTCGGATTATCTGTGTTATTTCCAATGAGTTGTATTCTGGCAGTGCTTGCCATAGGCAAGCCGACAATGCGCCGATGATGGGTGTGGCACAAGAAGTGCCGTTTCCGGCTACGATGGTGTCTTCTGAGGCCCAGAAGTAGCAGTCCCATCCAACAGCCACCACATCGGGCTTTACGCGGCCGTCGTAACTCGGACCTACGCCGGAGAAGGGGGCATAGACGCCGTTCACGTTGATGGCGCCCACGCACAAGATGTCCTCGGCGTCGCTCGGGCGGCTCAGTTTGTGCCACTCGTTCATTCCTTCGTTTCCGGCGGCTATGCAGACCACAATTCCGCGATGTGCCGCCATCGTGGCCGCGCGCGAGCAAATGCTCGTGCCGTCACAGCTGCTATAGTCAGTGGTGTACTCGTCGAAATCTGGGAATTGCGTGTAACCCAACGACGAGCTGATGACGTCCGCGCCAAGGCTGTCGGCCAATTCCGCGCCGCGCGCCCAGAAATCCTCTTCAATGGGCTGTTCACTGCGCGTGTCTTCGCTGCGGATGAGCACGTAGTTGGCAGCGGGGGCAGCTCCGACAAAGGTGTCTTGAAGGGATACGGCCATCTCCGAAGTGACGAGCGTGCCGTGTCCGTGCATCGTGTAAACGTTGTCGGAGTAGGGAATCAGGTCGTAGGTGCCGACAATCTGGTTGTTTTCGTACAGCGACTGGAAGGCTCCGATGTTGTCCATGTTGAGCCAGCCGCCGTCCAATACGGCAATCAGCATGCCCTCTCCGCGGAAGCCTGCATCGTGCAGCAGATGTCCGTTGTGGATGGCAATCTGTCCGAAAGTATATCCGTAGGAAGTCGTGTCAATGTCTGTTTTGGGAAGAGTGCTTGCGTGGTTTGTGCGGTTCCCGCTTACTGGATTGGTGTTTTCCTCGTCGTACTTCGCCACCTTCAGGGTGGAGGTCACGAAGGGGAGCATCTGCACGCCGGTGATGACCATCGTGTCGGGGCAGAGGATTGTGGCGGTATTGGTCCATTTGGAAACGGAGAGGAGTTGGATGCGAGAATCCACGTTTTGTAGCGCGGTGAGGTATTGCGGGTTCACCGGCAGGTCCTCCTCCGTAACAGGGATGTTGAAGCGCGCGCGCTTGTCAAGGGCGCGCGGCGAAAGGAATTCCTCCGGCCTCTCAATGGAGTACGGCGAGTTGTTCTTGTCGGCGAAAGTAACGCGGTAAGCATGCAACTGGATTTGTGAAGATGCAATGAATGTGCTGAAAATCAGTGCGATGAAGAATGTAATTCGTTTCATTTTTTTTACAACGGGCTTGATAAGAGAAATCAATTTTCCAGCTGCAAAAATATAAAAATAGAATGAAGTAGAGCAGCGCGGAGAAAAAGAGCTTCCAAAATCCCTATTCATCTTTTTTTCAGAGTCAATGTTATATCTAATGAAAAAAACAATGTAGAAAGCCCGTTTTTTTTCATTGATTTTTTTTTCTATAGTTAAAAAAACATATTTAATCTCAAAAAAAATCGTAAATTTGCACCCGAAAATTTGAACACAAACTTTTTATTACATAAACTTAAAAATTTCAAATTTATGAAAAGAAATGTAATTATCATTGGTGCTGCTGGACGTGACTTCCACAATTTCAACACCTATTTCCGTCACAACAAAAATTACAACGTCGTTGCTTTCACGGCTGAACAAATCCCCGGAATCGACGACCGTATGTACCCGAAAGAATTAGCAGGTGAAGACCTCTATCCGAAGGGCATCAAGATTTATCCTGAATCCAAACTTCCCGAACTGATTAAGAAATTCAACGTTGACGAATGCGTTTTCGCTTACAGCGACAAACCGTATTCATACGTTATGGGTATTAGCGCCATCGTAAATGCTGCTGGCGCAAGCTTCGTGCTGATGGGACCCAATGACACCATGGTGAAATCTTCCAAACCGGTCATCGCCGTTGGTGCTACCCGTACAGGTTGCGGTAAATCACAAACCTCGCGTAAAATCATTGAATACCTCGTTGGAATGGGCTTCAGAGTGGTTGCCGTTCGTCACCCCATGCCGTACGACCCGGATCTGAACAACCAAATCGTTCAACGCTTCGCTTGTGTTGAAGACCTCAAGAAACAAAACTGCACCATTGAAGAAATGGAAGAGTATGAACCGCACGTAGTAACAAAGAGAAACGTTATCTACGCTGGCGTTGACTACGAAGCCATCCTCAAAGGCGGCAAGACCAAAGATCCTCAAACCGGCAAGTGGGTTGAAATGGCAGGTGCTGAAAACGATCCCGACGGTTGCGATATCGTTCTCTGGGATGGTGGTAACAACGACTTCCCGTTCTACAAACCCGACCTCACCATCGGCGTTGCCGACCCGTTGCGTCCGGGCGCTGAAGTTAGCTACTATCCGGGCGAAGTAGTTGCTCGTATGGCTGATGTCATCGTTATCAACAAGATTGACTCCGCTTCTTTGGAGAACATCAACGCCGTTCGCGCTAACCTCGCAAAAATCAACCCGAAAGCCAAAATCATCGATGCAGCTTCCATCCTCACCGTTGACAAACCGGAAGTCATCAAGGGTAAGAAAGTCCTCGTTATCGAAGACGGTCCGACTTTGACTCACGGCGAAATGAAGATTGGTGCCGGTACCGTTGCAGCTATGAAATGCGGTGCCGCCGAACTCATCGACCCCAGACCTTACACCGTTGGCGAACTGACCACCACCTTCAAGAGATACCCGAACATCGGCACTTTGCTTCCGGCAATGGGCTATGGCGAAAAACAAATGAAGGACCTCGAAAAGACCATCGCTAAGACTCCTTGCGATGCCGTTGTTATCGGTACTCCTATCGATCTCCAACGCTTCATCAAGATCAAACAACCTTGCACCAGAGTTGGTTACGAACTCCAAGAACTTGGACAACCCACCCTCAAGGAAGTTCTCGATGACTTCATCAAGAAACACAAACTGGTTCCTTCAGCTAAAAAAGCTGCTAAGAAAACCACTACCAAGAAGAAATAATTCATCTTTTCTTGAATACGAAAAGCGGACTGAGCAATCGGTCCGCTTTTTTTGATGATGTGATTTTTAATGTTATGAAGTATGGGTTTGTTTATAGTTAACAATCAAGGAGTCCGATTGCTTCTTGTGTGATTTTCGCAACGGCGAAATCCTTCAATTGTGTAAGGTTGACGAATTGTTGGCTTTTGCCGGTCTCCGGCATTTTTAACAACGGGATCAGCCAGAATTTCGCATGGATGTTCTGATGTGTGAGCACGTGCCTCTTTTGGAACCCAAGCGTCGGTTTTTCTACTGTCGCAATGCCGTTTTTTGATAGATAATCGTCGATATTAAATGTGTCGTTTTCGGTTTCCACCAAAGGAAATTCAAAAAGCCCTTTCCAAATATCATTGCCTGTTCTTTGTTGGATTATCGTTTGATTTTCATAAAGATAAATCAGATAATTGAAAAAACGGTCCTTGATGTGTATTTGCTGTTCCTTGATGGGAAGCACCGTCACTTGCAGGTGTTGGCGGGCGTAGCAACTTTCGGCGAAGGGGCAGTTTTCGCATTGGGGGTTATGCGGGGTACACTGGATGGCGCCCATCTCCATAAGCGCCTGGTTGTAACGTCCGGCGTGCTTGGGAGGGAGGTGCTTGGTGCAGATTCCCTCAATCTTCTTGCGTGTGGAGTTGAGGGCGATGTTGTCGAAGATGCCGAAGTGGCGGCTGATGAAACGGAGCACGTTGCCATCCACGGCGGGGTAGGGGAGGTTGAAGGCAATGGAGCCGATGGCGGCGGCGGTGTAGTCGCCGATTCCTTTTAACTTTCTGATTTCTTGATAGTTATGAGGAAATTTGCCGTTGTGGTTTTCCATGATGGATTGTGCGGCGGCATGCATATTGCGGGCGCGGCTGTAATAGCCGAGACCTTGCCACACTTTGAGTACATCGTCTTCCGCTGCGTTTGCCAGGGTTTTAATATCGGGAAAATGAGCCAGGAAGTTGTGGTAATACGCAATCCCCTGCACAACACGAGTTTGTTGCAAGATTATTTCGGAAACCCAGATTTTGTAGGGATCGCTTTCGCCTCTCCATGGCAAGTCGCGATGATTCTCATCAAACCATGCGAGGAGAATGTCGGCAAAATTCATTAAAATCAAATTTTAATGCGAGTCAGCTCACAAATCAGTTGGCGTCAATGATTTGGAAAAGTTCGTTGAGGTTGGGGGTGAGGATGATTTCGGTGCGGCGGTTTTTGGCGCGTGCTTCCGGGGTGTTTTCAGGATCAATCGGCAGGAATTCGCCTCTGCCGGAAGCGGAGATGCGCTGCGGGTTGATTTCGCCGTTGGCGAGGATGATTTTCACGACGGCGGTGGCGCGCATCACGCTCAAATCCCAATTGTCCTTCACCTGGCTTGAGCTGGTCATTGGCACATTGTCGGTGTGACCTTCAATCAGTACGTTGATGGTAGAGTCGGCTTCGAGCACTTTGGCGAGTTCGCTCAGTGCCTCTTTGCCCTGGGCCTGCACCTCCCATTTTCCAGAGGCAAACAGCAGTTTCTCATCCATGGAAACATAGACTTTCCCGTTGCGTTCTTCCACCTTCAAACCGCTTCCCTCGAAGTTGCGGAGGGCGTTGCTGACCTTGTCTTTCAGTGCACGTACTTCTGCATCTTTTTGATTCAGAGCATTTTGCAATTCTGCAAGGCTCTTCATGGAAGCGTTGAGTGAATCCTCCTTGTTCTTGAGCAGCTCTGCCTGTTCATCCAATTTCCTCTGTAGGATGTTCAACTCTTTTTCCTTCCTCTTCAAATCTCCGGAAAGGGTGTCGATGGTGGCGCTACTGCTTTTGGAGAGTTGCGAGATGTTTTGGAGTAACTCGTCATAATCCATCTTCATCTTGGCATAATCCTTTTCCGATTGGGCCAGTTTGCGGGTCAAACTCAGCGTATCTTGCTTTAGTTCATTTACTTTCGCATCTAAAGCGTTCACTCGTTGTGTCAAATTCTTGCCTTGGTTCTGGCAGTCCGCCAATTCATTGGACGTGAATTGCTTTTCATCCATGCAATCCTTGTAATTCTTGTTGAGTTCTTCGTATTTCTGCTTGGTTACGCAAGCGTTGAAGCCGATTGAGGCGATGGCAATGACGGCCGCGAATAAAATAGATTTCTTCATATTTAAGTATTGTAATAAACATGCAAAGGTACAACCGATTTACTGCTTAAAACTTCGGCCGAAAATTTTTTTATTCACGCTGGGGTGTGGATAAATCAACGTCAACGTTTTGCGTATTTTTGCACGCTTTTTTTTTGAGTATGGATAATATTTATATTAAGGTGTTTATTCCGACAATAGTACAAACGTAATCTGAACTGTAATCTGCGATTTGATACGGGAAATCATGACTTTCTTCTGATTTTCAATATAATGCAATTCACAATTCACTGGTTTCGTTCACCTCGCGACGTACGACAGCTGCGTCCAATCATTAAAATATTGAATGTAAATTATTGTAAATCAATTAATTGTAAAATTTTGAAATTTTTCGTAAATAAATTGTAGTAAATCTGAAGTCTGTGCGTCTAACGCGCAAAGCTTGATTCAAAAATCGGAAGAATGGAAAATTTGGAAAACGAATTTGAAAAAATCATCAAGGCACACCAAAACGCCATCTATACGGTATGCTATATGTTTTCCAAGGACACCGACGAAATCAACGATTTGTTTCAGGAGACGCTCATCAACCTCTGGAAAGGCTTTCAGGATTTCCGCAACGAAAGCAGTATCCGTACTTGGATTTGGCGGGTTTGTCTGAACACCTGCATCTCATCCGAAAGGAAGAAAAAACGCAGGGTGGAGACCGTTCCGCTTTCGGTGGACATAGACCTTTTCAACGACGACGATAGCGACTCCAAGCAAATCCGGATGCTCTATGACCGCATCAACCAACTGGGGCCTTTCGACCGCGCCATCGTGTTGCTGTGGCTGGAAAATATGAGTTATGATGAAATCGGTGCCGTCATTGGCATCTCCGCTAAAAACGTTTCCGTCCGCCTGGTAAGAATCAAGGAGGAGCTCAAAAAAATGTCAAACAAGTAAATTTTCAACAAGATGGAAACAGAAATCAACGCCTCCGAACTGAACGACTTGCGGCGGATGAACGACTTGCTGCAAAGCAAACTTGATAAGCAGGCCATCGTCAATAAAGACCTGATTGAGCGCATTGTTCGTGAAAAGTCAGGTACATTAAACAAAGAGACCTCCATCCTGATTGTCTTCACCATTCTCACTCTCCCCTTCTGCTATTGGGTTTTCTACTCACTGGGCTTCAGCCTGGGCTTTCGCATCGCCACCATTGCGATTCTCGCCGTCTCGCTCCTGATGTCCATCTATCAGCAGGTGACGCTCATCCGCAAGCGCAAATTAGATGAGGGCATCCTTCTTTATGCCGAAAAAATGCAGAAATACCGCCGGCAGAACCATTGGTGGATTGCCATTATGGCGCCTGTGCTCCTGCTCTGGATAGGCTATTTCGTTTACGACAACTTCTCTCGCTCCGGCGACGTGCATCAGGCCATCGCGCTGTCGATTGCCGGCATTGTCGGCGGCATTGTCGGCGCCATTTTAGGTGCTGTCCAATTCAAACGCCAGCAACGTATGGCCAAAGAAATTATTGAACAAATCGAGTTGCTGAAAAAAGAGTGAGTTGAAACCGGTGAACTGAGTTAAAGTAAATCTACCCATCTATCACAAATCTCTGCTCACTACTATTTGTAAATAATAAAAACCCAGATGAGTCGTTTAATTATTTATTTGTTTGCCATAGTTTTTCGTATTAAGAATCACAGAAAATCAATCATATAAAATAAATCCATTATTAATCAAAAATTAAAAAAATGAAAAAATTTATCTTATCGTTCTTTGCGGTGGTTTTCGTTTTCGGAATGCTGTCCGCACAGAATTTGGACACCAAAATCGGCAAAGACCCGAACGTAAGAATCGGAAAATTGGACAACGGAATGACCTATTACATCCGTCACAATGCAAAACCAGAGGGACGTGTGGAGTTCCGTTTGGCGGTGAACGCCGGTTCGTGCCAGGAGGATGAGGACCAGCGCGGTTTGGCTCACTTTACCGAGCACATGGCCTTCAATGGTATTGAGGGTTATCCGCACAACGACATGATTGACCAGCTGCAGAAGATTGGTGTCACCTTTGGGTTGGGCATCAACGCCTACACTTCGTTCGATGAGACCGTTTTCATGATCACCATGCCGACCGACAACCAGAAGCACATCGACTTCGGTATTAATATATTGTATGGTTGGGCACACGGATTGTTGTACGACCCGAAGGAGATTGACGACGAGCGCGGTGTGATTTCCGAAGAGTGGCGTATGGGTAACGGCGCCAGCGACCGTATGCAGAAGAAATGGTTCCCCGTGGTGCTCACCAACTCGCTGTATGCCGAGCGTCTGCCCATCGGTCTGATTGAAATCATCCAGGGTTTCAAGCCGGAGGTCATCCGCCGTTTCTACAATGACTGGTACCGTCCGGATTTGCAGGCTGTGATTGTGGTCGGCGACATCGACGTGGATGCTATCGAGCAGCAGATTAAGGACAAGTTCTCCCCCATCCCGGCCAAACAGAACGCCCGTCCGAAGGTCTATCCCAAGATTGAAGATAACAAGGAGCCTCTGGCATGCGTTTGCACCGACAAAGAGGCCGGTGGCAACCAGGTGATGATGATCCGCAAGTTCAAACACGAGCCCATGACGACGGTACAGGACTACCGCAACCACATGATCGAGGAGTTGTACAACTCGATGTTTGAATCGCGTTTGGAGGAACTTCAGCAGAGCCCCAGCTGTCCCGCAGTGGGCAGCCAAGTGGGCTACAGCCACTTCATTGGCGAGCTGGATGCCTACATGCTGGTGGGTATGGCCAAAGAGAACCGCATCAAAGAGACTGCCGAGATGTTGCTTCGCGAGGACTACCGTGTGCTGAAATATGGTTTCTTGGAGACCGAGCTGCAGCGTGCCAAAGATGCACTGATGGAGCGTTACGAACGTGCTGTGAAGGAGATTGACAAGACCGAATCGTCCCGTTTCGCCAGCGAGTATGTGGACAACTATCTGCATCAGGAGCCCATCCCGGGTGCCAAGCGCGAACTCAATTACGCCAAGAAATACCTCGAAGGCATCACCTTGGATGAAGTGAACGCCCTCGCCAAGAAGTGGATTGTTGATGAGAACTTCGTGGTGGTGGTGATGGCTCCCGAGAAAGAGGGTGTGAAGGTCCCCTCGGAATCTGAGATGATCGCCATCGTCAAAGACAAATCCCTTGCCAACGTGGAACCCTATGTGGACAACTACAAAGAACAGGAAATCATTGAGAAAGAAACCCTTAAGAAAGGCAGCATCGTAAGCCAACGCGATCTTCCCGAGGTGGGTGCTACCGAATACACCCTCTCCAACGGCATCAAGGTGGTGGCCAAACATACCGATTTCAAGAACGATGAAATCCTGTTCAGCGCAACGAGCTTGGGTGGTTACAGCATGTACTACGAGTGTGACATCCCCTCCCTTGCCCTCGCCTCCGAAATGGTGGACCGCGGCGGTATCAACGAGATGGATTACTCCTCCTTGCAGAAGAAATTGAAAGGCAAGAAAATCGGCCTCACCCCCAACATTTCCGTCATCAGCGAAGGCCTCAGCGGCAGCACCAGTCCGAAAGACCTCGACCTTTTCTGCCAGTATATCAACGCTTTCTTCACGCATCCGCGTGAGGACACTGCCGCCTATACGCTCGTGATGGATGAGACGCGCGAGCAGATCAAGATGATCCAGTCGCAGCCCATGTACAAGTTCATCGGCGAGTTCATCGGCAGCATCTACAGTGATCCTTACATGATCAACATGATGACCTACGATGAGGAGTTCCTCAGCAAGGTGGATTACGACCGCGCTATGTATCTCTACAAAGAGCGTTTTGCCAACCCCGCCGACTTCACCTTCTTCTTCACCGGTGCTTTCGACCAGAAAGAGTTGGAGAACATGATGGAGACCTACCTCGCCTCCATGCCCACCACCAGCGACAGAGAGAATTTCCGTCCGGAGGTGTTCAGCAAACATGAGAAGAAGCAAGAGAGCAAGGAGATTTTCTTTGGTGAAGAAGACGCCGCCAGCTGGGTGGGCCTTGCCTTCCTCAACGACCTGGAATGGAACGAGCAGAACGAACTGATGACCGAGGTGATCAATGAGGCCCTCTCCATCGAGGCTTTGGAGACCATCCGCGAGAAGATGGGTGGTGTGTATAGCCCGATGGTACAGATGGCTGCCCAGAAATATCCCACTTCCCAGCTGATGTGCATGGTGCTGTTCAGCTGCGATTCGAAGAACACCGATAAGCTGTCGGACGCCGTTATCAAAATCCTCCAGAACTTCATCAAAAAGGGCCCGAAGAAAGCCACTCTCGACAAGGTGAAAGAGCAGATGTTGCGCAATGCCGAAGAGGACCAGCAGACCAACCGTTACTGGCATTCCTACATTGCCACGCAGTATCTCTACAACGATGATTTGAACGAGATGAACACCGTGAAGGAGAACTTGAGCAAGATCACGGTGAAGGATATTGCAGCCTTCATGCAGAAAAACTTCGATATTCAGAACTATCTGAAGGTCTATATGTACCCTGAAGCCTTCAAAAACAAGACGAACAAGACGAAATAATCATTCGTAAAATAGTCATCTATAACAAATTATAATGTTTTGAGGATGTAGAAAAAATTTTTTCAAAAAAGATGTACAACAAAACAAAAAAGTTGTATTTTTGCATCCTCAAAACACCACTGCTTCCTTAGCTCAGTCGGTTAGAGCATCTGACTGTTAATCAGAGGGTCCAAGGTTCAAGTCCTTGAGGGAGCGCAAAGAGAGAGCCGATTCAATGTAAGTCGGCTCTTTTTTTGTGCATTTTTTTCCATAAGGTTAGGAATTCGCTTTTTTTTGTACTTTTGCGCTGCAATTATGTTTAACTAAAATTTTTTCACCATGTGGGAATTCATTCTTTTTATTCTTATTGGAGCATTGGCTGGCTGGCTGGCGGGATTGATTATGAGAGGCCATGGTTTCGGCTTCCTCGTTAACATCATCGTTGGCATCGTCGGCGGTTTCCTCGGCGGATGGCTCACTGGCCTTCTCGGTTTTAAAAATGGCGGCGGTCTCGGCATTCAAATCCTTGTCTCAGTCGCCGGCGCTTGCCTTCTGCTCTTTATACTCTCGCTTTTTAAAAGAAAGTAGTTTTTCTGAGTGAAAAGTCACATCCACTGCTGATTTTTTTACGGCTGTGGGTTTTTTTTGTGCTTTTCTATAGTGATATGATTATCCGCAAGTACGGCATCGAAATCTGGCGGGTTGAAATTGGTAAACCCCAAGAAAGCCTTGATTTTACGCATTCGATTCCTGTTCACTGTCCATAAATCACTCTTATATCAAAGTTGTGCCATTTTCGGGATAGTCAATTTAAAAATAATGCTTATCTTTGTCGCCGAATTTTAAAATAGGAATTATGAAAAATAAATCTTTGTTATGGGCGCTTGTCGCAATGGGCTTGCTGCTGTGCTTCTCTTCCTGCAAAAAGGATAAAGTGGAGGACGGACTGATTGAAGGTGCTGTTACCGACATCGATGGAAATACTTACAATGCCGTGCAACTTGGGGATCAGGTTTGGATGGCCTCGAATCTGAGGTGTACCAAATATGCCGACGGTACCGGTCTTACCTACGGTTTGACCGTGACTTCGGACGCGCCCTGCTATTATCCGCCCAATGACAATCTTGATATCGTGGACACATGTGGTTACCTGTACAATTGGAAAGCGGTTATGCGCGGCTCCTCTACCTCCTACCTCAAACCGAGCGGCGTACAGGGCATCTGCCCCGACGGCTGGCATGTGCCGAGCGTGGAAGAGTGGAGAATCCTCCTCGACTATTTAGGTACCAACGCCAATTATATTACCGGTGAAAATTCTAAAAATGTTGCTAAATCTTTGGCCGCCAATGAATTATGGACGGTTGACAGCATCAATGCCTACACCGTTGGCAACGACTTGAGCGCCAACAATGCCACGCTGTTCACGGCTTATCCCGCAGGAAGCTACAACGGCAACTATGTACGTTACGGCACCCGCGCCGACTTCTGGACCTGCTCCGAGCATAGCGCCACCGCTGCCGACATCGCTTCCCTCAGCCACAACTCTCCCATTGTTTCCATCAATAATGGCGAGAAAACTTATGGTCGCTCAGTACGCTGCGTCAAAGACTAACCGACGATCAACGTTAACAATTCACTTGGTTCCCGCACGATGAATTTCGCTCCTCCGCGGACGAGTTCGGCTTCGTCGCGAAAGCCCCACAGCACGCCGATGCTTTGGTCGATGCCTGCATTCCGTGCGGTGAGCATGTCGGTGGCGGTGTCGCCGACATAGAACGCGTTCTCAGGCGTCTCTCCGGCTATCTGCAATATGTCGAAAACCACGTCCGGTGCGGGCTTCGGGCGTGCTCCTTTTTTGTTGCCTATGGCCGCTGCAAAGCGGATGGTAGGGAAGTAGTGTTTCATCAAATCATCCATCGCCTCGTGTGCCTTGTTGGAGGCGACAGCCGTCTTGATTCCTTGTTCCTGAAGCGATTCCAGCAGTTCCACGATGCCGTCGTAGGGGCGCGTCGTGTCCATCTTATGGATGGCGTAGAATTGCAGGTATTCCTCAAAGAGGGGAGTGATGATGGCATTGGTGCGGGCGTTTTCTGGCAGCATGCGCTCCACTAACTTGCGGATGCCGTCGCCGACAAAGTAATTGTAGGCCTCCGTCGGGTGTTCGGGATAGCCGTGTGCGTGTAAAATGTGGTTCCCGCAAAATGCGAGATCCTCAATCGTGTACAACAGGGTCCCGTCGAGGTCGAAAATTACAATCATATTCTATTCTGTTAGAGAGGCAAATTTTTGCATTGGTACACTTATTTCCCGAATAAAATCCAGTTCGTCGAATATGGGTTGGGTTCTTCCCCCAGATATTGCAATTTCCCGAAATTGTCGCGGTAATAGCCGTGGCTCCAACCGCCCATGTCGAGGTAAATGGCGTTGCTGACCTTCGCCTTCGCCAGCAGGTTCACGTATTGGGGGTAGGGGAGGGTGTCCTTCGACTGGATGAGGCAGAGTTTGCCGTCTTTTTCTGCCAAGCTCCTGAAAACAAAGGATTTGCGGAACAGATTTTGCAAGGAGTCGCTGCTGACCACGCTGTCGTTCCTGAGGATGAGGATTTGTTGGAAGCCCATTCCGTGGCGGGCGGCGGCGCTGTCGAGGGCGGCATGGTTGGCGAAGTCGAAGTGGGCTTTGCCATCGTAAAAGGTGAAAACTCCGGTGCAAACAGGCTCGTCGGAGCCAGCGTAGAGGATGCCAGCGCTCACGTGGTTGCAGCGGATGTTGTCGTGTGCGAAGGTGTCGAGGCAGTGTGCGGTGAAGGCGGCGCAGCAGCAGAAAAGCGAACTGTCGCGCATCGGAACCTCTGCGCCGCACACGAGATCGAGCGTGTCAAACTGCGGATAGAAGAATATCAGCGAGTCGGTCTCCTCAATCACTATGTTGTTGTACAATGGCTGTGGCTTTTCATTGTGAAAAACGCATGTCAGAAGCAAAACCGTCCCTGTGGCCACGGCAATTACAATGAGGATGTAAAGAAAGGATGATGCCTTTTTTTTCATTTTAGTACGAAAAAAACCGAGGCGTTTCGTAATGAGTGACACCTCGGTTTGCTATAGTTATCGAAAGATGAATCTTGCAGAAGACTATGCCTCTTCGGCAACGACTTTCAAGTTGATGCTCACCTTGAAGTCCTTGTGGAGGTTGACTTGAGCGGTGTATTCGCCCAGTTCTTTGATGTGGTCTTCTTTGATGATGATTTTCTTGCGGTCGATGTCGATGTCGTGTTGCTCTTTCAAAGCGTTGGCCACGGCGATGTTGGTGACGGAACCGAAGATGGTGCCTTTTTCAGAGGCTTTGGTCGGGATGACCACTTCAAGGCCTTCGATTTTACCAGCCATGAATTCGGCTTCTTTTCTGATTTTTTCAAGTTTGAAAGCGCGTTGTTTCAAGGTTTCGGCCAGCATTTTGCGGTTCGGTTCGGTAGCCGGGATGGCGAGGCCTTGGGGGATGAGATAATTGCGGGCATAACCGTTTTTCACCTTCACGATTTCATCGGCGTAGCCTAAGTTTTGTACGTCTTGTTTCAATATTATTTCCATAGTAATGCCCTCCTTAGTTATTAGATTTCAAATTATCAGTAACGAACGGGAGTAAAGCAAGATGTCTGGCTCTTTTTACTGCCTGAGCTACTTTTTTCTGATATTTCAATGAAGTTCCGGTCAAACGTCTGGGCAGGATTCTGCCTTGTTCGTTCACGAATCTCTTCAAAAATTCACCATCTTTATAGTCGATGTATTTGATGCCGCTTTTTTTGAAACGGCAATACTTCTTTTTTCTGATGTCAACTGCGATGGGAGTCAAATATTTGATGTCTGTTTGTTGTGCCATGATGTCCTCCTTATTCGTTGTTTTGTGTTTCGTTTACTTCAGCGGCCGGGGCTTCGGCGGGTTCTTCGGCTTTGGCTGCTTCTTTCTCTTTCTTCAGGTTGCGTCTTTTTTCGCTGTAGGCGATGGCGTGTTTGTCCATCAGAACGGTCAAGTAGCGCATCACTTTTTCATCGCGGCGATACTGCAGCTCGAAGTCTTTAATTATGCTGCTGTCGGCCTTGAATTCAAAAAGATGGTAGAAACCGGAGGTCTTTTTGGCAATCGGATACTCTAATTTACGCAGGCCCCAATTCTCTTGGTGCACGATTTCTGCTCCTTTGTCGAGAAGGTAGTTCTCGAACTTTTTAACCGTTTCCTTCATCTGTTCATCAGACAAAACGGGAGTCATAATGAAAACGGTTTCGTAATGATTCAACATGTTTTTTGTTTTTTTTGTGTTTATAATTTGTTGATAAATTTTGGGCTGCAAAAGTACGGTTTTTTTCGTTACGAAATACGTCCTTTAAAATATTTTTTCAACGTGTTGGTTCTTTGTCTGAAGAGAGGGAGGGCGGTGGCAAGCGTCGGCGCAACACAATCCCGCAGGAAGCTTGCCTTGCATTCGGCCTCAGATGGGAATTTCAACACTTGATGCCGCAAGTTTTCCAGCGTAGATTCCGAGTGGACTTTTCCCTTGAAGGCGGCGATTGTGCATAAAACCCGTCAAAAAAAACCTATTCTTTTGATTTATAGGTAAATAATTGCAAAAAATCGGGATAAATATCAACATTATTTTGTTTATTATTAATATGTGAAAACATCCTTAAAAATGATTAAATAATTTTACATTTGCAAGTTGCTAATTTACACTAACTGCCTACGTGTGTTGTTCCCCGTACGCATCCTCTGAACCTCCGCAAACTCGTACCATATAACCGTTTTTCATCACCTTTAATGAAACTGAAAAGACTTTTCGGGTTGTTGCTTTGTGTGGCAGTCGTCGTGCTCGTCGTGTTGGCGGGCATCCGTTTCCACAATCGCACCTGCGACGAAGTCGAGATCATTATTTCCGACAAGGGCACCAACTCAATGATGACCATGCAGTCGGTAGAAAAGATGCTGAAAGCCGCCGATGTGTATCCGCTCGGCAAAATGGTGAAGAACATCCACCGCGACGACATTGAAAAGGCACTCCAAAAGGACATCTGGTTCCATAAACTCAACAACCTCAGCTCCAAAGGCTCCAAGGTCATCCTCAATGTCGCCGTCAAAGTGCCCCTCGTCCAAGTGTTCCCTGAATCCGGCGCACCTTACATCATCACCGCCGACGGCTATCTGCTGCCCCTCTCCCCCGACATCCACGACAAGGTGATCGTCGCCAATGGCCACATCCTCACACAATACGCCCCCAAACTCAAAGTCTCCACCGTGAAGGACAACACTCTCAAAAGAATCTACAAAGTCGCCAACGCCATCCACAACAACGAGATTTATTTCTCCCAATACTCTCAAATCTTCGTCGCCCCCGACAATCAGCTGCAGCTCTACAACAACATTTTCCAACACACCGCCCTTATCGGCTACGGGGATGACATTGACACGAAACTCGCGAACCTTCAGATCGTTTACAGCAAGGGAATCGTCTATATGGACCATTCGTACAGCCAGGTGGACGCCCGCTTCGCCAAAAGAATCTATGCAACAAGAAAACAATAAACCTCTATGAGAAGAAAAATACAATCTCAGCCAGAAGAAAAAGGCCCCAATATGGTCGTGGGGCTTGACATCGGCACCACCAAAATTTTAATGGTCATGGGCCTTCTCCGCGAAGACGGCAAGATAGAAGTCTGCGGCTACGGTAAAGTCCCCTCCAATGGCGTGGAATTCGGGCAGGTATTCAATGTGCAAGAAACCATCAACAGCATCCTCGCCGCCAAAAAGGAACTGCTCAACAAAATCGACGAGCCCATTTCCAGCGTCTATGTGGGCGTCGCCGGACGGCATATCCACAGCATGAGCTGCACCAACAGCATCACTCGCCCCAACGGTCTCGATAAAATGGTCAGTAAGGAGGAAATCGACAAGATGATTGCCCAAATGGAAAGCTATTCCGTGGATTCCGGCGATATCATCACCGTCATTCCCCAATTCTACGAGGTGGACGGGCTCCCGACCCTCAAACCTGTCGGCACCCTTTGCCAGAAAGTGACCGGACAATACCAACTGATTGTCGGCAATACCCTAGAAGTCAGGAAAATCCGCAAAAGCGCCGATGGTGCCGGATTGGATGTGCGCGACCTGATTCTCGAACCGATGGCCTCCGGTGCGGTCTGCCTAACCGAAGAGGAGAAAAATCAGGGCGTCGCCCTTGTCGATATCGGCGGCGGCACCTCCGACCTCATCCTCTACGAGTCCGGCGTGCCCATCTACATTAAGGTCATCCCCGTCGGCGGTAAACTCGTGACCCGCGATATCCAATCCCTCAACCTCTCCTTCGAACAGGCCGAGGCCCTCAAAATCAAACACGGGACCTGCCTCGTGGATAAAGCCAACCGCAACAATGTCTTCACCATCCCCGACACCGCCGGCTATGGCTCCCCGACCAGCATCAATGAATACACCCTTGCCAATGTTATACAATCCCGCGTCAAACAGGATATTCTTGAAGCCATCAAGCGCGAAATCGATGCCTCCGGCTATGCCAGCCGCATCAAGAATGTGGTACTGACTGGCGGCGGTGCCATGATTCGCGACATCAAACAGTTGTCGGAATTCGTGCTCCAACGCAGAACCCGTATCGGCTTCCCCATCAATGGTTTCTCCACAACCCCCGACTCAGACCTCAAAAACCCGATTTGCGCAACTGCCCTCGGATTGCTGAAAATGGGCTGCCTCGCTGAAAACCAACCTTATATCGGCAACAAAAGCACCGACGATATCGTGGATTTCAGCACCGACGACATCCAAGATGTGGACGACGACAGCCCGAAACGTGCCGGCAAACTGTCGCAACTGTCCAAGAAACTCGAATCATGGCTGCGCAACATCCTCGCGGACGGCGGCGGCGTAGAGTAGCTTTAATTGATAATTGATAATGAAATAAATAAGATATGATCGAAAACGACGATATTACTTTTGACACCAATTTCGGTGAAAGAAAAACGAACTCCATCATTAAAGTGATCGGTGTCGGCGGCGCAGGCAACAATGCCGTGCAGCACATGTATAACGAAGGAATCAAAGGAGTTGATTTCCTGATTTGCAACACCGACCGTACGGCTCTTGAAAACAATGCAGTACCTAGCAAACTGGTGCTCGGTGACGACGGACTCGGCGCAGGCGGCGACCCCGAAAACGCTAAAGCCCTGGCAACCAGCAGTACTGATAAAATCCGTGCCCTTATTGGCGAAGAAACCAAAATGCTCTTCGTTACCGCCGGCATGGGCAAAGGAACCGGCACGGGTGCCTCCCCTGTCGTGGCTCAAATCGCCCATGATATGGGAATCCTTACCATCGGTGTCGTCACCTATCCATACGAACTCGAAGGCCCCGTGAGCTTCCGCAAAGCTGATGCCGGCATTGAGGAAATAAAAAAACACGTTGATTCCCTCATTATTATCCAAAATGAAAAAATAATGGTGGAATATGAGGATAAACCAATCCGCGTCGCCCTTGGTTTCGCAGACGACATCCTCAAAAACGCCGTCCAATGCATCGCCGAACTGATTACCAAAAACGCCTATCAAAATGTCGATTTCAAGGATGTTCTGAACGTGATGAAGGATAGTGGCGAAGCAATGATTGGCCTCGCTGAAGCAAGCGGAGACAACCGCATTGAGGAAGTCGTAAGCCAAGCCATGACCTGCCCGCTTATTGATGACAACAATATCACCAATGCCAAGAATTTCCTCTTCTTCCTCAATTATGGCGAAGATCAAGAACTCACAGTTGGCGAACTTAAAAAACTTTCCAAAGAAATTAAAATGTACCAAGGTCCCGACACCAACGTCATCTGGGGCCACGGCGTTGATAAATCTCTCGGAGACAAAATCAAACTCTCCATCATCGTCACGGGCTATTCTAAGGAGATTAAACCCAATCTCGATGACATTTTCAAAAATTCAGGGACATTTGGTAATGCGGATAATACTCAGAGCTCAACCTCCAAAGACCCTTTTGAGCACAAGATTCCAGCAGCTCCTGTTGATAAAGCTGAGGGAACTCAGAGTGTATTCGACTTCCATGTTGGTGAACAGGCACCGGCATCAACCCCTACCCCAACTCCTACAAACACCCCCGCGCAAAGTCAGCAGCCGATGAGCCAGCCGACTACGAGCCAACTATCTATTGACACCATTTTTGCACAACCTGTTGTCAACCAGTCCGTAGCTCCCAAAATTGAACATCCTCAGCCGGCTCCCGTTCCCGCCGAGGCAGGAATCAGGGTCGTGAATAGCGGTGTGAACCCGACTTATGACAATGACAGCAGTTTCCAAAATTTCGTGAACACTCCAGCCTATCTCCGTGATGAAAATAACCCTACACTGCAGCAACAGCGTGTCGAGGAACTGAAAAAACAGGGAACCGCCACCCCGACCCCTATTTATGCCAGCTCCTTCCTATTCGGAAGCACTCCGGCTGCCGACTAAGAAAAATTAGCAACGGGGTAGTTTTTGAAGATAACTGCCATCGGGCCCCGTATTGAAAAGATAGTCTATTACTGAGACTCCCCATGTAAAGGGCAACTTGTCGTCAAAAATTTGATGATAAGGAGTGGGTACAAACAAAGGTTCTTTCTTGGGATGAATCAAATTCCGATAATCATTCCCTTTTTCATACTCTTTTTGGAAGTCCTCCGTGAAAACGGGGGACTTTTTTATTTTAAATAGTTTGAGAAGCATTTCAGTGATTTCCAAATTGAAATCAAACAGGAATTCATAATGATTCTCGTAAAAAGGCGCGAAAAAATCACGGAAATAGAGGAAGTAAGGGGTTCCGCTGTAGGCGGTTTCAATGGCGCGCCAATGCTCCGCTTGCCAGCGCCCTTTGTAATCGATGCGAACATCGCGGATGCAGGAACGTTGAGTGGAGTGCAATGTGGGCACAATCAGCTGCTGTACCCCGTTGGCTGTCATAATATAGCCGCGATTGCGGTACGACTGTTTCTGAAAACTCTCTGCCGCCTCCAAACAAAATACTTCGCTCTGAGCAATCAAAGCGAAGTATTCTATGGTTGGAAGGTAAGCAGTGGTTAAAATGATTGACGTTGACATTGACTAATCAGTTCACTGTTCACCGTTACAGGACACTATTTACCAATGATGATTTTTGAATGGAAAACATTGTTGTTGTCGTTGATTTCCAGCATGTACATTCCGTTGGTCAGGTTGTTGAGGTTGAGCGTGAATTCGGGAGAAAGGGTGATTTGGGAGGAGTAAACGAGGTTGCCGACCATATCGTAAACATTGCAAGTGCCATCCATGCTGCTGAAGTTGCCGCTGACGGTGATGTTGCCGTTGGAGGGGTTCGGATAGACATCCAATGCGTTGACCACTTGGGTGAAGTTGGTCATGCCAACGGTGTTCAGGTATTCGCCTTGCAAGCTGGTGGCGCCGGAGTTGATGGGGTCAAGCCATGGTTTCAGTTTCTTGGCATTGCTGGAGTTGTTGTTGTTGGTCCATGAGTTGGAGAATTTACCGTAAATATCGGCGGCTGTAGGCGAGGAACAGGAGCTTCCGCCAGCGTAGAGTTGGCCGACAATCAGTTTGTCCTTATTGAAGAGCGGGGAGCCAGACGAGCCTTGTTCGGTAGTACCGGTAGCTGTAGCCCAGGTTGTGGCCCAGAATTTAGTGTAACCACTTGCCACTCCAATTTGTACGGGGATGCTGCATTTGCCGATATCGCCGCCAGGATGGTGAATGCAGGCGCATTGGCTGGGATTGGTGGGTTGTGCGGTTGTGTTAGTCCATCCAGCTAAAAAGACATTGTAGCTGGGATTGATGGTGCCGGAGATTTCCACGAGCATGAAGTCGGAACTGCTGTTGCCGTTGTCTCTGGCTTTAACACCAGTACTCGAACCAGAAGCGGTGTAGGTGGTGGGTGCGGAAGTACCAGAGCATGATGCGGAGTGGTTTTTGAAGTAGAAGGTCCAGCTACCTGATTGATAGCAGTGGTCGGCGGAAAGCATGTACTGCTTGCCGTTGCGGGCGGTGTTGTTGACCAAGGAGCCGCTGCACATGTAGATGTAGCCACCGCTGCTCATCGTGTAGAGTACGTTAGCCATGATTTGGTCGTGCCATTGAGCATCGTAGCAGATGGCGTTCGGATGGCAAGTGCCTTCGGCTTCACCGGGTTGTCCCCATTTCAAGTCACCGATACTTTCATCTTCATCGGTATCAGTACTGTTGTTCGCCTCATCATAGATGTGGAAGAAGTCGCGGTAGCCTTGGGAGATGCGGCTCATCTTCAAAGTGCCGTGGAAGGCGGCGTTAGCGGGTTCGTAATATTCGATGAAGAATTGGTCGCCGGGAATCTCTTGGGGAAAGAAAGTACCATCCTCCATCTTATTTTTGTTGTTGAATTTGCCGATAACAAATTCATGGTCAGGGGTATAGAAAAAGAGTTCGGCGCCATCGGGAATGGAAAATTCATTGAAGAGGATGGAGCTAAAAGTCGCTCCCTCGCATTTATAGGAGAGGCGCCAAAGTGTGCCGCCGTCGGGGAGAATGTCAATGCGACCGGTGTTTTCCATTGAATATTGAACATCGTGAGTGACACCGATACGATAGGCGCGTTCACCCTTTTGAATGGTGGCGTCTTCAGCCAACAGGGGAGCCACATCCGTGGGTTGGATTTCAATCACAGGCACCGCTTCCGATACCGTGTATTTGAAGGATTTCGGCTCGCCGCCGTAGCTCATCTGCGCCATGGCGGAAAAACCGCATGCGCACAACACAACTGCAATGATAGATTGTAATAAATGTTTCATTTTCAATTAGATTTGAATTTGTTTATGGGTTGATTGATTTGTTCAGCGTTTCAACTATTTAATGACGGATATTTTTTGGGTAAATACTTGGTTTTCAGTGTTGATTTTCATCAGGTAAAGACCGCTGTTCAGATTTTCAAGATTCAGATTGACTTCGCTGGCATTGTTGTAGCTTCTGGAAATCAGGCATTTGCCATTCAAATCAAATATCTGAATATGCGCACTATGAAGTTCTCTGTTGATGAATTTCACCGTAATGTTTCCATTAGATGGGTTGGGGTACACAATCACCTCGTCATTGGAGAGGGCATTGTTTTCAATACCGCTGGTTTCGGCGTTGTCGCAAAGTTCCGGGAAGAGTGCATGTGTCAGAGAAATGCCCCATGAGGTGGAATCGGAGTAGGGAACCCACGTAGAGTTGCTTTTCTTTTCCCATGCGGTGTTGGTGCCGTCGCCCACGGAATTGGTGACAAGAGCGATGCTTCCGTTGGTCGGTAGAATCATACCTGCGAAGAAGCTGCCGTTGATGGGGATGGAATTGTCGAAATGACAGATGTATCTGATTCTGAATTCAGAGTAGTTGGTTGGCATCTGAGGGTCGTTTTCCACGTAGCAGTTGGCGGCAATCTGAGAGAGTGTGACGGTTTTGCTGCCCAGAAGGTCGCCAGGTTGTCCGTTGTTATCTGCCCACACACAGAAAGTCACGCTTCCATTGCCGGAAATATGGGCTATATTCATCTTGAAGTTGGTTATGTATTCGGCGGTGGAATCCTTTTGGAAATAGTCGGCTTTGGCGAGGTCGCCGTAACTGTTTGTTCCGGAGAGGTAGCTGTTGTCGGCCATTCTGTAGAGCGTCATGGTGCCGTTGAGTGGATAGTGGAGTTTGTGGCAGTTGCCGGGAATCGGTGGATTGTATGGGTCATCGGGATTCACAGTGGTAGAGTCATCGGGAGTGTTGGGGTCGTCTGGGTCGTCTGGATCGTCTGGATCGTCTGGATCGTCTGGATCATCTGGGTTGTCAGGGTTGTTGGGGTCGTACATTGGGCAGGTGTTGGCGCCGCTGTTGTTGGGGTCGAGCCACGGTTTGAGGCGTTGATCGTTGCCACTTCCGTTCTGGTCCCAATGGTAGTACATTTTCCCGTAATAGTCATTGTGAGGGTAGCTGCAAGTTGCCTGGCCACCGGTAAGGGTGCCTACGAGGTAACCGTCTTGGTCGAAGAGGCCAGAGCCGGAGGAACCGCCCTCGGTGACGCCCAAGTTCGTTTGGGTTTGTTCCCAGTCGGAAATTTTCCAATGTGCTGAGGAGGCACAGCCGGAGTAAGAACCTGTGGCGATGGTGTTGGAAGATGATATTTTCTTTACGTCGCCAGCGGGATGGTGGATGCCAGTGGCATGGGTAGCGGCTGTGTTGTCGCGGCGCCAACCCGCATAAATCGGATTCCATGAGTTGTCAGGGGCGGAATTGAGTTGCAGCAGGAAGAAGTCGGAGCCACCATTGATGCTACCATAGGCCTTTTTGGTGCAGCCAGTGCGCACATTTCTGCTAGGCTCGGTATTGCTATTGGTGCAGGAGGGATGCTCATAGTTGAAGAAGAACATCCATTGGTTGAAGTTGGCAGCGGAGGCGTTGGGACCGCAGTGGTTGGCGGTCAGAATGTACGGTGTGCCATCGTTGGCGAGATTGTTGATGAGTGTGCCACTGCACCAGCCTGCGGAATTGCCTTCCACCACGTAAATGCGGACAACTGCGCGCTTTTGGCGTTGCCAGTCGTTGCCTTCCGGACAGTTGACGTTCACCTCACAGCTCCCACAATCGCCAAAGTCCCTCAGTTGCTCCAAATCATTTACTCCGCGGAAAATATAGGACACTTGTGAAATATGAAAATCAGGTGCGACAACCTCTTCGCTCAAGATGGCTTTTTTCTCTCTTGGGGTCATCAATGCGGGTGCAACGTATTCAACGATGACAGTCTGCCCTAAAATCAAGCCGATGGCAAAACCTTTGTCGCCGGTATTGTCGTTCTGGTTGTAGCCGCCAAGAAGTTGGGTGCGATCCTCATCGTAAACGTATAGTTTGGAGCCTGTCGGAAGATTGAAACGATTGAAATGTAGTGCCAGTGCTTTTGCACCGTTTCCGGTGATTTTGCAGCGCCAAACGGAGGTTCCGTTCTCCAAAACCTCCCATATACCGGCATTTTCCGTGCTGATGTCCGCATCCCTCAGTTGCGAGATGACATACATGTCATTTTTTGGGTCGCGAGACAATGCATGGTCCATGAATTCCTGGTCGGGTTGCGAAATCTGAACTTGGGGTATTTGCGAAAAAATCAACTCACTGCCGTAGGTGGGTGGAAGCGTGCCGTCTAAGGATTGAGCCGCCACTTGACTGAGACTGAGTGAGAGTGCGCAAATAAATAAACTCAATAAGATATAAAAACGTTTCATCGGTTAAATTTTTACGTCTGAATTTAAGCGGGCAAAATTAAGAATTATTTTTTTACGATTGAACCCGTTTTTGCATTTTTTTATAATATGGTAACCAAATAATAATTGTATCTTTGCAGACTGATTTTTAAAGTAGAAAATGGGAAAAAGAAAAGTTGCAACCAAAAAGGAAAATCTTTTCCAAGGCGACATCAGCGAACTGATTGTTCAAGCCTTGATGGAGAAAAAAGGAGAAGACATCACAGTGATCGATTTGAAGAAAATCAACCACGTCTATTTCGATAAATTCATCATCGTTACCGGAACCTCGAAAACGCATGTGGAAACGCTCAGCGATTTTGTGCAGGAAGTCGTCAAGCGCGAAGCAGGCGTGAAACCAACTTTCGTGGAGGGCATCGCCAATGGAGAATGGGTGTTGCTTGATTATTTCGACATCATTGTCCACGTTTTTCAGCCGGAAGCTCGAACCTTTTACCAGCTGGAAACGTTATGGAACGATGCTGAAATCACACATTTATAAACCATAGCAATTCATAATAATGGATAATAATCAAGCGAATCCGAATCGAAAACAACCGAACAGTAAAAAAAACAAGGCCGGCAGGAGCCTCTCTTGGCTGTATTTGCTGATTACCTTGGTGTTTATTGCCGCCCTGTTCTGGCCGGGAGGCTTTAACGGCAGCAACACTGCCAAAGAAATCAATAACAAGGAATTCAAAAAACTGGTCCTTCAGCAGGATATTGAAAAGGCGCAATGGGTCCTTAAAGACCAGAAGGTTTACATCTATCTCAAGGGTGAATCGATTGATGAAAAAAGCGAATACAAGGATTTCAAAGACAACCTTGAAGGCCCCCAATATTTCATTGCACAAGGTGATTATCAGGTGTTCAATGACAACCTGAATAAAATCATCGATGACGAGGTGGATGAACTCTATGCAAAGGCACAGTCCGATTCGACGAACCAAGTTCTCCCCTCCAAGAATGATTTGGAGGAGTCTTATACTTTCCCCATCACTGAAGACACTTCTAAGGGTTACGGATGGGACATCGTGCTGATGTTTCTTCCCATCCTGCTGATATTTCTGCTTTTCTTCTTATTCTCGCGTTCCTTACGTAGCGGTAGCGGTGGCGGAATGTTCAGCATCGGCAAGTCGAAAGCCAAACTTTTCGACGAGAAAGCCAACCTTAACATTTCATTCAAGGATGTGGCAGGGCTTGAAGGTGCAAAACAAGAGGTGGAAGAAATCGTGGATTTTCTAAAGAATCCCAAGAAATATACGGAATTGGGAGGGAAGATACCGAGAGGTGCGCTGCTGGTTGGCCCTCCGGGTACTGGCAAGACCCTGCTGGCACGTGCCGTTGCTGGCGAAGCCAAGGTCCCTTTTTTCTCGCTTTCGGGTTCTGATTTTGTGGAGATGTTCGTTGGCGTGGGTGCTTCCCGCGTGCGCGACCTCTTCAAGACCGCCAAAGAGAAGGCACCGTGTATCATCTTCATTGATGAGATTGATGCCATCGGCCGCGCTCGCGGGCGCAATGCCATCAGCGGCGCCAACGACGAACGTGAAAACACCCTCAACCAGTTGCTGACCGAGATGGACGGTTTCTCCCCGAACGCTGGCGTGATCATCCTCGCTGCCACCAACCGCGCGGATATCCTCGACCGAGCCCTCCTCCGCGCCGGACGCTTCGACCGCCAAATCCACGTAGAACTACCCAACCTCAACGAACGGAAGGGCATTTTCCAAGTTCATGTACGCAACCTCAAACTGGGTGATGATGTCGATTTGGACTTCTTTGCCAAACAAACCCCCGGTTTTTCGGGTGCCGATATTGCCAACGTATGCAACGAGGCTGCCCTGATTGCCGCCCGCCACTCCAAAAAATTCATCGGCAAAGAGGATTTTCTCGCCGCCATCGACCGTATCATCGGCGGGTTGGAACGCCGCAGCAGCATCATCTCCCCGCAGGAAAAGAGAATCATCGCCTTCCATGAGTCTGGGCACGCGACTGTGAGCTGGATGCTGGAACACGCCGCCCCGTTGTTAAAAGTGACCATCGTGCCCCGCGGAAAGGCATTGGGCGCGGCCTGGTATCTGCCAGAGGAACGCCAGCTGACCACTTACGACCAGATGTTCGACGAACTCTGCTCGCTTCTCGGTGGCCGCGCTTCCGAAGAGGTGAACTTCGGCAAGGTTTCCACCGGCGCACTCAACGATTTGGAGCGCGTTACCAAAATGGCCTATGCCATGGTGGTTTACTATGGCCTCAATCCAAAAATCGGTAACATCAGCTATTATGATTCCACAGGCCAAAACGAGTACTCCTTCAACCGCCCCTATAGCGAAAAGACTGCGGAAGAAATTGATATTCAAGTACATCAGTTGGTGGAATCCGCTTACAGCAAAGCCAAGGAGATTCTCACGGCCAACAAGGACAAGCTAACCCAGCTGGCCCAACTGTTGATTGAGCGCGAAGTGATTTTTGCGGAGGATTTGGAGAGAATCTACGGCCGACGCCCGTTCGCTCAAGAAACAGAAGCGATTGAGGATAAGGACTCAACGGATAATACTTCGGCCGCTACCGCCGCTTTGCCGGAATCGGAAAAGCCCGCTGCCAATACGGAAGAAAACCAAAATCATGCATAATGCAGGAGACTATCGAGACAAGAAACACTTCTTGCAAAAACAAAATCAGTAAAGCCATTCGCACGGCACTTTCAACGCCTAGCCAGGATCCTATTCCTGATATTAGCAAGAGTACCAGCCTGTTCGACGAAATTCCGGATGAATTGAGTGAGTTTGTGAGCCAGTTCGAGGAGGCCGGTGGCAAGTGTATTATTTTCACGCTCAACAGAAACCGCATGCGCGCTAATGACAAGCAGTATATTTCCAACAAATTAAGTGAAATTTATGGCTACGTCCAGACGGAAATCGATCAGGGTGGCTTTCAGACCGTGCTCAATGCCTCACCGAAGCTGGCCGATGTGCTGCAAACATTTCATATCCCCTTCGTTGATTCCATTCCAGCCGACTCGCCCGTAGATGCTGCCATCGTGTATGCCGAGTATCTGATTCCGCGCACCGGTAGCCTGGTCTTTTCGCAGCGAAGTAATTTGCTCCTCTATCCTTCTGTCCGTAATCTGGCTAAAAATCTCATCGTGTTGGCCGGCTGCGTCTTTGCTCACGATTTGAAAGACCTGTTCGTCCAACTGTCCCAACCTTCCCAAAATGAAGAACGTCCCACGGAAGACGTTGAACTGCAGTTTGATATGATGGAAATCCTTCGTCCGACAAGAGTTGTGGAAGGTAACTACACTGTTGCGAACCCTCACGTGACGTTGGTGCTGCTCGTGGAACAATAGCGGAGGCTTTTAATTTGAAAGCATTTAATTTATAGTATATATAATATTTTGTATAAAACCATCCGTTAGTGAAAAATCTCATTATACGTACAATCACAGGCATTGTCTTTGTGGCGGCAGTGGTCGTTTCCTTGGTGTCTTATGTGCAGTGTCCATGTATCTTTTATGCGCTTTTCCTTTTTTTTACGGGGATGGGGTGTTTTGAATTATTGCGAATGACTGCTAAAATCGGCATATCAGGGAATTTCATCCTTTCAATACTATTGTCGGTTTCCGTTTTCGGTTGTCATTTTTGTATGATGGATGGCGAACCCGTGTTCTCCCTACGACTGTCCACACTGTTTTTGGCCTGCATTGTCGTGCTCGGACTGTTGATATTCATCGTGGAAATTTTCCGTCGGAAACCCAATGCACTGTCTAATGTGGCGGTCTCATTCTTGCCGGCATTGTGGGTGGCTTTGCCCTTTGCAATTTTGGGCACGATGTTGTTGGACTATGGGCCGGCCATTCCGTTGGCACTTTTTATCATCCTTTGGATGAGCGACACGCTTGCCTATTGTGCGGGTTCGCTTTTTGGAAGCCATCGGCTTTGTGAGCGCATCTCCCCTAAGAAGTCGGTCGAGGGATTGGTCGCTTCCTTGGTCTTGACGGCAGGGTTTTCCGTGTCTTTCTATTTCATACCCTATTTCGGGAATGGCATCCTTTCCACTCCGTTTCATTGGGTCGGCCTTGCTTTAATCATTGTGGCAGCGGGGACCTGTGGGGATTTGGTCGAATCTTTGTTCAAACGCAACTGCGGGGTGAAGGATTCTGGCAAGATACTGCCCGGACATGGGGGGATTTTGGACCGTTTCGACTCCTCTTTCCTCGCAATTCCCGCCGCTTGGGCCTATATACTCATTCTCGGGTAAAGTTTTTTTTCACAGAAAACTGTTTATAATCTATTCGTTTTTCGCAATAAAAGAAACGTTACTTCCTCATTTATAGACAGTAACGTTTTTTTTCAATTTCATACTTATAATCTGGAATTCTTAAAAAATGTCAAACAAAAAATAAAAAAGTTTGCAGATAAAAAAAATGTTGTATTTTTGCAAGATTGAAAAGAGAAAGTATTATTTTTGAACTAAAAATGTAACTTATTGTATCAGAAATCGTTAGAAAAAAATAGAATAGAAATATAAATATTTTGATTATGAAAAAAGTTGTATCTTTTTGCTTTTTAAGCTTGCTTTTGGCATTTACCAGCATTGGCGTTAAGGCTCAATCCGGTTTGGTTTTAGACCCGCCGAATCTGCCCAATCCCATGCAAGTCAATGTGTCTGATACCTTTTACATCAGCCCTATTTCAAGTTGCTTTGATGCACTGGGTCTTCAGGATAATGACAAAATCTCTATCGAGTGGAAGATATTCAAGGATGGACAGCTCATTCCTGACGATTCCTTGAGTGAGTATTTCAATGAGTTCAAGTTTGAAACGAGATTTGACATCGGCAATGCAGTAAGATGGTGGGGAAAGGGTTATACCAGCGAATACTGCAACGATGGCGACGGTCACGGAAGCTTCCCTGGTGCCTATACTCCGCAACTTGGCAATGACAACGACTGCGAGCGTACAGGTCACTTCATCGTCTCGCTTCCTGGTCAGAACAACCAATATGAATTCGACTATTTCTATGTCAGATTCTTCAGGGATACCGTCAATACGGCCCACCGCCTGATTGTCAATCCCAAGGTTCAGGCGAACTACGAATTCGTATTGGAGCTTTACAGAAGATGCAACGGTACCAAGTGGGATCTCTTCTGGGTTGCCGGTGATGAAACCTACTACGCCGGTGGTCACCAGAGTGAACTGTGTGGAATGCTTTCTTCCGACACGTTGAGACAGACCGATACGGCTTCCCTTGATACGGTCACCATCTGCGTCGGCGACACTTTCTACTATGGCACCAATCCTGTACAGGCATTCTTCGAAGCCACTCCAGCAGGTCAATTAGATACAGCTTATTTCTATAATATATCCTCTTGCAACACAGCTGTCGACAGTGTGGTCACTTTCTTCCTTGTGATCGAGAACCCGCTTGCTCCGGCTCTTGACACTGCGAACAGCATCCTCCAACTCTGCGATAGTGGCTATGCCTCCATCATAGCCATCCCGCAACAGGCAGGTGCCCAAGGTCAGGTCATCTGGTTTGACGGTTCCGGAGCTGCTATCGATACACTCGACAACGGCGAGGCTCTCGAACCTTATTTCCCGCTCGGCTTCACCGGCGACAGCACCTTCTCAGCGATTTCCTATAATCCGCTCTCAACTTGCGAAAGCCCCGACACACTCCATGTGACTGTTGAGGTTTATCCGTCGCCCGTTCCGAACGTCACCGCCGACACCATCTGCGCCGACAACGAACTCCATGTTTACCTCGATGCCAGATATACCACTCATCAATGGTATTTTGAAGGTACCGAGATTACCGGCGCCACCGACACCGCTTACACCGTTGCCGATGCACAACCCGCCAACAGCGGCTGGTACAGAGTTGACGTGACCGAAGAACATGCTCATGCGCTTTATACGTTGAGCACCTCCTGCGCCGCTACCGACTCCGCCTACGCAAAAGTGTATGCTCGTCCTACCGTTGCAATGACCGGTTTCAATGGTGAAACCTTCAATGTGAAAGACACGACCATCTCTGCTTTCATCTGCCCGAAGGACACCGTCTTGACCATCGTAGCCACCATCACCCCTGGTGACACAACCATCGTTGAATCCTCAATTCTCTGGAGCAGCGGCTTCACAGGCAATGATACCAACGTGATGACTGTTCCTTCCACTTGCAACACCCAATATAAAGATACATTATATTATGCAATCGATGAAAATGGTTGTACCTTGAAAGACACCGCTTCCATCGCTTTCACAATCAACGATACGATTAAGCCTGTAATCACTGTTGCTCCTGATACGGTTATGGCTCAAATGAAGGGCAGCGACTGCGAATACAAGGTTCCGGATTTGATCTCTCTCGTTACCGCTACCGACAACTGCGACAGCCTCGTTTATACTCAGAGCATGGACACCACGGCTTTCATCGCCGATACCACCATCATTACCGTCACTGTCACCGATATGTGCGGCAATTCTGTTGGTACCAACATCGTTGTGACCATCCCGGCTCACGTTACTTTGGACATCGACACCGTTGTCATGGTTCTCTGCTATGGCGACGCAAACGGCGAAATCGAAGTCAGCATCGCTGAAGGCCATGCTCCTTACACGGTTACTTTGACAAATGGCACTGTTACCAAAGATACTACCATGGCAGCTGCCGGCGTGGCTCATTTCACTGGCTTGACCGCTGACACTTGGACTGCTACCGTTACCGATGCCAACGGATGTACCGCAACCGCCGACACCAGCGTTGCCGCTCCGAACATGCTGACATTGGCAGCTGTTGGTACCGACCTGCTCTGCTACAACGACAATACCGGTAAGCTCCACTTCGACATCAATGGTGGTACTCCTCCTTATCATACCACGATTGGAACGGTTTTGGACACCACCTACAGAGTTGACAATTTCACGCACAGCGATTCTGTTATCAACCTTGCAGCTGGAACCTATGCGATTACCGTAACAGATTCTAATGGCTGTTCTGTTGACACCAACATCACATTGACTCAACCCGATTCATTATACATCAACAATTTCGTCACCATCAATGTTGACTGCTACGGCAATGCAACAGGTAGCGCTGCTCCGGTTGTTCTCGGCGGCACGCTTCCTTACTCCTTCGAATGGAAGATGGGTGACAGCACACTGACTACCACCGATTCCCTGACTGGCAGAATTCTGACCGCAGGCACCTATACTTCAATCATCACCGATGCACATGGCTGTACTACTCAGAAAGACACCACCATCACCGAACCGGAAAAGTTGGAAATCGTTTCCATAGCTCTTCCTGTAGGCGAGTGCCCATACCTCACCACTTATGAAGTCAGCACCGTAATCACTGGTGGTTCTGCTGATTATACTTATGTATGGGATGTTGACGGCAGTGAACTCACTCATCATACAAGTTCAGCCGTAAAAGATACAAACAACTTTGATGAAACTACCGATCCCGACCTCTGCAACCACCTCTATCGTATTACTTTGACGGTTACTGACGATTCCGCTTGCGTTGCTACGAAGGAAGACAGTGTTAGAATTTTCGATACCCTCAAACCTGTAGTCCTTGGTGCTATCGCCGATACTACGGTTGATGACTGCTCCGTTGCAGGTGCCACCATCGCCTACAATACTGTTAACGATTTGGTGAACGCCTTCCCGCAGTTGACTATCACTGACAACTGCTCCGACACGATGCATATGACCTTGACTTATGCCGATGTTGCTTCTGCAACCGATTGCCCGATTACTGTTACGAGAACCTACACGCTCGCCGACCGTTGCGGTAATGACACGTCATTCTCCTATATCATTACTATTCAAGATACCACACCTCCTTCCTTCGTTCGTCCGGACGATGATACCGTTTACAGACTCGCTGACTGCACCGTTGACACATCTACTGCTACTCTCGGCGTTCCGACCGTTTCCATCGATAACTGTACGACTGGTTTGACTCCTACCTACAGAGATGAGGACGCTACGCCTACAGATGCTTGCCCCGGCAGTGCAATTATCAGACGTATTTGGCATTTGGAAGATGCTTGTGGCAATGTGGCAACCTCCGATTCTGTGCAAACAATCACTATCTTGGATACTGTTGCGCCGACCTTGACGCTCACTATTGATAGTATGATGCTTGACTGCAATAGTCCTTTCCTGACCACTTATCACAATCAGATCAGTGCTCCTGCCAATGCTACAGCTACTGACGCCTGCAGTGCAGTCACAATTACGATTGATACAATTGTGGTCCCGGGTGCTTGCAAATACACCTATACTGAGAAGTATGTCTTCAGAGCAACTGATGAATGTGGTAACTATGTTGAAGACAGCGCATTCTTATATGTTATTGATACTATCGCACCTACTTTTGACGTTGTTCCTGCTCCTCAAGTATTTGAATGTAATAGCAATGCTGATGAAGGTTTGAACGCTTGGTTGGATCAACTCGTTTTCAGCGATCTTTGCCTTGAACATGACTCAATTGTCTCCGACACCCTCAAAATTTGGACGGATGGCACTTGTGGCAATACCGGTGAATGGAAAGTTATTTGGACTCTGAGTGACGGTTGTAATACGGCTACCGATTCTTCCACCTTTACGGTTGTTGACCATACTGCTCCTCAATTGCTGAATGTTCCTGACCGTCACAAATATGTTGAGTGTGATGGCTTTGGAAACCAACGCGAATTCAAGGATTGGTTGAATTCCATCCAAGCCGTTGACGAATGTGGCAATACTACTATTGATATTTATTATCATACCGATTTGAATACGTATGAAGTTATCGATACTGTTCATGCTGATGCTGATGGTCACTATGCTGGTTGGATGGATACCTCTGCTACCCATAATGGTTGCGAAGGCTACTACGACATTCTTTGGATTGCCCGTGATGAGTGTGGAAATGAGGAAAGAGCTGAAGAGCGTTTCGTCATTCAAGACCTCACTGGTCCTTATTTTGAAGAACCGAGTGACACCACCATTGCCTGCGAATTTGCTGTTCCTACTCCGCGCGAAGCTTGCGAAACTTGGGCTAACCGAATCGCAGTTGCATTTGATAGTTGCGCTCAACGTAATTTTACCGTGGTTAACGATGCCCATACAACCCAGTTCCACAGAGCTTGCAGTAACAACACTGGACATTTCAATGTGGTTTGGACTGCTACTGATGCTTGCGGCAATGTAACAACCTACAGCAAGCGTTTCACGATTATCGATACTGTTGCTCCTATTATTGCTGGTGCTGTCAACGATACCATTCAGAACGATACGCTTCGGGTTACTCATAATAATTGCTCCCCTGTTCTTCCGGCATTCAACCAGACGACTGTGGGCAACATGATTGCAAACGGAGCTATTACTGGTGTTACAGACTGTAGCGTTACTGATGAAACTGCTATTTTCTTCACCTATAGTTTCTTAACTACTGATGGCTGCTCGAAGATTTATCTGAGAACTTATACGCTTGCCGACCAATGCAACAACATTGCCACCTTCTATCAGAAATATGTTTTGGTTGACGAAGAGGCTCCTGTTCTCGACCTCACTGCCTTGAGAACTGATACGATTTACTTCACTGATGAAAACTGCGCCTTTGAGGTTCCTGCCAGAATCGCTGACATCACTACGTATGCTCAATTTGAGGCCCTTGATGGTTCTGCTGAAGATTGCAATATCGACAATGTAACTATTACTCACGATGTGACTCCGAACGATACTCTCAAATCAGGTTGTCTTTGGTTGATTACCTATCATTACATTATGAGCGATGGTTGCGGAAATTCATCTCCGTTTGATGTTTCTGTTGCCATTAAAGATACGGCAGCACCTGTTATTGCAGGTACTATTGCGGATTCTACTTGGAGAACCAACCTCTGCACCTATAAGGCTGAAATCAATAATCAATTCCCCGAATTCACAACCGTTCAGGAAGTTCTCGACTATGCTAACGGTACTTTGACTATTTCCGACTGCAACTTGGATTTGACCTCTCCTCTCGCTGTTGTGAAGAGTGCAGATACCACCGGTACTTGCCCGACTGTCATCACGAGAAGATACACCGTTAAGGATGAGTGCAATAATGAATCCGCAGTATTTACTCAGGTTATCAATGTACTTGATACGATGCCTGCTCAGATCGCCGGTACTTTGAATGATTCTATCGTTTACTACGGCGATCCTACCGCTTGCGAAATTCCGACAGTTGCTACTTTCGCTTCCTTGTCTGATTTGGATGCCTACATCACGGTTTCCGGTTCTTCCCTCACTTATGATGACTGCAACAATAGCCAAGTAGTTCTTGATTCTACAGTCAATTCCGGTACGCCTTGCGATACCTTCTTCACCAGATACTATTCATTGGTTGACGAGTGCGGTAACATCTCCGCTGAATTCACTCAGGTTATCAATGTTAAAGATACTACCCGTCCTGCCATCTCCGGTGATATGACTCCGATTACCACTTCTTACATACTCGGTACTTGCGATCCGGATCTCCCGACTCCTTACACTACTGTTAGCGAGCTCCTTGCAGAAAATACGAACGTAACTGTTGCAGATTGTCATCTCGATGTCAATGCTAATCTCGTTAATTCTTCTGCCACTGTGCTTGTACCTGGCACGGCTTGTCCTATTCAATACAAGAGAACCTACACTATCACGGATGATTGCGCTAATGAATCATTCGAGTTCTATCAGATTATCAATGTAGAAGATACTTCTCGTCCGGTTCCGAGTGGCGATATTGCTGCTTTCGATACCGTTTTGATTGACGATGCTACTGATTGTGGTTTCATCCTCCGTACTCCTTTCGCTACAGTTGCCCAGGTTCAAGCCTACGATCCTTCTTGGACAGTTACCGATTGCAACATCAATGATACTTGCCATGTGGTACTGAAGTCTCAAGACACTTCCGCTACACACTGCCCGCTTGTAATCACCAGAAATTATGTTGTACTCGATGCCTGCGGCAATGAATCTGCTATTTTCCATCAGATTAACAACGTTGTTGATACTACCAGACCGAATATCGCTGGTGCAATGGTCAACACTACTGTTAATATGAATTCCTACAGCGACTGTGGTTTGAACGATACGTTGGTATTCACTTCTGTTGCTGACTTGAATGACGCCAATATGGGTATCACTATCAGCGATTGCAATCTGAACGACGTTCTCACCTCCACTGCTGATACGGTTCATGCTTCTACGGTTCCTTCACAATATGCTTATGTGATTACCAGAACCTACACTACGACCGACAGCTGTGGCAACACCAACACCTTCACTCACACTATTAATGTACGTGATGTTGAGAACCCGCAGATGAGCGATCAACCGAAAGACTCCGTCATCTATCTTACCGCTGATTGCGATACTCCTACCGTAGCTACTTTCGCTACCATTGCTGACATTGAGGCTTATCCTGGCATCAATGGTGCTATTGAAGTCACCGATTGTCAATTGGTTGATGAAGTATTCCTCGATAGCACAAAGATGAGTGCCACTACCTGTCCGGATACAATTACAAGATACTATCATATCATTGATACTACCGGTAATTTCCAAGTATTCCATCAGACAATCATTCTGCAAGATACCACTCATCCTACTGTTACCGGTACGCTTCCTGACTTGACGGTTTATGCTGATTCCAATTGTAACTTTACCGCTCCGACTGTTTACGCAACCATCGCTGATCTTCCTAATGTTACTATAACAGATTGCCATACTACCACCATTAGCACTACCAACGATGTTGTCACTTCCGATCTTGAGAATTGCCTACATTACGTGACGCGCTCATACACTATTTCGGACGAATGTGGTAACGACACTATCATCAAACAACGTATTGACATCTTCGATACTATCAGACCTTGGTTCACCACCACTATCACCGATACTATTGCTGACACTCTTGGTATTTCCTGCGAATTCTTGATTCCTAATGTTGTTCCTGCATTTGCTGGTACTGATAACTGCTATCCTGATGTTGCGATTACTCAATCACCTGCTGCTGGTGAACCTTCCGGTCTCTCTTACGATGGAATCACTTCTACGGTAGTTACTGTTACCATTACTGATTCCTGCGGCAATTTCAAGACGTTTGATGTAAATCTTGGTTTGCCTCAGCAAATTCAAATCACCTCACTTGTTGTAGATTCTGCTTGGTGCGATCCAGCGAATACGGGTAGCATTACCGTCAATGCCGAGTATGGTGTCGGCACCTATGAATATAGTGTTGATCGTATTAATTGGCAGAATAGTAACGTGATTGAAAACTTGACTGCCGGAAATTACGAAGTTACAGTATTGGATGGTAATGAATGTCCTGCTAACTATGATACGACTGTTTACACCTTCTCAAGTCCTGTTCTCATGGCTCCTCAAGTTGATTCCGTCAGCTGCTGGCTTGCAAGTGATGGTAGTATTTCCATCATGGCCCAAGGTGGTACAGCTCCTTATCGTTACTATATTGAAGGTGCTTCAGATACTGTTACTTTGAATGCTGGTGAAACTGCTGATTTGAACGGTTTGGCAGTTGGTTCCTATACTGTTGCTGTATTGGATGCTCACAATTGCTCTGCTACTTATGATACCGTTGTAGGTGGTCCTGACACCTTGGCTGCTACAGCTGCCCTTAATTTGAGAGAAATCTGTGCCGGCGATCCTGTAGAATTGACTTGTGATGTTACCGGTGGAACCACTGACTATGATGTTACTATCTTATTGAATTCTGTTGCCGACTCCAACTTTACGTCTGGCGTTGCTTCTCCGATGTACCAATACACCTACAATCCGGAAGACACAACTATGTTTACTATCAGTGTAGAAGATGCCCGTGGATGTACCGCATCTTTCGACACGCTGCTGATTGTTCATCCGACCTACGAAATTCATGATACAGCACGAGTTTGCGCGAACATTGATTTTGACTGGGTTGGTCATCGCTTGATCTCTGCTTCAGAAATGCCTACCACCGATACTATGTACATCTTCTATGACAGTCTTTCCACTGTTACTTACGGATGTGACAGCGTTTATGTATTACATCTCAAGAACACCAACAAGCCGTATCTCGAGTCTCGCCGCATTTATGGTAATGATACTACCGCATTGATTGAAACACCTCAAATGAACTTCACTTACAATGCTGGTAATGTCAGCCCCGACACGACAGTTGCTTACGAATTCTTCGCTCAACGCAACTGTATGGAGTGCTCGCCGAGTATCCCAGTATCTCTTGAATTCCAATGGTTCATCAAGAATGGTGATACATACGAGCAGATGACTCAAAATGTAACCAACTACTTCACGCCTACCTATCGTACTTACCTGGATCGTTTCGCTTTGATTCCTCAAACGATTCAAACTCCTCATGTATCTGTTCCTGGTGCATATCCGAACCTTGGTCAGACCACAGCAACCAGCGGTCACTTCGACTTCTTCTATCTGCATTGGTTGGCTCCTCTGTATAATTTGAGCATGATTCCGAACCCGTCTCAGAACTCTGGTACATTCTATAGTTACGGTCGTGCCACTACCTTGGCATTCACTCAATTCCGTACCGAAGGTGAATATATGGTAACCGTTGCTTTGTCAGGTCGCACACCTGGTAACCAACGTAACGAAGCTGGTTATCCGATGACTGAATGTTCCGCTTTGGTTGGTGGTAACTCCTCCAGCCTTACGGGGACCGTTTATGCTGTTGACACTGTTTACTTCAGCATCAATGGTTCTATGACCGCTCCTCAGCCGGTTGTTAGCCCGATGGAAGGTATTGTCAGCGGCAATAGCGTGGGTGTTGTTCCGTCAGCCAATGTTTATCCGAACCCGGCTCGCGAATTTGTTCAAGTTGAGCTCCGCGGCTTCGAAGGAGAAACTTCCATAATGTTGAGCAACTCCGACGGTAAAGTACTTCACACTCTCAATGTTGACATCGCCGACACTGAAAGCACTCCGATTATCAAGATTAACACGTCTGACTTCGCTCAAGGTATCTATATGGTAACCGCTCGCAGCAAAGATGTCGTTGTTACCAAACGTGTCGTAATCATCCGATAATCCTTATTGATTCCTATATAAAGGGGCTGTTCTTCAACGGCCCCTTTTTTTTGTGATTTGTTTACATTGACTTGTTAGCAAAAAATTGATTAATCGATTTTATTTTCGTGTATTATCATTTAATTTTGCAAGTTAGTGCTCATAATTTGACTACTATGAAATTCCGCTTCCTATTCTGGTTAATGATTGGCTGCTTGTCTCCTTTTTTGCAAGCGACTGCAGCCGCTCCATGGAATCCGAGGCATGAATCCAATAGTTTTCTTTCTAGTTCCTCCGTACGGTTTCTCCCATTGGAGTGCCCTTCTCCTGATTGGGCTGCCCAAACCCTTAAATCAATGTCTCTTGAACAGAAAATCGCCCAGCTGATTTTTGTTCAAGTCTATTCCAATACCTCCGCCAAGCACCAGAAGACGGTCGTTGAATCCTTCCGCAAAAATCAGTTTGGGGGGGTGTGTTTTTTCGATGGCGGGCCGGTCCGCCAAATTCGTCTGACGAACCAGTTGCAAGCCGTATCTAAAATCCCTTTGATTATTTCTATTGATGGCGAGTGGGGGCCCTCGATGCGCTTGGACAGTTGTTTGGGATTTCCGCGCCAGATGGCGCTGGGTGCTCTTCCCGATTCTGATCTCCCGCTAATTTCCAAGATGGGTCAGGCTATTGCCCGCCAGTGCCGCACTTTAGGTATTCACCTTGATTTTGCGCCATGCGTGGACATCAACAACAATTCGCAAAATCCTGTCATCAACAGCCGCTCTTTCGGGGAGTCGCGTGAGTTGGTGGCCAATAGGGCGTTGGCAATTCTGAACGGAATGCGCATGGAAGGCGTGGCTTGTTGCGCCAAACACTTTCCTGGTCACGGTGACACCCGCGTTGATTCCCATCTTGATTTGCCTGTCATCAATAAATCGCGCTCCGAAATTGAGAGCCTCGAGCTGTACCCTTTTCGAGAGCTTATTGATAATCATGTTGATTTCGTGATGGTTGGGCATCTCAACATTCGCGCCCTTGACAGCACAAAAAATTCAATCGCTTCTCTCTCCAAGCCGATTGTGACGGATTTGTTGAGGAATGAACTGGGCTTTAAAGGTCTGGTCATCTCGGATGCATTGGGGATGAACGGGCTTCGCAATTCGTACAAGACCCCAGGAGAGGCGGAAGTGCGTGCACTTCTTGCCGGCGTGGATGTTTTGTTGATGCCCAATAATCTTCAAGAAACCATCTCCTATATTAAAAACGCCGTTCGCAAGGGGCGTATTTCGGAAGACCTTATTGATGAGCATTGTCTTCGCGTTCTCCGGTTCAAGTCTTCGCGCGGGCTGGATCATTTTGAGCCTCTATCCGATAAGAATGTTTTTCTCAAAATGAATTCTGCTGCTGACAAGGCGCTGGTAGATTCCATTGAGGCCGAGTCAATCACTCTTCTTCGAAATGATGCGAATATTCTGCCGATTATGCCAGATCGTGCCGCGTCCACTTTGCTCCTTTGCATTGGTGGCGCTTCCGATTCGGCATTTTTCAAGCAACAGGCGAGATTGTATGGCATTGGATATATGCAGCTGAATCGTTCTATCAAAAAATCGGATTATACGGACCTGATGGCTAAAATGGCCCCTTACTCGACCGTCATTGTTACGATGCTGAGCACGAATCAGACCTTGAAATACAATTACGGCATCTATAATGAGTCAGTTGAATTTCTGAATGAGGCGATGGCGGGAAAAAATGTGATCCTGTCTCTGATGGGAAATCCGTATGCCTTGCAAAGGTTTACGAAATTGGATGATTACCAGTCGGTGATAGTCGGGTATGATGACACGAAAAATGCCGTGTCATCGATGCTACGGTGTGTTTTTGCCAAACGTCAATTTACCGGCAAGCTGCCTGTTTCTGTCTTAGGATTCTCTTCAGGAACCGGTTACAAGGCCTTTCCGCTAATGCATCGAACCTTGCGTTTCACATTGCCCTCTGTTTCCGCTTTGCCCGACAAAACCAATTACCATATCGACTCCCTGGTTCAGGGCTGTATTGATAAAAAGGTGCTTCCCGGTTGTCAGGTGATGGCCTTGCAATCCGGCAAAGTCGTGTTCTACAAGAATTTCGGTTTTTTGAAGTACGATGGCAAAATACCGGTCAATGCATCCACGATGTATGATTTGGCCTCAATGACGAAAGCATTGGCAACGACCTTGGCTGTAATGAAACTTTATGACAATCAGCAAATTAAGTTGAACGACAAAGTGGGGGATTACTTGGATTATACATCAAGGACTCCTGTGGGCAAAATCACGATTGCCGAGTTGCTCACCCATACTTCCGGTCTTGCCGCCTTTATCGGTTTTTATCGCGACATTGCTACCAAGGGGCAATGGGACACCAATTATCTGCATACAGAATGGAGTGAAAGATACTCGGTTAAGGTTGCGGAGAATGTTTTCCTGCGCAATGATTTCCCCGACCTTGCCCGCAAACGCATTGCCACAGCGAAGCTGGGAAGCAAGAAATATGTTTACAGCGACTTGAATTTCATTCTTTTGAAAGATATTGTGGAAAAGATAACCGGTGAGGCGATGGACGAGTATCTTACCGAGCATTTTTATCTTCCGATGGGCTTGCGCCGCACTGGCTTTAATCCGAGGGAGTTTGTTGAAGATGCCAATATTGCTCCGACGGAGGATGACCATTACTTCCGCAATCAGGTATTGCAGGGATATGTGCACGACCAGTCCGCAGCGATTTTCGGTGGGGTAAGCGGCAATGCGGGGCTTTTCTCTACAGCGCAGGAGGTTTCCGTCATCCTTTCGATGCTGATGAAAGGCGGCAAGTATGAGGGTGTCTCCTATCTGTCGGAGGAGACCGTCCGCTTCTTTGAGACCACCTACCCGCTTCATGGTTGTAAACGCCGGGGGCTCGGCTTCGACACCCCGTCTTTTGCTGAAAAGAACCCCGTCCTGCCTCCCATGGCTGGCTCAAGAACCTTCGGACATCAAGGTTTCACCGGAACCGTTTTTTGGTGTGATCCTGACAACGACCTGATTTACATCTTCCTTTCCAATCGCGTTTATCCTAATGCGGAGCCTAACAACCTCTCCAAGAGTCGTTTGCGTCTCACCGTCCATGAAGAAATCTACAAAGGTCTGGGAATCAATTAACAACTGATTTTTTTTCCCCAAGTGATTATGAATCATATAACCCTTATAAGCGATTGGCAACTCAACGAACCCTACGTGGCGATGTTCAAAGGACGTATCATTTCGCAAATTCCTGATGTGCAGTTCTTTGACTTGACGCATTCCATCGATGTGCTAAATGTGAACAAAACGGCATTCCTCTTGAAAAGCGCCTATTCCTCTTTTCCGGAAGGGACTGTTCATCTGATTCTTACCGGCGTGAGTGACAGCATTCCTCAAAATCCGCTGGTGGTGCAGCTGAACGGGCATTTTTTCATCGGCATCGATAATGGAATCCTACCTCTTATGTTTTCGGATGAAATAGACGGTAGGATTCGTGTGTTCACTTTGGAGGAGGGTGGTCTGCTGTCGAAGATGATTTCATTGGCAAGAATTTGTCTTTTGGAAAGTTGGGAAACACAAACGGAGCCCTTCCCGAATCCAAAGAGGAAACTGCCCTTCTCCGCTGACTATTTCCAGAACCGGAATATGCTGAATGGAATGGTGGTGTATATTGATGAACAGTCGAATGTACTGACCAATATTCCGGTGGAGATGTTCCGTAAATACGTGAATTTGAATAATTTCCGGGCCAAAATTGGAACGACGGTTGTTACGAGATTCCATGAAAAGTATATGGAGGACGATGAACCCTATTTTCTTCCCAATTCCTTGGGAGTGATGGAGATTGCAGTCTATTCGGGCAGGCTCGCCATTTTGGCGCGTTGGCAAAAGGATACCTCCGTAGAAATAGAATGCGATGTTAAATAATTGATTATTAAATAAATATGCTTATGAAAAGAATCTTTACATTTTTCTGTACCATAGTATTGGCAGTAGGGCTGCAAGCTCAAAATGTGGATTATGAAATAGTGGGCTTTTTGGATGCGGATGACGATGTGATCGAGCAATATCTGATGACTTCCAATGAGGATTTACAGCCCAGGGTTCTGTTGAAGAACAACGGGCCGGGCGTTTGTAATGCTTCGGACTCCATTATTTTTGACATTTACAACAATGATGAGCTAACCACATATATCTATATCCATGGCTCAGAACTACAGTCCATGTCAGCTGGAGAGACGCGAATTATTTCTCTGCCTTCGCCCATTTATACTTCCGAAGTGATGGACCAGTTTGTTATGACAAGTTTTGTCCTTTGTTATGAGGTGCGCATTGTGGGGACATCGGTTGATTCGGAGGCGAGCAACAACTCCGCTTGTCTGCAAATCTCCCGTCCGTTGCCGGTAATCGAATATGCCGAAAGCGCAATCAGGCTATATCCCAATCCTGCGGCCCATGTGCTGAATATCAGTTGCCCTGGTCTTGCCCAACTGCAGATTGTCAATATGCTTGGACAGGTTGTGTATATACAGGAAGCGAGTGGGGATGCCCAAATAGACGTGAGTGATCTTGAAAAGGGTGTTTATTTCGTGCGTGTTGTCGGAGCTCATGGGAGCTCCACACACAAATTCATCAAGTCTTAGTTTTTTTTTATTTTTTTAAGATTGCAGTATCAAATATTTTTGTAGTTTTGCAAATCATTGAATTAATTAATCATTAAACCATTTTTATTATGAAAAAACTTTTTACGATTTTAGTAGCCATGTGTGCAATGGTTGCAGTTAATGCACAATCTGTTGATTTGCAGGCTTATGGTTTTGTTGACAATGCAACAGATCAAAATGTGATTGACGAGCTCAATCTTTCATTGACCGATGATTTGAATCCCAATGCCGTTGTCGTGAATGCAGGTCCTGATGCATTGCCTGCTACCGATACCATTATGATTACCATTTCTTATATGGGTCAGCCTATTATGCAAATGGGTGGTTTCTCTGCAATCGCAGTTGGCAGTGGAATCATTTTCTCCGGTGAAGACCCCATCTTGACTGCTGACCAAATGACAGAAGCTGGCCTTGAAGGTTCTTTTGAACTCTGCTACACCTTTGAGATTCATGCTGCTCCTGGTAGCTCCACCACCGATCCCGACATGAGCAACAACCAGTCCTGCATCACCATCAACCGCGGTGAGGTTGCCATCAGCGAAAACGTTGTCAGCGAAGTTTCCATTTACCCGAACCCCGCTACCAGCGTTCTGAACGTAAGTGCCGCAGGCTACAATCAAGTTGAAATCATCAACATGCTTGGTCAGGTTGTTTACAGCAATAGCATCAGTAACAATGCTCAAATCAATGTCAGCGACCTCAACGACGGCGTTTATTTCGTACGTCTGAGCGGTGCTAACGGTACTACTACTCAAAAATTCATCAAGAAGTAAGCTTGCTTGAATGCAAAATCAATATGCGTAATGCATGATTGGCGCGGGAATTTGCTTCCCGCGCTTTTTTTTGTCAAGGGCTGGATTTTCTTTTACTTCTCACTTTTCAGTGTGGAATTTGAATATAATTCCTATTTTTGCCGCGTTATTGAATAAGGGTGCTATTTTTATGGAAAAAGCATTGCCACTGATGCGTTCTGCGATTCTGACACTCATCCTGCTGTCTGCGCTGTCCCTCAACGCTCAACAGTTATATGAGTTCTATGGCTGCCAAACCGACGACGGATGGGCGGAGACTCCGATGCTGCGCAAGACGGTTGTTTTTTCCAAAAATGAGCTTTCCTGTGACAGGATTATAATGCGTGTCACTTCGCTGGGTTATCACGAGTTGTATGTGAACGGAGCAAAAGTGGGAGAACATGTGCTGCAACCCGCTGTGTCGCAACTCAATAAAAGCTCGTTGGAAGTTTTGTATGAAATCACCCCCTATCTGCATAAAGGGGAGAATGAGATTTTGCTATGGCTCGGACAGGGATGGGGACGTGTGTATGGCACGCCGGCAGTGGTTTCAGCATGGGGTTATTCAGAAAAAAAAGAGAATGGTGTTTCCAAGGCAAATGCGTATCATTTTTTCCGTATTGACAGCACATGGGAGGCTTCGCCGAGCGGTTATAGTTACACCGGCAGCTGGCAGCCGCTGCAGTTCGGCGGCGAGCGGTTCGATGCCCGTGTGCAGCCCGACTGGCGTCCCGCCACCCGCTTCAAACCAAAGGACATGACGGTTACAACGCAGAAATTCAAGGGCAACCGCATCCTTGACACACTGGCACCTGTGTCTGTTGAACATCTTGACGACCACTCGCTGCTCCTTGACTTCGGCCGCGTGGTGACGGGTTGGTTCCAAGCCGATTTTCCCGCACTTCCCGCAGGCACCGAGGTGACGATGGAGTACCTGGACCACCGGGAGGCCGTGCCGCCCCACACCGAAAGCGACATCTACGTGGCACGTGGCAGCGGCGAGGAGCGTTTCACCAACCGTTTCCACTACCACGCCTTTCGCTACGTGCGCATCACCGGGGCGGACATCCTTGTGGCGCGGGCACTGCCCATCAGCGCCCTCAACCCCGCTGAAGCCGCCACCTTCGCGTGCTCCGACCCGCGCCTCAACGCCATCCACGACCTCATTCAATACACCCTGCAGTGCCTGACCCTCAGCGGCTACATGGTGGACTGTCCGCACCTTGAGCGCATGGGCTACGGCGGCGACGGCAACTCCTCCACAATGACGCTGCAGACGATGTACGACGTGCGTGACACCTACCGCAACTGGCTTCAGGCGTGGAACGACGCGATGGAACCCGATGGTGAACTGCCGTACGTGGCACCCGCCTTCCGTACCGGCGGCGGTCCCTACTGGAGCGGCTTCATCGTGAAAGCCCCGTGGCGCACCTACCTCAACTATGGCAGCGATGAACTGGTTTTCAAATACTACAACCAGATGAAACAGTGGCTGCACTTCATCGAACAGCACTGCGAGGACGAGATCCTGCAGCCGTGGCCCGACAACGAGCGGCACACATGGTTCCTCGGCGACTGGCTCGCCCCCAAAGGGGTGGATGTGCAGGGCGAATCGGTGCTGCACGTCACCAGCTGCTTCCTCAGCGAGTGCCTCGGTGACATGGTGCGGATGGCTCAGATGTGGGGACGCAAGGATGACGAACAGAAGTTCTCCGAGTGGCGCGGCCGGCTCAATGCCGCCATCCACCGCCATTTCTACCACTCTGAGACGAACACCTACGCCAACGGAACCCCGCTGGACCAGTGCTATGCCCTGCTGATGAACATCCCGCGAGACAGCGCCACTGCCGCGCAGGTGAAGGCACAGCTCTTAGACGACTGCTACGGCAAGTACAAAGCCCACTTTGCGGTGGGATTGGTCGGGGTGCCCGTCTTCACCGAATGGTGCATCCGCGAGCGGCAAACCGACTTGATGGCCACGCTGCTGCGCCAGCCCGACTACCCTGGCTATTTGTACATGATCGACAATGGCGCCACCACCACGTGGGAGTCGTGGAATGGCGAGCGCAGCCGCGTACACAACTGCTACAACGGCGTGGGCCTCTGGTTCTATCAGGCCTTGGCGGGGCTCCGTCCCGACGTTGAGCACCCTGGCTACGAGCACTTCTTCGTTGATCCGCAGCGGTGCGTGGGAGTGGATTGGGTACGTGTCACCAAGCCCACGCGCTATGGCACCATCCGCATTGAAATCAACGGCACAAAGCTGAAACTGACCGTTCCGGAGGGCACTACCGCCACCGTGTTCCCCGGCACTGACCGCGAACAAACGCTGCCGGCAGGGGAGTGGGAGCTGTGAGAAAAGGATATGGGATCATTCTAGAAATTGAACCCATACGCCATGATGGAAAATGGATTGTAAATTATTTTGCAAAAAGCCGGGTGAAATAATAAAAACTCGTACTTTTGCGCACGAAACTCTTGCCTGCTGAATGCTCTTCAATTCGATAGAATTTCTGATTTTCTTCCCAGTAGTCACGCTGCTGTTTTATCTGTTGCCGCATAAGCCGCGCTGGATTCTTTTGTTGGCAGCCAGCTGCTTCTTTTATATGTGGTTTATCCCAAAGTATATTCTTATACTGTTGATAACCATTGCAATTGACTATTCCGCAGGTATCTTCATTGAAAGATGGAAAGACCAAATCACACGAAAGAAAACATGCCTAGTGGCCAGTATTGTTTCCACTTGCCTTGTTCTCTTCATCTTCAAATACCTTAACTTTTGCAGTGCTAATTTGGTAGCCCTTGCCCATCATTTTGGCTGGTCGCATCCGAATACGGTCCTCAACATTGCCCTTCCCATCGGTCTCTCTTTCCACACCTTTCAGAGCTTGAGCTACGTTATCGAAGTCTATCGCGGCAACCAGAAGGCGGAACGCCATTTCGGCTATTACTCACTGTATGTGATGTTTTATCCGCAGCTGGTCACCGGTCCCATTGAGCGGCCGCAGAATCTGCTCCGGCAGTTGCACGAGAAAAAGGAACTTCAGTACGACAATGTCTCCAACGGACTGAGGCTCATCTTGTTCGGACTTTTCCTGAAAATGGTGGTGGCGGACAACTTGGGAACTTATGTGGACAAAATTTATGCCGCCCCCTACGCTTACAGCAGCTGCGACATTCTTTTGGGTATGTTGTTCTACTCGTTCCAAATTTACGGCGACTTTTTCGGTTATTCCACCATTGCGCTCGGCTGCGCCCTGTCGATGGGCTTCACGTTGATTGACAACTTCAAAACGCCTTATTTGTCGGGCAGCGTGCAGGAATTTTGGCGACGGTGGCACATCTCGCTGTCGTCGTGGTTTCGCGACTACCTTTACATCCCACTCGGTGGCAACCGTGTTTCCGTACCGCGCTGGGCCGTCAACACACTGATTGTCTTCACCGTGTGCGGTATCTGGCACGGCGCGAACTGGACTTTCATGATCTGGGGCTTTGCCTATGGCGTACTGCTGATCATCGAGCGCGGCCTCCGCAACTTCCATCTTTTCGACAAAATCGAAAATAAAACTGGACAGGTGATCCTTAAAATCTGCAATATTGCCAAGACTTTCGTCATCGTCACCCTGCTGTGGAGTGTCTTCCGTGCCCCGTCGTTCGGCACTTTGCGCGATCTCTTCACGGCACTCTTCCATAACGGGACCTTGCCGCATCAGTTGCAGATTGCGCCGGTTGCCTGGATTGCCTTGTCGCTCTTTATCGCCACCGACATCGTCATCCGCAACAGCCGTTTCGACGTGTGGTGCAGCCAGCAGAAAGCCGTTGTCCGATGGACTGTTTACGGTGTACTGATTTTCGCCATCATCACACTCTCCTCTGTGGAACAATATCCGTTCATCTATTTCCAATTCTAAATGACTAGAGAAAAGCGACATATTATCAAACGAATCCTGCTGAAGCTGTTGTTGCTCGCCCTATTGCTGGTCGTGCTGGATGTCATTTACTATTTCACCCTTTATCCGAAAGATTTGAGCGAAAATTGCACGCTGATGGAGATTTCACAACGGGCCAAGGAGGGTGTGGACATTGTCTATCTTGGAGAATCCTCCAACCACACCTACAGCGAGGATGACAGAGACAAGCGTTTTATATGCGAAATGGTGGATGACTTTCTCCTGGATCACCATGTTGGGAACCTGGCCAAGGATGCGTGTCATGCAGGCGTCTATTACGATATTTTGGCCAATATTCCTAAAGAAAACGATGTAAAGACAGCAATTGTGACGGTCAATATGCGTTCATTCACTTCCGAATGGATTTATTCATCGTTGGAAACGGCTTTGCGGAAGGAGCAACTTTTCATGAAGAAAGCACCAGTTTTGTATAAACGTATGTTGTTGGCGTTCAAGGCGTATCCTATTTGGAGCGAAGATGAACGATGGGCTATTGTGCGTAAAGGTATTGAAAACCAAACGTTCACATTGCCGCATCCTGTTCCATACCATAATGCCCAAGAGTGGGATCATATCGTGGCAGCCAATGGTACCTTATACAATGGCATCCAGCCTTCCGCCGATTCGCTATCAATGGCATGTCATTATATCAAGCTTTTTGCGTGTCAGCTGAATGAACAGAACCCGAGGGTCAAGGATTTGGATAGGATTGTGACCCTTTGCCGGCGGCGCGGTTGGCAGCCTGTATTCAATATCCTCGCCGAAAACGTGGACCAGATTGACAGTTTGTGCGGTCCTGACCTGATATACTTGTTGGAGCAGAACACACAGTACATCGCCAATCGCTATGAGCCACAGGGTGTCATTGTAGTGAACAATCTCAAAGAGGTGCGCGACTGCGATTTCCGCGACCGTGACTTTCCGACAGAGCATTACAAGCAGACTGGGAGACTGGCCATTGCGAAAAATGTCGCAAACGCCATTCACGGAAGATAATCTCATTTTGCAAACAGAGTGTACCGACATTCCCGTGGTAGAGGTGTAAAATTTTGCGTCCTTGCAATTGCGTTCCACCGAACTCATCGCGCCCGCAGCTGCCAGAAAGCGACCGCGGAGGCCGCCGCCACGTTGAGTGAATCCACGTTGTGGAACATCGGGATGCGCACCACGTAGTCGCAGCCGTTGATGGTGCGTGCCGAAAGGCCGTCGCCCTCGGTGCCAATAATCACAGCCAGTCGCTTTTCCGCAACCAACGCCGGATCTTCGATAGAAATGGAATTATCCGACAGTGCCATGGCCGCCGTCTTGAAGCCGAGCCGTCGCAGTTGCTCCATCCCTGCATTAGGCCAGTCGGTATGCACCGTTCCGATGTACGCCCACGGGATTTGGAATACCGTGCCCATGCTCACTCGCACCGTACGCCGGTTCAGCGGGTCGCATGCAGTGGGCGTCAGCAGCAGCGCATCGAAGCCGAGGGCGGCGGCACTGCGGAAGATGGCCCCGACGTTGGTGTTGTCCACCACATTGTCGAGCACCACGACACGGCGGGCGTTTTCGCACACCTCCTTCACGCTGTGCGGCTTCGGACGGCGCATCGCGCATAGCACCCCGCGGGTCAGAAGGTAGCCAGTCAGTTCCGAAAGCAACGAAACCTCGCCGGTATAAATGGGGATGTCGCCGCAACGGGCAATCAGCTCACGGGCGTCTCCCTCGATGTGACGCTTCGTCGTCAGCATCGCCAGCGGCTCGTATCCTTCGTCCAGCGCCACCTTGATCACCTTCGGGCTTTCCGCAATGAAGATGCCTTTCTCCGGGTCAAGGCGGTTGCGAAGCTGCGTTTCCGTCAGCTTGGAGAAAACGTCCACACCCGGCGCGGACAAATCGGTGATGTGTACAATATTCATATTGGATTGTTTTTTCCGTCACATCGGGTGCGAGCTTGAGCAGCAGCGATGGCTTGGTTTTGAGGTGGCAAAGGTACGAATAAATTGAGAATTGAAAACTGTCAACCTACTTTTAGGGTAAGACAGGTTTATTTCCCCTGCCCAATTGGAAAAAAAGAAGTTTGAAAAAAATAAAAAAACACTCGCACTCTCACAAAAAATATGAATTTTTGCCGCATAAATCAATTATTAACCAAAACCTTATTTTTATGAAAAAAGTTTTACTTTTTGTTGCAGCTATCTTTGCTGTAGTTGCCTTGAATGCACAAACTTACCTGTTGCAGGAAAGTTTTGACGCTGGTTCTCTTCCTACTGGCTGGATCACCCTTGATCAAGATGGTGACGGCTATACTTGGGATGCAGAAACTCCACTCAATGCTTTTACCACACACACGGGTGCGAGTTGCATCGCTTCCGCCTCTTACATCAACAATGTGGGTGCTCTCACTCCCGACAACTGGCTTATCACTCCGGCTCTTGCCATTCCTGCAAGCGGCAGTACAGTACTCTCATGGTGGGCTACCGGCCAGGATGCTTCTGATTATGCAGAGCATTATGAAGTCTTGTTTCCACTACTGGAACTGCCGCCAGTGATTTCAACGCAACTCCTCTTTATGAGGAAACCGTAGCCACCAGCCGTGACTATCAGAATCGCACAGTTGACTTGAGTTCTTACGCTGGACAAACCATCTACATCGCTTTCGTTCACAACGAAACAACGAACATGTTCTGGCTGGATCTTGATGACGTTGAAGTTTACAATGTTTCTGGTTCTGCTATCCTTGTTGGTGCCACCACTCTTGATTTTGGCAGTGTGGTTACGGGCCGTGAGGCTGTCCTTTCAACAAGTGTTACTGGAGTTGGCCTGAACGCTGCTGTCAGCGTGTCAACTACTGCTCCTTACTCTGTTTCTTCAGATGGCACCACTTTTGGTACTACTGCTTCCATTCCCGCAGCCGGTGGTACTCTCTATGTGAAATTTGCTCCCACTACTGTTGGTGCTGCCAATGGTACTGTTACATTAACTTCAGATGATGCTAATACTACCATCGCTCTTAGCGGCAATGGTTTTGAATGCACCGCCATCACCACGTTCCCCTACACTTGCACTTTTGCAGAAGATGATGCCACACTCTCTTACTGGGAAATCATCGATGTCAATGGTGACGCCAATGTTGAAGGAGAAGATCAAGGTACTTGGAATTTCACTGGCCCAGGCTGGAGTTCTGGTAACGATGGCGTAGCCCAATACTTCTATTCGGAAGCAAATGCTGCTGATGACTGGTTGATTTCTCCTGAATTCCTTGGCACTGGTCTTTCTGCATCCTTCGATTATTTGGTACGCGGCTCAAGCTATCCTGAAGAATTCAGCGTATATGTAATCGCTCCGGGTCAGACCTATACCAATGCAACAGAGGTGATTCCTGCTCAAAGCTACACCAATACTGATTTTGAACAGCACACTATTGACCTTTCCGCTTATGACAACCAAAATATCCGTATTGCTATCCACGCTACATCAGAAGCTAATATGTACGGTATTGTAATTGACAATTTCGTGGTTTCTGCTACTACCGACATTGCTGAAAATATCAACAATGCTATTTCTATTTACCCGAATCCTGCTACCAGCATTTTGAACGTGAATGCCAATGGTTACAACGAAGTTCAAATCATCAACATGCTCGGTCAGGTTGTTTACAATACCACTATGAATGACAACGCTCAAATCAACGTTCGCAATCTGAACGACGGCGTTTATTTCGTACGTCTGAATGGTGCTAACGGAACCACCACTCAAAAATTCATCAAGAAATAAGCTTTCTTTTGGGTTTTTATACGAACTACGGGGAGCGGACCAAAAGTCCGCTCCTTTTTTTGTTCGACATTGCAGAGCCGGCGCGGGGAATTTGAGGGTGACTAAAAAGTGATTTTTTTATTCACCCTCTTTTTTATTACTAAAGTTCCGTGATGGATCTTCAAAGTGAAGGGGCGGGATTATTGTCGGCGGATGGGTGTGTCTCATGGATGGAGGAACGTGATCTAACCCAT
>JAFVNW010000010.1 GCA_017506175.1 Bacteroidales bacterium | reverse complement strand
TCCAATGCAATCAACAGTTTCTGCTCTTTGGGCAAACTCGGTGCCCTGAATTTCGTTTTTCGTGACATTTTTTGAAGCTTTTTGCTCAAAAACTGTCAACCTATTTCAGGATAAGACAGAATTAGATGTGCCGGCATCTGTAAAAAAATTGGATATGCATAATATCTCTTTCTGCGAGTCTTTGGAACACATATACTTCCATAACGGGTTAGAGGAAATTGTAGGCAATGGTTTGTGTGGAAGCGAGCAAGGTCATTTAAAAGAGATATTCCTGCCAAAAACTCTTAAACCCTTTCCTGGAGGGATGTTTCATCATTGCATTGACCTTACAGAATTCAAATTGGATCCAGACAATCCCTATATGCGAGTTGTTAATGGTGCTCTTTATACAAAAGACTTGTGCACGCTTCTCGCCGTTCCAGACTGTGGTCGCAAGTTTTTCACTGTTGCGGATGGCGTAAAAGAAATTGGCGAGTATGTTTTTGTATATTTTAGTAATTTGGAGTCAGTTTCATTACCCGAGTCTTTGAGCCATATAAAAACTCGAGCTTTTAATTTTTGCCTCAATTTGGGGGAATTGTGTCTGCCAAGCAGAACTAAAGTGATTGATTTCCGAGCATTTGATTATTGCCCGAAGCTTCAAACACTTTATCTTGAGACCCCAATTCCTCCCCTATTGGAAGGGTACAAGCCTCATTGGCGTTTCGCTGGAGAAAGCAAAAATTTGGTGGTAAAGGTGCCTGTTGGCAGCCTGAACGCATACAAATCAGCCGATGGTTGGAAAGATTTGAAAATAGAAGAAGTGTAAGAACAAATTTCTATAATGAAATCGCGAATATGAAACTACACAAAGAATACCCCGCCACCCACTCGATGTCCACCGCCTGGTATGTCGCCGACGAGGACGGCAACGTGGGCATCATGGACTTCAACGAGAACGGCCCCGTGCCGTGGCGGATGGGGGATAACAGTGTGGACGAGCTCGTATTTGGATATGAGAATGACTATGAAAAAAAAGAATACCTCATGGTCTCCCTGTCAAACGAGCAGATTGACGATTTGTTGACCAATCCGCACTCTCCGGAGGAAGAGGAAACGTGGTGGGACTGCGTTATCCAAATTGATGTGACAAAGGAGAATGAGTTCCTTGAACTGGCAGTACATCCTGATATTGACCTTGAATTTTGCGTGTCAAAAGAGCGTGGCTTATATAGTATCGATGCGTATCGCTGCACATCAGAAACTCAAAAAGGTGAAAAGTACCAGATTCTTGAAACATCTTCTCTCAGAAAAATGCTTGACAAAAACATCATTTTGCAAGTATTCAAGAAACAATCTTTTTGGATGGATGACGATTGGGATGGGGAAAAAGTTGTGCATACCCAAAGTTTCAATTCTGCACCATATTACATATTCCATCAGCCGTATTGGAGTGAGTTCCTTCCGGAGTGTATGAATGTTCCTGAGCATCCCGTGAAATTAGAACAACTCCCTGAATCTCTTCAAGAAAAGGTCTTGAAATTGCCAATTCGATTTGAGGAAACGAAACAATTCCAAATTGCCGAATGGCATCCGTGTAATCTTACCCATTGTTCTGACACCCCAATCAATGTGGTTGATGGCTGTGAATATATGTTGCTTCCTATGACCGGAGGAAAAAAAGCGTATCTCAACACAGAGATTATCCTTGTTTCTGAGTTTTTCAAATACTGTTCTGAAAAAGAGAAATATGGTTGCAGCGAGTGCAGGAACTACTGCTATACCAGATATGCCGACAATGATACAGAACATCCTACTGTACTCGCCATATTGGGGCCGCTTTCAGATTGGATCCCTGACATGAAGGAGGAAATCGGCGACATAGCACCACGGTGTGTTTGGCTGCCTTTTCTTCCCAAAATTCCCTATAAAATAAAAAAACGCCTCAAACCAAGCGAATTGTCTTCCGAAAAATACGAATATGATCCTTCCGAAAGGGATATACTAAAACATGTCAGCGGTCGCAGGCTTTTGGAACTCTTCCGTAAGAACAAGCAGTGGCTGGAAGACCAAGTGGCACGGTTCAACCCGCGAGTAATCCTGATCAGCGGCGCGGCGGAGGCTATTATGGAAGCAGTCTATCCTATAAGAGATAACCGCATAGAAATCAATGGCGTCTCTTATCCGATGTACCTACTGCCGGAGGTGGAAACACACCGCGAGGAGATTGAACGGCTGGCGGCAATGCCCTACCAAGGGAAGAAAATTCCTCATATCATCTCTGTGGAAGAGATGGAAAGAATCAAACAAGGAAAATGATTGAGCTTTTGTCCATCGACCTGTCGAACTACTGCAGCAAGCAGTGCCCGTTCTGCTACAACCACAGCACGCGGGAAGGGAACACCCTGTGGCTGCCGCAGGAAGTCATCGCATTCGCCTCCGACTGCATCCACAACGGCGTGAAGGCAGTCTCGCTCGGCGGCGGAGAACCATTTGAGTATGAGGGTGTTTTTGAAATTATAGATGCCTTGTATCCACAATGCTATCTCTCGGTCACTACCAACGGACTGCCTTTGGAAAAGGATCCGATTTGGAACAATCTGCTTGCCCACAAGCCCGACAAGATCCACGTCACCATACACCAGCCCGAGAATCCGCAGGAAGTGGAAAGAGTACTGAACCTCGTGCAAAGAATTGCCAGCATCGGAATCAAGCCGGGCGTGAACCTGCTGGTGGGCGCCGACAAAATAGATAAAGCCACAACCGCCTATCAGCAGTTGTCGCAAATACTGACACCCGAACAGATCATCCTCGTGCCACAACGGTTTTACGACACGCCTACATCTAAACAGTTAGCCGCCGTTGCCAACGGAAAACCCTTCCAAAGTCCTTCCTGCCTTTTGGAGTGCCGACCGCCGCAGAACTTCTGTTCCGTATCGTGGGACAAAAAGGCGGCCCCGTGCAGCTTTGCCCCGTGCAAGGAGCCGCTGCCCTCGCTTGACTTCGCTGGTTTGGAAGCAGCCCTCAAAAACGTCCGCTGGAAACGATGCTGAGGTTTCTTCTTTTCTTTGCCTAAAAATAAAATTCGCAAAAATGATAATTATTCGAGATTTTGTATTATTTTTGCAGCCTGAAATATTTCTACCATTACTATGAATGTTGAATTTGATGATAAAGCTTTGGAAGAACTTTACTTACTCGGAGAGACCAACGATAAAAAATACAAAAGATTACCACAGAACATCGTAAAAAGATATATTAAAGTGGTGAACGATATGAATAAAAATGAATTAACGCCCCATTGGGCCACACATCCGGGAGAATTGATAAGAGATGAGTTGCGAGAACGAAAAATGACACAGAAGCAGCTCGCTACACAAACTGGCATCAAAGCCTCCATCATCAGTGAGACCATCAACGGCAAACGCCCAGTATCACTGAATGTTGCCGTGGCTCTGGAAAAGGCGTTGGGAATCCCTGTCGAATTATGGATGAACCTGCAAAGCCAGTATAACATCGATGTGGCCAATATTGCAGACCGTGAAACCCGCAAAGAGACTATCAGTCTGACGATTCCGGTTTCCGATCATAATCTGCTCAAAGAACTCGCCCATAAATTCGGGTGGGTAGGAGTTCTGTAATCTTTCCTATTTTTGCCGAAATTATCGAAACATGAAAGCATCTGCACTTTTCAAAGAATATGTATGGCTGGTGGGCACCATCCGGCGGGCGGGGCGCATCACATTGCGCGAAATCAACGAACGGTGGCTGCGCACCGAGATGAGCAACGGCGTGGAGTTCAGCCGCACCACCTTCCGCCGACACCGCACCGAAGTGGAGGAGATGTTCGGCATCATCATCGACTGCGACAGCGAAAACCGCTACTACATCGACAATGCGGAGCTGTTTCGCGAGGAGAGTGTGCAGCAATGGATGCTGAACACTCTCACGGTCAGCAACATCGTAAGCGAGGCGCGCGGTCTGCACGACCGCATCCTGCTCGAAAGCATCCCCAGCGAAAGCGAGCACCTGCCGATGGTGGTGGAGGCGATGCGCGAAAACCGGTGCCTCTCCATCAGCTACCAGCGTTATGGAAAGGATAATGTAAACCACTGGATGATAGAGCCCTACTGCATTAAACTTTTCCGGCGCCGCTGGTACCTGCTGGCACGCATGGAGGATGGCGACTTCCTGACCCTCTCATTCGACCGCATCCAGGAGATGGCGATGACCGACAGGACGTTCGTTCTGGACAAGGATTTTGATGCGCAAACCTATTTCTTCAACTATTACGGCGTTATGCAGGGCAGCAGCGAGCCGAAACAACGGATGGTGCTACGGGCGTTCGGCAACGAGCGGTACGCTATGCGCGACCTGCCGCTGCACCACTCGCAAAAGGAGCTGGCGGTAGGCAACGACCACGTGGACTTTGAGGTCTGTCTGCACCCCACGAGCGACTTCTTGGCGCAGATCCTCTCCCGCGGCCGCTGGCTAAAGGTGCTGGAGCCGAAAGAAATCGCACTGAAAATCAAGCAGATGCACTTGAAAGCAGCGGAAGAGTAGTTTTTTTCTGAAAAGAATTACCACTGGCCCGTTTTTTGGCGCAGTGCCTGTATATTTTTGCAGCGTGAATTTAAAACAACAGATTATGAAAGCACAAAGCAAATTTTACATGGACTGCCACTTGGCTGGCCGCAAGTTTCACGATGCAGACCTCGTTTGGGACCGTCTGAAAATCGGAATGCCGCTGCGCTTGGAGCGTGAAGCCGACAACCGCTACGACCCCGAGGCTGTGCAGGTCATCCTCAACAGCGATGGCGAGGACTTCCTCCTCGGCTACATCCCCCGCAGTGACAACCAGAAACTCTCACCCTTCTTCGACATGGGACACAACGACCTTTTCGAGTGCCGAATCAACCGCATCAACCCAGACGCCCACCCCGAAGCACAGGTGCAGCTGACAATCCGGATACGGAGGAAGGAAGAAGAGGATTGACATTGAATATGAGGGCTGGAGATTTCCATCTAATCCCATGCCCGTAACATCTGTTGCAGGCGGTCAGCCACCGCACACCCGAAATCCTCGACATCAACCCCGAAGACCTCGTTGTCAGTGAGAATGTTCACATGGAGTGGAAGTTGAAATAGGAATAGGTATAAAATGATGTATAAACAAAAAAGCGCGCCCAAACGAGCGCGCTTTTTCATATTGCTCCCCTACTCTATTATTTTTCGGGGTTCAAGAACGGATAACCATAATCGGTAGCGGGGACGAAGGTCTCCTTGATGCAGCGAGCGCTGATCCAACGGTAGAGGTTGAGTGCACTGCCTGCCTTGTCGTTGGTACCAGAAGCGCGGGCACCGCCGAAGGGTTGACAACCCACCACTGCGCCAGTGGGCTTGTCGTTGATGTAGAAGTTGCCGGCGCTGTGACGGAGCATCTGCTCGGCCGTCTCGATGGCATAACGGTCGGTGGCGAAGATGGAGCCGGTGAGTGCGTACGGGGAGGTCTCGTCGCAAAGCTTGAGGGTCTTCTCAAACTGTGCATCGGGATATACATAAACGGTGATGACGGGTCCGAAGATCTCCTCGCGGATGGACTCGTAGTCGGGGGGGTTGGCCACGATGATGGTGGGCTCCACAAAGTAACCCACGCTCTTGTCGCACTTGCCGCCCAGCACGACCTCAGCATTCTTCGATTTCTTGGCGCGGTCGATATAACCCTTGATATTGTCGAATGATTTTTCGTCGATGACGGCATTGATGAGGTTGCCGAAGTCGCGGCCGTCGCCCATCTTCACGGTCTTCATCATCTCCTGGATGTGTTTCAAGGTCTTAGGCCAGAGAGATTTCGGAACGTAAGCGCGGGAAGCGGCGGAGCACTTCTGACCTTGGTACTCGAAGGCACCACGCAGGATGGCCACGGCCAGCTCGCGGGCCGGAGCAGTCTTGTGAGCAAAGATGAAGTCCTTGCCACCAGTCTCACCCACGATCTTCGGATAGGTTCTGTAGGTGTCAATGTTCTGACCGATCAGTTTCCAGAAGCTCTTGAAGGTGGAGGTGCTGCCGGTGAAGTGGATACCTGCCAAGTGCGGCGACTTAAAGGCCACCTCGCTGATGACAGAGCCGCTGCCGGGCAGGAAGTTGATGACGCCGTCGGGAAGACCGGCTTCCTGAAGCAGGCGCATGATATAGTAGTTGGAAAGGATAGCCGTGGTGGACGGCTTCCAGATGGTGACATTACCCATCAGCGCGGGAGCCACGTTGAGGTTGAGTGCGATGGAGGTGAAGTTGAAAGGAGTGATGGCATACACAAAACCTTCCATGCCGCGGTATTCGTTGCGGTCGAGCATGGTGTGGTCTGAGATGGGCTGCTCGCTGTAAATCTTGGAAGCGAAGTATGTGTTGAAACGGAGGAAGTCGATGGCCTCGCAGGGGCAGTCGATTTCGGCCTGCATGGGGCTCTTGCCCTGGCCTAACATGGTGGCGGCGTTGAGCACATAGCGCCATTTTGTGGCAAGCAGCTCGGCGGCCTTCATCATGATGGAAGCGCGCTGAATCCACGGCATGCTCTCCCATTTCTCGCGGGCAGCCATAGCGGCATCAATAGCCATCTGCACACATTCCTTGTTGACTTTGTGATATTTAGCGAGAACGTGGCCGTGCTCTGTTGGCATTACCACGGTGCCCATATCGCCGGTCTTCACATCCTTGCCATTGATAATCAGCGGAATTTCCACCACCTTATTGTACTGGCGGTCGAGTTCGGCCTTAAGGGCGGCTCTTTCGGGCGTGCCGGGTGCATAACTGAAAACCGGTTCATTCTTGGGTTCTCTGAAAATAAAATTTGCGTTGTTCATAATAAAATTATTAAATAAATGATTTATAAATAGTTATAACAATAACTCAATCTTCAGTATAAATATTGAAAACGGCTGCAAATTTACAATTTTTCACACAAAAACCAATCGCGGATAGAAAATTAATAGTGGACAGAATTGAAGTCATTCGCATCTCAGCTCACTGTTGTTTACAAATCACATTTTTTTAACGTGAAAAGGTCATTTATCAAACTATTTTGTAAATTTGCGCGCAGAAATTGAAGAGGAGTTGTTGGTGTATCCAATTTCAATCTGAACTGATATACGATCATCATATCTAACATAATATTTTGCTTATGAAAAGAAATGCACTTCCTGTATTGATGGCAGTATGGTTATTTCTCTCTGCAGGTAATCTTTTTGCACAAAATACGCCCGTGGCGCGCAACCAGATTGCTTCAAACACGAGTTCCGAAGCCGACCGTTCTGCCCAATGGCTCAGCTGGGCGCAAGAGACCCCGATGTACAACATGCTGGGGTTTAACAGCACAACGCAATTTTACGCGATGCAACGGTTTGACGCGAACGACCTCTCCACACATATCGGGGAGCAGCTGACGAGAGTCAAATTCTTCCCGTCGTATGACGAGGATGACCCAACCTCCGCCAGCTACACGATTATCGTCTATACAGGGGGCTACGTCTCCGGCAGCACCTTCAGTCCAGGCACGTTGATGGTTTCGCAGCCAGTGAGCAGCGTCACCTACGGACAGTGGAACATCGTGGACCTCAACTCGCCCGTCACCATCAGCTCCGGCCAGGAACTGTGGATCGGCGTCTATATCACCGCCTACTCCGGCTACGCCATGGCGCACGATGACGCCGCCGCTGTCTATAACAAAGGCAACATCATGTACTACAACGGTTCATGGGGCACCGGCGACGACTTTTTCTCCGACATCACCATCCACAACTGGAAAATCGGCGGCTATGTGAGAAGCAACGGCAATGAACAATACGTGGACCTCAGTGTCGGCGTCTTCGACAATGAGGTGGACCAGAACCTGATTGATGCCATGACAGTGCCCGCCGGCGAAGCCTTCAGACCCATCCTCATCTTCAGGAACGAAAACTCAAACTATTCAGACGGAGACTATGCCGACAGCGTCATCATCACCACCTACCTCGACACCACCCAACTCCACCAGCACATCTACAACCAACCGCTCGTTTTAGGACACGGTATCTACAGCGAAGTAACCGAACTCACCGCGCTACAGATCTCTTCTCTTCAACTCCGCGGAACCACGCACACATTCACCCTCCGCGCCCGCCCCGCCACAGGATGGATTGACCAAAACATGGCGAACAACGTCAAAACCATCTCAGTAACCTTTGAGGATTTTACTGACTATCACACAATTACCATACTCAACGAAGACAGTACCATCATCCCTTGCTGCACCTTACAAGTCCGCGACGGACTAAACAAAATGTTGAACATTTATCCGCCCAACGGCGCTAGTAGCCTCCACTCCGTGCTCGTTGACGGCCAACCCGTCACGGATTACAATGTAATCAACAATTCCTTGGTCAGATACACTTTCACCAACGTCACGGAAGACCACACCTTCCAAGCCATCTACGACACCAGCCACGTCAACATTCCTGAATTCAATGCTGACAGGGCGGTGTCCATCTATCCGAATCCGGCGAAAGACGAGATTTCGATTTCATCAGAAAGAAACATCCACAACATTGACATTTTCGATATGGCTGGAAGACTTGTGCTTCAGTTCCAACCATCCTCAAGTAATGTGATATTGGACATCAAGCCATTGAAATCGGGTTTTTATTTTATTAAAATCACCACAGAAAAAGAAATTTTCACTCAGAAGCTCATTAAGGAATAGTGAACATAGACTTTGAATTTGAATTTTGAATAAAACATTAGGTAACATGAAAAGAATCACTTGTCTCATCATTGCATTGGCGGCCATTTTTCAAATCGGACTCGCACAGAATACGCTTCCGCAAGGCGAAAGAATAGCGGCGAACAATGCCGCACTTGACATGCAGCACGAGCGCGCCGGCGTCTATCTCAGCTGGTGCCAGATTTTTGAAGACTACTACCTTTACGGCTGGAACGAGCCCATGCAGATGTACGCGATGCACCGCTACGAAGTATCCGACATCGCCCAATACAGCGGTTACTCGCTAAAACGCGTCAGCTTCATCCCCACCGACGCATCGGCTATTTCATCCTCCTACCCCGCCACTCAAGCCAACTTCACCGTAGTAGTCTATCAAGGCGGAAGCTACAATGGCACTTACAACCCAGGAACACTCGTTTATTCACAGCAAGTCACGAACGTGACTTACAATGAAGTGAATACGGTGATTCTCAACACACCAGTCGCCATCAACACAACGCAAGAGCTGTGGATTGGCATCTTGTACGACATCACGGCGGGCTTTCCTTTTGCCATCGACGATGGCGTAGCGGTTGAGCACAAAGGAAACATCATCGGTTATCAAGGAGACTGGAACACGCCCGACAACTTCGGCATTGCCGACCTCACCAGCAACTGGGTCATCGAGGGCTACATCGAGAACAACACCCCTTCCTACGGCATCGTGGATTTCGGGGCTTTGTTTTTGGACGACTTGACCAACCAGAACGAAATCTCCTCCCTGACCGTCCCCGCAGGCTCCGACTTTGAAGTACTTCTCGCCTTATGGAATTTCAACTACGGCGCAGCCACCTCCGACTTCGTCAATGATGTCATCACCCTGACCGCCTACATGGACGGAGCCATCATAGACCAAGCCACTACATCGCCTCTCTCCATCGCCTCTGGTGACGCCACCTCCTTCACCATCACTATGCTTACGGCCGCTGAAATCATACAGCAAGGGCTTTCCGGCACCCACGAGTTCTATATCAAAGCCATGCCCAGCCCGAACTGGACCGAAAACGACGGCAGCGACAACATCGCCCACCTCACTGTCACCTTCAACAATACAGTCACCACCACCTACACGGTTACAGCCAACTCCACCGGCAACGGAACCATCACGCCGACAAACACGACCGTGGCAGCCGGCAACAATGTCACTTTGACCATCACCCCCTATAGCGGCTACCAGCTGAGCACACTCAGCGACAACGGAAACAATGTGACCTCCAGCGTCATCAACAACACCTATACCATCTACAACATCGCGGCGAACCATACCGTGACCGCCACCTTCGAGGCCGCCGCGCCTACTTACATCATCACCGTACTTAACACCGACAACACCGTCACCCCGTCAGGCACCGTAACGATAACCGCCGGCAACAACCAGACCTTCACCGTCATCGTTCCAACCGGACAAACCGTGGATGCAGTTTACGTGGACGGCACCAACGACATCGCCAATCTCTCTCCCACCACCACCCCCAATATCTTCACTTACACCTTCGTCAATGTGCAGGCCAGCCACACGTTCCAAGTGACCTACACTACTGGAGGAGGCGGTGGCGACGATGACGAGACCAACTACACCATCAACGTCATCAATACCGACAACTCGGTGCTTCCTTCCGGCGCAGTGAGCGTGGCGGAGGGCGCCGACCAGACATTCACCATCATCGTTCCCGACAACAAACATGTGGATGCCGTTTATGTGGATGGCACCAACAACATCACTAACCTGATTCCAACCGCCAACAGCATGGTATTCAATTACACTTTCACCAATGTGCAGGCCGACCACTCCTTCTTCGTCACTTACGCTGACAATGGCGGGGGCAGCGATGACGACGATACGCTCGGAATGTCCAACTACAAAATACAGTTGTCCATCTATCCGAATCCAGCGAAAGAACAACTGTTTGTACAAGCTAACAAAAACATCACCGAAGTTCATCTTTTCGACATCGCCGGACGCGAAGTACTGTCTCAAGCATGCCACTCCAACAAAGCCGTCCTGAACATCTCACACCTGAAAAACGGCATCTATTTCGCCCGCATTCTGATGGGGGAAAACATCACAAACTACAAATTCACCAAACAATAAAAACCAAACAATAAAATATTTTGTATCGCGTTCTATTGGCGTTTTTAAAGTAAGGATATGAAACAAGACACATGCAACGGCTACAATTCATTCAGCCTCTTTCGCTTTTTGCTTAGCAAATGGAAAATTCTACTCATCGTTTTTGTGGCCGCAGCCGTGCTATCCTTCGTCTGCTCACTCTTCATCAAACCGGTATTCCGCTCTACCGCAATCATTTACGGACCGCGTACCAACGCCGCCTCCAAAATTTTGCTTGCGGACGAGACCAACAACGAACGTTTGGACATCAAGGCCTATGCCATTGAAGAGGAAACCGAACAGATGATGGAACTCCTCGCCTCACGCGACATTCAGGATTCCATCATCCAAAGATTCAACCTCATCCAACATTACGGATTGGATACCGGCAGCAAGTATTGGCAGACGAAACTCTACAAGTATGTAAAAGAAAGTATGGAAATCAAGCGCACGAAATACGGCGCGATTTCCATCTCCTTCAATGACCACGACCCGAAATTCGCTTGCGACATCACCAACTATATTGTTGATATGCTGGATGTCACAAAGCGGCGCATAGAAAACGAACGTGCCGCCGCCGCCTACAAGATGCTGCAAAAGCAATTGGAGGAAGTGAATGCGGAAATCGCCCGCGTGGACGACTCCATCCAAGTGATTATGAAACATGGCGTCTATGACTTCGAATCCCAGTCGGAAAGAGTCACACAGCAGTATGCGATTGCGGTGGCGCAGGGCAACGCAGCCGCCCAACAACGCCTGCAAACCGAATTGGACAACCTCGCCACATGGGGCCCACGCGCCGAAGCCCTACACGACGTCCAATTCAACTTCCGCAAATACCAAAGCCTCGTCAAACAAAAAATGCTGGACGCCAAATTTGACTTGGAGAACGAAATCCCCACCAAATTCGTCGTTCAACGCGGCATCGTTCCCGACAAGAAAGTCTATCCCAAGAAATCCATCATCATGGCGGTGTCAAGCATCTCCGCCGTCATCGTCACGATTATTCTTCTGCTCATCATTGAAAACATGAAAGGGACACCTTCGCTTCGCCCCAAAGAGGAAGAAAACGATACGGAAAACTCTCAGGCATAAATTGTCGGGCAGCGTATGAAATGGGATAAGTGGATAGTAATCGGCGGCAGCGCCCTTATGATTCTAATCAATTCTTTGGCCATCGTCAAGGAATTTTTCTTTGTCCCCGTCATCTCCCTCGCACTCATCCTCATCTATCTGATGGTTTTCCGCGTCGATGTGCTGATGTACCTGATGGCCTTCAGCACCCCGTTTTCCATCGTCATCCAAAGCGATAAAATCAACCTCGGCCTGTCCGTCCCGACCGAGGTCATTATGATTGCCGTAACGTTGCTGTTTCTGTGCAGAGTCTTTTACGATTTGTCCCTGAACAGAAAAATACTCAAGCATCCCATCACCCTCGCCATCTTAGCCTACCTGACATGGATGTTCATCACTTGCATCACCAGCGAGTATCCGCTCGTTTCATTCAAATTCCTTGCCTCGAAAATCTGGTTCATCTGTTCCTCCTATTTTATGGTTATCCATTTGATAGAAAAGGACTTAAGCAAATGGGTGCGCTATTTCAACTGCTACGCAATAGCGCTAACGGCTGTGGTGCTCATCACCACGGTGAAATATGCCGCCTATGGTTTTCAAGGACATATCGCCCACTGGATTATGAATCCGTACTACAACGACCACACGGCTTACGGAGCCATCCTTGCCCTGTTCATTCCCGTTGTGTTCGGTTTTATTTTCCTGCCGCAAAAAAGCACACACCTGCGCATCTTCTACGGCGCAATGACGCTTGTCTTCCTCATGGGCTTCTACTTCTCATACAGCCGCGCAGCTTGGCTCAGCCTCTTCGGGGCCATCGGCGTGTGGTGCATTCTGAAACTGCGCATCAAACTGTCGTGGCTGATTGCCGCCATCGTCATCTTCGGAACCGCCTTCTTCGCTTTTTCTGATGACATCATGTACCGCATGTCACGTAACAGCCAGGACTCCTCCGGAAACCTTGCAGAACACCTGCAGTCCATCTCCAACATCAGCACCGATGCCTCCAACGTGGAACGACTCAACCGCTGGAACTCTGCCTTCCGAATGATTGAAGAACGCCCCATCGTGGGCTGGGGACCAGGCTGCTACCAATTCTGCTACGCCCCCTTCCAAGACTACCGCTACCTGACCATTATCTCCACCAACCTCGGCGACGGCGGCAATGCCCACAGCGAATTCATCGGCCCGACCGCTGAAACCGGCTTCGTCGGCCTACTCACTGTACTCGCCATGATGTTCTGCGTAATTTACTATGGCATAATAACCTACATTCGAAGCAGGAACAAAACCGTCCGCATTTTAAGCCTGAGTGCCACTCTCTCCCTCATCACCTACTACATCCATGGCACCATGAACAACTTCCTCGATACCGATAAACTCTCACTCCCCTTTTGGGGGCTCTTCGCCCTGATTGCGGTACTGAACACATGCTATTTAGAGGAGAGGAATGAAGTACGACTATAATGGTTAGGAATTTAAGAATTAAGAATTACAATACAATGGAACAGAAAATTTTAGACTCCGTAAATAATTGGTTGAATGACGATTACGACCAAGATACCAAGAATGAAATTCGCCGCCTGATGGCTGAGGACCCAACTGAAATCACTGAATCTTTTTACCGCACGCTGGAATTCGGCACAGGCGGTTTGCGCGGCATCATGGGCGTAGGCCCCAACCGCATGAACAAGTACACTGTTGCCTCCGCTACGCAAGGTCTGGCCAACTACTTGAAAATAAACTATCCGGAAACCGATTTGAAAGTGGTGGTCTCCCATGACTCCCGCAACAACAGCCGCTTCTTCGCAGAAGTGACCGCCCAAGTTTTCGCCGCCAACGGCATCCTCTGCTATCTCTTCGACTCTCTCCGGCCCACACCAGAACTTTCCTACGCTGTGCGCCATCTCAACTGCCACGCCGGCGTGATGGTCACCGCCTCCCATAACCCGAAGGAGTACAACGGCTACAAGGCCTATTGGACCGACGGCGGCCAAATCATCCCTCCACACGACAAAGGCATTATCAACGAAGTAAACGCCATCACCTCCATCCACCAGATAAAATGGGAAGGAAATAAGGATAAAATCGTGATTATCAACAAGGAAGTGGATGACCGATACCTTGAAAAAATCGCCGGACTGTCGCTCAATCCGGAAGCAATCCAACGCCATAAAAACCTTAGCATCGTCTATACACCGCTTCACGGAACTGGCATCACGATGGTTCCCAAGGCTTTGGAGATGTTCGGATTCACCAATGTCACCGTTTTAGCATCTCAACGCAACCCCGACGGCAACTTCCCTACCGTAGCCTCGCCTAACCCCGAAGAGAAATCCGCAATGCAACTCGCTATGGCAGAGGCAGATAAGATTGGAGCAGACCTCGTGCTTGCCACCGACCCCGATGCCGACCGCGTGGGAATCGCCGTTCGCAACCACAAGGGCGAAATGGAACTCTTCAACGGCAACATGACCGGCTCGCTGCTGATTTATTACATGCTTTCGCAATGGAGCGCCAAGCGGAAAATAACCGGCAAGGAGTTCATCGTCAAAACCATCGTCACCACCGAACTCATACGCACCATCGCCGACTCTTTCAAAGTGGAATGCTTCGACGTGCTCACCGGCTTCAAATACATTGCCGACAAAATCCAAAGCCTACCCGACCGCAGGTTCATCGCTGGCGGTGAGGAAAGCTACGGCTACCTCATCGGCGACTTCGTGCGCGACAAAGACGCCGTTTCCGCCTGCTGCATGATCGCCGAGATGACCGCTGTGCTTGCAGACGAAGGCAAGACACTGTACGACTTGCGTCAAGACCTCTATAAAAAATACGGCTATTACCAAGAGAGCCTGCTCTCCATCACCAAGAAAGGACAGCAAGGCGCAAACGAAATCCAACAGATGATGACCGGCTACCGCACCTGCCCACCAATGGTCATCAACCAATCCCCCGTTATTAAAATCATTGATTATAAATCAAGCGAATCCATTGATTTTCAAAATAATAAAAAAGAAATTATTGACTTGCCAAAATCCGATGTGCTGCAATTCTTCACCGCCGACGGCACCAAAATCACCGTCCGACCGTCAGGTACCGAACCCAAAATCAAATTCTACTTCGGCGTTAAGGAGGATCTGAAACCGAACGACAATCTTGAGCAGATTCATCAAAAATTACAGGCTAAAATAGATGCCGTGATTGATTCCCTCAAACTTCGCTAAGGAGGTGGCATGCCAACAATTTCTGATATAAAAAGCTCTCTCTCAATTATTTCAGAGAATATCAATGCTCCTGAGGCTCCCATTTCGGAACTTCTCTTTGATAGTCGCAGGCTACTACGACCCGAAAAAACACTCTTCTTCGCCATAAAAACGGAGAAGAACGACGGGCACGACTTCATTCCCGAACTGATTGCAAAGGGCGTACGCAATTTCATCATCACGGAAGATTTGCGTAATTATGACAAAAGCTGCAACTACATCGTAGTAAAAGATTGTGTATCAGCACTTCAGCAAATTGCAACGGTACATCGCAAATTGTTTGCGATCCCCGTGGTCGGCATCACCGGCAGCAATGGCAAAACCATCGTCAAGGAATGGCTGACGCAAATGCTGTCGGAAGACTACCACCTCATAGCCAGCCCAAACAGCTATAATTCTCAAATCGGAGTTCCCATTTCCGTCTGGCAAATGCGCTCCCAGCACAACTTCGCCATCTTCGAAGCCGGCATATCCATGCCTGGAGAAATGCAAAAACTGGAAGCCATCATCCAACCCACTATCGGCATTTTAACAAACATCGGAAGTGCCCACTCACAGTTTTTTAAGGATGAATATGAGAAGTTGAACGAGAAAATCCAACTTTTCAAAAACTGCAAAACCATCATCTATTGCAACGACAACCCGCTGATTGAAAAAGCGTTTACACAATCCGACTTTTCAAAAGCCCAAAAATTATCCTGGGGACATCAAGAAAATTCATATTTCCGTATCACCCAAGAAGTTACAAAAGAAAAAAGCACTTGCGTGACTTTGGCGGAACAGGATTTCGAAATTCCTTTCACCGATGCGGCCTCCATTGAAAATGCCCTCCACACCATTGTCCTTCTGCTCCACCTGAACTTCACGGCGGAAGAAATCAACCGTAAGTTGCAGAATCTTTCCGCCATAAATATGCGAATGGAGGTAAAAGAGGCTGAAAACCAATGCATTGTCATCAACGATACCTATAGTTTGGACTTCAACTCGCTACGCATCGCCTTAGATTTTCTCAAGTCGCAAATCCGTTTCGACAACAAGACTGTCATCCTATCCGATTTTGCGCAAATGGGCAAATTGGATGATGATGACTACTTGGAAATCAACCAGTTATTGAAAAGCAACGGGATTAGTAAATTCATCGGGGTCGGTCCCGATTTCTGCAGGCACCAACAGGATTTTGAAATTGCTCAAAAATACTTCTTCCCTGATACGAATTCTTTACTCAACTCCTTGAGTTCAATTGATTTAAGAAAAGAGGCCATCTTGTTGAAAGGCGCACGAAGTTTCGCTTTCGAACGCGTGGTGGATGCCTTGCAGCTTCGTTCCCATAAAACAATTCTCAGCGTCAGTCTGCCCGCCCTCATTAACAATCTGAACTACTACCGCAGCCTGGTTCCTCCGCACACAAAAGTGGTGGCGATGGTTAAAGCAATGTGCTATGGCCTCGGCGACGTAGAACTCATCAACGAACTGCAGTACCACAACATTGACTATCTGGCGGTTGCCTATACCGATGAAGGGGTCAATCTTCGCAAAAAAAACATTCATCTGCCCATCATCGTGTTGGGTGCGGAAGCTGAAAGCTTTGAGATGATGATCAATTACAGATTGGAACCCGAAATCTTCAACTTCTATTCTTTGAATAAATTCCAGAAGGCATTAGCCAACCACCCTGATATTCAAGATTTTAAGATTCACTTGAAGATAGACACAGGAATGCACCGCTTGGGATTCCGCGAAGAAGAGATTCAAGAGGTTGTTAAAATTGTTAAAGATAATCCGCAACTGAAAATAGCATCTGTTTTTTCACATTTCGCGGCAGCGGAAGATGAGAGTGAGGACGCCTTCACGCTTTCACAAATCGCTTATTTTCAGAAAGTTACCAATAAAATCCAGTCGCAGTTCGACTATCCCATTCTACGCCATATCGCCAACACAGCCGGAATCACGCGCTTCCCGCAGGCGCATTTCGATATGGTGCGCATCGGCATCGGTTTGTACGGATTCTGTTCCGTAGCCCAAGACAAACCTCACTTACAACACGTTGCAACACTCACCACAGTAATAACCCACATCCGCGAGGTTGACACGGGCGAAACAGTCGGCTACAACCGCACCTACACTGCACAACGCACTACCAAGGTCGGCATCATCCCTATTGGTTACGCCGACGGATTCCCGCCCGAATTGGGACGCGGTGTGGGCAGTGTAATCGTTCATAACCAACGAGTTCCTATCATCGGAAAAATCTGTATGGACATGACGATGATTGACCTGACAGAGGTGAAAGAGGTTAATGAAGGCGATGAGGTAATTGTGTATGGCGACGACAACCGCATTGACGACATCGCCGCAAAAATTGGCAAAATCCCTTACCATCTACTCACGGCAATTTCCAAGCGTGTGCAGCGGACATACGTAATGGATTAGTTCTCAAACAAATGGCGGTAAATCTCCTCCACCTTCGCAATGGGAATCAACTTCACTTTTAGCCCTTCGCGATGAATGCCCCGCAGATTGTACTTGGACAGAAACATTCGGGTAAAACCCAATTTGTCGGCTTCAGCGATGCGTTGGTCGATGCGCACCACAGGACGAATCTCCCCGTTCAGCCCCATTTCTCCCGCGAAACAAGTCTTCGCATCAATCGGAATATCTGCAGCCGACGAAAGAATCGCCGCTACAATTGAAAGATTGATGGCGGGGTCATCCACATTAATGCCGCCCGCGAGGTTGACAAAAACATCTTTTGCCCCCAACTTGAAATGACACCGCTTTTCCAAGACAGCTAAAAGCATATTGAGACGGCGGATGTCGTAGCCCGTGGCGGCACGCTGCGGAGTTCCATAAACCGCGCTGCTAACCAATGCCTGTATCTCAATCATCATTGCACGCGTGCCCTCCATGATGACGGAAATGGCACTCCCGCTGAAATCCTCATCACGATCGGACACCAGAATCCCTGAAGGATCCAGAACCTCACGCAAACCCGCACTTTGCATCTCGAAAATCCCCAACTCGGAAGTCGAGCCGAAGCGGTTTTTGATGCAGCGGACGATGCGGTAGCCGTAGTGCTGGTCGCCCTCGAACTGAAGAACCGTATCCACAATGTGCTCCAGAATTTTAGGGCCGGCCAATGCCCCGTCTTTAGTAATGTGTCCGATCAAGAACACCGGAATGCCCGATGATTTGGCAAAGTGTTGGAATTCAGCGGCACACTCGCGGATTTGCGAAATGGACCCCGCCCCCGAATCAATCAGGCCGCTTTGCAAAGTCTGGATGGAGTCAATAATCAGCAGGTCGGGCTGAACCACCTTAATCTGCTCAAAAATATCCTGCGTGCTGGTTTCCGTAAGAATAAAAAAGTCCTCCGGCTGACAACCGGGATAGAGGCGTTCGGCACGCATCTTGAGTTGCGACTCGCTCTCTTCCCCTGAAATGTAGAGAATTCTCTTATTCGGGATTTGCAGCGCCATCTGAAGCAGCAGCGTGGATTTGCCGATGCCTGGCTCACCGCCCAATAGCACAATGGAGCCAGCCACAATCCCGCCGCCAAGCACGTTGTCAAACTCCGAAAAGCCAGTGGAAAAACGCAGAATCTGCGTCAGTTCTATTTCATTAAGCCGATGCGGAAAATTCTGAACCGTTTTCACAATCGAAGATTTGCCCTTGACAGCAGGCTCCCCGCGGTCAATCACCTCCTCTACGAAGCTGTTCCATTCATTGCACGATGGACATTTACCCAGCCATTGCGAAGACTGGTAACCGCAATTCTTACAAAAAAACAAAGTTCTTGCTTTAGCCATAATATGAGTGTTTATTAGTTAACAATGAGTGGATTAGAATTTTATCTTAGGTAAAACCATCTTCAGCGACAAGGGAAGTACACGAAGTTCAACCGTATCCACCAGCCCCGCAGGATCACCGTCAATATGTAGGTAAATGGACTCGTTATTTTGAGAAGTCACTTGAATGTGCTCACACTGAACGTATTGCACAAGTGTGGACTTGTCGAAATGATTGCTCAGCAAAAAAGGCAAGTCAATGTTCAACATCCTCAAAAACTTCGGGCGCTGCGTGATGCAAACATCCACTTTGCCATCCTGAACAGATGCTTTGGGCGCAATTTTAACATTGTAGCCCCATTGCGAAGAATTGGCAAAAGTTATGAAAAAGGCATCCACATTCTGCTGTTTACCATCATAGTTCAATAGGTAATCAACTGATTTATAAGTAAAAAAGTTCTTCAAGATATATTTCAGGTAATTCTGAAAACCACGGCGCACATCCTTGTCGAAATCGTAGGCGACCTTGGCATCAAAGCCAATGCCGGCAATACTGAAAAAACTTCTTCCGTTCACTTGGCAGGTGTCAATCGGTTCGATATGCAAGTCGTTGATAATCTGCAAGGACTTCTTCACTTGAATAGGTATGTGGAGATGATAGGCCAACCCATTCCCTGAACCATGCGGTACAACAGCAAATGCCGTATCCGTATTGACAATTTCTGAAGCGACCTCATTGATGGTTCCATCACCGCCCACAGCCGCCACGATATCCACATTGTCGGCAACGGCATTTCGCGCCAATTCGCTGGCGTGCCCCTTGTATTCGGTGCGTTCGAAAGAGATATCGAATTTACTCTTGTCCAAAGTCGAGTAAGTCATCTTCTCAATATTGTCGGAACGATGAGTGCCCGAAATCGGATTAACTATAAATAAGATACGCTTCATTGAGTTCGGGGGAAAAATTAGTAGGCTCTTGCAAAGAGGACACGCTGTTTGGAAGGGGACCCTGTCAGAATGCACTTCCCATCCTCTAACGGATTGTCGAACGGGATGCAACGGATGGTCGCCTTCGCCAGCTCCTTGATCTTCTCTTCCGTCTCAATAGTTCCGTCCCAATGGGCATAAACGAAGCCTCCTTCATTATCCAATATGGACAAAAATTCATCCCACGTATCAGCCTTGCGAATGTTCGCATCTCGGAATTTCAAAGAGCGCTGATAAAGGTTGTCTTGGATGTCAACCAACAGATTTTCAATCACTTCGTCAAGATTGTCAAAGTTATAGACTTTCTTTTCCAAGGTGTCACGACGGAAAACCTCAGCTTGGTTGTTTTCCAAATCGCGCGGGCCGATGGCCAGACGAACGGGCACGCCCTTTACTTCGTATTCGTTGAATTTCCAGCCAGAACGTTTGGAATCGTCGTCATCATATTTTACGGTAATTCCTTTCGTCTTGAGCTTGGCCATCAATGCATCCACTTTCTCACCGATAGCGGTGCGCTGCTCGTCGTTTTTATAAATAGGAATAATCACTACTTGCAAGGGAGCAATTTTCGGCGGAAGGACCAATCCGTTGTCATCGGAGTGCGTCATGATTAACGCCCCGATCAAGCGGGTGGAAACACCCCACGAGGTTGCCCAGACATACTCCAGTTTGTTCTCTTTATTCAAAAATTGCACGTCAAAAGCTTTTGCGAAGTTCTGCCCGAGGAAGTGGGAAGTACCCGCCTGCAAAGCCTTGCCATCCTGCATCAATGCCTCTATGCAGTAGGTGTCGATGGCACCAGCGAATCGTTCGTTCGGTGACTTCACGCCACGCACAACGGGCATCGCCATGAATTTTTCAGCAAAATCGGCATACACATTCAACATCGTAGCCGTCTCATTTCTCGCCTCTTCAGCTGTAGCATGGGCAGTATGGCCTTCCTGCCAAAGAAACTCAGCCGTGCGAAGGAACAAGCGCGTACGCATCTCCCATCTCACAACGTTTGCCCATTGGTTGCACAAAACCGGAAGGTCCCGATAGGATTGTATCCAATTCTTGTAAGTACTCCAAATAATCGTTTCCGAAGTTGGTCGCACGATAAGCTCTTCTTCCAATTTGGCATCCGGATCTACAATCACACCGCCGCCATTCGGGTCGTTCTTCAGACGATAATGCGTGACAACCGCACACTCCTTAGCGAAACCTTCCACATGGTCAGCCTCACGACTCAAGAATGATTTCGGAATAAAAATCGGGAAATAGGCATTCGAATGCCCTGTCTCCTTGAACATCCCGTCCAAAACATGCTGCATTTTCTCCCAAATCGCATATCCGTACGGTTTGATGACCATGCAACCTCTGACTGCTGAATTTTCAGCCAAATCCGCTTTCTTTACAATGTCGTTATACCATTGTGAATAATTTTCCGCTCGGGAAGTAAAATTTTCTGCCATAATTTTAGTTTATCTTTGAACTTTTTATTATTTTTGTGGTCTAAAAAATGATTTTGCAAAAGTACGAAAAAATAACCAACTCATTACCATTAAGAAAGGAGATTAAGTCATGAAAAAGTCAGTTTATCTTTCAGCATTGGCCCTCGCCGTATTGGTAACCTCCTGTAAATTAGAGTCTCTTTCCTATTATGACGATGTTTACAGTTCATCCAGAGATTCCCAATATGAAGTGGTAAGAAATGCCTCTCCCGCACCCCAAGAGGAACCGAATTATGCATACACAGAGGAATCCGAAGACAGCTATTCCGAAGAGAACCCCACCTATATCTATGATGAAAACGGATATACGAACGATGGCGAAGCCTATTCCGATGAAAAAAGCTATTACGAATCGGATGGAAATGGCAATACGTACATCACCAACAACTATTACTATGATGAGGACGACTACTACGACTATTACTACGCTTCCCGTATCCGTCGTTTCCACACTTGTGTAAATTACGGCTGGGGATACTACGACCCCTATTTCACCAACCAATACTGGTACAGCTACGACCCGACCATCTGGGGCATGAGCATCTACCTCGGTTACAGCTGGTGGTGGCCGTCTTGCTACTATCGTCCATACTATTATGATTACGGATACTATCATCACGGATTCGGATGGGGTTGGGGTTATTGCCGTCCATGGTATCATAACACTTGGTATCACAATCCCTACTATGCCGGATATCATCACGGATATTATAACGGCTACTACGACGGATTCTATGATGGATTGTATGCTGGCTACTATCATAACAACCATGACCACAACGGTTCCTTCTATATCGGACATCGCGAAAGCATTACCGCTACCAACAGCGGACATAGCAATCGCGGCAACCGTCCGAATATCTCCGGCAATGATGACGACCGCAGCGGTGGCGGCATTGGATTCACCTCAAGAACCACCCCCGTCAGCTTCAACGAAAAATACCCGAGCATGGTGGCTTCCAACAGTTCCGTGACCTCAAAAGACAATATCTCCACAGGGAAAGTACCCGGCACCACCACTACGAATAATACGAATAAAGTACCAACGACCACTCCTTCTACCACAAACAAAGTACCCACCAACAACACCACGACTTCAAGCAAAGTGCCGAGTACAAACACTACAACCAGCAAAGTACCGAGCACAAGTACCACAACCAACAAAATACCGAACACAAGCACTACTACCAACAAAGTACCAAGCACAAACTCCACAACCAACAAAGTACCGAGCACAAGCACTACAACCAATAAGGTACCTTCATCTACCACTACTACCAACAAACCGTCAACCGGCGTGACCAACTCTTCCACTTCTAAAACCCCATCCACCTCCACTCCTTCAAAACCTTCCACCAACTCCAGCACAAGCCGTCCAACTACCACACCTACTACTCGCCCAAGCTCTTCCTCCTCTTCCTATAACAGACCCAGTTCTTCCTCTTCTTCCAGTTCCTCCTATAGCAGGCCGTCTTCCTCTTCCTCTTCCTCTTCTTCCACTTCCCGCCCAAGCTCTTCCTCCTCTTCCTATAACAGGCCCAATTCATCATCTTCTTCCAGCTCCTCCTATAGCAGGCCATCTTCCTCTTCTTCCTCAACTTCCCGCCCAAGCTCTTCCTCCTCTTCCTATAACAGAC
>JAFVNW010000009.1 GCA_017506175.1 Bacteroidales bacterium | reverse complement strand
TTAAATCTCGTTCCCCCTCCCATAAGTCACACCCATCCGCCGACAATAATCCCGCCCCTTCACTTTGAAGATCCATCACAGAACTTTAGTAATAAAAAAGAGGGTGAATAAAAAAATCACTTTTTAGTCACCCCCTTTTTTGTTTATGAGAAATCAGTGGCTATTTGGTGATTTTTTCCAGCCACTTCAGCATTCCGAACATCACACCCATGGAGAGCAGGCAGAAGGCTGCGAAAACAGCCCAGCACATCCATTGTTTCGGGAAGTTGTTCAACATCGTTACACCGAGGGCGATGAACAGGTTTCCGATGGCGGTTGCGGTCAACCACAAGCCTTGGCAGATACCCTGCAGGTGTTTAGGCGCAATTTTGGAAACGAAGGAGAGCCCAAGCGGGGAGATGAACAATTCGGCTACCGTCAGGAAGAAGTAGGTGAGCAAGAGCACTGCCGGACTGGATTTGACGGCCATTTTGGCTGCATCGGTCCAAGTGGCGAATTCGAGATCGGAGGGATATTGTTTGGCAATAGCGATGATGGTCAGGAAAATATAGGCGCAAGCGGCGATAAACATACCGAAGGCGATTTTCTTGGGGGTGGAAACCGGGGTGCCTTTGCGAGTGAGTGCCGCGAAGATGAGCATGATAATCGGGGTGAGCACGATTACAAAGAACGGATTGATGCATTGCCAGATTTCGGGGGCGATGCTGCTCGTGTTGACAAAATCGCGGGCGAAAACGGACAGTGACTGACCATTCTGGTGGAATGAGAACCAGAAGAATACGGCAACACCGAGTACTGCAAACAAAGCAGCCATACGTTGTTTGATTTCTTTGGCATTGGCGGCTCTCTCTTCGGGAGTGTAGTCAACAACCGCACTCTTTTCTTTCTTGACGGGATTGGGCAGTTTGTTCTTGATGCAGGTGAAAATGATGAAGGAGATGAGCATGGCCGCAACGGAAGCGAAGAATGAGTAGTGGACACCGGTGTTGAAAACGTCCAGATATTGGGTGCAGAAGGTGCTCATGTCGGTCATTGGGGTGCCGGATTGTGCGGCTGCAGCCAATTGGTTGAGGTTGTCCAAGTCATTGCCCTGCAGACCGCCGTTGTCGATGTATTTGTGGCAAAGGCGCGGGAGGTCGGAGTTGTAAGCCAGATTGTGGGCTTTCAGCCAGAAGCTTCTCAGCAACGGGGCAACGAACGGAGCAATGACACCGCCGATGTTAATGAATACGTAGAAAATCTGGAAACCTTCATCGCGTTTTTGCTTGGCTTCTGCTAAGGCTTCGGGACCTTTCTTGGCGGCTTCGGCTTCGAAATTGTCGTACATCTGTCCGACAATGGCTTGCAAGTTGCCTTTGAACAGGCCGTTGCCGATTGCGATAAGCAGCAGTGCGAAGCAGGTGAAGATGAGTACCCAAGTGGGGATATTGCCTGGGTCGCCTCCGAAAACGGGGATGGAAAGACAGAGGTAGCCTAGTGCCATCACAATCAGACCGGACATGATTGTTCCCTTGTAATTCTGAATTTTGTCGGCCAGGATACCGCCGGGCAAACTGAGAACATAGATGCTAAAATAGAAGACCGCGTAAATCCAGCCAGCGGCATCGTCGCTGATACCGAACTTGGAGGCGATGAACAGCAGCAGAACGGCGTTCATGATGTAGTAGCCGAAACGTTCGCCCATGTTGCTCAGCGCAGCGGCAATCAGCCCTTTCGGGTGTCCTTTTTTGGCAGCCATCACGTAATAAATTAAAAACGGAATGACTACAACGAGAATGGCGATCAAAATCACTAATGTGGTGTGATCTTTGCAGAATTGTAGAAACATAATGATTTAATTTGGTTTATAAAATATTGAAATGTCTGATTCTCTTTCAAGCGGCAAAAATACGAAAATTTCGCTATTGGAAATATCTTTGTTTGCCTTTTGAAATTAAAAAAAGAGAATTGCCTGTGACAATTCTCTTTCTTTTGTATTGCATTCACTACATTTTCACTACTTTCGACACGACAACCTGTTTCTTGGCATCGGTGATGCGGATGAAGTAGGTGCCTTTTGCGCGGTTGGCCAAGGAGAGTGTCATCGGGTAGGTCGGGTGTTCTTCGCGGTAGATGACTTGTCCGAAGGCGTTGATGATTTCAATGCTGCCGCCTTGTGCGTCGGAAGTGATTTGGATGCTTTCAGTGGTGGGGTTCGGGAAGACAGTCAGGTGGACAAGTTCGTAGTGGGCGATGAAGATCGAGTCGTCAGGCACGGTGTCTTCCGGAGCGGTGTATGGATGCGGGATGATGTCGGCATTGTAGCGCGGGTAGATGCGGTAGCTGCCATCGTAAATGGCGACGAAGCCTATAAGATCGCTGGTGTCGCCTGCATTGATCGTGGTGTCCAACGTCTTGAAGTTGTTGTACAAGGCCATCGTGCCGGTGATGTCGCTGAAATCAATCGGGGAGCCTGAAGTGCCCGCTACGAAGGTGAATCCATCTTGGAAGATGACGCTGTCGATGAATACCAGTCGGGATTCCCAAGTGTCGTAGTCGCTGCTGATGTCATTCACAGTAAGTGTTTCAGGCACCACTGTGGTCTGGCTGGTGGATGCTGCCCAGTCGGTGAGCGGAATCATCTCCGTCATGCCGTGATAAAGCGAGTAGGTGCCGCAGATGCCTCCGCTGATGATGTCGCCCTCATTGTATGTGCCCGTGACGACGGCGTTGGCGTTGTCATAAACCATCAGGCCGCCGGTGTTGTCCTGAATGAATATGTTCCTGCCGCTTCTGAAAACGAAGGTCACGTCCCCGGTGATTCGATAGGGGGTGTTGTTGGTTGCGGTGTTGGCGGCTTTGAAGTCGGCGATGGTGCTGACTTCTGTCGGGAAGGTGTAGGTGGCGCTTGCTGGTGTGCTCGGGTCAAGGGAGGCGTGAAAGGCCTTGGCAGTGAGTGTCATGGAAAAATCAATCAGCAGGGGAGATGTGTAGAGGTTGTCCTCCTCGGTCGGGATGGTGCCATCGGTTGTGTAACGGATTGTTGCATTTTCGGTTTCGCAGGATATGGTGACGGAGATAGGCTCGAAGTAGGTGCCGGACGCTTCCGAAATGACGGGGTCGGCAACCACTTGTGGTTCAAGTCCCGTAACGCCGTAAACAACCACCGAGTCAAGATAGAGACGGGAAGTGCTGCTCGGAGCTGTTTCGGGCAGAGCCAGTTGGAATTTTATGCGGACGGAGTAGAATTGTCCTGAATCGCTGACATTGTAGATGAATCTCTGAACATTGGATGAGAGCGTATATACGGAATCCTCTTCGTAGGTGAGCCCACCATCAACCGATCGGCTGACATTGACCTTCAGTCCGTTGCTGTTTTTAGCGGAAAAGGCCACTTTGGTTACATTGTGCAGATTGAAATTGGTGTAGGTATAGCCGAAATCGTTGGGGGTGCTTGTGTACCAACGCATCTGCATGGATTGTTCGCCGATTGCTGGAGAGGTGGTGGAAGGCGTTCCGAAAGTGGTGCCCCATTGTTGTCCTTCTGGACCGGTGAAGGCTTCGGAAGTGTTGTTGTAAACGTTGCCGGCAGCAAATCCCTCGTTAGCTTCAAAGCCTGTGCTGTAAATCACTTCGTCGATCGGCAGGTCGCTGGTGAGGGCAACGGTTGCGGTGATGTCGCCACTGGTCAGTGTCAGTGTAGCGGTGGCATCCGCCGTGCCGATGAAGGTGACGCTTACGATTTCATTGGTCGCGCTGCTGGGCAGGGTGGTGGGGGAGATGGTGAACGCGCTGTTGTCGGTGCTCAGCGTGATGTCCTCGGCCAAATGGAAGGCGTTTACGGTAAAGGTTTGTGTTTCGCCCGTTTCCGTGAATGTCAGTTCGCTGACCGACGGCTCGATGGCAATGTGGGTGGCGACGATTTCAAAGTGAATCGTGTCGGAAACGATGGGGGAGAATGGAGTTAGGTCTGCATTGACGAAGGCGGCTGAGAGTGTGTAAGAGCCGACAGGGAGCGGGAGGTTTGTGCTTTCAATCAGTGCCAGCATCATTGCATTCGGACAGTTGAAGGTGGTGTCAACGGTGCTGGAAACGGCATGGAATTGAATCATGGAGCCGTTTTCGAATTCGAAGTTGCTTGTTGTAATATCGATGGAAATCGGGTCTGCGCTTTCGTAGGTCATTCCGTTAATGGGGGATTCGATGGTGATACTGGGCGTGAGGTCGATGATGTCGTCAATGGACCGGGGACAGATGCTCTTGAATTGGGAGTCGGTTTCGGTGGCGCTGTTAAGAGCGAAGCCTCGTACTGTGGCGCTCAGTGTGGGCACCGGAGTACTGTAGCTGATCCCGCCAATCAAGTTTCGGAGCAGGATGGAGTCCCTTCCTTGGTGCATGGTGGTTGTGTAGGAATAGTTGCCTTGGTTGAAGGTGACGGGGGTGATTTCCACGAGGCGGGAGTCGTAGTTCTCCCAATTGGCGCGGAGGTCGGCGATGGTGACGCTTGTCGGTTGCACGGGAGTGCCTGTCGTGACTGCCGCAGGGTCGTGCGAGAAGTCGGTCAACTCGATCATTTTGTAGTTGTTGCTGGTGTTGTTGTAGAGTGTGCGTACCCCGCAGGCCCCAGAGGCGATGACGGTCCCGTTCGTGTAGTTTGGCAAGCCGCTGCCGTAAATGACGAGGCCGGTGTTCTCATCTTGAACGTACATATAGTTACCTGTGCGGTGAACTACGGTGATTGGGGTTCCGATTTTGCAGTATGCGTTATTGTCGGCAGCCTTGAAGGAGGCGATGTCGGCCACTTCGCTCGCAAAGGTGTAGGTGGCGCTTTGGAGGGCGCTGGCTGCAAACCCCGGAGCAATGGCGATGGCCTTTACCGTAGTGGTGGTGGAAAGGGTGATAGGTTCTTCATACAAAGTGCCGTCGGTTTCGGTCGGTGTGGAACCATCAAGTGTGTAGTAGATAGCGGCGTTTTCGGTCGGGCAACTCATCGCGATGGTCTGGGCATCGCAATAACGTCCGGCAGTGATGTCGAAAACGGGGAGTTCGGTGGTGGCGGCATTGGTCGAGCCGGAGATGACGATATTGTCAATGTAGTTGTTGCCGGTAGTTCCGGTCGCGCCAGTGAAAGTCAGTCGGATGTAGGCGAACTCGGCATCGTCCAAGAAATTGCTGAAGGAGACGTTGTAACGCGGCCACGTGCCAGTAGCGCTTGTGTTCATGCCTTCCAGGCTGGTGTCGGTGGTGAAATTGACACCATCGGTGCTGTGGGCCCATGTGTGAGTGGTAAAGCCGGTGCTGCTTCCTCGGCTTTCGTAGCCGATGGTGATGTTCTCAAAACCAATCGTGCTGAATTTGAACACGATGCAGCTGTCATTGGCGCCTGGGTTGGCATTGATGATTTGAATCGAGTTTGTTTTTGCCGTTTGTCCGCAGGGTTGCACATCGCCGGGAACGCTCGCCGTGGTTGAAGTCTTCAACGTACTGTAAATCCAAACGGAAGATCCGTTGGTCCCGTCGTAATAGATGGTCCCTTCGCCGCATTCGGCATCATAATGGGTTTGGTAAACATTGTTTCCAGCTGTCGGGGTGAGTGCGGTTCCGAAATGCCAGCTGGCAATGGCTGTCTGCGCTTGGATGTTCGGCATCAACAAAAGCATCGCCAAACATGTAAGAGAAAACAAGAATAGAGACTTTTTCATATAATAAATGTTTTTGGTTAAAAATTCTTAGAATAACTTGCTCTGGATTGTCCTCCAGAAACCGCTGCAAAGTTAGGTTATTTTTTTTATATAGAAATTAGTTGCCATTAAATATTAATATTGTATTTTTGCCACTTGATAGCGTCTCTTTTAGCAATGTTTTAATTATTAATAATTTATATTGAAAATGATGAAAAAAAACACGGCTCTATTGGCATTTTTCTGCTTATTAATCAGCGTTTTGAATGCGCAAAACTACACGCTCGTGGAAAATAATTTCGACAGGGTGCAGATCCGCTTCACTTCTGCGGAAATTTCCTCTTATGACATCCACACCGAACAAGGTTGGTTCAGTCGCGTTGTGATGCCGTCCACCACCCCCTCGCGCGTGGTAGGAAGTCCCGAACTCCCCATCCTGACGGAGTTGATGGAAATCCCTCTTTGCGACAATGTCTCATACGAAATCATCTCTTCACATTATAATGATTTCTCAGGAGAAGAGTTGGGAATCCACCACCCGCTCTATCCCGCCCAGCCCGATGCCTTCAAGTCGCAGGACAATCCTCCTTTCACTCGGAATGCCGCCGTATATCAAACCGACGCTTTCACTACCCACGACGTGATTAGGGTTGAGAAGACGGGTATCCTCCGCAATATGAACCTTGCTACTGTTTACTTTTCTCCCATCCAATACAACCCTGCCACCGACACCTATCGCGTTTTTTCCGATGTGGAAGTCGTTTTCTCTTTTGAAAATGCCGATATTCCAGCCACCTACGAGATGAAGAATCTACATGGGAATAGCATCTTCAACGGCTTGCAGTCCAAGGTGATGAATCCCATCCAGCCCACTCGCGAATCGGTCTTCGAACAGCCCATCAAGTATTTGATTGTGGCTAACAGCATGTTCCGCAATGGCTTTGATGATTTCGTCGATTGGAAGAAACGCTGCGGCTTTAATGTCGAGGTCGCCTATACGGATGACCCGGGTGTGGGAACCACCACCACTTCCATCGCTGCTTTCATCAAGGGAAAATACACCAATGCCACTGTTGACAACCCAGCGCCAACCTTTGTCCTGCTCATCGGCGACATTGCCCAAATGCCCGTTTTCAACGGTCAGTCCGACAGCCATAAGACCGACCTCTATTACTTCACTTGGACAAATGGCGACAATATTCCGGATTGCTTCTACGGTCGTTTGTCCGTCCAGAATGCCACCCAGTTGCAGACCGTCGTTGGTAAAACTCTGCAGTATGAACAGATGACCATGCCCGACCCCACCTATTTGGACAAGGCCGTTTTGGTCGCAGGTTCCGACAACAGCTGGTCGCCGACTCATGCCAACGGGCAGATGAATTACTTGCACGACAATTACATCAACGAGGATGCTGCTGGGTACGAGACCGTTTACCTTCATTTATATAATAGCTCCAATCAGGCGGCTACCATTAGGCAGGAAATAGGAGCAGGTGTTGGTTATGCCAACTACACGGCTCACTGCAGCGAAGAAGGATGGGCTGATCCTGAATTCGTCACCAGCCAAGTGCCCGCTATGAGCAATTTGGACAAATACTGCTTCATGATCGGCAACTGCTGTCTGTCTAATAAGTTTGACGAAAACGAGTGCTTTGGCGAGGCCGTCACCCGTACGGCAGGCAAAGGTGCCGTCGCCTATATTGGCGGCACGAACAGTACGCTTTGGGACGAGGATTTCTACTGGTCGGTTGGTGTTCGCTCCAATGTCACTGCCAATCCAGAATATGATGCTTCTCGCAAAGGTGCTTACGACCGCATGTTTCACACGCATGGCGAGGCTTTCAGCGACTGGTACATCACGGGGGGCTCCATGATCACGGCAGGCAACCTCTCGGTTGAGGCTTCCAGCTCTTCTAACAAGCTCTATTATTGGGAAATCTACCACATTTTGGGCGACCCCTCCATGATGCCGTGGTACACACAGCCTGAAGAAATGGACGTTACCGCACTCGACGTGCTGATGGCCGGCACCACCACACTGGATGTCACGGCTGTTCCGTACGCCTATGTTGCTTTGACCGCTGACGGTGAGGCGATCGCAGCTGCCACCGCCGATGCCACCGGTGCTGCCACGTTGACTTTCGCTGCAGCCGAACCCGGCATCAACTATGAACTGGCCGTCTCCGCACAGCATTATCAGACCTATTTCCAGACCATTACCGCCATCGTCCCCGAGGGAAGCTACGTTGTGACCTCTAATCCGAGAATCGCCAATGATGTGGAACCGAATTATGGAGCGACATTGACCTACGATGTTACGCTTCGCAACTTGGGTGTCGCCGGTGCCGCCAGCATCACCTCGACGTTGTCAACCGCGTGCACGGATGTGACCATCAACAACAACTCCGTTTCATTGGCGTCGCTGGCTCAAGGTGCTGAAGAGTTTGTGCCCAGCGCATTTGGCATTTCCATCGCCGACAACGTTGCCGACGGTACGATTGCCCAATTCACCATTACCACCCAATATGACGGCAACCAGACTACGACCACTAATTTCAACCAGATGCTGCGCGCCCCGATTTTGAGAGGCGGTTTGGTTCAGTCCGCTGAAGTTCAGGGAAATAACAACGGCGCGAACGATCCGGGCGAAACCTGCGCCCTCCGTATTACAACCGTGAATACTGGTCATGCCGCCGCTGTCGGCGTTTATTCAACGCTTTCCTGCGCTTACGACAAGGTCACGATTCAGGACGACAACCTTTATTTGGGAGACATTGCCGCCAACAGCAGTGCTGTTTCCGAATTTACCATTCAGCTGGCCAATGACGTTCCCAATCCGTTCATCATCCCGTTTATCCAGCATGTCTGGGCTGGCGCTTACTCTTATGTCGATACCGTTTATCTGTTCGTGGGTTCTGCTGTTGAAGATTTCGAGAGCGGTACGCTTACGGAATTTCCATGGTCGAACAGCAGCAATCCATGGTATATCAACAGCTCCAATCCGTATGAGGGCACTTACTGCGTTTCTCCGAAGACTGGCATGAGCCAAGGCAATAAATCCACGCTTTCATTGTCCATTCAAGCCACCGCCAATGATTCCATCTCATATTATCGCCGACTCTCCACCAGCGCCTATTATGGTTCGCACGAACTCCGTTTCTTTATTGACGGTGTTCAGATGGAATGCCTGACCACCTCCACCAGCTGGAGCCGTGCTGCCTTCCCCATCAGCGCGGGCACGCACACCATCAAGTTTGAACTTTACAATGGTGCTTATTTTGGAGGCTCTTACAATGCCGGCGTTGACTTTATCAACTTCCCGATGTATGGAGATATGGCTCCGCTCGCCATCCAGGAAAGCGCAGGCAACACATTCAGCATCTATCCGAATCCCACCGTTGACAAGGTGAACATCTCCCTCCCCGAATTCACGAAGGGAATGGTGACCATCTCCCTGTTCGACCTCAACGGTAAGAAATTGTCTTCTGTAAATGTGGATTCCTCCAATTCAATCTATTCCATGGATATTCATTCGTTGGCGAATGGCATGTATATCATTTCCATTTTCAATGACGAGGGGGTTTACACAGGCAAAATCATTAAGAAGTAATTTCACCTCAACATTATCGTTAAATAAGTTGAAAGCGCTTTGGGAATTCTCTCAAAGCGCTTTCTGCATTTATTAATCCTTAAAACAATGTCTGCAAAAAATCATTCGCGAATGATGGTGAAGTTGTAGTCGTCAATGAATTTGATGATGCGCGATGGCTTGAAGTCGGTGGAGTCCGAAAATTCCTCCGGTACGCAGTAATCTACGCGATCGCGGATGGCGGGGGCAATTTCACTGAAGGTGGCGGGGGAGGGGGTGCCGGAGATGTTGGCGGAAGTGGAGACCAGCGGACGGTCGAGGGCGTGAATCAGTTTACTGCAGAAACCCTCATGTACAATGCGGATGGCGATGGTTCCGTCGTGGGGAACCATGTTGGCCGGTAAATTTTTAGCAGTAGGATAAATGAAAGTAGTAGGGCGGTCGGTGTTGGGAACCAAGTCCCACGCAATCAACGGAATACGTTCGACATAAAGCGGCACTTTGTCCATTCTGTCAAGCAAAACCAGCATGCTTTTGCTCTCTTGGCGCTGCTTGAGATCGAAAACCCTGCGCACCGCCGCTTCGTTGGTTGCATCACAGCCGATTCCCCAAACCGTGTCGGTGGGATAGAGAATGGTTTTTCCCGCCAACAACAAATCCACGCACTTTTGTATTTCTTCTGTCATAGTTAAAAAGATTGAGAGTTGCTAAGGATTGATTACGAAACCGAAGGGAAAAAGTTTCGCTTTCGGGGATTTTTTTCGGGAAACTGTTCTCCGGTTCGGAAGATGTTTCGCGCTACTCGCTTTTGAATTGCTGCGCACCCAATGAGGCGCATTGATGCACGCCGAGTCTTATCTTTTCATCGTAAAAGGAATCAACCCTTTTTAGCCAGATGTTCTTCCCATTTCCACGCGGAAAGAATCATCTCTTCCACGCCGTATTTGCATTCCCAGCCGAGGAGTTGTTTGGCCTTTGTGCTGTTGCTGTAGATGGCGGGTATGTCGCCTTGGCGGCGTGGTCCGAGCTTGTAATTCAGCTTTTTACCGGTGATTTTTTCAAAAGCGTGCAGCATTTCCAGCACGGAGACGCCGTGTCCGCTTCCCAGATTGAAGACCTCGCAGTTGGTTTTGTTCTCTTTTCTAATCAGGAATTGCAGGGCTTTGACGTGCGCGTCGGCGATGTCGGTCACATGAATGTAGTCGCGGATGCATGAGCCGTCGCGGGTGTCGTAGTCGGTGCCGTAAACTGTCATCTCCGGACGTTTGCCGATGCCCGTTTCCATAATGATGGGCATTAGGTTGTTGGGCTTGTCGGGCGATAGCTCGCCGTTCAGTCCGCTCATGTCGGCGCCAACAGGGTTGAAATATCTCAGCAGGATGGATTGCAGGGCGGGGTGTTTCAATGCGTAAGCCCGAATCATCTGCTCACCAATTTGCTTTGTGTGCGCGTAGGGGCAGGCTGCTTCGCCGGCGGGAGTCTCCTCCGTGACGGGTAATTGTTCAACATCTCCATAAATGGAACAAGAGGAAGAGAAAATGAGGTTCGGAACGCTGAACTTTTCGCAGGCTTCAATCACATTGAGCAGTGAATTGAGGTTGTTGCGGTAGTACTTTACAGGCTCGTCCACCGATTCGGGTACGCTCTTGTATGCGGCAAAATGGATGATCCCATCAATCTTTCCCTCTTTCTCAAAAACAGAGAAGAAGTCCTCTCGGTTGCAGATGTCCACGGCATAGTTCTTGACTTTCACTCCGGTTATTGCTTCAATGCGGTCCATCGTTCCTGCCGCCGAGCGACTGAGGTTGTCAACTGAAACCATCTCGAATTCCCCGCTTCTGATAAGTTGGATGAGGGTGTGCGAGCCGATGTAACCATTCCCTCCTGTAACAAGAATTTTCATTTTATTATATTAATGGTTGGTCGTCAATCATAATGTCATCAGACAATTGTTATTTGAGTCGTTGCAGGAACGGATGGTAGTCGCCAGTGATGCCGACGGGGTCGGTGCTGCGGATGGTTTGGCAGATGGATACGTAGTTGCGTGCATCTTTGAGGCGGAAACCTTCGCCGGCGAGGATTCTCTTGTAGGCCTGGGTATGCAAATCGGTGAATCCATCGCTGAACTCGAACATCTCATCGCCGATTTTGATTGAGCGGAAGGTGGTCTTGCCGGTTTGCCGGATTTCTGCCGGGATGAAGTCCGCATCTAAGCTGAGGAACCAGCGCACGCGGGCACGTTCCAATTGCAGGAAGCCCGCCGCAGTGGAGTCGGATTTGTAGTGGACGATGTTCTCTTTCACCTCTCCGAAAATGTAGGTCAGCATGTCGAAGAAATGCACGCCGATATTGGTGGTGATGCCGCCCGACTTGGCAATGTCGCCCTTCCATGAGTAGTAGTACCATTTGCCGCGTCCTGTGATGTAAGTCAGGTCAATGTCATAAATCTTCCCTGATTTGTCGGCATCGATTTTTTCTTTCAATTTCTGTACAGAAGGGTGAATACGGAGTTGCAGAATATGGTAGATTTTTTTGCCGGTGTCCTTCTCCATGTCTTCCAGTCCGTCGAGGTTCCACGTGTTGAGCACGAGCGGCTTTTCGCAGATGGCGTCAGCATTGTTGCGCAGCGCGAGGCGGATGTGTGCATCGTGAAGGTAGTTTGGGGAGCAGATGGAGATGTAATCGACCTTCTGGTCCGCGCCTTTCTTGGAAAGACGGTAGATATGGCGGTCGAAACGTTCCGATTCAAGGAAAAGGGCTGCATTAGGGAAATAGCGGTCGATGATGCCGACGCTGTCAGATTTGTCTAAAATAGCCACTAAATTATTGCCGGTGTCCTTGATGGCTTGCATGTGCCGTGGTGCGATGTAACCGGCTGCACCGATAAGAGCGAAATTATACATTATAATATTTGATTGACAATTGATAATTGGAGTTGCTTGGCTTTAAGTTCAATGAAACGCCCGCAGAATGTCAAGTCCGTTGGCATAGATGAGCAGGGCGAAGAGCAGGATGAAGCCGATGGTGTTGGCGTAGCCGATGAACTTGTCGCTGGGCTTGCGGCCTGTAATCATCTCCACTAATATAAATAATATGTAGCCGCCGTCCAACGCTGGAATCGGCAGGAAGTTCATGAATGCGAGGATGATGGAGAGGAAAGCGGTCATGTTCCAGAAGATTTGCCAATCCCAAACTTTGGGGAAGATGCTGCCGATGGTGCCGAATCCGCCGAGCTGTGTGGCTCCCTCCTTCGTGAATATCAGTTTTAACTGCTTCACGTAATCGCCGAGTGTCTCGAATCCCTTGCGAATCCCCATCGGGATGGAGGCGAGAAAGTCGTATTCCACGGTCTTGGATTCAAATTGGTTGATGAAATTGACTGCTTGAATGCCGATTCTGCCTTCCGTGTCAGGCGTGACCATGGCTGTATCAGCTTGATTGTCACGTATATAGACCAATTCTATGGCGGTGTTTTTCTTTTCGGCGAATGTCTTTTGGAAATCGAAGAACGAGGACATCTCTTGTCCGTTCACAGCAATCAGACTGTCGCCTCTCCTCAGCCCTGCTTTTTCGGCGATGGAACCTGCGTTAACGGAGTCGATTACAAAGGGCATATTGTATTTGCAGATGAATTTTTCTTTGTTGCCGATGACTTTTTGGGCGAAGTCCTTTTTGAGATAGACGGTGACTGTGTCGGCTGCGGTTGAATCGGTGGTGGCACGGAGCACATTAACCCTTTGTGCGCCATCTATGAGGATAGCAGAGGTGGCGTCCCCGAGCTTTTCGTACTTTTTCCCGTCAACGGAGATGATTTTGTCGCCGTTCTGGAAGCCGGCTTTAACGGCGGTTTCGGAGAAGTAAATTCCGTACTCGGCATTATCCATGGGGATGTACTGTTCGCCCCAAGTGAAGAAGATGGCGACATAGAGGATGAGGGCGGCCACGAAGTTGACGAGCACGCCGCCGATGATGATGAATAGGCGTTGCCAGGCGGGTTTGGAACGGAACTCGTAAGGATGCGGTTCTGCGGGCAGCTCACCCGGTTTGGTGGTTTCGTCAATCATTCCGTTGATGGCGCAGTAGCCGCCGAAAGGAATCCAGCCGATGCCCCATTCGGTCGTCCCAGGATATTTGCGCCAGTCGTCGTCCGGCAGCGCGTCAAGATCGGCCTGCGTCATTGGTTCGTAGAGCTGTTTCCCCTTTTCATCCAAGGCGGGAGTTCCGTCTTCACGCATCATCTTTTTCAGCGGGTCGGGTGTGTTGCGCGAGAAGAACTTGAAACGCATTTTCCCATTCACCTTTTTAAATCTGACAATGGAGAAATAGGGATTGAAAAACATGTAGAATTTATCAACGCGGGTGTGGAAAATGCGTGCGAAGGTGTAGTGTCCCAACTCGTGAATGATGACCAAGAAGGATATGCTGACTATTAACCCGAGGATTTGTGTAGAAATTCCCATTATTTGCTGTTTTTTTCTAAAGTTTTGATTTTGGTTTCCTTATCTATTTGTAAATATTCTTCAATGGTGGAGGGGATGCAGAAATCGGCTTGCGACAATGCGTCTTCAATAATCTTCGGAATGTCGTTGAATCCGATTCTATCCTGTAGGAAAAGGCTGACAGCCGCTTCGTTGGCGGCGTTCATCACGCAGGGGAGGCAACCGCCTTTTCGGGAGGCTTCGTAGGCTAACGCCAAGCATGGAAACGTCTCTAAGTCAGGCGCTTCGAATGTCAGTGTCGGATGCTCGGCGAAGTTCAGGCGCGGCAGGTCGCTCGTCATCCGCTGCGGATAGGTCAGCGCGTACTGAATCGGCAGTTTCATGTCGGGAAGCCCCAACTGCGCTTTGATGGAGCCGTCGGCAAACTCGACCAAGGAGTGTACGATGGACTGTGGATGCACCAGCACCTCTATCTTTTCAAGTGGGACGGCAAACAGCCATTTCGCCTCAATCACCTCCAAACCCTTGTTCATCAGCGTGGAACTGTCGATGGTGATTTTATTTCCCATCTTCCAGTTCGGGTGCTTGAGTGCCTGCTCCTTGGTGACGGTTTGCAGGAATCCGCGATTCTTATGCAGAAAGGGCCCGCCAGAAGCGGTGATGATGAGACGGGAGATGGGGTTGTGAAATTCGCCGGCCAAGGATTGGAATATGGCGGAGTGCTCGGAATCAACGGGATAGATGTTTACTCCGTGCTCGTATGCGGTTCGGGTCATCAGTTCTCCCGCCACCACCAGAGTCTCCTTGTTGGCCAACGCAATCTGTTTGTCCGCTTCTATCGCCTTGAAGATAGGCGCCAGCCCCGCCACGCCTACAATGGCCGAAAGCACCATGTCAACGCACTCCATCTGAACCACCTCGTTGATGGCTTGCATTCCTGCAAACACCTTGACGTCGTCGTCCCACAAGGCCTCCTTGACGTATTTGTAAAGGTCTTCCTTCCCGATGACCACTATATTGGGTTTGCATTTTTTGGCCTGTTTAATCAGCAAATCCGCGTTGGAGAAGGCTGTAAGTACCTCTATTTGAAGCAACTCTGGGAACTGCTCAATCACTTCTATCGCTTGAGTGCCGATAGAGCCTGTGGAACCAAGCAAGGCGATTCTTTTTCTGTTTTTTTCCATCAATCCTCCGACTTCTTGTTCCCTTTAGTTTCAACTGTTTGCACTTTTGCTCCTTTGGGAGGAAACCAAATCGAGGCGAAAATGCTGATTAATAAAATCCCCACAATCACCAGCAGCGAAGTGCCTGTGTCGATGTGGAATCCTTCGAAAATAAAAGGCAGTATCATCTTTGCCCCGATGAAGGCGAGCAGTACGGCCAGTCCGATTTTCAGGTAGTAGAATTTGTCCATAATGCTTTCCAACAGGAAGAAAAGGGAGCGCAGCCCTAATATGGCGAAGATGTTGGAATAGAACACGATGAAGGTGTCTTGCGTGATTCCGAAAATGGCGGGGATGGAGTCGAAAGCGAAAATGACATCCGAAAACTCGATGATTATCAATACAATGAACAGTGGGGTGCAGAGCCATTTGCCGTCAATCTTGGCGAAGAAGTCGTGCCCGTGGAATTCTGTGGTCGATAATTTCCTTTTGGACAGGAATTTGACGACGGGGTGGTGAGCCACATCGATGTTTTCCTTTTTGTTGCGTTCCAGGAACATTTTCACACCGGTGAATACAAGCACGGCGCCAAACAGCAGTAGAATCCAGTCGAAACGTTCAATCAGTGCGCCGGCGGCGAAAATGAAGAGGAAACGCAGTACAATCGCCCCGATGATGCCGAAAAACAACACGCGGTGATAGTATTTCTTTTCCACACCGAAAGCCATGAAAATCATTATCATCACGAAGATGTTGTCAATTGACAGCGCCTTCTCCGTCAGATAGCCCGTCAGATATTCCAATGCCAACGTGTGGCGGTAGGTCTTAATCCCCTCGTCAAGGTTCTCTTCCGTGATATTGCTCAAATTCAGCCCGTGATGGTGCTTGATATTGATTTCGTTCAGCCTCTCCACAGAGTCAATCCCGTGGATGACATCTCCTTTCAAGTAGATGAAACCGCAGAATAGCAGGGCTATACCAATCCAGATGGCTGTCCAGATAGCTGCCTCCTTTGTTCCGATGACGTGGTCTTTCTTATGGAATACACCTAAATCAAGAGCTAGGAGAAGGATGACAAGGGCCAGAAAACAGCAAAAAGAGATGATTTCATTCATATTTGAAAAATTGGATGCAAAAGTACATTTTATTTTTGAACTGATTGGACCGCATGCAAATAATTTTCAAATTCAGGGTAGGATTTCTTGACGCAGCGCGTGTCGGCCAGAAGTACGCGATGACGTTGGGTGAGCAGTGCGAAAGCCATCACCATCCGATGGTCGTTCCAAGTGTCTATCGGGATGACCTGCTCAGGCAGGGTGTATCTGCGTGTTCCGTCAATGGTCAGGGATTCGTCGTCTTTGCTGCAATGGTAGCAGGTGGGCGCGAAACGGGCCAGCGTGGTCGTGAGAATGTCGATGCGGTTCGATTCCTTGAAATTCAGATTGCCGATGCCGCTCAGAGTGAGTTTGAAGGGGTAGAGCACCGCTGTCGTGGCAAGCACGGGGGCCAAATCAGGATTGTCGGTCAGGTCAATGTCGAGTTCGCCAATGCGCGGATTGCCGTGCTTTTCAATCCAGACGCCCGCCTCGGTTTGTTCGGATTTTACGCCCATTTTCGCAAACAGGTCGGCGGCAATCCGGTCCCCTTGCAGACCGTCGAGTCGGAGGTTTTTCAGAAAGAGCCGGCGAGGCTTTTCGGATGTCGCGACCAAAGCGTACCAGAAGGCGGCGGTGCTCCAGTCGGCTTCCAGGTTGACGGTACTCCCCCCCAGCATGGCATTCACCACCGAGCGTGTCATGTTGATGTAGGGCATGGAGGGTGGGGTTGGAGGAAGGATGTGCAGTTGTTGCAGCCCTATTTTGTGGGATATCAGCAGCAGCGAGCTTGCGAACTGGCTGCTCTCCTCGCAGTGGATGGTCATCTCTTTGCTTTGCAAGGGATGGCCGTGGATGCGCAGGCCGCATTCGCACTCATCGATGTCGGCGCCGATGCTCAATAGAGCGGACACCAGTGGGCGCACCGGACGCTTGAGTAGGCGCGGACTTCCCGTCAGAATCCAATTCCCATCCGTCGTCGCCAGTACCGACAACAGAAAACGGTATCCGGCTCCGCAGTCGTTCGCCGTGATGGCGGTGGTCGTCTCCCACGACAGTTTGCGCGCCCTGCGGATGCTTTTCAGTGCGGTGTGCACCGTCCTCACATCCTCGGATTCGTCGGCCGAGATGTCCAAGATCTCGTCCTTATAAAGGAATGTGGCAATCAACAACCTGATTAATAGACTTTTGGAATTGTTGAGGAAGATGGTCGATCCGTTGGGGACTTGGATTTTGGAGTAGTTCATAGTGTATGGAGTTTAGGTGAAAAAATCAATCGCTGGTATGTTTGTAATCAAGTGGTTCCACGTGGATTGTGGCTTCAATGCCGTAGTCGTTGCGGATGATTTCCTCCAGTTGGGTGGCGATGGCGTGCCCTTCGCTGATGCTCAGTGCGCCGTCCAAGCGGATATGGAAGGTGAGTTCCTGATGGGTGACGTAGTTGTGAATGTGGAAATGGTGAGGCTGAAGCTCGTATTGGCAGATGCCTTTCGCTTTGAGCGTGATTTCGTCTATCAGTTCTTGCGAGGGAGTTTCCCCTAGGATTTTCGTGATGGTTTCTTTGGTTATTTCATAGGTTGCATAGAAAAGGAGGATGGAGATGGCGATGCCGAGAGCGCCGTCTATCCACCAGAATCGGTTGGCGAAGAGGATGCCGGCGAGCACGACCGCCGACGACAACGCATCGGTACGGTGGTGCCAGCCATCAGCCTTGACGCTGACGTTGCCGCTTTTTCGGCCGAGCTGGAAGGCGTATTGCGCCATTCCTTCCTTCACGATGATGGAAACGATGGTGACAGCGATGGCGATGGGACCGAAAGAGGTGGGCTGCTTGTCTTGTAGCTTGTTGATGGCATCGGTCAGGAACTCGTAGGCGATGATGGCGAGTAGGACACCGATGAGTAGCGAGGCGATCTGCTCCCAGCGGCCATGTCCGAAGGGGTGCGACCGGTCGGGTTTCCGCTTGGTGAGTGCGGCGGCGATGATGACGATGATGGAGCTGATGGAGTCCGACAAGGTGTGCCATGCATCGGCCATCAGAGCGACGGAGCCGGTGGCGATCCCCGCCCAGAATTTGAGCCCGAAAAGAGACGTGTTGACAATAATCGACCAAGTCCCTTCCTTGTATGCCGCTTTGGTCTTGTCGTTGTTCTTGTCCAATTCTGTCATCGGTGGAGCTTTTTTAGCATAGATTCCTTTTTGGTTAGCGGCCGCAAAATTACACATTCTCCTTGTCATACCGCCTTGTGCGCCAATTTTCCAATCTTTTTTTAATTTTTTTTAACAAATCGAAAAAATCAATGTGGCGAGGGCCGTTTTTAAAAAATTTTGTATCTTTGCAAACAAATTTATAGCTTATGGCGAAAAAGAGAATTTTATATGTTGCTTCTGAGATATATCCTTATCTACCAGATAGTTATATTTCCAATATTTGCCGATTCCTTCCTCAGGGCATTCAGGAGCGCGCCAATGAAATCCGAACTTTTATGCCCAAGTTCGGATGTATCAACGAGCGAAAAAACCAACTTCACGAGGTGATTCGCCTTTCCGGTCAGAATATCATTCTTGACAATTCCGATCACCCGTTGATTATCAAAGTCGCTTCTCTTCAGGTGGTGAGAATGCAGATATACTTCATTGATAGCGAGGATTATTTCAAGAGAAAGCAGATTTTCGCCGACGATGCCGGCAATTTCTTCCCCGACAACGACGAACGGATGATTTTCTTTGCGAAGGGCGTGATCGAGACCGTCCGCAAGCTGGGCTGGGTCCCCGACATCATCCATTGCCACGGTTGGATCTCCTCCATGGTGCCCATTTTCATCAAGACATGCTATAAAGACAATCCGTTGTTCCAAGACACACGCATCGTGACCAGCCTCTACAATGACCATTTCGAAGGTTCTCTGGATCCGAATTTCGCCAAGAAACTTGTGGGTACCGGCATCGATGAGAAGTTCGTCGGAGGTCTTGAAAATCCCGACTATCTGTCGGTAGTGCGAAAAGCCGCCGAGTTTTCGGATGCGATGGTCGTCGGCCATGACGAAGTGCTGCCGAAAGCGAAGGAGGCCCTGCGTCTCTTCCCCCGTCCCTTGTTCTATCATCCCAATATCGAAAATTATGTGGATGAATATGACCGCTTCTATGACGATTTGATGGATAAACAACCTATAACTTTCTAATTTTCAATGAAATATCGCTCATTTATCTTGCTCTTTCTTTCTACAATCCTTTTCTGCGGCTGTAAGAAGGAAATCGACACCATCGGACTTAGCCTCCAAGATGACGACCTCTTGAATGCTCAATTCATGGAACTTCCGATTACCGCGTACTCCGTGCTGGAAGACTCCCTCTATACCAAGAATCTTCTCAATAATGTGGTGGGAGCGGTCAATGATCCCGTTTTCGGCCGGACAGAAGCCGGGTTCTGCACGCAATTCGACCTCGCCGGTTCCAACACCGTGCTGATTGGCCCCGATGAAGTTGTCTCACTCGACTCAGTTGTGCTCTCCCTGCAATATTCGGGCTTTTTCGGCGACACACTCTCGCCTATGCTCTTTGAAGTTTATGAATTGTCGGAACAGCTCGACAAGGATAACTATTATAGCAACGACGACCATCCGTCGCATTTCGGGACGAACCTGCTCTATTCCAATGCATCGTTCTATCCGCGTCCGACAACCCCTGTGACCTTGGACACCATTCGCTATGCGGCCCATGCACGTCTCCGCCTTTCCAACGACTTCGGAAACCGCCTGCTTTACATGAACAGTTCTGACTTGGCCAACACGGCGGCATTTCAATCTGCTTTTTACGGCTTGGTGGTGAAAGCCACTACTGCCACTCGTGGTGCGGGCAGCCTCTCCTATATCAGCCTCACCTCCGCGATGTCGGGCATCACCATTTATTATACGGCCAACGATTCAGAGCATAAAAAATACACTTTCCCTATTAGCACGAACTGCGTCCGCTATAATTTCTTTACCCACGACTATTCGACCGCATCCACCGACTTCCGCCGTCAGGTCATTCAACAGGATACGACTTTGGGGAGGCAGATGCTTTATGTGCAGCCGATGGCGGGGGTGAAAACGCACATCTCCATGCCCGCACTGATGGACACGCTTTATGGCAAACGATACGTCATCAACCGTGCTGAACTGGTGATTGCCAATGTCTCAACGGATGCCTCCTATTTCTTCCAGCCCTATAATCTGGGCCTGCAGCTTGTGACGAGCGCTGGTACCACTACCTATCTCCCTGATGATGCGAGCTTTACCTCCTCGAACTATTTCGGAGGGGTTTATGATGAAAATACAAAGGAATACAGGTTCCGAATCACGAATTACATTCAGCAGCTTCAAAGGAATGGAATCAATGACAAAGGAATCAATATCGTAATTAGCGGTGCGGGTATCCGAGGAAACCGCCTCGTGTTGCGCGGGACTGACCCATCGTTTGCCGACCGCCTCCGTCTGGAGGTCTATTATACCGCTTACTAAAACCATTGACTATGTGTGGAATTGTCGCTTATACGGGATGCAAGGAAGCATACCCGATTTTGATTAAAGGGCTCAGACGCTTGGAATATCGCGGCTACGACAGCGCCGGTGTCGCCCTTTCCCAGGAGAACGGGATTTCAGTCTATAAATGCCGCGGAACTGTGGCCGATTTGGATGAGTATTGTTCCGACAAGAACACGGTTTCCCATGCGGGAATTGGCCATACCCGTTGGGCTACGCACGGCGAGCCCACCACCCAGAATGCCCATCCCCATCTCTCCGAGGATGGAAAATTGGCACTGATTCACAACGGGATTGTTGAGAATTATCTCGTTCTGAAGAAAGAGCTGATGAACCGCGGATATGAGTTCAAGAGCGAAACGGATACCGAGGTTCTCGTTCATCTGGTTGAGGATATTATCAAAACCGAGCAGGTCAGCACCTTCGAGGCGGTGCGCATTGCTCTGACGAGCGTGGTCGGTACGTATGCGCTGGCCCTCCTCTCCGCCGATGAGCCTGACCAACTGATTCTGGCCAAAAAAGGCAGTCCGCTGTTGATAGGCATGGGCGATAACGAGTATTTTATCGGCTCTGACGGCACGCCCATTGTGGAATACACCAAGAAGGTCGTTTATTTGGATGATGGCGACGTGGCTTTGGCACGCCCTGGCAAGAAGTTGGAAATCAGAAATATTAACGACAATGCGAAGAAACGTCCGTACCTACAGAAACTGGAGATGAATCTTGACCAGTTGGAAAAAGGCGGTTTCGAACACTATATGTTGAAGGAGATTTTTGAGCAGCCGAAGGCCATCCGCGACAGTATGCGCGGTCGCCTGAATGTGCGAAAGGATGTGGTCTCCTTGGGCGGAATCATTGAATATGAGCAGAAACTGATGAACGCCCGCCGCTTTATCATTGTTGCCTGCGGGACTTCTTGGCATGCGGGCAATGTGGCGGAATATCTTTTCGAAAACCTCGTGCGTGTGCCGGTGGAAGTGGAATATGCATCTGAATTCCGTTATCGCAATCCTCTGATTTACGAGGATGATGTGGTTATCGCGATTTCGCAGTCGGGAGAGACGGCCGACACCATCGCCGCTGTGGAATTGGCAAAGGCGAAGGGAGCCACGGTCATCGGCATTTGCAATGTGGTCGGCTCCACGTTGGCGCGTGCAACACATGCCGGCTCCTACACCCATGCCGGCCCCGAAATCGGTGTCGCCTCCACCAAGGCCTTCACCGCGCAGGTCACCGTCTTGACGCTAATGGCACTCGGCCTTGCCCGTAAAAAAGGTACACTCTCCATGTCGGAATACCATACTATTATAAATAGCCTGGAGGAAATACCCAACAAGGTGCAGGAGACCTTGAAATTGAACGACCAAATCAAGGAAATCGCCAAGTATTTCGTCAGCAAGACGAACGCAATTTACCTTGGGCGCGGCATCAACTTCCCAGTGGCGCTTGAAGGTGCGCTAAAGTTGAAAGAGATATCCTATATCCATGCCGAAGGCTATCCGTCGGCGGAGATGAAGCATGGTCCGATTGCCTTGATTGATGAGGAGATGCCGGTGGTGGTGCTGGCCACGGAGCAGGAAACTTACGAGAAGACCGTCAGCAATATCCAAGAGGTAATTGCCCGCAAGGGGAAGATCATCTCTGTTGTGACGCGGGGCGACCAGCTGGTGAAGGCCATGTCGGATTTCTGTATTGAAATCCCTGAGACGCTGGAATTGCTCACCCCGCTGATTTCGTGTGTACCCTTGCAGCTGTTGGCGTACCATGTGGCTGTGCTGCGCGGCTGCGATGTTGACAAACCCCGAAATCTGGCTAAATCCGTTTCCGTTGAGTGAGCTGTGAGCGGCCTTCTGTGAGCACGGAGATTTTTTTCAAAAAAAGTTTCCTATATGGAAAACTTTTTATATCTTTGCCCTCTCTAATTTGAATTGAAATGGAAATAAAGGTAATCTATCTGCCAGAAGCTTATGACTTTCTCAAAAACATCAATGAAACAGCAAGAAAGAAAATACTTTTCAATGTCAAAAAAGTACGTTTGGGGGTAAAGGATAGTGATATATTCAAGAAACTCAATAACACTGATATATGGGAATTTCGCACATTGTATGGTAGTAACTATTACCGATTGTTTTCATTTTGGGATAATCAAACGAAATCTCTAATTGTGGCTACTCACGGCATTGTGAAAAAGACATCGAAAACGCCGAAAAAGGAGATTGAGAAAGCAGAATTAATACGCAAATGCTATTTTGACAACAAATAAATATACAATATGGAAAACAACAAGAAGTTTTATACGGAAGACGAAGTCCTTGACGAATTCATTGGCAAAGTTGGAACGACTGAACGTGATGAATTCGAAGCCAACGTCAAAAAAGAGGTTGATGACTACTTCATTGGTGAGGCTATTAAACAGGCTCGGAAGAGACAGGGGCTGACACAAGATGAGCTGGGAGAACGCATGGGTGTCAAAAAATCCTTTATTTCAAAGATAGAGAGTGGCAAAGGCATTGCCTACAGCACCATTATGCGTGCGTTCAAGGCTCTTGGAGCAGAAACCGCAACACTTGACCTTGGCAAGCTTGGAAGAGTGCCGCTTTGGTAGTTTGGGTTCTTCCTAAAAATACGCGACAAAGATCGCGATATCAATGAGGACAATCTTAAGCAAATGAGTGTCCAGTTACCTATTGTTGTGTAACTAATTGGAAATCAGCTATTTTATTTTTCCTTAATTACTTTCTTTGGGACGGAATTGGGACAAAATGCAGTTAAAATCGGAAACCATGTCTTCACCCCTCAATCTATTTCAGACATTTGTCTTGGGCATCGATAAAGGCATTGAAAAACAAGTCTCCGAGTAAGTTGTAGCCTTTGGTGGTGAAATGCACGCGGTCGGTTTGTGCATAGCCTGCGATCCGCCATTTGTCCATGGAGGTTAGTCCGCCCATGATGGCAAACTGGTCCCAAATCGCACCATTTGTCATTTTTGCGATGCGATAGAAAGCGCGGCGGGCGAGTTCACCATTCTTGTTGACATAGTATTTCTTGCCTGATTTGTTGAAGCTATCGTTGTTGGTCAGGAAGATGAATGCGCAGTCGGGGTTGGCAGCGCGGAATTTTGCGGCGAGTTCCAAGTATTTCCGTTCGAAGGCAACCGTATCGAACGCATCGCCCATGGCGTCATTGATGCCGATGCCGAAAATGACGAGGTCGGGTGTGATTAACTCGAGGTCTTCATCGAAATTGATGCAGTTGAGGTAGGAGTCCACTCGAGCACCATTCACGCCGATGGAGTGAATGGTGATGCCGGGCTTGTTCATGTTCTCCAGTAAAATGCCAGTGACCACGAAGGTGCCGTTATGGCCTGTCGTATTCAGTTTGATCAGAAAAGAGTCGCGCGTGTCGGGAAATTGGTAGATATAGCGTCGGGTGACTTTGCTGTACTCCACGGGTTCGTACTCTTTGTCCTTGACAATGAGAGTGGGGAGTATGCACGCCGTGTCTTCCGGGTAGCCCATCAAAGTCAACCGGTTGGTCGCAAAGTTCAGGTCTTTGTCGTTCATCTTGATGGTGATGGTGGCGGCGGAATCGGAAGTATAGACTGCTATCCCGCTGGCACCCAATGGCTTGGGATGAGGTAGGAAGACGCTTCGGATCAATGTGTAGGAGCCGTTTTTCTTTACCCTGTAGTCGTTCGGATTGTTGCATTTGGGCGCGGCAGAGTATGGAAAGACGATGCCGCGGCTTGTAATCATGTCAGGGCAGGAGAGGAGAATGTTGCGGCGGATGCGATGTGAGAATGTTCCTGCCTGCACGTGCGAGCCCCCGATATGTAAAATGCTGATGTTGCCCTGACCGGACTTGACAACGCTGTCGAATTTTACGAAAAAATCCTTGAGGTTGCTGCTGTCGATGTCAAAAACGAGCGTGTCGGCGGCGTAGTTGGCGCCATCAACGGTGTCAACGGGGACTGGCTTGAATGGATTTGCTTGGGCAGGTATGTGCTGGCAGGCTGATACTATCAGCAGGCTGCAGCAAAATAGGTGAATGCAAAAACGATTGTAAAACTTCTGCATGGATCAATTCATTATTTATCCTGGCTTACGCAGTAATAGTCATAGATGGTGGAGAAGGCATCGACGAGATGGCTGCCGATCTTGCGAGCGCCGGCAGGGGAGAAGTGAACGTAGTCTTGTCCGGCAAGTCCCTCGTGAACCCACGCTAGCATGGAGTTGTGCCCGCCCATCACTTCGTAGATGTTCCAGAAAGCCGCTCCGTTTTCAAGGGCCGCCTCCTTCATCGCTTGTACCATTGCTTCCATCAGTGGATAACTTTGCATGCTTCCGTTCACCATTTTAGACATGTCGGAAGGACCGATGAAGAGAATCGGCGTGTTGGGGTAAATACCTTGTAAGTACTTGATTTGCTTTGCAATATTGTTTTTGTAATTTTCGATTCCCTGTTCGCTTCCGATGGCTGGCATGGAGTTTCCTCCGAATTGGAGTATAATCATCCCCACATCGGTTTGCCGGTAACTTTGTTGCAGAAGGGAGGCGTTGATGCTGGTGAATATGGTTCCGGAACAGCCGCGCAGTGCAATGTTGTCCACAGCAATTCCGCTGCCATTGTCCACCATCAGACCATACAAATCGGCGGAGCCTTTGAATATTACGGAAAACTTGGAGAATTCACTGGGTAGATTCCATTGCAGAATATGAAAACCGCCAATGCTGTCGCAGCTCTTCGTTTCCTCGAAATCGTCGGATTTCAAAGTTGCTTCGAAGTTGCCGGATTGGTCGTTGAGCAGTAGTCGCACCTTGTTGCCGCGCGTGTGTGATATGTGGCAGGAGCCGCTGCCCTGCACACGCCAGTATTTGGTCATTATCCCGTATTTGCGTTCCTTATCACGGTTTCCAGGACCAAAAACGCTATAGGTCAGGAAGTTGTCGCTTGATGATTGGGTGACAGTGGCGCAAGGTACATTCTGTACGATGGGGAGCAGTCCGGGACCACCGCCGCCGAATTTCCCTTGGAAGAACTGTCGGAGGTCGCTGCTCATGCGGTCAAGTTCTATTTGCGAGTCGCCGTAGTGCAGTACGCGAATGGTCCGCCCGTTGGCTCGCGCCATCTTCGCTTTCGCAAAAAAATCGTTGAAGTAGTCGGGATTGTCTTCGGGGGTGTATATGCGTGAGATATGGTTGTGCATAATCTCCAAATAGCGTTCAATCGTGTCTTGTTTCGCTCTTAGCAAAGAGTCCTTCAACATCTCTTCCATCGGCTTGACGGTGTCAATGTCAGCGAGTTTCGGAGCCTGCTCCTTGTTGGTCAGCACGCTCTCAAGCGTTGCAAAGCCAAAGTCGAATGGTCCGATTTTGATGCCTTTTTTTGGAAAAAAATAGCATAATACACCTAAGGCGATGAGAATGGCGAAAATGAAAATGACGATTTTGAACGCTTTCATGGATTAGTAGATGTATGGGAAGATTTTGTAGCGGTTCAGTTTTCTGAAATTGTCGCCGAAAAATTGGCTGTAGCGTTCAAAAACGGCTTTTGAGCGCGGCACGATGTTGGCGAAACTCCACAAGAAGAAGATGGCGCCGGGTAACGACCATGTCAGTATGGCAAAACCGGCCCATTCCATCAGTTCACCGAAGAAATTGGCGGAATTGATCTTGTTGAACAAAAATCCGGTGGGCAGGTAGTAGTTGTTGTCTTTTTTGTCCTTCCGCAGTTCGCGTATGATCCTGTCGGAATGCATATTGATGATCATTCCTGCAAAGAACATGAGGGTCCCGATGATATATTGAGGCGACCAGAACCAACTGAGGGTGTATTGCTCCGGCGAAACGTAACACAGCCAGCCGCCTTGCATATAGGCGTTCATCATATTGAAGAAAAAGCCTGAGAAGATAATGGAGAGCGGCATTTTGCTCGTCCCGCGCATCAAGCCAGGAAAAATGAAGGAACGTTGCAAGTAATGGATTTCAAAGAAAATGAACATCGAGAAGGTGACCCACGGAAACGTTTGGATGGTGTAGGGTGCACCGGGAATGATGGCACTAAGATAAATGACCAGCATCAGCAGGAAAACGGGCGACTCCATCAATACCCAGCCCCAATTGCTTCGGATGGAGATTCCCCAGCGGTTGTTGAACGTCATCCCGTATGCTGGCGTAATGAATTGTAACACAATGAATACCACCACTGCCAAAAGCGTCATGGCAAGTAAAAAGTAGTAGTAGAAATTGCCGAAAAAAAATTCAACCATAGCTATTTCTTTAAAAATCGTGTGCCGTTAAAATAGTGTTGGCGTTTGAGGTGGTAATTGACGAGGATACAGCCGTGATAAACGTCCTTGTAGGCCGCAAATGCCTTGACTTCAGACGCTTTTCGTTTTGCAGAGAATTGCTTGAATTGTTTGAACAGCGCGAAATGTGCTTTATAAACCGCTGTGAAATCTTTCGCATGACCTTGGAGAAGGAACACGAGCGCTGCCACATTGTCCAGAATGATTCTGACGAAAAGGGTGGGGAACAACCTCCGTTTAGGCAGGTTCTTCAGCAGAAGAAAGTGGTTGTTGCGGAAATTCAGAAAGGTTTTGAAGGAGTTCTCTTTGGGAAGCGTGCCTCCGCCAACGTGATAGACGATTGATTTCGGCTCGATGACGATGCGGTAGCCGTGATTCTTGATGCGCCAGCAGAGGTCTATTTCCTCCATGTGGGCGAAAAAGTCGTCGTCTAACCCGCCAAGTTCGCGATAGACGTCGCTGCGAACAAACAATGCCGCGCCTGTCGCCCAAAACACATCCATCGCGGTATCGTATTGTCCTTCATCGACTTCCAGCGTGTTGAAAACGCGCCCGCGGCAAAACGGGTAGCCGTATTTGTCGATGAAACCGCCCGCTGCACCAGCGTACTCGAATTTCTCGCGGTCATAGAAACTACGGATTTTCGGCTGCACTGCCGCAATCCTCGTGTCGCTTTCCATCAGCGCAATTACCGGTTCTACCCAGTGGGGGGTCACTTCAATGTCGGAGTTCAGCAGACAGTAAAAATCGCAGTCTAATTGCGCCAAAGCCACATTATAGCCTTGTGCGAAACCGTAATTCTTGTCATTTTGGATGATTCTGACATTGGGGAAATGGTTTTGTAGAAAAGGGATGGAATCATCTGTAGAGGCATTGTCCGCCACCACAACTTCCGCCCAATCAGGCGTTTGCGCAATCAGGTTCTGAAGAAATTGTTCCAAGAACTCCCTTCCGTTCCAGTTCAAAATCACGATGGCTAGTTTCAGTCGCATAAGCTTCGCTAAAAGTGTGCAAAGTTACGAGTTTTTTTTACATTGACTATCGTTTATTGCTTCATCCAGATAAATCTTTCTCAAGACCATTTCCTCGTTCTCCCAGCAGTATTTTTCTGATGCAGCAATTGTGTTCCGCTTGAGGCGTTGCAGCAACTGCTCATCTTTTAAGAGACTATTAATCGCATTCGCAATGGTTTGTGGTTGATGGTCTTGCACGATAATCCCGACTTCGTTTTCTCTGACTACTTTGGCAATTTCCGGCAAATTGGACACGATAACGGGCGTTTCTGCTTTCAGGTAGTCGAAAATCTTATTCGGAAGACTATAACGATAGTTGATGTTTGTGTCTTTGTCCAACGAAAATCCAATGTCCGACCAATAGGTATAATTGAATAGTTTTGCGAAGGGCTGTCTATCAATAAACTGTATTTTTTCTTGAAGATTTTCCTCCATCACCTTCTTTTTCAATCCAGGTACGGCATCCCCGCTTCCAACGATGAAAAGGATAGCATTATCAACATATTTCATTGCTTCAACCAGTTCTTCAGAACCGCGGTCCACATTGATACCAGCCCCTTGCAGCAGAAGAACTTTCTTATCCAAAGGCATTCCAAGGGTAGCACGGGTTTCAGTGATGGGCGGCTTGCTTCGCGTCGGGATGTTGCGCACCACATTGACGGGATTTTTCCGCATTGGGTATTCTTTGTCGTATAGATCTGCAATGGATTGGTTTACAGTAATCACATCCTCCAATTTCGGAAAACAGAACCGTTCAATTGAACGCCATGTATTCTGGACAAATGGCCGTCCGATGATCTCAGGCACGCCGCAAAAATACTCGTGGCTGTCGTAAACAATGCGTTTCCGTTTCAGGCGACTCACAAGAAAGCATGGTAATAGCGTGTCCAGATCATTGGAAATGAGAATGTCACATTTTCTAAAAAGGAGATAGAAGAAGAGGCGGATGTTGAATTCGGCGTAGAATTTCGCTCCTTTTCTGAAAAGAAGGCGCATCCTGTCGGTTTTATACCGTCGCTCAGAAAGGTCAGGCGAGTCAGCGTATCGGCGTCCTACCAAAAGCACCTCAAAACCCATGGAAGTCAATGAGTTGCAGACCTTGTCAACCCGTTGGTCGCTGTAAAGGTCGTTGGTAACGCAGGCAATGACTTTTTTCAAGAGATCTTATTCTTTGTGCATACGGCGGGCAAGTTCCTGTGCCACGTAGGAGGCAACATCATCGGCGTAAGAGCCGCTTCCGAAACCAGCATCATACCCCAGTTCCTGTGCCAGTTCGTGCGAGATACGGGGGCCTCCGCAAACGAGAATCACCTTGTCGCGAAGTCCTTCTGCTTCCAGCATTTCCACTAGTTCGGTGAGGTTCTTGATATGGACATCCTTCTGGGTCACGGTCTGTGAGACCAGCAGCACGTCGGCTTTCATCTCAATGGCTTTGGCGATGAACTCCTCGTTGGGGACCTGACTGCCCATGTTCAGTGCCTCGAACATCTCATAACGTTCAATGCCATAGTGACCTGCATAGCCTTTCATGTTCATGATGGCATCAATGCCGACGGTGTGTGCGTCGGTGCCGGTGCTGGCTCCGATGACGATAATCTTGCGTCCGATATGTTCGCGGATGTACTCGTCGGTTTCGTGCATGTCCATCACGGTGGACTCCACCTTCGGAACATGGATCGAGGAGAAGTCAACGGTATGGACGGTGGAGCCGTAGCAGTTGAAGAAGGTGTAACCTTCGGTCAGCTCTTTGTAGTAAACAACCAAAGGGTTCTCGAAACCCATCTTCTTCATCAGCTGTTTGGCCGCTTCAACGGCTTCCTCACCGCAAGGAACCGGCAGCGTGAAACTCAATTGTGTCTTACCGTCGTTCATCGTGTCGCCATACGGCTTTACTTTGGTTAAATCTAATGTCTGATCAAAATCCTTTTGATCCATTGAATACAAACCACCACTCATTTTCTTTGATTTTTTTCTCTGTTATTACTTTTTTATGTGTGAGGTGCGCAGTAGCTTTTACTACTCATCGCTCATTTCTCATTATTTCTTGTTTCCTTGGTTGGCAACGGCGTCCATCAATTGCTTGAGGGTTTCGGGGTCGGCGAGGAAGTAGTCCTTCTGAAGTTTCATATTGTCGTCGAATTCAAACACGTAGGGAATGCCGGTGGGGAGGTTGAGGTTGACAATGTCCTCTTCGGAGATGTTTTTCAGGTATTTGATGATTCCGCGAAGACTGTTGCCATGGGCGGCGACGATGATGTCGTGGCACTCTTTGGCTTTCGGGAAAATCACGTTTTCCCAGTAGGGGACGATGCGGTTGATGGTATCCACAAGGGCTTCGGTATGCGGTTTGGCTTGCGGGTCGTCGATGTTCTTGTAGCGGATGTCGTTGGCGGGGTTGCGCTCGTCATCATCAGTCAGACTTTCGGGGCGCACATCGTAGCTGCGTCTCCACAGTTTGATCTGTTCGGCGCCGTACTTGGCGGTCATTTCCGCTTTGTTGAACCCTTGTAGCGCACCGTAGTGCTTTTCGTTCAGACGCCAGCTCTTCTCTTCGGGAATCCACAGCAAATCCATCTCTTCCAAGACGATGTGGAGGGTTTTGATGGCGCGTTTGAGGAAGGAGGTATAGGCGTATTCAAAGCAGAAGCCGGCCTCTTTCAACTTTTTGCCAGCTTCGGCCGCTTCCTGCAGCCCCTTTTCCGACAAATCTACGTCGGTCCATCCTGTGAATAAATTGGCTTTGTTCCATTCGCTTTCGCCGTGGCGAACTAATACTACTCGATGAGTCATTGTTGTGAATTGTTTGTTTATCAGTTATTTAATTGGTTTTTCTCTGCTTGTTTCTTTAGTTATGAGGTAATGGATTGTCAGCCCTTTGATAAGTTCGGAACAATCCATTATCGAATATCAGCGTATAGCGTCAAGGTCAGATTTTGTTGTTCTTGGGGAAGATGATGGTGGGTTTGAATTTCTTGGCTTCCTCGAAATCCATGGAGCAATAGGAGATGATGACAACGATGTCGCCGACGGCTACCTTGCGGGCGGCGGGGCCGTTGAGGCAGATGACACCGGAGTCTTTTTTGCCTTTAATGACGTAAGTCTCAAGGCGTTCGCCATTGTTCATGTTCAAAACCTGAACCTTTTCGTTCTCAATCATATTGGCGGCTTTCATCAATGTCTCATCGATGGTGATGCTGCCCACGTAATTCAAATTGGCCTCTGTTACAGCCACTTGATGTATTTTCGATTTTAAAAGTTCAATTTGCATGATTCGTTTATTAAGATGTTCAGTTCACGGTTTACAGCTTACTATTTATATCTAATATTGTCAATCAGTCTGACCTCGCCCACATAAACGGTGATGCAGCCGACCACCGAGTCGCTGTCGTTCAGGTCGCTGAGGATTTGCAGCGTTTCTCCATCCACGATTTCGTAGTATTCGAGTTTGAATCCTGGGTTGTGGGCGATTTCATCGGCCACAAACTTTTGGATGTCAGCAACTTTGGTGGTTTCCAATTGGGTGGAGGCCTTCAGAATCTTGTAGATGTTGGCGGCACGCTTGCGTTCGTCTTCGCTCAAGCGTTTGTTGCGGGAGCTGAGAGCGAGGCCGCTATCTTCACGCACGATGGGGCAGGGGACGATGGTGATGGGCAGTTTGTATTGGCGCACCAAGTCCTTGATGATGGCAATCTGCTGGAAATCCTTCTCTCCGAAGTAGGCGCGGTCGGGCTGTACCCAGTCGAACAGGCGTTTGACGATGATGGCCACGCCGTTGAAATGGCCGGGGCGCATCGGGCCCTCCATTACTCTTTCCAGCGTGCCGAAGTCGTAATGTTCGGTTGCCGGGACTTTGTAAACATCCTCGGGAGTGGGGGCGAACGCGAAATCAACGTAGGGTTCGATCAATTTCAAGTCGTCATCCAGTGTCCTCGGATACTTTGCCAAGTCATCCTGATTGTTGAATTGTGTGGGGTTCACGAAAATGGAGCAGACCGTTATCTGGTTCTCTTTGCGAGCCCTTTTGATTAATGAAAGATGGCCTTCGTGCAGTGCCCCCATCGTCGGTACAAGTCCCACTGTTTTGCCTGTGGGACGGATACGGAACATTGCATTTTTCAGTTCATCCACCGTTTTTACAACCTGCATTTCTTTTTCTTCTTTTATAATTGATTGATATATAGTGTATTAAATGAAAGTCGGGGTTTCAAATTTTAATCAGTAAAATTACAAGATTTTTGCATAAATTGTTGTTTTTTTATGAAAAACTTCAATCTATTCATGTACGTAGGGACAGTGCAGCACGCAATGGTCGCAAATGGTGAGTTCTCCGTTGAGGCGTTTGCGGATCATCTCTTTGTAACGTGCTTTTAATGAGTCGATTAGGATGAAGTCTGCGATTTCGTTGGCGAAAGCGAACATTAGCAGCTTGCGTGCGCTATGCTCGCAGATGCCACGCGTGCGGATGTAGTACATCGCCTCCTCGTCCAGCTGACCTACTGTTGTGCCGTGGTTGCATTTCACATCGTCGGCGTAGATTTCAAGGAAGGGTTTGGAGGTGATGTGTGCTTCGTCGGTCAGCGCGATGTTGCGGTTGGTCTGGTTGGCCATGGTCCTTTGTGCATCTGGGCGCACCAAAACGTGCCCGAGGAAATGGGCGGTTGCCGACTCATCCACAATGCCCTTGTAAAGCTGGTTGCTTTCACAGTCTGGCATCTGGTGGTCCACAAATATCTGACTGTCAACATGTTGCTTTTTGTCCACCAGATATAGGCCGTACAGGTTGGCGCGGGAAAAGGGCTCTTTGAGATAGACGTTCAGCCGATTGCGGATGTACCCAGCATTGAAGGTCATCGCATTGGAATAAAATTCGGAATGTGCCTTCTGCATCACTTCCAACTCGTTGAATAATAGCGATTCGGCGTCCTTGTTCTCCATTTTGTAATAGAAGAATTTCGCGCTTTCGTCCAAGTAGGTCTTCGTCACATTGTTGATAAAGCTCTTATTGAAGTGGATGGAGTCATCGCATTGGATGAAAGTGAGTTGTGCATTTTTCCCGACTATGATCAGGTTGCGGTTGTTCAGCAGCAGGTCTTGATTGGAATCAATGAGGGAAATGAGTTGCACGGGACGTTCAACAACCACATTGTCAGGAACATAGACAAATAGACCGTCGCTGAAGAGCATTCGGTTTAATGCGGAAAGCGTGTCCTCTTTTTCGGAGGGGTGTTCGGTGAGGTAGGGGAGCACCAGCTGCGGATATTGCTCCAAAGCAGCGAAAAGCGAACCGATAATCACCCCTTTTTCATTGACAAACAGTTTTTCCCCATCATTGACGAACCATCCGTTTTGGAAGAAAAACATCTGAGAGTCAATGTTTTCTACCTTGCACTTAAAGTATTCCTCCACAGGGCGATAGGCTGGGGTGGTCAATTGCAACTGCCAATTTGTGGAATTGGCGATGGATTTTTCGAAAATCTCTTTGTTCTCTTTTTTGAAAACCACGAAATCTTTTTCGGAAAACGTGCGCAGCCCTTCTTCTCTGATTTTTTCGACTTCTTTTGTATAAGGAAGTTGTGGCTTGTTCTCGGCAAACAGCGTCTGGATAAAATCGGTAAATGGAGTCATTACGTTACTGTAATTTTTGCTGTTCATATTCATTTTTAATCCACTCGTAGCCACGTTTTTCCAATTCAAGGGCCAGCTCTTTCGGACCGGTTTTCACGATTTTCCCATCGAAGAGGATGTGGACTACGTCGGGGACGATGTAGTCCAAAAGCCGTTGATAGTGGGTGATAACGATAGTGGCGTTGTCGGGGCTTTTCAGTTTGTTTACGCCGTTGGCTACGATTCGCAGTGCGTCGATGTCCAAGCCGGAGTCGGTCTCATCAAGGATGGCGAGTTCGGGTTCAAGCATGGCCATCTGGAAAATCTCGTTGCGCTTTTTTTCACCTCCGGAGAATCCCTCGTTCACGGAGCGTCCGCTCAACTTCTCGGTCAATTCTACCACTTTCTCCTTCTCTTTCATCATCTTGCGGAATTCCAGCTCTGAAAGTGGAGGCAGATTGCGGTACCTGCGCACCTCTTCCACTGCGGTTTTCATAAAATTGGTGATGCTTACGCCGGGGATTTCCACAGGGTATTGGAAGCCAATGAAGATGCCCTCGCGGGCGCGGTCCTCAATCGACATCTCCAGTAGGTTCTTGCCGTTGAAAGTGATGCTGCCTTCGGTAACTTCGTATTTCTCTTTGCCCGCAATAACCGATGCGAGCGTGCTTTTACCCGTTCCGTTCGGTCCCATGATGGCGTGAACTTCGCCCTTGTTTATCTGTAAATTAACGCCTTTCAGGATTTCTCTCCCCTCAATGGCCACATGTAAATTTTCGATTTTCAGCATTTCTTTGTGTTTTGTGGGTGGTGAATGGTGAATTGCTTTGGATAATAATCGCAGTCCACTGATTTCAGATCACTAAATTATTTGTGATTTTTTCAATGATTTTGTCGGTTTTCTTTTTCAGAAGCGGGCGGTAGGGACTGTCCAGAAGTTCCTTTTTCAATTTGACTTGTTTTTTTCTCGCATAGCAGCCGCCAGTCGTTGTAACGTTCTCATCTAAAGCTAAGTAGAGCATTGTGGAGGCTCCTTTCGGTGGCTGGTAGATGATGGGACGGAAGAACCAGTCGCACAATTTGTCAACCACTTTGTTGCCCATTCGGATGATGTTTGTGTTCACGATGCCAGGGTCGGCGCAGTTGACGAGAATCCCTTTGTTGTTGAGCTCCTGAGCCATGTCAAGCGTAAAATAGAGTAACGCCAGTTTCGAATCGGAATAGGTGGTGAAGCGGTTGAAATGTTTCTGGTCAACAGGCGTGAAGAGGTCGTGGTTGATTTTGCCGAAACGGAAGGTGAGCGACACCATGTTGACGATGCGAGAGCCGTTCGGCATCAGCGTTTTCAGCTGTTGCGTCAGCAGGTAGTGGCCAAGGTAGTTCACTCCAACAGTCCTTTCAATGCCGTCGGCGGTGGTCCCCGCATGGTGAAGCAGTGTGCCGGCATTGTTGAGGAGCAAATCCAGATGATTGAACCGCGTTTTTATTTCTTTTGCGAAAGCGTAAATGCTTGAAAATGAAGCCAAATCGAGCTGAATCACCTCTATATCGCCGTCGGTCTCCTTGCGGATGCGGTCGCAAACGTGCTGAGCTTTGTCCGCATGATGGCAGGCCATAATGACGTGGTAGCCGGCAAGTGCCACTGTTTGGGTGTGTACTTGTCCCATTCCGCCGTCGGCACCTGTGATGATCGCAACTTTCTTCATCTTGATTATGAGTTCACTGTTCGCATTAGAATTTCTTTGCGGGCAGCCCGTAGATTTCACGAGCTTCGGTCGGGTTTGCGATGCCGCGGCCGAACTCTTTGGCGATGCGGACAACCTTCTCAACCAGTTCGCCGTTGGAGCGGGCGAGCACACCTTTGGAAAGGTAAACGTTGTCTTCGAAGCCAACGCGCACGTGGCCGCCGTCGAGAATAGACATGGCAGCAACGGGAAATTCGTACCTGCCGACGCCGGCGACGGTGTAGGTGGAGCCAGCTGGGATACTGCCGCGCAGGAAGGCGAAGTCGCGGATGTCGCCACCGATACCGCCGTTCACGCCCATTACGAAGTCAAAATGGAAAGGTTCTTTGATGAAGCCCTTCTTGGCGAGACGAACGGCCATCTCAATCATGCTCTTGTCGAAAACCTCGAGTTCGGGTTTGATGCCGCGTTCAATCATGCGCTGGCCGAAGTGCTTGATGGTGTTTTCGGTGTTGATGAAGATGTCGTCACCGCCGAAGTTGCAGGTCCCACAGTCCAAAGTGGCAATCTCAATTCCATCCAATTCAGTGGGTTCCAGGCGTTCGTCGTCGGTCATGCCGACTGCGCCGCCGGTAGAGGGGAGGATGATGATGTCGGGGCAGACTTGGTAGATGGCATCGATGCATTCCTTGAAACGCTCCTTGCTTTGGGTGGGTGTGCCATCGTCGTAACGAACGTGCAGGTGGATGACACTGGCGCCGGCATCGTAAGCCGACTTGGCTTCGCGTACAATTTCTGCAACAGTGTAGGGGACAGCGGGGTTGTGTTCTTTCAAAACTTCAGCGCCGCAGATGGCAGCGGTAATGACTAATTTTTCCATTTTTTTTATTTTATTGATTATTAATTGATTGCAAATTTTACAATTGGCTTGCAATAAGCGTGCAAAGGTACAACATTTTAATGATTATTGATGAATGAATTTTTAATGATTATTGATGAATGAATAATGATGGTTTGCTGGCGGTGAATCTGGCCATAATTCAATGCACCGACACATATCTCACCTATACTATTTTTAATTGTTTTTAGTAACTTTGCACTCGCGTTTGCTACTCGTACAAAATGAACGAAGACATTAATAATTACTATGTTGACGTCCCTTTAGGGGATGATCCCGATACTGACTGGAAGCCTTTTCTTGGCTATTGGGATTTTGTGCGCAGTTCCAGCAGTGAGGATACAGGTCGTCAAGTTCCGGTTTATTCCGATTTTGATGATGCCCCGCCGAAGTTGCAGCAGCTGATGGAGACGATTAACGCTGAGCCGTGGACAATCACCCGCAGTAAGAGTTTTTATAAACAGGCGGCGATGATGGCCGACTTTGAAGACTCCGCAGATGAAATCGTGCCCTTTCAATGTTATTTTCCTGTTTATAAGGAAATGAATGTCAGACAGTTGCGGAGTTATTTCACCCTTCGCAAACTTTGGCGTCGCGGCCAGCATCCCGACACCTCGCTCTCGTACCTTTTCGTCTATATCTACGAAACGCTGATGCAGGTCGGGGTTGAAAATCCCGAAGTGGGCTTGGAGATTCTGGAGGATTTGCGTGACGGCTATTGCGAAAACGAGCCCAAACTGCTGCGCTATCTCGAAAATTGGATGCGCGACTATGTCGCTTATTACAACCTGATTGACCGACGGAGCGAGTTCTTTTCCACTGAATTGCGGGAGGATATGGCAGCGGCCATTTTCGCCAATCGTGACAATGAAAATGACGATATCTTGTTTGAAACCGCCTGCAATTATTCCACTTTCAATGTTAAAAAGTCCATTTTATACAAAAAATCGCCCCAAGATGTGCAGAAGGTGGTCGTTGGTGTGATTCGCAAAGCCGCTCCAGTTATTGAAAAACGCGAGCATCACCGTTTCGAAAACCTGATGTGCGGGCTGAAGCGACAGACGGGGCACCCGATGTTCGAGGCCGCCGTTTTCTACAATCCCCATCCTCCGAAAGATTACGTTTTCAGCATTTCTGAACGCAGGAAGTATATCTGTCGCAATGGGCTCTGGACGTTGGATGTTTACAAGCAGCTTGGCAAACGTGGCGTGCTTTTGGGGATGCTGCTTCACGAGACCGACCGTCGCTTGCGTTTGGTCACCCAAGGGATGTCGAAAACGACTCAAAAATTGTATGATGCTGATATTGAATTAATTATACAAAAAGTAATTGATCATTATCTGAAAGAGAAGGCAGAAGCCGCTCGCCCGAAAATACAGGTTGACTTCTCTAAACTCGCCGACATCCGCAGCGATGCCTCCGTAATTCGCGAAGCCCTGCTCAGCGATGAGGAACGGATGGAAGGGATGGAAATTTTGGAGTCGCAGCCCGTTCCCGTTGAACTGCAAGCTGTTCAGCCCGCTCAATCCACTCAGCCGGACCTTTTGGATGACGATGAGATGGAGTTCCTCCGTCGGCTGATTTCCGGTGGCGACTGGCGTGCCTTCCTCCGCGAAAAGCACATCCCCGAAGGCGTGATGATGGACAGCGTCAACGAGCACCTGATGGATGAATTTCAGGATACCGTGCTGACTGACAATGGCAACGGTCCGGAGGTCATCGAGGATTATCTGGAGGAGTTGAAGGGAATGATAGGGGAGTGACGACCCTCCTTCGGGAAGTGGGCCGCATAACGGCGGAATAAGTGAAAATGATGATAAACCATTCTATAATAAACACAAAGAAATGAGAGTAGTTATTCAACGCACAACGCATGCAGAGGTTCGGATTGACGGGGAAACCGTAGGCAAAATTGACAAGGGATTTGTGGTGTTGGTGGGAATCACCCATACTGACACGAAGGACGATGTGGCCTATATGGCCAAGAAAGTTTCTGGCTTGCGCGTTTTTGAGGATGCGGATGGCAAGATGAACCTGTCGCTGGCCGATGTGGGCGGAGAGATCCTCTCCATTTCGCAGTTCACCCTCTATGGCGACTGTCGAAAGGGCAATCGCCCTTCGTTTGTTGGTGCCGCCCGTCCCGAACAGGCCCGCCCGTTGTATGATTACTTCAACGAAATCCTCAGTCGTGAATACGGGGTGCGTGTGGCTACAGGACATTTCGGTGCTGATATGAAAGTCGATTTCATTAACGACGGCCCGGTGACCATCCTCATTGATTCTTCCGAATAATTTCTTTACTTTTGCGCCCCGAGATTAAAATATATCAGTAAAATCATGTAAGTAAGGGAACTGTACCTATGAACGAAAGCAATATCACTCCCAAAATCCCACGCCGAATCGCGCAAACTGTCCTCAACTCCTTGAAGGGTGGCGTGGTTCCGCGCATCGGACTCCCGTACATCACAGTCGGGCGGCGTAAGGAAATCGAAGCGTTGCTCCACGATGTCCATATCATCGGCGAAGGTGGCGCCTCCTTTCGCTTTATTGTTGGAAAGTACGGCAGCGGCAAGTCCTTTCTTCTCCAAATTATACGTAACTACGTGATGGACAGGAATTTCGTTGTGGTCGATGCCGACCTCTCGCCTGAGCGCCGCCTTCAGGGTACGCACGGACAAGGGCTTGCCACTTACCGCGAAATGATTAGAAACCTGAGCGTGAAGACCCGTCCCGAAGGTGGTGCACTTACCCTCGTTCTTGATCGCTGGATCAACAATGTTCAAACACAAGTTGCTTCTGAACTCGGCGTCAGTCCCGATAGCCCCAGCTTTGCCGCAAAGGTGGAACTGCAGATTTTTGCCGTTATCCGCCAGATGCAGGATTTGGTGCACGGTTTCGATTTTGCCAAGTTGTTGTCGCTCTATTACAAGGCTTTCACCGATGGTGATGACGAGCTGAAGGGCAAGGTGCTCAAGTGGTTCCGTGGCGAGTACACCACCAAGTCGGAGGCTCGGCAGGAATTGGGCGTCACCGTCATCATCTCTGATGACGATTGGTACGAGTACCTCAAACTCTTCGCCTTCTTCTTCCGGCAGGCGGGCTATGCGGGCATGCTCGTGCTGGTTGACGAGTTGGTCAACATCTACAAAATCCCCAACAGCATCACGCGGCAGTACAATTACGAGAAGATGCTTACGATGTACAACGATGCGTTGCAGGGCAAGGCGCAGTACATCGGCACGATTATGTGCGGCACGCCGCAATGCATCGAGGACAACCATCGCGGGGTGTATAGCTATGAGGCGTTGCGCTCAAGGTTGCAGCAGGGCAAGTTCTCCACCGCCGGCGCGCAGGACCTTCTAGCCCCCGTCATCCGTCTGCAACCGCTGACATACGAGGAAATGTTGGTGCTGACGGAGAAGTTAACTAATTTGCATTCAGGACTTTATGGCTATCAATCAGCTATCACCGACAAGGATTTGGAAGATTTCATCAAGATTGAGTACGGGAGAATCGGAGCGAGCACGAATATCACGCCGCGCGAGGTCATCCGCGACTTCATTGAGCTTTTGGACATTCTCTATCAACATCCTGAGATGAAAATACAGCAGATTCTCTCTTCCGATGCCTTCAGTTATGCCAAGCCGGCAGCGGAGGACAAACCGATTGACGACCAGTTTGCGGATTTCACGATATGAACCTTTTTTCCCGATATTCTCCCACCATCCAGCACTACATCTATCAGAGCGGATGGGAAAACCTGCGGGCCATACAGGCGGCGGCGGGGGATGCCATCTTCAACACCGATGCAAACGTATTGCTCTCCGCATCGACGGCCTCCGGCAAAACCGAAGCGGCCTTTTTCCCCATCATCACGCTGATGCAGGAAGAGCCGCCCACCAGCATCGGTTGCCTCTATATTGCCCCGTTGAAAGCGCTCATCAATGACCAGTTCTCACGTCTCAACGACATCTGTGCGGAGAGTGGCATTGAGGTGTGGCATTGGCACGGCGATGTTTCGCAATCGCAGAAAAAACGGCTGATGAAGCACCCCTCCGGCATCCTGCAAATCACGCCTGAATCGCTTGAGGCGATGCTCTTGCACAAGCATTCCGAAATTCCGCATCTTTTTGGGGATTTGCGTTTCATCGTGATTGACGAAATCCACTCTTTTTTGCGTGGCGACCGTGGCGGACAGACACTCTGTTTGATTGAACGGCTGGCGCGCCTCGCCGGTGTCCAACCCCGCCGTATCGGGCTTTCAGCCACCATTGGCGACCTGCAAGCCGTCGGACATTTCCTTTCCGATGGAACTGGCCGTGATACCGTCATTCCCCGCATCCAGAGCGGCGGCGCGCGTTGGCGAATCTCAATGCAGCATTTCTACAATTCTGGTCCGCAGGCCACGACGGAGGGCATCAACAAACCCTCACAAAACGACCTCAACGCGCCATTGAAAGCCGTCCAGTCCATCTTCGATCCGGGGTTGGAGTACATCCTTGAAAACACCCGCGGCCACAAGTGTCTGGTATTCTCCAACTCACGCGAGGAGTGCGAAGTGGTGACCGCCACGCTGCGGCAATATTGCGAGGCGAAGCACGAGCCCGACCGCTTCCTCATCCACCACGGAAACCTGTCGGTTTCCTACCGCCAAAGCGCAGAGGAGATTATGAAGGAGGACGACTCGCTGGACACGGTCTGCACCACCTCTACGTTGGAACTCGGCATCGACATTGGGCGCTTGGAGCGCGCTTTCCAGATTGACGCACCTTACACTGTGTCCTCGTTCCTGCAGCGGATGGGGCGGACGGGTAGGCGGGGTGCTCCGTCGGAAATGTGGTTCGTCATGCGCGAAGACCACGCTGAAGCCAGAGCACTCCTGCCCGACACTATTCCGTGGAAGCTCCTGCAGGGCATCGCTTTGGTGCAGCTTTATCTTGAGGAAAAATGGGTGGAGCCGCCCCGCACGGGAAGACTTCCTTACAGTCTTCTATTCCATCAGACGATGAGCACATTGGCTTCCGGCGGCGAGATGTCGCCCGCCGAATTGGCGCAAAATGTGCTCACATTGAGCTATTTTAAGAATATTTCGCAAGACGATTTTCGCGTTTTGCTCCGTCATCTTCTTGAAAATCAATATATTCAAAGAACAGAAAGCAATGGGCTGATTGTCGGGTTGAAGGGGGAGAGACTGGTGAACAACTTTAAGTTCTATGCGGTTTTTCAGGAAAACGAGGAGTACAGTGTGCGTTGCGAGTCGCGGGAAATCGGCACAATTGTGAAGCCGCCGCCAGTGTATGACAAAATTGCCATCGCCGGACGCGTGTGGGTGGTGGAGGAGGTGGATGTGAACCGTCACATCGTTTATTGCCATCCGGTGAAAGGAATTGTCCCGGCCTATTTCGGTTTGGAGCCGGGCGATATTCACACACGCATCTTGGAAAGGATGAAGAGGGTGCTGCAGGAGGAAACGGTTTATCCCTACCTGCTCGACCATGCGCGCGCGCGTTTGGCACAGGCCCGCGATGCCGCAATGAAGTCAGGATTGGGGCTGAACCCGCTGTTGCCGTTGGGCGGCAATATGTACTGTTTGATGCCGTGGCTGGGAAGCTACTCTTTCTTGGCGTTGGAGCGATTCCTGCGTTTGAAATGCGCTAAAAGGCTGGGAATGAAAGGGTTCGATTCCCTTCGCCCATACTATATGCAGTTCACGCTGTCGGTCTCTCCCGGCGATTTTTTCAGAATCGTGAAAGATGAGATGTCTCAGCCTCTCGACCCGATGAGTCTGCTTTATCCGAAAGAAACCCCCGCCTTCGACAAGTATGACGAGATTCTTCCGGTGGAATTAACGAGAAAAGGTTTTGCGTTGGGCGTGCTGGATGTGGAGGAGATGAAGCGGTGGTGGAGCGTATTGGCGGAAGGCTTTTGATATTCGTATTCCTTTTAGAAAAAAAGTGCTACTTTTGCACGCATTTTCAATGGAGATAGTATTACTCACTTAAAAAATATCAAAAAATGAAAAAATCATCATTGTTTATTATGACTGCGATTTTGTCAGTTCTTACATTGGGTTGCACCAGCAACAAGGATTCCCAAGAAAACAGCGCCGACACGACGGCTTGTGTGCAGGATTCCACCCTTGCCGCTTCAGCCGCCAAAACTACCCTCGTAGCCTACTTCTCCGCCACGGGCACCACTGCTAAACTTGCGCAAAAGGTTGCGACAGCCGCCGATGCCGACCTCTTTGAAATCAAGCCAGAAACCCCTTATACGGAAGCCGACCTTGATTGGCGCAACGACAAATCGCGCTCTTCCGTTGAAATGAAAGACAAAACCTCACGTCCCGCCATCGCCAATAAAGTGGATAATTGGGATCAGTACGAGACCATCTACATCGGTTTCCCGATTTGGTGGTACACAGCCCCCACCATCATCAATACTTTCCTTGAACAATACCCCCTCTCTGGCAAGACCATCATCCCGTTCGCCACTTCCGGTGGCAGTTCCATCGACAAAGCTTGCGAGGATTTGAAAGCTGCTTATCCGACGGCAACTTGGAAGGCTGGGTTCACCAACCCGAGCGATGAGGAAATCCCAAATCTGGTAAAATAGTTGTGATTCAAGGGGGCAATTCTCGAGCCCCCTTTTTCATACTTCACTTGTCCCAGTTCACTCACCATTGCGGACAATTATAGAAGTTTATCTTTGTAAAAATTCAAATACTATGCCCGGGCCCTTATTGTCTGATCCCAATCCCTTCGCGAAAGCTGCCATGATTTCTGTTGTTGGATATACGTCTCCTGTTGGACGGTTGCTACTGGGGGCTTTCGGTGACGAAATCTGCCTCTGCGATTGGATGACGGAAAATCGTTGTGAACGCGTGGGCAACCGTGTCTGTCAAGCACTGAACGCCGATTTTGAGGAGCGATTAACGCCGTCTTTGCAAACATGTATGACGGAGCTGGACGAGTATTTTTCAAAAAAACGCACAGCATTTGATATTCCCGTTATTCTTACCGGGACGGAGTTCCAAAGGAGGGTGTGGTCGGCGTTGCTGACAATTCCCTTTGGCACAACCATTTCCTACGGAGCATTGGCCTCCCGAATTGGAAGTCCCGCTTCCGTTCGTGCTGTCGCCAATGCTGTTGGGGCCAATCCGATTTCCATCCTCGTGCCTTGCCATCGAGTACTCGGTTCCGACGGCTCCCTTACAGGATATGCCGGCGGTTTGGATGCCAAGCGCCGGCTTCTGCAACTGGAAACCGACCCATTATCTGATGCCGTTGTTTGTTAAGTTGGGAATGAGAGACGGATATTGACTTTTATTATTTCCAAAAAAAATCCTCCCAAATGTTGAGAGGATTTTCATTTATGCGTTCTATTTTGTCAGAAGTTTGGCTTTCAGTGTGGAAACCTCTTGTTGGAGTTTCTTGAACTCTTCTACCAAATCGGGGATTTGCTTTGCGATGACCATTTCGCGCCATTTCTTGCGGGCTTCAATGGCTGGAGCACCGAAAAGTGTCTGGTTCGGTTCGGTCACGCTCTTGTCAAGGGCTGACAAAGCGAGCAGGGTGGTGCCTTTGGCGATGGTGACGTCCTTATTGACCACTGATTTGGCCCAGATCACCACTTCGTCTTCCAGTTTCGAGCAGCCGGCGATGGCGCATTGCGAACACAGCAGGCAGTTTTTGCCGATGATGGTGTCGTGGCCGATTTGGACGAGGTTGTCGAATTTGCAGCCGTCGCCGATGATGGTGTCGCCGGAGACGCCGCGGTCGATGCAGACGTTGCACGCGATTTCCACATCATTGCCGATGACAACGCGCCCACAAGATTCGATCTTCAACCATCCACCTGGCCGACGTTGGAAATAGCAAGCGTCTGCTCCTATCACGCTTCCAGAATGGATGATGACGTTGTCGCCGATCACTGTGTCGGCATAGATGCTCACATTGGAGTGGATGATGCAGTTTTTCCCGATGACGACATTCTCACCGATGAAGGTGCAGGGTTGTATCACCGTCCCTTCACCAATTTGGGCGGATGGATGAATCGGTTCGCTTTGTGGATTGAAAGAAGTGAAATGAGCTACAACCGTAAGATAGGCCTTCAGCGGGTCTTCGGTGATGAGCAGGACTTTATCGGTCGGGCAATCAATCTCCTTGTCTATCAGGATGACGGCGGCGTTGCTTTTTAGCATCCGGTCGTAATATTTTGAGTTATCCACAAACGACAAGTCTCCCTCGACTATGGAGTGGAGTTCGTTGATACCCGTGATTTGTGTGTCGGGATTTCCCTTCACTACAGCCTGAATATGGAACTTGCTGAGCAGTTCCTCAACTGAGATTGGATTCTTAAACTTCATTATTTGACTCTTTCCGCGTATTTGTTCGTGCGGGTGTCCACCTTGATGAGTTCACCGGTTTCGATGAAAAGTGGTACGAATACTTCGGCGCCGGTTTCAACGGTTGCTCTTTTGGCGGAGTTGGTGGCCGTGTCGCCCTTTACACCGGGTTCGGTGTAGGTGACTTCCAATTCAACGAACGGAGGAAGTTCGCATGTGAGCGGAGTATCGGTCTTTACGTCATACATCACTTCAACAGATTGCCCCTCTTTCAAAAGGCCGGGATTGCTAATCAATGATTCGGGGATGGAAATCTGTTCGAAGGTTTCCGAGTGCATAAAAGCGTACATGTCATCGGTCTCTTTATACAAATATTGGTAAGGACGCCGTTCCACGTTCGCCAAATCAATCTTTACACCCGCAGTGAAAGTGTTCTCCAAAACACGACCGGTTCTCAGGTTTTTCAGTTTGGTTCTTACGAAAGCAGGACCTTTGCCCGGCTTAACATGTTGAAATTCAACGATTGACCACAAATCATTATTGTAATCTATGCACAATCCATTTTTAAAATCTGCTGTTGTTGCCATAAAATCTATTTAATATTTGGGTTATAAATTTCGGACTGCAAAAGTACGAAAAAAATGCTTTTTTCTATAGCCTGTTAACATTTATTAACAGACGCCTGCCTGCTATTTCTGAAGCATCTGGAAAATAATGGCTGCAATGATGACGACCACCAGAATCATAAGGAAAATCAACCATGTTTTTTTCGTGTTCTTGCTGTTCTCCTTCTCTATTGCTTCCATCTCTTTCGGATTCTTTGCTGAATCGCTTTGCTCTTCCAGGGAGGGTTCTCCGTTGATTGTGTACTGAGGGTTTTCGGCTAAAAATGCTTTCGCTGCCTCCGCATTCTGTGCCTCCACCTGAATCCTATATCCGGTTGGGGATACATACTGTCCTGCCATCTCATCTTGCACATAGGCTTCTATGCCACCGTCTTCAAGAATGGTTTTGAGAAGTTGCGCTTCTGAAGAGGAAGCGGTGGTGGCAATCGTTACTAATTTAAAATTGTCTTTCATGATTTGATTCTTAAATACTCTTATCCGGAAAGTGCCTCAATTGCGGATAATCTTTGTCATTTTTACTTATTGAATGCTTTTGGGAAAATTGGAGGTCTGTTTATATTGGAAATTTCCGTTTTCGTAGTAGATGAAATGCGCGGCCAACTCATTGTGATTCTGTAGAATCGCCATTGATTTCTCAATTCCGAGCACCATGAATGCAGTGGCGTACGCATCGGCGCTGGCGCAGTCCTTGGCGATAACGGAGACGCTCAGCAGCGAACTGTTCTCGGAATTTCCCGTAACTGGGTTGATGATGTGCGAATAGCGCTTCCCGTTGATTTCCTTGTAGTTGCGATAATTGCCGCTGGTTGCTACGCAATTCAGCCCGCTCTTCAGTGGCAGTTCAAAAATGTAGTTCGTCTCAATCAGTCCGTTTTGAGTTTCCGTAGGAATCTGCACGCCTACGCGCCATTCCTGTCCCTCGTACTTCCACCCTTGCGCAAGCACCTCGCCGCCAATGTCCACAAGAAAGTTCTCGTAGCCCTTTTCCTGCATCATCTTGGCAATCTTGTCCACCGCATATCCTTTTGCTATTGCATTGAAATCCAGTTGGATACGCGAGTCTTCCTTTTTTAGTTTGCCATTTGCAACGGAAATCTTCTGATATCCAACGAAGTGTTGGAGCGAATCCATTTGCTGCTGGTATGATAATGTATCGAAATCGCTGTTTTTGCCGAACCCCATCGCGTTAACCAGCGGTCCTATGGTGATGTCGAACGCGCCGCCCGTCTCTTCGCTGATGTGATTTGAAAGGCAGATGAGATGGATGATGTCGTCGGGGAGGATGGCGGTTGTGTTCGCGTTGAGTCGCGACACCGTCGAAGTGGAGTCGAAAATCGAGAAATCCCGATTGATAGACGCAATGATGGAGTCGGCAGCTTCCGGAAGAGAGAGGTCTTCTTTCCCTACATAGGTTACTGAGTAGTATGTGCCAATGGCTATCCCGGAAAAATTGTGCACCTGTTTTTTGCTGCAGGAGGCGAGAAGGAAGGGTGCAATGAGGAAGAAGACGGTTTTGACGGCCGCACGATGAAACTCTCGATGGCTCTTGTCGTTTCTCATCATTCGCAATAAGTCGGCTATCCACACCCTATTTCAAGTGCAGGTTGTGTCCCATCTTCTCTTGCTTGGTTTTCAAGTAGCGGATGTTTTCCTTGTTCGGTTCGATGATGATGGGGATGGTTTCCACGATATCGATGCCGTGTCCGCGTAAACCGGCGCGTTTGGTCGGGTTGTTTGTGATGAGGCGGATTTTGGTCGCATTCTGGTCGCGCAGGATTTGTGCGCCGATACCATAGTCGCGTTCATCGGCGCGGAAGCCGAGTTCGAGGTTCGCCTCCACGGTGTCGCGTCCCATCTCTTGTAGGTGATAGGCTCTCAACTTGTTCACCAGCCCGATTCCGCGGCCCTCCTGATTCATATACAGCACCATGCCCTTTCCTTCATGTTCAATCATCTGCATTGATTGGTGAAGTTGGGCACCGCAGTCGCACTTGCAGGAGCCGAAAATGTCGCCGGTGACGCAGGAGGAATGGACGCGCACCATAATCGTCTCATCCTTGTCCCAATCGCCCTTCTTCAGCACCAGATGGGTGTTGTTGTTGTTGAGTTGCGTGTAGGCAATCAGTCTGAAGTTGCCCCATTGTGTAGGTAGGTTCACCTCTTCTTCCTTGCGAATCAAGGTCTCTTTTTGCACGCGGTAGGCAATCAGATCTTGGATACTGATGAGTTTGATGTCGTGTTTCTTGGCCACTTCCGCCAATTGCGGCAGGCGTGCCATGGTCCCGTCGGGGTTGATGATTTCAATCAGGGCACCCACGGGCTGCAAGCCGGCGAGTTTGGTCAAGTCCACAGCCGCTTCGGTATGTCCTGCGCGAACCAGCACGCCCCCGTCGCGGGCGCGCAGTGGGTTGATGTGTCCAGGACGCCCGAACATGTCAGCTTTGCTGTCGGGATCTGCCAATGCCTTGATGGTCGACGCACGGTCGTACATGGAAACGCCTGTCGTACAGCCGTTCCCCAACAAGTCCACCGTAATGGTGAAGGGCGTGCCGTGAAGGGAGGTGTTGTTCGCCACCTGCATATCCAGTTTCAGATTGTTGCAGCGCTCGCTGCTCATGGGAGCGCACAAAACCCCGCGCCCGTAACTCATCATGAAGTTCACCTTCTCAGGCGTTATCTTCTCCGCAGCAATAATGAAATCGCCTTCGTTCTCTCTGTCTTCGTCATCAACGACGATTAGGAATTTCCCGTTCTTGAAATCCTCAATCGCCTCTTCTATCGTGTTGAATTTAATGTCGTCCATTATTTAAGATAGGAAGTGTTATGTGTTAGGTATGATGTATTTAAGTATTAAAGATTTTTGCACTCATTAAATAATCATCGATCATTCTGTAATCAATTTCATGAAGTGAACGCCTTTGACGGCCCAGCTGGCGGTGCAGACGCCTTCGGACTTGTAGCGGAAACCGATGCGGAAATCGGCGGTGAGATTGGCGAGTCCGGAAACTTGAACTTGGGTGTAAGTCCCCGTCGGATAATTGTTTACAATGAGCGGATGCCAGTCGCTTTCATTGGGAGTGCCTTCAAGAACAGTTGTGTAGTAAATGCTGAAGTTGTCGAGGTCAACCCCTCCGATGCTTTGGAACATCTCGTCCACATAGACTTCGCTGCCGCTGACGGTGTTGTAAGGGATGACGGGGGAGATCAACCAGTCGTCGCAGGCTTCAGACACGTTGCGGTGCAGCATGCTGTTGTGGCTTGCAAAAAATTCCCAACTCCCTGTTGTGGTCCAGCTGCTTTGTCCGCCTTCGAATGTCATCGGGTAGGCATCCCCCACTACACCGAATGTACCGAGGTCGTCAATGGTGCGGAGCATCAGCTGGTAGGTGGTCGTGCTGGATTGATATACGGAGAGGATGCCCACAATGTCACCGGTGCCACCCGGAATGATGTGTTTGCGGAATTTGGCGTAGTTGGATGTCCGTGTCACAAGGTTCGAACATTCACTACCGTTGATGCTGGCCAGATAGCGGTTGGTGGTGACAGTCTCTTCTGCCAAAGGAAGCCCCACGGCTTCTTCAGCGAACTGGCAGTTTCTGATTCTCACCAGTTTGTTGACATTGGAAGAATTCAAGTCAGAAGGGGAGGTGATATCTGTAATCATGGGGGTTACATCCACGGGAAGCCCGTCTTTGTGGAGATATTGGCTGAGGAAGTTCTGGTCCACTCTGCCGACGGAGCCCTGGTAAATCCAGCCTATCTGATAAACGCCGTGGTAGTTGCCCACCACCAGGCCTCGACAATCCAAGTAAACAGTTTGTCCGACCGGATAGATGTGGCAAAGTCCGGAGGCGTTGATCTGCATCTGAATGCCTGCGGTCTCATCTTGTAGAACCATGGTTTTATAGTAATTGCCTCCTTCATCGGAACTTACAACCGTCGCTTTCACGATGAATGTTTCGCCAGCGTGGCAGATGGAGTCCATTGAGCCATGGGCTTCGTAAACATCGATGATGTCCTGAATCGTTTTGTTGGCGGGTTCTCCGTTGTATTTCGGCACTTCGAAGTCGGGGGCTTCGTATTTGTTGCAGCTGCTGGCAAACAGCATGGCGGCAATGATCAAAATGGGGAAGATGTATTTTTTCATAGAAATGATTTTTTTTGTTGGGGTTAGCGGACTACAATTGCATTGAAGCGGATTCCTGAAATTTCCCAGAATTTATTGGTGCCGCTGTCCTGATAGCGGAATGCGATGCGGAAGTTGGGGTTGGAGGTCATCTCGGTGGGAAGGACTTCGCCGGGCGTGATTTCGGTCCATTCGCTTTCATCGGCGGAACTTCCGTTAAAGGTGGTGCTGCAATAGATCCTGTATTTGCTGGGGGCGGCACCCTGAAGTATCTCCTGGTCAACATTGAGTATGATTTGGGCATTCCCGAAATTGCTGTAAGCGGGCGAGATTAGCCAGCTGTCGGTGGTGTTGGTGCCGCCTTGGATGGCGAAGGAGGATCTGATGGCGTAGTAGAACCAGTTCGTGTTGTCGGTCGCGAGTTCCGTCCATCCTTGGGTTTCAAGAGGGTTGGAGGAGAAGTCCACGCTTGCAATGGTTTCGGTATGGGTGTTCACGAGCTGTACGTCGGCTGTGGATCGGATGACCAGTTGGCGGGTGGTGTTGTAGGTGGTGAGAATGCCGTAGATGACGCCGGTGCCTTCGGGGAGTAGGGTGTAGGCGAAGTCGGCATAGTTGCTGGTTCTCAGCACGATGGAACTGTTGTCGGCAAAGACGATATTGCGGGAGGTGGAGGTGCCGTCATCGCAATAGTTGAGCTGTCCGCCGTCCTCAAATTGGCAGTTTTGCAGCTTGACGAGGCAGTTGATCATGCCGTCGGTAATCTGATTGGCTGAGGAAATCTCAATGGCTGCCGGTTCTTCTCCTACAAGTCCGTCGCGGAAAATATAGAGGTCTTCTTGTGAACTCGCAATGCCCGACATCGCGCCGTCAACCCAGAAGCCTATCTGCTTGTTCTTACGGTAGTCGCCGATGACCATGTCGCCGCATTTCACATAAACTTTCTGGCCGATTTGGTATTTGGGGAAGAGGGAGGAGTCGTCGACCTTGATTTGAATTCCGCCGGTCTCGTCTTGGATGGTGATGAATTTGTAGCAGTTGCCGGCGGCATCGGAAGAGGTGATGATTCCGCAAATGATGGTGCCGTCGGGAATGGAGTCGTAACTGTCAACGTTGCTGACCTGATGCAGCGCGAGCAGTTCAGCAATGGTCATGTTGGCGCTCCCGTCGAAAGTGATGAAGGGGGCATTGTCCAATTCCTTGTTGCAGGAGGCACTTGCCAGCAGGAGCAGCACAGCTACAACCAAAATTTTGATGTTTTCTATGAATTTCATGATTCGAAAATTTGCTAGTTGAATGTGTAATTAATGCCAAGGTAGAAGGTTGTGCCGAGTGCGTAGTAGTATTTGTTCGGGAACTTGTTCACGTTGTACTCGTTGTAGTCGAAGCGGCGCTGTTCCCATGCAGAGGTCACGAGGTTTTTGTTGTTGGTGAGGTTGGTCACGCTCAGGTTGAAGCCGATGGTGTTGCGATGGATTTTCCACGATTTGCCGATGGAGGCGTCCATTGTGAACTGCCCTTTGAGTCTCTCTTGGGCAATCATCTGTTGATAGATTTCGGAACTGGTGCTCAGCGTGCCGCGAGCAGCGCTCGTTCTTCTTTCAGGATTCATATCGGCATAAATTTTGTCGAAATAGTTGGCGCTGATGTTGACGAACCAATATTTATAGTTGAATTTCAGCCCGATGGTCCCAGCCAGTTGAGGGGAGCCGGCAACGTGGAAATTCTTCCAATAAACTTGCTCCGTGTATTGCGACTGTCCGTTACCGAGAACGTCGTAACCGTTATCGGCAGTGATGGTTACATTCGGGCGGTTGGTGTAGATGTAGTCGCCGTAGGTGCCTGCCAAGGCAAGGGTGAACATGGAGCCGAGCTTGAACTCAATGCCCATTTCAACGCCCATGTTGCGTTTGTCAATGCCGGTCATCGCGTAGTTGACGAAGCTCCCGTAGTCGTCGTGGTAGAAGCTGAACTGGTCGGTCACGTCCTTGAACTTGCAGTAGAAGGCCGACACTCTCAGTTTCACAATCGGGTAATTCATGATGTAGGTCAGGTCGGCACTCATGTCTTTTTCGTTCTTCAAACCGGCGACATAGTCGTTGCGGATGGTCGGACTGATGAAGGCTTCCATAATGCTCGGGGCGACGGTTTGGTATTGTCCGTTGAGTACCAAGTAGTTACGACCATTTATTTTATAGGTGATGCCGGCTTTTGTGCCGAAGTTGGGGAGTATCTTCTTCTCGGAGTTGCCTTGCGAGTTGTCGGGGAAACGACCATTGCGCATGTAGCCAGTGCGCCACATTTCTGTGACATTGCCGTTAAGTCCAACATGGAAATCAATGTGTTTGTAGGAGAATTTGGCAGTTGCCCAAATCATCTGCTTATAAATATTGTAGGCGTAGTCGTATCCGAACTTGTCGCCCACCCCTAAATGAGCGCCGATGTTGTCAAGGTCGTCGTAGAGCAGGTATGGGTTGTCTGGCGACTCACCGTCAGCGTATTTGTCCTCGTTCAACCAATATTCACCACCGAGTAAATCATTGATTGTCTTGTAGTTGCGTTGATGGTAGCCTCGAATGTCAATGCCTCCCATCAGTTTAATGTGGTCGGCCAGGTTGACAATCACGTTCGAGGATCCGGCCATTTGGAAATGGTCGATGACGCGGTTTTCAATGATGTATTGGGATTGCTCGTGCATGTTGGCGGCCAGTTGGTTGACCTCGTACATGTGATTCCAGTCGAGTTGGCGGAAATCCTCATTGGTGAGCCATTGTTGGGTGTAATAGGCTTGCATAGCTGGGTCGTCAGCGAAATAGCTGGGCAGATATCTGTAGTAGTCGGGGCGTGGATCTGGAACGTCGGCCCAGTTCAGTGAGGTGGTGCTCTGACGGCCGAAGCTGGTCATCAAGTTGCTGGTAATCTGTAGCTTGTTGTTTTGTGGGGTATAATAATGTGAGAGAAGGATGACCGGTTCGTGCGTGTCGCGGATGCGAGCGTTGCGCTTCTTGCCATCGTACCATCCCCAATTCGCGTTGTAGTAGTGGTCGCCGGTCAGGTCGTAAACCTCCTGCGTGGAGTTGCCTTGCAAGCTCTTCTTCACAGGGGCTCCCCAAACTGAAAGGTTGAGGGCGTGCTCGCTGTTGAAGCGTTTTTCGGCAGAGAGAAAATAGCTGTAGCCGGTGTAGGAGCTGCCGTCAACGTAGTTCAAGGCACTGCCGAAGCGTGTGGAGGCGCAAGCAGCGACTGACCAGCCGTTCTTTAGCAGACCGGTGGCGTAGGTGAGCATCAAACGGTTGTTGTAACTTCTATTTGATAATGAGTAGGTTGCCTTAATCTGTTTGCGATAGGAGGAGGCGCGTGTGCTGTAGTTGGTGCTTCCGCCGATGTCGCCGAAAACAAAGGTCGCGGGGTTCAGGTTCAGCACGTTCTCCGGCCATTTGAAAACATTGTTCAAGCCGCCCCACTGCGAATAGCTCGCTCGTCCGGAAACGGCATTCTCCATTTCAATTCCATTGATGGCAATCGTCTGATACTTAGAGTCATAGCCGCGGTTCTTGAAATAAGAAATCCCGAAGGCATAGGAGGTGTTATTGGTATAGACATCCTTTGATGAGTGAAGCAGCCCCGGAACAAAACCGCCAGTGTTGGACTCCGCATCATCCAAGTTTTCACTGTCGAAAACAGTCTCTTCCGAATATTCCTGATTGACATTGGTGGAATCATTTGCGCTTTTGTCCTTGGGGGTTTTCTCCTTCTGAACCTGCGAAAATGCTGGTACACAAATAATTAGAATGAGAAATAGTGACAATAGGTATTTCTTCATATCGCCTTTTTTTTATTAGAAATTCAAGCAGCAAAGTTACAATTTTTTTCCTAATCCCTGAAGCAATAATAAATCGTTTTTTTTTGTATTATTTAATGCGGTTTTCGTAGCCTTTCAAAACATTTTCGACCGTTCTAACTCACAATTCATTGTTCAAAGATTCTCTTTGTCCTGAAATTCATTCTTGATTTTTTTTGATTACTTTTGCGTGATAATTATAACATGGCATCCGAAAAAATACCACCCGACTTCAATGTGAGCTGAATTGTATAGTTTTTCACATTTCAAGTGGCAGTTCACGCATCATTATAATTGAGAAGGGCGTATTGGGGACATAATCAATAAAACAATCCACTATGAAAATTCATTTTATTGCCATTGGCGGGAGTGCTATGCACAATTTGGCCATCGCGCTGCATCTGAAAGGATACGAGGTGACCGGCTCCGATGATGAAATTTTTGATCCTGCAAAAAGTCGGTTGGGAAAATACGGACTTCTTCCAGACGCAATCGGTTGGAATCCTGATAAAATCAATGCATCACTGGATGCTGTCATTTTGGGAATGCACGCCCGTGCCGACAATCCGGAATTGCTGAAAGCCAAGACATTGGGACTCAAAATTTACTCTTATCCCGAGTTCTTGTATGAGCAGAGTAAGGACAAATTGCGCATCGTTGTTGGTGGCAGTCACGGCAAGACTACCATCACCGCGATGATTCTGCACGTGCTACAATATCATCATATTAACTGCGATTACATGGTCGGTGCCCAATTGGCAGGCTTTGAAGTGATGGTGAAATTGTCGCATGATGCCAAGATTATGGTGATGGAGGGTGATGAGTACCTCACTTCACCTATCGATCGCCGCCCTAAATTCCACTTGTATCGACCCAATGTGGGAATCGTCAGCGGCATTGCCTGGGATCACATTAATGTTTTCCCCACTTTTGATATTTACGTGGAGCAGTTCCGCATTTTTGCCAAAATGATTGACAAGCGTTTTATCTATTGTGCTGACGATGAGAATGTTAGAAAGGTTGGGGAGGAGATAGGCGGCGAAATCGCGGAACCCTATTCCGTGCATCCGTATGCCATTCATGACGGGATTTCCTATTTGCAGACCCCGAAGGGGGATGTCCCCTTGTGCATCTTTGGCAAGCATAATATGTCGAACTTGAATGCGGCGCGCCTTGCCTGTCGCGAAGTCGGGGTCAGCGACGAACAGTTTTATGAGGCCATTCAGTCCTTCAAAGGTGCTTCCAAGCGTTTGGAATTGGTCTTGAAAAATGACAAGGGACTGGTTTACAAGGATTTCGCACATTCTCCATCAAAACTTCGCGCAACCATCCAGGCTGTGCGCGAGCAATATCCAACGCATAAACTCATCGCTTGTATGGAGTTGCATACCTTCAGCAGTCTTTCGGAGGCTTTCCTGTGCCAGTACCAGCATGTGATGGACACCGCTGATACCGCAATCATCTTTTTTGAACCTAAAGCGGTGGAACACAAGAAGCTGCCTCCAATAACAAAAGAAATGGTCTATAACGCATTTGCCCGTCCCGATCTGGAAGTCTTTACAACTCCGGATCAGCTCCGGTCGCGCTTATGCCAAATCAAACCAGATAAAACAGTCTATCTTTTGATGAGTTCGGGTAATTTTGGCGGTATCGTTTTTGAAGAATTGGCGGATAAATTATTGAATTAGCATGAAGCATACATCTTCCGCTTTGCTCAAGGAAATTCTTGTTAGCACGTTGATTTCGACAGCCATTTTTGTAGTTGTCGGGCTGTCGCTGAAATTGTTGATGCCGGGGTTCTTGGATGTCGGCAATCCCGAAAACCATGACCTTCTTTCCCTAATCGCTTCATGGATAGGCACTTCTTACATCTTGGCGGTGCGTAATCCTAACAACTATTTTGCCATTTTGTTGGGTATTGTAATGGCTGTGCTGCTCAGTTGGCAATTCTATCTCCAACATTTCTATGATTTGGCCATTCTCTATCTGTTCGTTTTCGTGCCATGTCAGGTTTTGACCTTTTCCATTTGGCTTAAAAACAGCAAGAAGTCTGAAACAGAACCTTTTAACCCTTCTTTTCTGAGTTTGAAAGGCCTTGTGGTCATGCTTTTGGTGTTTGTCGTTCTGTTCTGTGCCGATATTTTCCTATTACCTCATGAAGGCAGTTGTTTAGTAGTGGCGATGAGTGCGATCATTGTGGCTACAAGCGTGTTGTGCAACGTATTGATTATTAAGAAGAAAACGGATACTTGGTATTTGTGGGTGCTTTACTCGCTGGCTGGTCTGGTGCAGTTTTCCGTCTCAGCAATCTGGCCGACTTTTATTTTGTATATTGTCTTTTTTATTGTGAATACAGCTGTTTGCGTCTCTTGGATTCGCCAAACGCCTAAGGAGAATTATGGTTGGTTGAAACCCCTTTTCAATCAAAAAAAGCCTTGAAACGGAATTGCTTCAAGGCTTTTGTGATTTTTTATTTACCAATCCCTACTTATTGAGTAAGAAATCGTTCAACTCTTCTTTGGATGATTTGTATGTGAGGACTGAATTGGCAAGGTAGTAGTTTTCACGGTCAAAACAATGGTCGTACGCGAACTTCAAATAGTCCAGCCTGTTGTCTTCGAAGCTGAACAGCTTGGCAATTTCGATTATTTGGTTGACAGACAGAAAAGTGTTGCGTGTGGCCTGCTTTGCTACCCCCATCTTGTCGTCTTCAAATGCCTGCTGGCTGACCATGTTCTTGATCTGTGAGAACTTTTCTGGTGAGCAGGCTTGCGGCACGGGCATTGCCGGCGCTGGCTCAGGAACTGGCATTTCCACAATGACGGGTTGTTGCTGTGGGGGAGGCAGGGGTGTCGGATTATTCTGAGATTGCGGAACCGGGTGATGCCCGCCTTGTCCGTGTCCATGTCCATGATTTGGGGAAGGATTGCTATTCTGCCCCCAATTGGGTACGCCATTGGGCAAGTAGTTTATGGTCTCATCAGCCAAGATGTTGAAATTCACATGCTTCAGGAATATTTTGTTCCCGCGGGGAGTATAATCAATTAGAAAATTGTTGTTTTGTGGGTTTAGTGAAACCTCCATGGCCGATTCGTTGTTCGACATCACGATGGCAATATCGTAGGTGTCGGCGCGCAGACCACTCACGCAGATTGACGATGTGGGCTGCATGTTTTGTAGTTTGTCGTTGATATATAACCAGAACTGCTCGAAATTCTGCGATGTGATGATGAGCGAAGCGTTCCCGTGTCCGGGTCCGCGATTTCCGATGGGTTGCGCGGAGGCAAATTCCAAAAGGAATGCCAATCCGATGATGAATAATACTTTTTTCATAAGATACAAAAAAGGCTATCATCAGGATGGTAGCCTTATATGTTTGATAATTAGATTATTTTGCAGTCTTGTTGGCGGGAGCAGTGGTTTTAGCAGGGGCAGTAGTTTTAGCAGGGGCTGTGGTTTTGGCGGGAGCAGTGGTTTTAGCAGGGGCAGTAGTTTTGGCGGGAGCAGTGGTTTTTGCAGGGGTAGTAGTTTTAGCAGGGGCTGTGGTTTTGGCGGGAGCAGTAGTTTTGGCAGGGGCTGTAGTCTTGGCGGTAGTAGTAGTTTTAGTGGGGGTTTGTTTGCTGGCTGCCGGAGAAGCTTGTTTGGTGTCAGCTGGTTTTTGTTGGGGAGTAGTTTTCAGTTGCGTCGTCGTTGTTTTCGTTTGAGCGGGTTGATTTTTTACGGGCTGTTGTGCCATAACTGCAAAAGAGAAGAACAGGATTGCCGTGGTCAAGAATAATTTTTTCATGATTCAAAAAAATTTAGGGTTAATAAAAAACGATGCTTAGACCAATAAAACCGTCCGGGTTTAATTTTTTGAAAGATTCTAAGCTATATTATTCCATTTTGATTGTATTTCACCATATTTTGGAGCATCGGTACAAATCTGAATTCTCCGAAGGACTCGTCCTTGTATTGGTCTTCGCTGACCTTGGTGATGCGTTTCATCTCTTGAGTGTTTTCGCCGACGGGAATTACCATGATTCCATTGATTTTGAGTTGGTTTAATAGCTTGGCTGGGATGTTAGGTGCTCCGCAGGTGACGATTATTTTATCGAAAGGGGCTTTAGCGGGCAGTCCTTCAAAACCGTCTCCATAGAAGAATTTTATGTCGGGGATTTGCATTTTTTTTGTCAATAGGGAACGAGTTTTCCTGAACAGTTCGATTTGTCGCTCAATGGTGAACACTTTGGCGCCCATTGCCGAGAGGATTGCAGCTTGAAACCCTGAGCCGGTCCCGATTTCCAAAACTTTGTCATCCTTTTGGATTTGAAGAAGTTGCGATTGGAATGCGACCGTAATCGGCTGCGAGATAGTTTGATTGCAACCAATAGGAAGGGGCGTATTCTCATACGCCCTATCCCATAAAATCGTGTCTTCTATAAATTTGTGTCGTTCAATCTTGTCGAAGGCTTGGAGCACGTTTTCATCGCTGATGCCTTGTTCATGAAGCCAATGAATCAGTGATGTTTTCGCACCTTGCAAGATATAGATTGAGACGTTCATTATTCAGCCAGAACTAAGACCTTGTTTTCCAAGACTTCCACAACGCCTCCGTTAATGTCGAAAAAACGGGTTTGCTGCTGTCCATCGGAGATTTTCACCTTACCAGCCTTTAATGCAGAAATCAGCGGGGCATGGTTGTTCAGCACTTCAAACAGGCCGTCAATGCCAGGAAGTTGGACTAAGGAGGCTTCGCCCTTGTATAACTCTTTGTCGGGTGTAATTATTTCTAGATTCATGGTGGCTGTTATTTAGCGTTGGCCAGTTCTTGTTCCCCTTTCTTGATGGCCTCTTCAATGGTGCCGACCAGGTTGAAAGCGGTTTCAGGCAGATAGTCGAGTTCGCCGTCCAGAATCATGTTGAAGCCCTTGATTGTATCTTCGATGTTCACGAAAACTCCAGGGATGCCAGTGAACTGTTCTGCCACATGGAATGGTTGTGACAAGAAGCGTTGCACACGACGGGCGCGGTGAACGATGGCGCGGTCTTCTTCCGATAGTTCTTCCATACCCAAGATGGCGATAATATCCTGTAAGTCAGCGTATTTCTGCAGGGCCATCTTTACGCGTTGTGCGGTTTTGTAATGCTCTTCGCCCACGATGGCGGGGGAGAGGATACGGGAACTGGAATCCAGCGGGTCTACGGCGGGGTAGATACCCAATTCGGAAATTTTACGGCTCAATACGGTCTTGGCATCCAAGTGGGAGAATGTGGTTGCCGGAGCGGGGTCTGTCAAGTCGTCTGCGGGAACGTAGATGGCTTGGATGGAGGTGATGGAACCGCGTTTGGTGGAGGTGATACGTTCCTGCATAGCGCCCATTTCAGTGGCCAGCGTCGGTTGGTAGCCTACGGCTGACGGCATACGGCCGAGCAGAGTGGAGACCTCGGAACCGGCTTGGGTGAAACGGAAGATGTTGTCCACGAAGAACAGGATGTCGCGTCCGCCTGAGTTCTCGTCACCGTCGCGGAAATATTCGGCCATGGTCAGACCTGACAAGGCAACGCGGGCACGTGCTCCGGGGGGTTCGTTCATCTGCCCGAACACCATCGTGCACTGCGATTTTGCTAGTTCGTCCTTGTCCACTTTCGACAAGTCCCAACCGCCGGCCTTCATGCTCTTCATGAATTCGTCGCCGTAGCGGATTACGCCGGATTCAAGCATTTCGCGCAGCAGATCGTTGCCTTCACGCGTACGTTCACCCACGCCGGCGAACACGGACATGCCAGAGTATTTCTTGGCGATGTTGTTAATCATCTCCATAATTAGTACGGTCTTGCCTACGCCGGCACCGCCGAACAAACCGATTTTGCCGCCTTTTGCGTAAGGCTCAATCAAGTCAAGTACTTTAATGCCTGTAAATAATACCTCTTCGGAGGTGGAGAGATTGTCGAATGTCGGGGGATCTTTATGGATGTTGTTGCGTTTCTCGCATTCGATTTGGTCAATACCGTCTATGCATTCGCCGATGACGTTGAGCAAACGTCCATTCACTTCGCCAGTCGGCATGGAAATCATTGTGCCGGTGGACACTACGTCCATCCCGCGGCGCAAACCGTCGGTGGAGTCCATTGCTATGCAGCGCATCGTGTTCTCGCCTATGTCCTGCTGACATTCAAGGACCAACTTTTCCCCGTTGTCCTTCGTTACTTCCAAAGCATCGTAAATATTCGGCAATGTGGCCGTCTCGTCAAAACGGACATCGATGACGGCACCTACGATTTGGGAGATTTTTCCTTTGACTTTTTCTGCCATGTCTGATAGTTTAATATGATTAAATTATTTTGTATTCTCGTACAAATTTAGCGGCTGCAAATTTACGTTTTTTTTCTTATCCAAAGCTGCTTTTGTTTATTTTTTTTTACGATTTCAACATTGATATCGTCCTTTGAATTCTTGATGTGATTTTCCCCAAAAATATCGTATATTTGCAAACTTTTTATAGGTTTTCTTGTTACTGGTCAAATGCTTTATTGTCAGCAGATAAGCGAATCAACGAATAAACAAAACAATCAACGATTAAACAAAACAACCATGGCTTGTGATGAAAATTGTGCACTGAAAAGGACTAAATTGGAAAACATCCACAACATCGTCGTCGTCGCTTCCGGCAAGGGCGGTGTGGGCAAATCTACAGTAACGGCGAATCTCGCTCTCTCCCTGGCCAAACAGGGCTATCGCGTGGGCGTTCTCGACGCTGACATCTACGGACCTTCCATCCACAAAATGTTTGGAATTGAAGGCCAACCAGTTGATGCAACTTATGTAGGTGAAGAGGAATACCTCGTTCCAGTTGAAAAATACGGGATGAAGATCATTTCCCTCGGACTTCTGGTTGACAACAAGCAGGCGGTTATCTGGCGGGGACCGATGGCTGCTGGCGCCCTCTCACAGCTATTTTCCAAAACCCAGTGGGGCGAACTTGATTACCTTGTGGTTGATTTCCCTCCTGGAACCGGCGACATCCAAATCTCCACGATGCAGCAGTTCGAGGTCGATGGCGCCATCGTGGTAACCACTCCGCAAGTGCTCGCCGTGAACGATGCCCGTAAGGGCGCCGAAATGTTTTCAGCCGACAAGATGAACGTGCCACTCATAGGCATCGTGGAAAATATGTCCTGGTTCACCCCCAAAGAGCATCCGACTGAAAAATATCTGCTCTTCGGTAAGGGGGGCGGGCAAAAATTAGCGGATGAATTCCATACCCAACTCTTAGCTCAAATCCCTCTGATTCAAGATGTTGAGGAAATTGAAAACCAGGATTGCCTGCTTTCCACCACCAATGAGGAAATTTTCAAGGCATTTGAGGCGATCGCTGATAAAACCGTGGATTTCCTCGAAAAACTCCCTCCCCGCGAGGAACGCCCAAACAATCCTTGCACGAATTGTTCAAAGAAATAATCTTTTCTAATGTGGAGGCGCTGCATGCAGCGCCTTTTTTATTCACCTCTTTTCCCGCAAAAAAAAAGAGACGCAACGAATCGCGTCTCTGTGGGAAAACAATTCCGTTATTATCTTAATTTCGCTCCGACTTCTTTTTCGTAAGCGTAAATTAGTTTGTTCATGATTTTTGTGATGTCGTCGTCGGTAAGCGTTTTATCGGCGTGTTGCAAAATGAAACTCATTGCATACGACTTTTTGCCCTCTTCGATTTTGTCGCCTTCGTAAACATCAAATAGTGAAACGTTTTTCAGCAGTTTGGAACCATATTTGTAAGCGATTTTTTCCATCGTGTCGTACGTGATGTTTTTGTCAACCACAAGGGCCAAGTCGCGTTTAACTGCCGGAAAAGTCGGAATCTGGGAATAGAATACGTTTCCGCCGCAGATGCTGTAAAGCAGGTTTGTGTCGATTTCGGCGTAATAAACCGGTTTCTTGAGGTCAAAATACTTCAAAATGGGGGGCTGGAGCTCCCCGATGGTGCAGAGGCATTCACTGCCTTTGTAGTAGCGCAGATGGCTCGTGAATCGTTCGTCTTCCTCCATTCTGATTTCCAAATCATTGATATTTACCAATTTAAATATGTTTTCAATGATGTTTTTAAGATAGAAGAAGTCCAGATTCTTTCCTGCTTCGTACCACAGGTCATCGTGGTTTTTACCTGTTACGAAGAGTGAAATCCACTCTTTTTCTTTGTATTGGTCGGTGACGGAATCTTGGCGGGAGGCATTCTTGTTTTTGTAGTAACTCTTCCCGAATTCGAACAGTTTCAAATCCCCGCGTTTGTTGTTTGTATTGCGTGCGATGTTTTCCAAGCCGCTGAAGAGTAGGGTCTGGCGCATCACGTTCAGTTCGGAGCTGAGCGGATTGAGCAGATGAACCGATTCTGTTTCATCAATGAAGTTGAAATGTTCCGCATAAGCGCTTTTGGTGAGCGAATTGTTCATGATTTCAAAGAAACCATTGTAAGCCAAGTAGTTGGATATTTTGTTCTGGGTCGGACGGTTATTCTTTTCGCTCTTAATATTAATATTGTAATGGAGGTTGTCGGGGATTTCAATATTGTTGTAGCCGTAAATCCTTAAGATCTCTTCCACCAAGTCGATTGGCCGGGTGACATCTACTTTGTAGAGCGGCACAACGGCTGTGACCTGCTCATCGCCGGCCTTGGAGGAAGATAAATCCAGACCAAGGGAGATGAGGATGTTGATAACCATTTGCTTGTCGATCTTTTTGCCCGCTATTCTGTAAAGGTCGTCGTAGCGGAGGGTGATTTTCTTCTTTTCGATTTCTTCAGGATAGATGTCCACGATATCGGAAGTGCGTCCGCCAGCGTACTCTTTAATCAGATTGGCGGCACGGCAGATGGCGTATTCCGTCATGTCGGGGTCGCACCCGCGTTCGAATCTGAAAGCTGAATCTGTTTTCAGGTTGTGGCGTTTGGATGTCTTGCGAATGGAAACGGGATTGAAATAGGCACTTTCGAGGAATATATTCTGGGTGGTGTCGCTGATGCCGGAGTCCTTGCCTCCATAAACACCTGCGATGCACATCCCTTCTGTTTCGTTGCAAATCATCAGGTCGTGCTCGTCCAATTTGATTTCGTTCCCGTCCAGTGTGACAAACGGCGTGCCCGACGGCAAGTTCTTGACGATCACCTTGTTGCCATTTATTTTATCGGCATCGAAAGCGTGAAGAGGCTGTCCCACTTCAAACATGACAAAATTGGTGATATCTACAATATTATTAATAGGGCGTACACCGATGGATTTGAGGCGGTTTTGTAGCCATACCGGCGACTCCTTCACGGTGATTCCGTGCATGGTGATTCCGGTATAGCGGGGGCAGTCTTTTTTGTTCTCGACAACCACCTCAATCGTACCCTGCTTGATGGTGTTGCGCAGTTCGTGATTCAAAGGGAGAATTGGGGCTGAGCAGCTGATGCCGTTGGCCTTGAGGATGGCCTGCAGATCGCGAGCGACGCCGAAGTGGCAGATAGCATCGCTTCGGTTGGGGGTGAGTCCGATTTCAAAGATGGTGTCGGTCTCCACGTTGAAAAGTTTGGAGGCGGGGGTGCCCACCTTTGTTTCGGGCGGAAGTACCATGATGCCGGCATGTGAGGTGCCCACGCCGATTTCGTCCTCCGCGCAAATCATGCCTTCAGAGACGACACCGCGCAGTTTGGACTTCTTGATGGTGAAGGATTCGTCGCCGTTGTACAGGACAGTGCCGATGGTGGCGACAATCACTTTCTGGCCTTGCGCAACGTTGGCGGCGCCGCAGACAATATTGAGCGGGGTTTCGCCGCCCACATCGACGGTGGTTACGTGCAGGTGGTCGGAGTCAGGGTGAGGCTCGCAAGAGAGCACTTCACCTACAACCAGTCCGCGTAAACCGCCTTTGATGGTCTCGAATTGTTCAATGCCCTCCACTTCCAAGCCGCAATCGGTGAGATAGCGGGCTGTGTCATCGGGATTCAGGTTGAAATTGATGTATTGTTTTAACCAGTTGTAAGAAATTTTCATTGTTAAATCGTCAAATCTAAAACCATGTAAGTTAAAAAAGAGTTCTTCCGCCAACCGCGGAAGAACCCTTTTCAGTGTTTGTTTTCGTGTTATGCCACTGCGATGAGCAAGCAAACAACGATGCCGAACAAGGCAACACCTTCTACCAATGCGGCGGCCAGAATCATGTTGGTTCTCACGTCACCGGCAACTTCCGGTTGGCGGGCGATGGATTCAACAGCGCCTTGACCAATTCTACCGATACCGATACCTGCACCAATAGCTGCAAGACCTGCACCAATACCAGCACCCATTTTGCCGATTGAACCATCGGCAGCCGCTTGTAATAAAACTGATAAATTTGACATAATTTATAAAATTTAGTGAATAAAAAGAGTTTGCATTAAAGAAATGTCATTCATGTTCTTCCTCCATAGCCATGCCGGTGAACAGGGCTGTGAGCAGCGTGAATACGAAGGCTTGGATGAATGCGACGATGAGTTCCAGAAGTCCCATGAACAGATAGAAGACAAGTGAGACGATGGATACGCCGTAGCCGAGACCAATGGACATTCCGCCGAAGATGAAAATCAAGGAGATGACGCCCAGTACGATGATGTGTCCAGCCGTGATGTTGGCAAAAAGACGGACCATCAGTACGAAGGGTTTGGTGAAAATGCCGATGATTTCAATGAGGGGCATGAGGGGCAGTGGGAATTTAAGCCACCACGGAACGCCAGGCGTATTCACCAAGTGTTTCCAATAGTTTTTGTTTGAAGAGAAGGTCGTGATCAGGAAAGTGATGACCGCCAGGATGCCGGTAATGGCGATGTTGCCGGTGACGTTGGCACCGCCTGGGAATATCGGAATCAGGCCCATCAGGTTGTTGACCAATATGAAGAAGAAGAGGGTCAGCAAGTAGGGGAAGTATTTTTCGTATTTGTTGCCCAAGGAGGGGATGGCGACCTCATCACGGATGAAGAGGATGAGTGGTTCCACGAGGCCTTGTGCGCCGTGGGGGGCCATTCCTTCGCGTCTCTTGTATTGCTTGGCGACGGCAAGGAAGAGCCATAGCAGGATGATGATGGAGACGAAGAGGGCACAGACGTTCTTGGTGATAGAGATGTCGAAGATGGCCTTGGTGGCGTCTGCGTCGATGAGTTTGGCGGCAGCAGCGTAGTCGCCTTTGTGGATGCCGGCTTCTTCGAAAATTGCCGAAAGTTCGCCGCTGTAGTCGGCATAGGGGGCGACCAATTTCACGATCTTGTTCTCGGTCTCGGGGGTGAACCCTTGCGCATAGCCTTTGTAGGCGTTGTGTCCGTGGTGGAATTTGCTGGACATAAAGCAGGTCGGCTTCCAATGTTCCACTAAGATAATGGGAAGGGGAATGGAGACGGATTTGTTTCCGTCGCCGGTGATGTGCCAGCCGTAGCTGTCGATGACGTGGTTGATAATGAAGGGGCCCGGATTGAATTTCTCGGCCGTCTGGGTGGTCTCGGTCGGCTCGCTGTTTTTCGAAATATTTTCGTTGGCAAAGAGACAGTTGGTGGAAAAAATCAATAAAATCGCGATGGAAACGCTAAAAAATAATCTCTTCATTTTTCTATGTAAATCAAACAGTATAAGGTCGTTAGCACAAAATCGGGGGTGAAAATTCCACCTGCGTTTTTGAGCGGCTAAGATACAACTTTTTTTTGAAAATGTTGAAAGAAAAAAGATTTTAAATATAGTTCAGTATAAAAAAAACTTGTAACTTTGCCCGCTGAAATTTTAACCGATAGAAATTATGAGAAAAACAGGTTTGATGCTTGCCATTTTGTTCTGTATGGCTTTGAGTATGAATGCTTTGCAATGTCTCGCCCAAGAGGAGACCACGATGGACTGCAATGAGAAGCAGATGGTGTTCAAGCAGAAGTCTGCCAATGGTGACACCACCAGAATGACGATGAGCTTTCCTGAATATCCCGGCGGAATGGATGAACTTTATGATTACTTGGATACGTCGGTGACCTATCCTGAAACACTGAAATCCGGCGAGTATGAGGGTACGACGACGGTTCAATTTGTCGTGGGGGCCGATGGTGAGATTTCGGAAGTTTCCGTGTTCACCTCTTCTGGCTATCCCGAGATGGACGACGAGGCTGTCCGCGTGGTCCAAAACTTCCCGAACTGGACTCCGGCCAAGAAAAACGGCGAGGCATTCGCTATGAAAACGCAAATTCCCATTCATTTTGCCTACTATGGTGATGATGAGGATTAGTTTAATACATATTTAATCAAATTACATCAGATGGAAAATTTAGAAAAAAACGAAGTGTTGTCAAGAGCGGTAAGGGCAGGAAAGAGAACTTACTTCTTTGATGTAAAAGCAACCAAGAGTGATGAGAAATACCTGACCATCACGGAAAGCAAACGCAAATTCAACGCCGAGAACGGCACCTTCTTCTACGAGAAGCATAAATTGTTCCTGTACAAGGAAGATTTCGACAAATTCAAGAACGCCCTTGAGGCCATGCTCAATTTCATCGAAACGGGTGAGATGCCGGCCGACGAGCTGTTCGCCATTCCGGAACAACGCACCGAAAATTCCGCTGACCTAACCTTCGAAGATTTGGATGCGTAATGGGAAAAATCATTGCCGTTGTTAATCAGAAGGGGGGGGTAGGGAAGACCACCACCGCGGTGAATCTCGCGGCGTCACTTGCCGTGTTGGAGCATAAATCACTGCTGATTGATGCCGACCCGCAGGCCAATGCCACTTCTGGCGTTGGGCTCGATGCCAATGAAGTCCAAACCAGCATCTATGACTGCATGATCGGGAACGCTTCTGCCAAAGAAGTCATCGTGGATACGGATGTCCCCAATCTCAGCCTTTTTCCCGCCAACATCAACCTCGTTGGCGCTGAAATAGAAATGGTGAGCATGGATCGTCGCGAATTCCGTATGCGCGACGCCATTTCCGAGTTGAAAAGCGAGTACGAGTTCATCATCATCGACTGCGCACCGTCGTTGGGCTACCTTACTGTCAACGCCCTTGTCGCGGCCGATTCCGTCATTATCCCAGTCCAATGCGAGTATTATGCGCTGGAAGGCCTCGGTAAACTGCTCAACACCATCCGTATTATACAGTCAAGCATGAACCCGTCGCTCTCCATTGAGGGGATTCTGCTCACGATGTACGACTCCCGCCTCAAACTCGCCAACGCCGTTGTTGAAGACGTGCAGCAGCACTGCAAAGGCATCGTTTTCAATACCATCATCGCAAGGAACATCCGTTTGAGCGAGGCCCCGAGCCACGGGAAACCCATCGTGGCTTACGATATCCAGTCCCGCGGAACCATCAACTATCTCAACCTCGCCAAGGAAGTGCTGACGCAGAACGGTTATTCCATAAACAATCCCTTAATCGACGCAAAATAGCATGGACCGTAAATCTAACAGCCGTTTGGGCAAGGGCATAGGCGCCCTGCTCGGAAGTGGCGAATACTCCGTCATATCGCCCAATTCCTCTGCCAATGTGAAATCGGGCAGCGATACTATGATTCGCGTGGACTCCATCGAGGTGAACCCGGGACAGCCACGAGTGGATTTCGACGAGACCGCGCTGAACGAGCTGGCTCAGTCAATCAAAACCTACGGGCTCATCCAGCCTATCACCGTGCGCCCCATCGCTAACGGCCGCTATCAAATCATCTCCGGCGAACGCCGCTGGCGCGCCTCCAAGCTCGCAGGCCTCACCGAAATTCCCGCCTTTGTTCGCTCGGTTGATGAGGTCATGTCCCTCCAAATGGCCCTCGTGGAGAACATCCAGCGAGAAGACCTCAACGCCATTGAAATCGCCGTCTCCTATAGGCGGCTGCTTGATGAGTGCAACCTTTCTCAAGACGAACTCAGCGCTAAGGTAGGGAAGAACAAGACGACCATCGTCAACTATCTGAGACTCTTGAAACTGTCAAAAGAGGTTCAGCTTGCAGTGCGCGACAATAAAATCTCTATGGCACATTCCCGCTGTATTGTCGGCTTCGATGATTTCGAGGTCCAGAACAAGATGCTCAACGAGATTCTGCTCAACGGCTTGTCGGTCCGCCAAACGGAAGCCCTTGCCAAAAGAATTGTCGGCGAGGTGAAACCCCGGAAAAAAGTCAAGGTGAAACTCTCGGACGAAATCAATCGTTTCAAGTCGGATCTTTCCCAGAAACTGAATACAAGGGTGGCTGTTGCGAAGGATGTCACGGGAAAGGGCAAGATTACGATTCCGTTCAAATCTGAGGAGGAGTTGGCGCACCTTATGTCGTTGCTTTCCAAGTAAAGTTGTTATCAGTCAATCTGTTATGAAATATCTCCGTTGTGTAGTGCTCGTGCTTCTCACTGCATTCTTTGCTTGCACCGAGGGTTTTGCGCAAGACGACGGGGCTGCCCAGGTTGGCGATTCCGCTTTTGTGAAGACCCACGGACACAAGAGGGGAGGAGCGGAGCCGGTGGTTGAAAATGTACACACCACCGATTCCATTCTGCAAAAGAAGCACAACCCGAAGGTCGCTGTCGCATTGTCGGCGGTGCTCCCTGGCGCCGGGCAGATATACAACAAGCGTTGGTGGAAGGTCCCCATCATCTACGCCGGATTTGGCACCTCCGTCTATTTCATCTGCCGCTTTTCCCAAAGGATGGTCATCTATCGGACCGAATACCGGAACCGGATGCAGGAGCATTTTGACCTGCTCGACCCCAACCTCGCCAATTATGACGATGAGAGTGTCTTGTCGATGAAGAAATACTACCAGCGCAATATGGAAATCGCCGTGGCCGCCACCGCCATCATCTATGTGCTGAATTTGATTGATGCTGCTGTGGACGCGCACCTTTTCTATTTCGACATCTCCGACGACCTCTCCTTGCAGTTCGCTCCCTACCTGCAGCCCTCCACTTTCAGCCAGCCCGGTAGTCTGGGACTGACCTTCGCCTTCCACCTTAAATAGCGGGGAGTGGCGCAAACCTTGCAGAATCAATCTGGCATTCATCCTGAAATTTCATTATCCCATTGAACAATTCCGCGTTCAATTTGTATTTAACAACCGTAGAAATTAGGAATTAACCAATCCATATTTTTTTCGTACTTTTGCACCCTTGAAATTTAAACGTTTAAAATTACAATAGATGAACATTCAAAACGAAAACAAAGGCGAACAGATTAAGATCTTAAGCATTGAGATCTTACCCGAAGATTATCAAGAAAAAGTAGAGGACGGCTTGAAAAAAGTTCGTCGCACGGTATCCATTCCGGGATTCCGCATCGGTAAGGCCCCGATGCAGCTGATTAAGCGCAATTATGAAAAATCCATCATCGCTGACACAGTTGAGCGTATCGTTTCCGATGAAATCCAGAAATTCATCAGCGACAACAAGCTCCAAGTGCTCGGCGAACCGCTTCCGGACAACGATCAAACCAGCTTCGACCTCGAACATTCCGATAAGTTCCACTTCACTTTCGAAATCGCCTGCCAAAAGCCTTTCGATCTTGACTATGGCAAAGTCCCGTCATTCACCCGATACCAAATTGTGGCCGATGACAGCGAAATCGACAACTATATCAGCGAATTGCAGAAACGCTACGGCAAATACTCCTCACCTGAAACCATCGGTGAGAATGATTTCGTTACCGTCTCCTATCCGGAATCCCAAAGCGGCAATTTCCATTTCGAAGACCTGAACAACGAAGGACAAAAGTTGTTCAAGGGCAAAAAAGCCAACGATGTGGTGAAAGTGGATGTCAACACCATCTTCACAAGCGATGTCCCGCTGGCTGCGTTCCTCCGCACCACAGGCGCGCTGCTTGACAAGAGCAAACCCAATGAACTGGAACTGACCATCTCTTACATCGGGCATCTCGACCCCGCTGAAATTAACGATGAGTTCTTTAAGAAGGCATTCCCCGATGGAAGTATCAAGACGGTTGAGGATATGCGCAAGGACGCCGCTCTGCATATAGAGCAAAACTACGCTCCGAACGCGCAGAACAAATTCATGAACGATGCAATCGATGCTCTTCTAAAACATCTCGACATTGAGATCCCGGAAGAATTCATGAAGAAATACATCCTTTCCATCCAGAAAGATATGACCCCGGATTCCCTGAATGAGAAGTATGCTGATTACGAAAAGTCATTCCGTTGGCAACTGCTGGAGAACAAGCTTGCTACCGAAAACGACATCAAGATTACTGAAGACGACATCAAGCAATATGTGCGCACTTCGTTGGTTAACATGTACTTCCAAAACTTCGACGCCGAGTCCGTTTCCGACAGAATCGACGCGCTCGTGGAAGACACTTTGAGAAATAAGGAGACCAGAAAGAACATCTATGACCGCTTGTTTGACGATGAAATCGGCAAGGTGCTCCTGAACAAGATGAAGACCACCGTGAAGAAGGTGACGATGAAGGAATTCACCGAGATCATTTACAACATCAAGCCCGAAGACGAGGCCGCTCCGAAAGCGAAAAAGAGTGCCACCAAGAAGACTTCTGCCAAAAAGACCGCAACTGAAGGGGAAGTGAAAGAGGTGAAGGAGGAAAAAGAGGCGAAGGAAACGAAAGAGGAAAAACCAAAGGCCAAGAAGACCACAGCCAAAACGACGGCTTCCAAAACCAAGAAATCCACTCCCAAAGCTGAATAACGTCGAGTAAAGAGCAAAAACAGACTCAACACCTCAACACCTCAACGAATCAACCATTCAACCATTTAATATGAACGATTTTAGAAATTATGCCGTCAAGCACCGCGGTATTGCAAGCCTGCATGTGGATAAATACACCTCTGCAGTCAACGATTATCTGACACCTTATATCATTGAGGAGCGACCGATGAACATCACGCAGCTGGACGTATTCTCCCGCCTGATGAAGGACAGAATTATCTTTCTTGGCGTGCCGATTGATGACGATGTGGCCAACATCATCGAGGCTCAGTTGCTATTCCTTGAATCGCAGGATTCTGAACGTGACATCCAGATTTACCTGAACACTCCCGGCGGCTATGTCCACGCGGGTTTGGGTATTTATGACACGATGCAGTACATCAATCCGGATGTCTCCACCATCTGCACGGGCATGGCGGCCTCAATGGGTGCGGTTCTGTTGTGCGCAGGCGCAGCGGGCAAGCGTTTCGCCCTTCCGCACTCCCGCGTCATGATTCACCAGCCACTCGGTGGCGCGCAAGGTCAGGCTTCCGATATCGAAATCGAAGCCCAGGAAATCCAAAAACTGAAAAAGGAGCTGTATGAAATCATCTCCCATCATTCAGGCAAGGATTACGACCAGGTTTGGAAAGACTGCGACCGCAACTATTGGATGCGTGCCGACGAGGCCAAGGAGTACGGAATGATTGACGAAGTGTTGGGCAAAAACAAATAGTAAATATGGTGAAACATCCTAAAAACACGATGTTCTGCAGTTTCTGCGGAAGGCCGGAAACGCCCGACAATCCGCTGATTTACGGTATCTCAGGTGCCATCTGCGAAAATTGCATCCATATCGCCGATGAGATGCTGTGCGAAACCCGTGCCCGTAACAAGGAGGAGGAAAAACGAAATTTCAAGGTCGATCTGCTGAAACCCAGCGAAATCAAGAAGAAACTCGACCAGTATGTCATCGGTCAAGATGAGGCCAAGAAGGTCATCTCTGTTGCCGTCTATAATCATTATAAAAGAATAATGTATGTGAAGACGGACGACAATGACGTGGAAATAGAGAAATCCAACATCATGATGATAGGGGAGACAGGAACAGGTAAAACTTTGATTGCCAAGACGATAGCAAGGATGTTGGATGTTCCTTTCTGTATTGCCGATGCCACCGTTTTCACCGAGGCCGGCTATGTGGGCGAAGATGTGGAAAGCATCCTCACCCGTTTGCTTCAGGCCGCCAACTACGATGTCGCCAAAGCGGAACGCGGCATCGTCTTCATTGATGAAATCGACAAAATCGCACGCAAAGGCGCTGACAATCCGTCAATTACGCGAGATGTCTCCGGCGAGGGCGTGCAACAGTCGTTGCTGAAGTTGCTCGAGGGCGCCAAGGTGAATGTTCCCCCGGAAGGCGGCAGAAAGCATCCGGAACAGAAGTTCATTGAGGTGGATACCCAGAACATCCTCTTCATTGCTTCTGGCGCGTTTAATAGCCTCGACAAAATCATCGCCGAGCGGATGAACACGAATGTGATCGGATACAATTCCAAAAACAAGGCGTTCGACAAGAACAATGTGCTCCAATATGTCTCTGCACAGGATATCAAGACGTTCGGACTGATTCCGGAACTCTGCGGTCGTTTTCCTGTCATCACCTACTTGAACAGCCTCGATGCTGCCGCATTGAAGAAAATCCTTGTGGAACCCAAAAACGCCCTGATAAAGCAGTATGAAAAACTCTTTGAGTTGGATGGGATTAACCTCAAATTTTCCGACGAAGCCATCGACTACATTGTCCAGAAGGCAGTGGAATTGAAGCTGGGGGCCCGTGGACTTCGCTCCATCGTTGAAAAAATCATGACCGACGCGATGTATTCATTCCCCGATTCAAGGAAAAAATCAATGTCCATTGATTTAAAATATGCGAAAGAACAATTTGAACACTCCATCTATCGTTTCTTAAATGATGCAAATTAATTGAATCACCCTTATATATGAATAAATTATCTATCGTTTTAATGTTTGCTTTCGTGATGATGGCAAACATTTTGTTTTCTCAGAATGTGACGGTGAACGTCACCTTGTTGAACAATAGCCAATACAAGTCTGTTGACCTGCAACTTGCTTATAAAGAGGGGGATGCTGCTCCCGCGAAGTTGGCAACTGCGGAAATCAAAAACGACCGTTTCGTCATACGGACCACGTTGCAACAGCCGGATATTTATGCGCTCTCATTTGCCGACAATTCACTCTTTCTGCTCTGTCTGCATCCGAACGACAATATCAACATGACCTTGGATGCTACCGACTTGCGAAAGGTGGTCTCTGTAACCGGCTCTGAATCAGTTGCTTTTACTCAAAAGCTATCAGATATGTTCATCCATCAGAAATCACTGCTCGACAGTTTGAATGAGGCGTTGCAGAACGATGCCACCCAGCTCTATTTCAGCAATTTCATTGCGAAGTTCAAGCCGGTTCATCTGTCGGCGCGGGCGACGGATTCCGATATCTCCTCCTCCATCGAGAAGAACGACTCGTTGATGTCGCTCCTCAACCGCTGCGCCCCCGATGGCAAACTGGATAAGAAGCAGATGGATGCCTTCTTGACGGGAAGCATCCAGCACATGAAGACCTTTAAGAACTATTACGCGGCGTATAAGGGCTATCGCGACGCTGCCAAGCCGCTCACTGTTGCCGACTTCACTCCCGTTCGGGGCTTTGAGGAGATTTATGCGAACCTCCAGCAGTATATTCTCGTTACCGATGATTATCAGCTGGCTGTCTCTTCTACTTTCGACCTTTATTATGAAAAAATGGAAAAACTGGTCAGTGACTACGAAGAATTTTATTTCGACGGCAAACTTGAAAGCACGAAGGCAAAGATGAATTTCTGCAATCAGATTCTGGCGGTTGTGAAGGAGTACGGTTCGCAAGTACTCGCCAAGAAGGATGAGTTGAATGCCTCCGTCAAAATCCTCTCCACCCTTGGAAACAACATCCTGACCGAAGGGCAAAATCACATTCAGGATGTGGTGGCACGCTATCAATCTGTTTATAATGAGTACAATAAGAGTGTAACTGACAAATCCCGCGCCTTGATTTTGGAGAACAAGACCGATTTGGCGACGTTGATGTTCATTGACCAGTTTGCGCAAGACAAGGCTTTGCAGACGGAGGTGATTACTGCGTTGCATGAGAAGTTCCCTTCGCACCCGCTGGTCAACGAGCGCTATGACAAGATAAACACGCCTCAAAACCGAACGGCCACGGGCAATGTGGCTCCCGAGCTGGAATTTCCAGACCCCAGCGGCGTCACGCGCAAACTCTCTTCCTTGAGGGGCAAGGTAGTGCTGATAGACTTTTGGGCATCGTGGTGCGGCCCATGCCGGAAGGAGAACCCGAATGTGGTGAAGATGTATGCGAAATATCACGACAAGGGGTTTGAGGTTTTCAGCGTTTCTTTGGACAACAAAAAGGAGAATTGGGAGGCCGCCATCCAGAAAGACGGGCTTGTATGGGCGAACCATGTGAGCGACCTGAAGGGCTGGGGCTCCGCCGCCGCCAAATTGTACGGCGTCTCATCCATTCCCTGCACCTTCCTTCTTGACCGCGAAGGCCGGATCCTGGCTCGCGGGCTGCGGGGACCTGAATTGGAAAGAGCTCTTCAGCAATTGTTCGGTGAATAGTATCCATGTGCCATGAAAAGAGGTCTCCTTTTCTCGTTCTTGCTCGTAGCCTGTATGTTCGTACAGGCCCAGTCGGAGCGTGTATCGGATGCCGTTGGGGATTATATCTCCTGTGATATCAGAGGGAACATATACGTTGTGAATGGGGCTTCACTCGTGAAATTGGATCCTTTCGGAAGCAAACTCGCCAATTATGAAGACTTCCTTCTTGGAGATATTTCCTCTATTGATTCTGACAATCCTTTGAAAATCATGCTGTTCTATCGCGATGCGGGCAAAATCGTCTTCTTGGACGACAAGTTGACCGTCATTGGGGAACCGCTTGACTTGTTCGCTCAAAACCTCCAAAATGTCACACTCGCCACCTACTCCACCGACAATAAAATCTGGCTCTACGATGAGGTGGCGAAAGACTTGGTCGCCGTTGATTTCCATTTGAATGTGATTTCTCGTAATCACCTCACAATTAGTGACTTGAATCCATCTCAATTTCTTTCGTTGCAAGAAAAAAAGCTGGTGCTGGTCAACACGGACGCGGTGTTGTTCTTCGATGCTTTCGGCACCTATCTGAACTCCTATCCCGTGGTTTCGGATACGCCGATTCAAGTTGTCGGGGACCGGATTTACTATACACATGATGGCATCATGATGTTTTACTTGTGTTCCCAGCTCTGGGGCAGTTCGTTGGTATTCCATTCTGGGACTCGTCAAGTGCTTGCGACTTCAGATTATTATTATTATCTCGATAAAGATAGGCAATTGTATCGCCATACCGTCTATATACAAGTTAAATGAAAAGAGTGTTAATGATTCTTCTGATGTTGTCGGTTGCTTCTCTCTTCGGGCAGAAGCATTTCGACTTTCGTTTTTGGGAGGACTCGTTGATCAATCTTCGTGAGGCGGTGATGCGAGCTCCTACGGAGGTGGAACGCTACAGTTTGAACGAGGACTTTATGAATCTGTTGGAACTGACTCTGAATGAGAAGAATGCGTTCAAGTTTGAATGGGATTCTGTCAAGAATTTCTCGGTGCTTGCCTCTCCGGATAAGCTTTTCAAAATTTTTACTTGGTTTATCCCGAAAGATGACTACACGGTTGAGAATTTCGGTTTTATCCAAGTTTACAATGAGGGGCGTAAGAAATATGTCCTATATCCGCTTTTCGACAAGCGCAGTTCGATTGATTATCCGCGTACTAGCGTGGGCAACCACAACAAGTGGTATGGCGCAGTCTATTACAAGTTGATTCCTTTGAAAACGAAAACACGGACTTATTACACTCTGCTCGGTTGGAACGGGAATGATATGTTTACCAATCAGAAAGTAATTGAAATACTGTATTTTAAGTCTGATATGTCACCAGTTTTCGGAGCGAATGTATTCAAGAAATATCCAGAGAAATCCTACCGTATTATTTTCGACTATGCCAAAAATTCCGTTTTCTCTTTGAAGTACGAAACGCAGTCATACGAAGTCGGGACGGGCCGTCGTGATCCGAAGACGCATCGTGTGGTTTACGAGACTGCCACCGCCGAAATGATTGTCTTTGATGTGCTCGCTCCGTTGGATGACGCAATGGGGGACGTGGCCGCCTTTATGGTGCCAGAATCCAGTATGAATCAGGGATTTGTGGCTGACAACGGAAAGTGGCTCTTCGTTGAGAAGGTGCGTGGGCGCAACCCCGACAAGTCCCGCCCCGCCTATGAACTGAAAAACAGGGAATACTATAAGCCGGGTAAGAATTAGGAGGTTGAATTTATCTTTTAAGTCAAAGAGAACATGAACATAATAAAACGCTTTATCATCACTATCATTCTTGCGGGATTCGTCTTGAATTTGTCGGCGACGCATCTGCTGGTCCCGATGGATTTGGTGCAGAAGAATCATCTCAAGGCATACGGAATCGCCTATTTTGCAGTAGGGAAGGGCATTGACGTGAGCTGGCTGCTCAACTATCGCGGGGGCAGTTTCATGTGCCAGTATAGTCAGTCGGTTCAGGACGAGTGTGCCATTCGCGGGGTCACTTACGAGGTGATTTCCGATATCCAAGCGAGTGCTATCATCAACGAAATCGCCTCGTTGGAAGCCAATATGGACGAGATCAAGTTGACAAAGCTGCCGAAAATCGCCGTTTATTCTCCCAAGAACAAGTTGCCGTGGGACGATGCGGTGACGTTGGTGCTGACATACGCTGAGATTCCCTATACGGTGATTTATGACACGGAAGTGTTGAACGGAGAACTGCCCAAGTATGACTGGTTGCACCTGCATCACGAGGACTTCACCGGCCAGTATGGCAAGTTCTGGGGCAATTACCGCAATGCGGCGTGGTACCAGCAGGATGTGGCGGAGCAGGAGGCCACTGCGCAGAGGCTGGGTTACAGCAAGGTTTCGCAGATGAAACTCGCCGTGGCCAAGTCCATTCGTGATTTTGTTGCTGGCGGCGGTTACTTGTTTGCAATGTGCTCTGGTCCCGACAGTTTTGATGTCGCGCTGGCTGCCGAAGGCGTTGACATCTGTGATGTGATGTTTGATGGCGACCCGATGGACCCGCAGGCGCAGTCGAAGTTGGACTTCAGCAAAACATTCGCATTTACTAATTTCAACATCGTCACCAACCCATACCAGTATGAAATTGCCGACATCGATGTGAAACCGACTGGTGACCGCAAGAAGAACGACTTCTTCACGCTGTTTGAATTCTCCGCCAAGTGGGATCCCGTGCCGACGATGCTCTGCCAGAATCACTCCAACGTGATTCCCGGATTCATGGGGCAGACCACAGCTTTCCGCAAGGACAGAATCAAGCCCCATGTGTTGATAATGGGTGAGAGTGCTGCCATGGGCGAGGCACGCTACATTCACGGCGAGTACGGCAAGGGCACATGGACCTTCTATTCCGGCCACGACCCAGAGGACTATCAGCATTTTGTGGGCGACCCGCCGACTGACCTGGACATTTTCCCGAATTCGCCCGGTTACAGGCTCATCTTGAACAACGTGCTCTTTCCGGCAGCGAAGAAGCAGGTGCGAAAGACGTGATGTCGATTTGCCTGATTCAAAAATTATTATTACTTTTGCACGTTCTTTTTTGTAACCAACAGAGGTGTGTTCCTTTGTTGATATTTGTTGTTCTTTAGATATTTATAAAAATGGCAGAAAACGAAGAAAATTTAAAAAACGAGAGCGCGCAAGCCGCTCAGGAATCATTTGTGAAGATTGACCTTGAACAGCCGGATGCCCCAACTCCTGCCGGCGAGAATAAAGAACCCCAAAATGGAAAATGCAAAAGCAGCGGCTGCAAGTGCGGACTGATTGTTGACTGTGTGCTGGCTGTGGCCGTCATCGCCCTTTTTATCCTTTATTTCTGCGGGGGCAAACTCTGTAAAAAAGACGCCACGGCTCAAGACAATGTCGCAGTAGCTTCCGCTGTCCCCGGCAACCCCGGCAGTGGCGAGGTCCTCTTCATCAATCTGGACACCATCCAGGAACATTACATCTATTTCCAGCAGAAAAAGAAAGAACTGGAAACGGAACTTTCCCAGCAGGAGGCCCTCTTCACAGGCAAGCAACAGAGCTTCCAGAAGAAATATGCGCAGTTCCAGCAGAATATGCAGGCCGGCATCCTGACCGACATCCAGATGCAGAACACTCAGCAGCAACTGGAGGCCGAATACAGCAAGTTGGAAGCCGACATGACGTCCGCCAGAAATAAAATCGACGAAAAGACCAGCGGTGTCAACAAGTCGATGTTGGATTCGCTGAAAGCCTCCTCCGCCCGCATCAGCGCCACCAGAAAGGCCTCCTACGTCTTCACCTATTCCGAGGAGATGCCCATCCTGATTTGCGCCGACCCCACCAAGGACATCACAGACCAAGTGCTTAAAGATATGAATGCTCCTTTTGAAAAAGAAAAGAAATGATGCTGAAAAAACTCCTTTTGCCCCTTACCGTCCTATGCCTGATTCTCTGTCTGGCTGCTTGCAAACATACCGACAAACCCAAAGCTGAGAAGAAAATCTACGATCCCTATAAGGATGCGCCCGGTTCTGTGGTGACAAAGACCTATGCCGACGGAGCCAAGCGTGATGTCGATATCTACCGGATTGATGAGAAGGGCAACCGCACCGATGAGGTGGTCTGCCATGCCGCCTATCATAAAAATGGAACACTCTATACGGAGATGAAATTCGACCATGGGCTTGAAGATGGCGTATGGAACGCCTATTATGATGACGGAACTCCTTGGTCCACTGCAAAATATGACCATGGCGTGCAAATAGGGGAGGAGAAGACCTTTTACCCGAACGGCAATGTGCGTACGCAATGCACCTATAACCAAGGGAAAATCGACGGCGAATACATCGAGTATTTTGATTCCGGCAAGAAGATGCGCTCCACCAAGTTCGACATGGGGGTGAAAAACGGCGATGAAATCTGCTATTACCCGAATGGTAAAACATGTTATGAGGGCCACTTCACCGATGGAAACTGCACCGGCACTTGGAATTACTACGATGAAATCGGGAATATCACCCGCACCGCTATCGCCGACGTGAATGCGCCGGTGTGCCGCAACTGCCCCAAATGCAAGGCTCTGCTCGATGCACGTTATGCAAAGAAATTACAAAAATCAAAATAATTTATTGTCTAATTAAAAGTACAAACTATGGAATTACCTTTTGCAGAATCCTGGAAAATCAAGATGGTGGAACCCATCCGGAAGTCCACTCGCGAGGAACGCGAAAAATGGCTGGCAGCCGCTCACAACAATGTGTTCATGCTGAAGGCCGAAGAGGTTTATATCGACCTTCTGACCGATAGCGGCACAGGTGCTATGAGTCAGGGCCAGTGGAGCGCGATGATGCTTGGCGACGAGAGCTATGCAGGAGCCACCAGCTTCTACAAATTCGAAAGCACTGTAAAAAAACTCTTCGGCATGCGCTATGTCATCCCCACTCACCAGGGCCGCGCCGCTGAAAACGTCCTCTTCTCCTATCTTGTGAAACCCGGCATGGTCGTTCCCGGCAACGCCCACTTCGATACGACCAAAGGCCATATCGAAGCCCGCGGCGCCAAAGCTATCGACGTCACTTGCGACGAGGCCAAGGACACCCAGCTCGAAGTTCCTTTCAAAGGCAATGTCGGCTTGAAGAAACTGGAAAAAGTTTTGAAAGAAAACAAAGGCAATGTTCCTTTCATGGTCCTCACCATCACCAATAACACCGTCGGTGGTCAGCCGGTCAGCATGAAGAACATCCGCGAGACCTGCGAACTTTGCCATAAATACGGAGTCCCGGTCAATATGGATTCTGCCCGCTTTGCCGAAAACGCCTATTTCATCAAAACCCGCGAAAAAGGCTACGAAAACAAGAGCATCAAGGAAATCACCAAGGAGATGTATTCCTACGTTGATAGTATGACCATGAGTGCCAAGAAAGACGCCATCGTGAACATGGGCGGCTTTATCGCCACCAAGAAAAAAGATTGGTACGAAGGAGCTAAGAGCTTCTGCATCCCCTACGAAGGATTTATCACTTACGGTGGTTTGGCCGGTCGCGACCTTGAGGCGCTGGCAGTTGGGTTGGACGAGAACACCGAGTTCGACATGTTGCAAACCCGTATCCACCAAGTCGCTTATCTCGCCCAGAAATTGGACGAATACGGCATCCCTTATCAACGTCCTGCCGGCGGCCATGCCATCTTTTTGGATGCCGACCGCATTCTCCCCAACATTCCGAAGGAAGAGTTCCCGGCACAGACGATGACCTGCGAACTTTATCTTGAAGCCGGCATCCGCGCCTGCGAGATCGGCTATCTGCTCGCCGACCGCGACCCAGTGACGCACGAAAACCGTTTCGGCGGCCTCGACTTCGTACGCCTCTGCATCCCGCGCCGCGTCTATACCGACAACCACATGGACGTGATCGCCGCCGCTTGCAAGAACCTGTACGACCGTCGCAACGAGATTACGCGTGGCGTGAAAATCACCTGGGAAGCCAAGTTGATGCGCCACTTCACCGTTCAATTGGAACGCCTCGGCAAGTAATCAGTTATTGAATATTGGATAATGAATAGTGGATAATGGCCTGACCACCACTATTCATTATTCATATTAACCACTCATCTATGTTGGTAATAGGCAATGTATTGGTTTCGGATGAATTGATCGACAACTGCTTCTGTTGCGATTTGAAGGCGTGTTGCGGGGAATGCTGTGTAGAGGGCGATACGGGCGCGCCACTCGAGCCGGAGGAAATTGGCGATTTGGAGGACAATTACCCTGTCTTCAGCCAATATATGTCCGATGAGGGCAGGGAACTGGTGGAGAAAAACGGCACCTTCGACTATGATATGGAAGGACAGTTCGTTACACCGCTGCTCAACAATACCGAGGAATGCGCCTATGTCTATTACGAAAGCGGAATCGCCAAGTGCGCCATCGAAAAGGCTTTTTTGAATGGTGAAATCGATTTCCGCAAACCCATCTCCTGTCATTTATATCCCATCCGAATCAAAAAACTACCCGACTACGACGCCCTGAACTACCATCGCTGGTTCGTGTGCGAAGATGCATACCAATTGGGCGAAGAAATGAAATTACCTGTCTATCGTTTCCTGAAAGAACCTCTCATCCGCAAATACGGCGATGACTGGTATGAACTTTTAGAGTCCGAAGTTAGGAAGAGACGTTGACTTCAATTATCTCGTAGCTGAAACCCACCCCAAAAACATAAACCTTTAACCTATAAAAATGTACGGTTCAAAAAGTAGCAAGAAGAAAGCGGTTTCGGGAAAAACAAATCTCGAACGTTCCAAATTGATTGTCCCCTTCTGGTGTTTGTACGTGTTGTGCGTGGCAGTGGTCGTTGTTTATTTCCTCAGTCTGGCCAATGATGACGATATTGCCAATGTGTATGAACTTCAGGAACGCATAGACACGACCTATCAGGCATCCATCGTTTATGCCTCCGACGGGGTGACGGAATTGGGCCGCTATTATTACGACAACCGTTCCAACTGTCATTTCAGAGATATTTCTCCCAATATGATTAACGCACTGATAGCCACGGAAGATGCGCGTTATTACGACCATTGCGGGATTGATTTCCGCGCGTTGGTGCGTGTCGCTTTCGGACTGTTTACCGGCGGGCGCGGCGGTGGCAGCACCATAACGCAGCAGCTTGCCAAAAACATGTATGACCGCGAACCAGGAAACCTGGTGAAGTCCAAACTGAAAGAGTGGATCCTTGCCCTAAGGCTGGAACGCGAGTATTCCAAGGAGGAAATCATCACCCTGTACCTGAATACAGTTGACTTTTCTCATCAGGCTATGGGAATTGAAACCGCTGCTCACCGTTATTTCTCCACCACCCCGAAGGATTTGACGGTGGAACAGGCCGCCATGCTTGTCGGAATGTTGAAAGCCCCCGGCAATTTCGACCCGATTGCCCATCCCGAAGCCTCGCAAACCCGTCGCAATGTGGTCATCGGGCAGATGAACAAGTATGATTTTTTGACTGATTCGCAGGCGGATTCCATAAAAAACATCCCGCTGAGCATGGACAATTACACATATGAGTCGCACACGACCGGAAAAGCCACCTATTTCAGGGAATACCTTCGTGGCTATCTTGACACGCTGATTTGCAGTCGCACTTCCAAATATCTGAAACCGAACGGCGAACCCTACAATTTGTATAAGGATGGACTGCGGATTTATACCACGATTGACGTTACCATGCAGAAATATGCGGAAGAGGCTGTCTATGAGCATATTAAAAAAGACCTTCAGCCGAAGTTCTTCGCTCAGCAACGTCGCAACAAGAATGCGCCTTTCTATAATCTTTCCGCCGAGCAGACCCAGAAGCTGATGAAGGGGGCCATCAAGAATTCCACCCGTTACCGACTGGCAGTCACAGGCGGCAAAGCACCAGCCGAGGCAGAGAAAGAGTTCTATCGACCTGTGAAAATGCGCATTCTTGCCGAGGACGGCGTCCATCAGAAAGACACGACCTTGACTCCCTATGACTCCATCCGTTATATGAAGTCGTTCCTTCAATGCGGCTTTATGGCCATGGAACCAACCAGCGGACAGATTAAGGCATACGTGGGCGGCGTAAATTACGAGGCTTTCCAATACGATCACGTGATGTCTTCCCGCCGTCAGGTGGGCTCCACTTTCAAACCCTACGTCTATGCCTCCGCTATGGACGGCAGCGGCGGCATGCTCTCTCCCTGTACCATGGTCCCCAACACGTCGGTGTATGAGCCCAAAACGGGCTGGTCGGTGGCTGCCACTTACAAAGGTGCCTCTTCGCTGAGCCTGAAGGAAGCCCTGGCCCGATCCCTGAATAACGTCTCCGCCTATCTGATTACCAAGGGCGGCACCTCTCCGCAGGCGGTAAAACAGCTTATCGGCGGTATGGGCATCGATACCAGCAAAGTCCCTGCCGTTCCATCCATCGCTTTAGGAGCCTGTGAATTAACACTTTACGAGCAAGTGGGCGCCATCAACTGCTTTCCCAATCAGGGGGAATATGTTAAACCCTACTTTATTGTCAAAATCTGCGACAAGAACGACCATCTGATTTATGAGGAAAAACCTCGTATGAATGATCCTATGAGTCAACTGCTTGCTTTCCAGACTGTCTGCCTAATGCGCGGTGTCGTTGAACATGGTACTGGCTACCGCTTGAAAACTACCTACGGACTTAATTTCCCCATCGCCGGGAAGACGGGTACCACCAACAATCACTCTGACGCGTGGTTCGTCGGTTATTCCCCGATGCTGACCTGCGGCGTCTGGGTGGGCTGCGACGATCGTAGTGCACACTTCAACTCAATGGCTAATGGTCAGGGTTCACGTGCCGCCATGCCTGTGTTCGGCCTATTCATGAAAAAAGTCTATTCCGATCCCAATCTGCCTTATGCGGCGGTGATTGCCAAACATGACCCCAACGACCCCCGCTATGAATTCCTTAAACCAGAAGGTGCGAATGTGGATGCCAACGGCTGCCTTATGCAGGAATCTGCTGCCCAACCATTCGTCATTCCCGACAATACCTTGGAGTTTTAAGTTTTATTAATAATTTTAATATATTGATATACAGATTGTTATATTTCAATGTAAAAATTAATGGCTATTAGTAAAAAAAATGTACTTTTGCAGCCTGATTTTTAGTGCAAGAAATAATAATTTGGTATGAAGAAATTATTCCCGATAATCGCCATCGCGTTATTAATTCTGTTGTGTGGCAATATAAATAGCGTTTTCGCACAAAAACACATTGTTTACGGCACCGTTTATGACGCGGCCCAGCGGAAACCGATCCCTTTTACGCAAATCATGTCGCCTTCGCTGAGTGAGCCGGCTCAGGCCGATGTGGATGGCAATTTTGAGATTGTAGTCAACGGCGACAGTTGTGAGTTGACATTCTTCTATACAACATATAAAATGGAAACAAAGACAGTCTATTTCTCCAAAAAAGAGCCCAAGGTGAAATTGGTTGTCAAGATGATTTCCGAGATTTACGATGTGGAAGGTGCGAGTATCGTGGCCAAGAAGATTGACAATGACCCGGCTACTTCCACGGGTTCCATCGTCAATGTGAATCCGAAGGATATGCAGAACTTGAATCCCACGGGCGTGAACGAGATGGTGGACAAGGTGCCTGGTGTGGCCGTAGTGGACAATGAGCCGCAAATCCGTGGTGGCAGCGGTTTCAGTTCCGGTATGGGTAGCCGCGTGCTGATTCTGCTCGACGACATGCCGTTCCTCCGTCCTGATGCCGGTCGCCCGATGTGGAGTTTCATCCCGATGGAGAATATCGGTGCCATCGATATCTATAAGGGGGCCTCCTCCGTGCTGTTTGGTTCTTCCGCGCTCACCGGCGCCATCAACGCGCAAACCGCCTACCCGGGACTCGACCCCACCACCAAGGTGACTGTCCATTACGGTCTCTACGACTCCCCGCGCAATAAGGAAGAAAAGAGCTGGGGCAAGGTTCCCCCGATGAAGTGGGGTGCATCGTTCCTTCATTCCCGCATCATCAAGAATGATTTCGACCTGATTGTCGGCGGCGAGTACTTTGATGACATGAGCTATATTGGACCGGAGCGGCCGATTTCCGCAGATTCCGTCCTGAAGACCAAATATCACGATGGCAAATACGAAATGCGCGCCCGACTCAATTTCGGCATGCGCTATCGCCCCAACAAGGTGAAGGGTTTGATCGCCTCCCTGAACGGGAACTTCATGTACTCTGAAAATGCGCAGTCGTTCTTCTGGTATGATTCAGAACAGAACAAGTACCGCACCTACAAAGGCTCCCTTTCCGTTTTCAAGGACTTCATGTTCTATTTGGACCCGTGTCTCAGCTACGTGGGTAAAGATGGCTCCTACTATTCCCTGAAAAACCGCATCACCTATAGCGACAACAAGGAGATGACTGGTGCGCAGTCCGCACGGTCAATGATGGCATACGATGAGTTCCAATATACGAAGGATTGGAAATTCGCCGCTTTGGACTTCGCCCTCACCGCTGGTGTGATGAACTTGTACACCCGTTCTTTCGGACGGGTTTTCAGCGGTAACAACTATGACACGCTGCCCGCCCTGATGACATCCGACAACTTCGCCACGTATGTGCAGATTGAAAACAAGTTCTTGAAAAACAGGAATTTGTCGTTGGTTCTGGGCGCACGTTGGGAGGCATTTGTCATTGACCATGAGTTCGCGCAGAAGCCGATATTCCGCATCGGGCTCAACTACCAGTTGTTGGAGTGGCACACTGCGTTCCGTGCCTCTTTCGGGCAGGGCTACCGCTATCCGAGCATTGGCGAACGCTACATATCCATTTCCGTTGGCAATTACGGTTTCTATCCGAATCCAAACTTGAAACCGGAGAGCAGCTGGAACGCTGAGTTTGGTATTGCCCAGCCGTTCCGCGTGGGGCCGTTCGGTGGCTATTTCGATGTCGCCGCCTATCACCAGCAGTTCGACAATTTCATCGAGTTCGCCTTCGGCAACTGGGGTTCCAAAGGCAATTTCCTCGACGACATGGGCTTCATGTATCTGAACACCGGTCCGGCCTCCATTACCGGTGTGGACCTCTCACTGATAGGCATGGGCAAGATATCCCCGAAAGTGGAGTTTAATTTCCTATTCGGCTACACCTACTCTTACCCCATCACTAAAAACCGCAAGAAGATCTACTACATGACCAGCGATTCCACCGGCTATTCCTATATGACCACCGCGTCCAATCCCAAGAAGGGCATCCTTAAATAGCGCATCCAGCACAATTTCAAATGCGACCTCGGCTTCACCTTCTTCAAAAAACTGGGCGTGAACATCGGAATGACCTACTATAGCGCGATGAAGAATGTGGATGGTATGTTCTTCGATTTCGATGCCAAGAATCCGAATCTTTCCCCTGCTGCCGCCAGTTTCATCTCCACCCTCGGCACCCTTCCTTTCACGGGTTTTTCCGACTATTTCTATGCTCATCAGAAGGGCTCTTTCTGTTTGGATGTCGGAATATCGTACAACATTCTTGAAGATTTGAAAGTCTCTTTCATCGTAAAGAATATTTTGAACAATGAATACACCTTGCGCCCGATGTATCTTGAAGCACCGCGCACTTTCAACTTCCAACTCGTTTACGGATTATAATTATTAACCATTAATAAAAGATAATAAAATGAAAAAACAAAAATTCCTGTTTATGGCCATCGCAATGGTGGCGTTGTTGTTCGCAAGCTGTACTGACCCGGAGGAACCGGATGCCCCGACACCCACCCCGACCCCGACCAACAATTCGTTTCCGAACTCCATGCCGGCCTGTGCGCCCTTCGTTGATCAAATTATCGATGGCGGCTTTGAAAACCAATGGTTCAACCAGACCACCTCATTTGACACTTATCTGGAATATCGTTCCACTGTATTCACCTCGTTGAACTCGCTGCACGCGATGTTGGACGTTCCAGCCATGCAGCTAACGCAATCTCCGATTACCACTTACTGTGATAGTGTGACCCCGCACACCGGACGGTTTGCACTGAAGCTTGTCACTGGCGAATTGAGGGATGCCAGCCATGGACGTCTGCTGATTCCCGGCGCTACAGCCCCGCTTGACACCACCTATGTCTATCAGTTCCTCACCCCCGATGAGTTCCCGGACGGCATCAATGTGAAAAGACCTTATACCGCTCGCCCGACCGTTTTCAAAGGCTACTACCGTTACACCCCCGTCGCTGGTGACTCCGCTTCGATGATTGTCAGACTGTACGACGGCGACCAAATCATCGGCGAAGGCGTGCAGATGGTTTACAGTGACGTGAACGCTTGGACCGGGTTCGACGCCCACATCAACTACACCTCCAGCGCCACTCCAACCCACATCTCCATCATCCTCTCCTCCAGTGCCGGCTACAACTTCGCCGATCTTACCAACTGCCAAGGACAAGTGGGCTCCACCCTTTGGATTGACGATTTGGAATTCGAATTCTAAGTCCGATTAGATAATAACCAATAAAAACTAAGGACAAGGAACCAATAAAAGTTCGTTCTCTGTTCTTAGTTTTCATTTTTCATCTTTCATCTTTCATCTTTCATCTTTCATCTTTCATCATGGCTCTATTAATCAAAAACATCAAGAAATTAATTCAGACTGAGGAAAAGCCTATTCGCTGGCGTGCCGGCAAGGATATGCAGAATTTGCCTTGCATTGAGGACGCATTTTTGCTGACTGTTGGAGATAAAATTGCCGATTATGGCAAAATGTCCGATTTCTCCGAGGATATGTTGAAGGATATCAAGGAGAAAGTGGAGATTGTGGATGCTGCTGGCAAGATGGTTTTCCCGGCCTTTTGCGACTCCCATTCCCACCTCGTTTATGCGGGAAGCCGTGAAATCGAGTACATCGACAAAATCAAAGGTTTGAGCTATGAGGAGATTGCCAAGAGGGGAGGGGGAATTCTGAACTCCTGCAAGCGGTTGCGTGCCGCCTCTGAGGATGAACTCTTCGAGGATGCGTGGAAGCGTCTGGAGGAGGTCGCCTCTTTCGGAACGGGTGCCATTGAAATCAAAAGTGGTTATGGACTGACTACCGAGGACGAGCTGAAGATGTTGCGCGTGATTCGGCGTCTGAAAGAGAAATCCCCGCTGACCATCAAGGCGAATTTCCTTGGGGCGCACGCCGTGCCCATGGAGTATATCGGTCGCCAAACCGAGTATGTGGATCTGATTATCAACGAGATGATTCCAATGGTAGCTTCTGAGGAGCTGGCCGACTATGTGGATGTGTTCTGTGACAAGGGCTTTTTCACGCCGGAAGATACCGAGCGCATCCTGATGCAGGGAATCAAGTACGGACTTCGTCCAAAAATCCATGCCAACGAACTCGACTTCTCCGGCGGCATCCAGGTTGGGGTGAAGTACAACGCACTGTCGGTTGACCACATCGAATATACCGGCGACGAGGAGATTGAAGCGCTGAAAGGTTCCGAGACGATGCCGACGATTCTGCCCGGTGCCGCCTTCTTCCTCGGGATGGTTTACGCTCCCGCACGCAAGATCATGGAAGCCGGTCTGCCGCTGGCCCTCGCTGGGGATTTCAACCCTGGCTCCTGTCCATCGGGCAACATGCAGTTTGTGCTTTCCATGGGCTGCATCAAGTACAAGATGTTGCCCGAAGAGGCCATCAACGCCACCACCATCAACACCGCCTATGCCATGGGCGTGGAGGAGGAGCTGGGCACGATCACGAAGGGCAAAATCGCAAATTTCTTCATCACCAAGCCGATTTCAACCATCGAGTTCATGCCGTATGCTTTCGGCAGCAACAAGGTGGAAACGCTGTTCTTGAATGGTGCCAGATGTTAGGTCGGAGATCGGGACTTTGGTCGTTCAAAGCCCGTGTCGAAGTAGTTGGCAAAAAAAATTGAACAATAATGAGTTAGGGCGCTTTTTGTAACAAATTTTTTTGTACTTTTGCGCCCTCAAACCGCAAGGGGCTCTGTGGCTTGAATTTTGGTAGTAAACCCCATTGTTTCACACTTTTAACGATTCGAAGAGAATCACCAATTTTGCTTTATGGCAGAAGAAATTTTAAACAACACTGAAGAAATCAATCCTGAAAACCAACCCATGGAAGCTGCTCCCGCAGAAGAGGCTCCCGTAGCCGAGGCCGCTCCCGTAGCGGAAGAACCCGCAGCCGAAGCTGCTCCCGTAGCAGAGGAACCCGCAGCCGAAGCCTCCGAACTTCCGGAAACGCCCAAGGCTCCCCGCAAGGCGCACGAAATCGAAAACGCCTATGCAGACATTATGGCCAACTTCGATTGGAATGATGTTGAAAAGAAAGGAAAATCATACAGTGATTCAGAAAAAAAGAACCTGGAAGACCTCTACACCAAGTCTTTCAAGTCCATTGACGAACAAGCTGTGATTATGGGAACCGTCGTTTCCATCAACTCACGCGAAGTGGTCGTGAACATCGGTTTCAAATCCGACGGCGTCATCTCCGCCTCCGAACTCCGCTACAACACCAACCTCAAGATCGGTGACGAAGTTGAAGTTTACGTTGAAAACCAAGAAGATGCCAACGGCCAGCTCCAACTCTCCCACAAAAAAGCCCGTCTGCTCAAATCATGGCAGCGTGTTAACAAGGCTTACGAAGATGAAGAGGTCATCACCGGTTATGTTAAATGCAAAACCAAAGGCGGTCTCATCGTTGACGTATTCGGCATCGAAGCCTTCCTTCCTGGCTCTCAAATCGACGTCAAGCCCATCCGTGACTACGATGTGTTTGTTGACAAAACCATGGACTTCAAGGTTGTCAAAATCAACCAAGAATACAAGAACGTGGTTGTTTCTCACAAAGCCCTCATCGAAGACGAACTCGAAGCCCAAAAGGCTGAAATCATCGCCAAACTTGAAAAAGGTCAGGTACTCGAAGGTACGGTTAAGAACATCACCAACTATGGTGTATTCGTTGACCTTGGCGGCGTAGATGGTCTGATTCACATCACCGACCTCTCTTGGGGCAGAATCATCCATCCGGAAGAAATCGTCAAACTCGACCAGAAAATCAACGTGGTCATCCTTGATTTCGACGAGAACAAGAAACGTATCGCTCTCGGTCTCAAACAGCTCACTCCTCATCCGTGGGATGCTCTCGATCCGAACCTCAAGGTCGGTGACAAAGTTCACGGCAAGGTGGTTGTCATCGCCGACTACGGTGCTTTCCTTGAAATCATGCCCGGCGTTGAAGGCCTCATCCACGTTTCTGAAATGTCATGGTCACAGCACCTCCGCACCGCTCACGACTTCCTCAAGGTGGGTGACGAAATCGATGCCGTTCTGCTGACCCTCGACCGCGAAGAAAGAAAAATGTCGCTTGGTATCAAACAATTGACTCCTGATCCGTGGGAAAACATCGCTGAAAAATATCCTGTCGGCTCCAAGCATACGGCCACCGTCCGCAACTTCACCAACTTCGGTATCTTTGTGGAATTGGAAGAAGGCATCGACGGCTTGATTCACATCTCCGACCTCTCCTGGTCCAAGAAGATCAAACATCCGGCAGAGTTTACCAACATCGGCGACAAAATCGATGTTGTTGTTCTTGAAGTCAACGTTGAAGAACGTCGTCTGAGCCTCGGACACAAACAACTTGAAGAAAATCCGTGGGATGTATTCGAAACCATTTTCACCGTCGGTTCCGAACACGAAGGCACCATCGTTAGCATGAACGACAAGGGCGCCGTTGTTTCCCTGCCTTACGGTATCGAAGGCTTCGCTTTCAACCGCGCACTTCTCAAAGAAGACGGCAACACTGCGAAAGTTGACGAAACTCTCAAGTTCAAAGTTGTTGAATTCTCCAAGGAAGCCAAGAAGATCAACCTCTCTCACACCAGAACTTGGCAACTCAGCCCTGAGGAAGACAAGAAGAAGATGATGGCTGAAGACAAGAAGAAGGCCAAGGAAATCGCTTCTATCAATGAAAAGACCGAAAAGACCACCTTGGGTGACCTCGGCGTTCTCCAAAAATTGAAAGAAGACTTGGAAAAGAAGGAAGAATAGTCTTTCAATACCTTACGAAAAAATGCCTGCCCGTCAAGGTGGGCATTTTTTTTAACTATGAGGTCGGAGATGTTGCTTCTTCGTTTTCGGTCGATATGCATTATTAACCAAGTATTATGAAGTCAGTTCGTGCAAAGAAATCTTTAGGACAGCATTTTTTGAATGACGAGGGCATCGCCCGTGATATTGTTGACGCGTTGCAGACTCCGAATGCGCATGTTCTCGAAATCGGTCCCGGTATGGGGGTGCTGACGCAATTCCTGATGGAGAAACGAGACATCGATTTCAAAGTGGTGGAATTGGATAGGGAGTCGGTTGAGTATCTTCGGCAACGGTTCCCGTCGTTAGTCCCACACATCATTCCCGCCGATTTCTTGAAATTGGACCTTGCTGAAATGTACACTTCCCCCGTCAGCATCATCGGCAATTTCCCTTATAACATCTCTTCGCAAATCCTTTTCAAGATATTGGAAAACAAGGATTTAGTGACCGAATCTGTGGGGATGTTCCAGAAGGAAGTGGCGGAAAGGATCGCCTCTGCACCAGGGAAAAAAATGTATGGGATATTGAGTGTCCTGCTCCAAGCATTCTTTGATATCGATTACCTATTTACCGTGCACGAACACTCCTTCAATCCTCCTCCCAAGGTGAAGTCGGCGGTCATCCGGCTGAGAAGGAATCCAGACAAACACCTCAACTGCGATGAAACACTGTTTAAGATGGTGGTGAAAACCGCCTTCAACCAGCGCCGCAAAACCCTGCGCAATTCCTTGAAAACATTGCAGTTCCCCGAAGGCTTCCTCGCTGATGAGATCTTCGCCAAGCGACCTGAGCAGCTCTCGGTTGCCGACTTTGAGCGCATTTGCCAGCATCTGGTACAAATGTGAGCCTTCAACTATCTCAATTCCCCACTGTTCATTAAACTCACCTCGCTGTTTTGTTTAGTGGCATTATTGCGGATCTCCATTTTTTAATATTTTCTAAAGAAAGCCCTCTTCATTAAAGAAATTTGTGTAACTTTGCGAACCGCTTTGGTGAATGTAAGTTTTTGACAATTAAGGCTTTAATTATGGATAAAAAATCAAAGAATCCGCAAGATGTGAAAGATAGCAAGAAAAAAATTCGCGTCGCCATCTTGTGCATTTGCGCTATTGTGGTTTTTTATATCGGCTGTAATTTCTTGAAAGGTATCAATGTCTTCCATAAAAAGACCTATTATTATTGCTTGATGGACAATGCGACGGGCGTTCAGCAGAACACGCAAGTGTGGCTTTCTGGTTACAAGGTCGGTATGGTGCAAAGCGTGGAGATGTTGAGTGCCAACCCTCCCCGTATCTGCGCTCATATTCTCTTTAACGAGAATTTCGACTTGCCTGACGATTCCCGTCTGGAGGTGATGGCCAACGGCTTGTTGGGGGGCAACGTCCTCAATATTGTGATGGGCACCTCCAAATCCACCTTCAGCGATGGCGATACGATTCCCTGTTCCGTCAAACCCGGCATGCTCGACGGCATCGCCGATATGAAGGACCAGATTGCCAGCGTGGTCGCCAGCGTCGATACCATCGGCATGGAGTTGAAAGATGTACTCCATAAGGACGGTGGCGGTGAGAATCTCAAGGCCACCCTCGAAAACATCGAGGCCGCCACCCACAATCTTAATGATATACTGGCAGATAACAAAGGCAAGGTCAACAGCTTGGTGACCAGCCTTGACCGCTTCGGCAAGACCCTTGACGAGGCGTCCCCGCAATTGACGCAGATCCTGGACAATTTTGACAAGATCTCCGATACTTTGGCGAAAGCGGAAATCGCCGAGGTGATCGCCAACGCCAACCAAACGATTGTTGAAGTGAAGGAGATGGTCGCCAAGGTCAACCGCGGCGAAGGCACCATCGGCAATCTCATGAGCGAGGAAACGGTGGTGAACAAGGTGGAGGAAACCATCCAAAGCCTCAAGGATTTGGTCGTAGATATCAAAGCCAACCCGAAACGCTACATCAACGTGACTGTTTTCGGGAAAAAGGAAAAAACAGATAAAGAAAAGAAAAATCAAGGTAAATAATTTGCATTATGGAAATAAAAGTCGAAGGAAGAATCATTCAAAAATTAGAGATTGAAACGGGTACAAGTGCCCGTGGCGAATGGAAAAAACAGAACTTCATTATTGAAACGGTGGAACAGTACCCTCGTAAAATCTGTATCGGCCTTTGGACCAATGTGATCCCGATGTTGGAACAGTTCCAAGTGGGCGATATGATTTGGGCCTATGTCAATATCGAATCGCGCGAGTTCAACGGCAAGTGGTACACTGATGTCCGCGCTTGGAAATTGGAGCGCCCGAGTCAACAGCAGATGGCTCAACCCGGTATGCCGCAGCCCGGTTACGCGCAGATGCCGCAACAGCCTTACGGTCAGCAATATCCGCCTCAAGCAGGTGGTTATCCGCCTCAATACCCGCAAGCGGCTCCGCAAGGCTATCCGCAGCAACCCGCTCCGCAATATCAGAACCCCGCTCCTCAGGGTTTTCCCCAAGGTCCTTCGCAACTGCCCCCGATTCCTCCGACTGCCCCTGGATTGGAACAACCTTCTGATGACGGCCTCCCATTCTAAAATTTGATGATTCCAGATTCCTAAGACCGTGAACGTGGACTTGAATCTTAAATGCGGAGTCGCCAATCTCTCCCTAATTCCTATGCGTGCGGAACCGTCCGAAAAATCCGAGATGGTTTCCCAGCTTCTTTTCGGCGATGCTTATTCTGTGATTGAAGAAGTAGGCAATTGGTTGAAAATCAAGACATTTGATTGTAGTTATGAGGGGTGGATCGATGCAAAGCTCTTCAATCCACTCCATTATAAGGATGTTGAAAGTTATTTGTCTGCCCCCAAGTACGTGGTTCGTGATTTTGTTTTTTTCATAAAAGCTTTTGAAAGCAATATCACGTTCCCCATTTTCATCGGGTCGTCGTTCCCATACCCCAAAGACGGCATTCTTATCTTGGGAGACTCCATTTTTATGGTTCAACTGCCTTCCGAAACGCCGCTTGCCGCTGTCAACGGCCTTTCCGACCAGCAGGTGCAAATGATGCACTTCGCGGCGTCCTACTTGCAGGCTCCCTATCTTTGGGGAGGAAGGACACCGGCCGGAATCGACTGTTCTGGTTTCTCGCAAATTGTTTATAAAAGCATTGGAATCGCCTTGCCCCGCGACGCTTCACAACAGGCGGAATTGGGAAGAACTGTGGATTTCGTCCAGGAAACACAAATCGGCGACCTCGCGTTTTTCCATAATGACGAAGGGCATATTTGTCATGTGGGAATTTTGTGTGGAGAGCAGAAAATCATCCATGCCAGCGGAAAAGTCAGAATTGACACATTGGACTCCACAGGCATTTTCAATCAAGAGAAAGGTGCTTATACACACCTTTTGCGGATTGTTAAAAGATTGATTGACTGATGGTTGGGGTAAATGTCTTCTTGCGTGCGATGGAACCTGACGACTTGCAGATTCTGTACGAGTGGGAAAACACCACCGACAATTGGACGGTCAGCAATACCACGGCGCCATTTTCTAAATACATCCTTCAGAAATTTATTGAGACGTCTTCGCAAGACATTTATGTCAACCGGCAGCTTAGGCTGATGGTAGGGGAGAAGGCGACGAAAAAGACCGTTGGGGCGGTGGACGTGTTTGATTTTGAGCCGGGGAATCGGCGTGCCGGCGTCGGAATCCTCATTGATCCTGCTTTCAGAGGCAAGGGCTATGGTTTGGAAAGCATCTTGTTGTTGAAAAACTATCTTTTTGATGTTGTAATGGTACATCAGATTTTTTGCAATGTCATGAAGAATAATCCCGTCAGTCTGCGTTTATTCCAGCGTGCGGGTTTTGAAATTTGTGGAGTGAAAAAAGATTGGGTGCTGACAGAATCCGGCTTTATTGATGAGTATATATTACAATGTATAAGATCATGACAGAAAAGTATGTGCGTCCTTCATGGGATGAGTATTTTATGGAGATAGCGAATGCGGTCAGCAGCCGTGCCACCTGTGATCGTGGGCGCAGCGGTTGTGTCGTGGTTCGCGACCGTCAGATTCTGGTAACCGGCTATGTGGGTTCTCCGAAGGGGTTACCTCATTGTGATGAAGTCGGGCATCAGCTGAAGAAGACGGTTCACGAAGACGGGACGGTTACGGAGCATTGCGTTCGTACGGTACATGCTGAGCAGAACGCGATTTGCCAAGCTGCCAAATTGGGCATTTCGTTGAATAACAGTACTTTATATTGCCGGATGACCCCTTGTCGGGTTTGCGCCATGCTCATTATCAACTGTGGAATCACGCGTGTGGTATGTGAAAAGAAATATCATGCGGGGGCTGAATCCGAGGAAATGTTCCGTCAGGCAGGGGTTGCTATCGAGTTCTTCTCCGATGAAATCCTTTGTTACCCGGAAAACCATTGATCAATCTGTTTTCTTCTAAAATCGCTTGACTTTCGTGAAGCGATTCTTTTTCTGTTGCATTTTTTGATTTGATATTTGCACTTTCCCTTTCTGTTTTGTGCAGAAGAAAAAATTTTTTCTTTTTTTTTATTTGTTGATATTGAATCGTTTGCATTAGCTTTCTTCGCCTTGGGAATCCCGAAACATAACTTTTTCAAATCGAGCCCTTGTTGAAATCGCTTTCCGTTCGTACCTTTGTAGCACTAAAAATACTAATCAAACTCGTAGTGATATGGATGAAATGCTGCTTCACTATTTTTGGAAAAACCGGATTTTTTCCAGATACCATTTGCAAACGACGGACAATCGTAAGCTCATCATTGTTGACCCGGGTTTCCCGCATCGGGATGCAGGACCGGACTTTAAGCAGGCCATCATCAAACTGGATGGTTTTACTTGGGTCGGGGATGTTGAGATTCATGTGAACGCTTCTGATTGGTTCAGGCATGGACATCAGAATGATGCCAAATATCAAAGTCTCATTCTGCATGTGGTCTTTCTAAACGACGTGGACGTCGGTGCCAATTTCCCGACATTGGAATTGAAGGACTATATAGCTCCGCAGCTGATTGCGGAGTATGAGCGACTCTCCTTGTCGCAAGAGCTCCTGCCTTGCCGAACTGAACTGGGGAATATCACATCCTTGCAGTTCGCTAGTTGGCTTTCAAGGTTGATGGTTACGCGTTTGGAGAGACGGCAGGAGGATTTTTTTACTACATTACATCTTTGCCATGACAGTTGGCAGGAGGCTGTCTTCCGATGTCTGGTGGCGAATTTCGGATTTCGTACCAATGCGCCAGCTTTCGAGTTGCTTGCGGAAAGCATCCCGTATAGGATATTGTTAAAGCACAAGGATTCGCGCTTGCAAATATACGCCTTGTTCTTTGGACAGAGCGGTTTTTTAGATGCAGATTTGCCTGATGATAATTATTATCAGGCTTTGCAATCCGAATACAGCTATTTGCGCTTCAAGTATAATTTGATGTCCATCCCGTTGAAAATCTGGAATCTGCTTCGCCTGCGTCCTCAGAATTTCCCCTGTATTCGAATCGCTCAACTTTGTGAGTGCCTTTATCGTATTCCAGATATTATTGAGTCGATTATCAGCGGTGAGGACATTGCGCAGTTTTCTGCCCTCTCCGATTTTGAACCGCATTCCTACTGGAAAACGCACCGTCATTTCGGCAAGGAATCCGCGCCTTCCGTCAGCACTCATTCTGCAAAGCAGGGACACTCTTGCCTGATTGGTAAACAAACAGTCAGCCTGTTGATTATCAATACAGTAGTCCCTATCCGTTTTTCCTATGCCTCATTCAGAGGCGATGAGGCTTTGAAAGAAAAATGTCTTGCGCTTTTGGAGAGTATGGCTTACGAGCAAAATGCGATTACGAAACAGTATGCCATTGCTGGATTCCCCCATGAAACAGCCTTGGAATCGCAAGCGATTTTAGAGTTGAACCATCATTATTGTGTAAAAAAACGCTGCATCCAGTGTGAAATCGGAAACAAGATAATAACGAACAGCTGTTAGCGGGGTGTCACCTGTTCAGAAGTCTTCCCGAATCTGCGCTCACGCGATTGGAATTGGGAGATGACTTCGCGAAGATGGTCCCCCTTGAAATCCGGCCACATTACGGGCAGGAAGAAGAGTTCGGTGTAGGCCAGCTGCCACAAAAGGAAATTGCTGATACGACACTCTCCGCCGGTTCGAATCAGGATGTCGGGATCGGGCATTTGAGCGGTATCCATCTTGGAGTTCAAGTACGTTTCGCAAATGTCATCTTTCGTTACCTTGTGGCACGCGACATCGTCAAATACCTTCTTCGCGGCTCGCACCCATTCGTTGCGTCCGCTGTAGCTGAGCGCGATGGTCAAAGTCAATCCGGTATTTCTGCTGGTCTCGGCGATGGCTGAGCGGAACTCATCCTGACAGGCTTGCGGCAAATCCTCCATGGCACCGATTGCGTTTAGTCGGACCTGATTTTTCATCAACTTTGGAACTTCATCGTGCAACGCCTTGACCAACAGGTGCATGAGAGCATCCACCTCCGATTTGGGGCGATTCCAGTTCTCTGTCGAAAAGGCGTAAAGAGTCAAGTATTGTACGTTTGCTTTGGCGCACGCTTCCACTGCTCTGCGCACGGCTTCGGTGCCGGCCTGATGACCGTAAACACGCTCCAGCCCGCGCTGTTGTGCCCAACGTCCATTCCCATCCATAATGATGGCGATATGTCTTGGCATTATGTTGTGTGTCTCTTCCATATTCGCTGTGCCTTTCATCTTCCCATTCTCAATCCGCCTAATAAGTGACCGGTTTACGTTTGATATTGGTGCGGAGGTTGCAAGTCCTGTCCATATTGCCGAACTTGAAAGTGACGGTTACGCCGGCAAAGGAGTAGATGTCTTTTGTAGTGGTATTGCCACGGCCGGTTCCCGCCTCGTGTAGCGTTTCGGACTTGTCGGCGAGGTGGGCGACGGCCGGTCCGCGAAGGTCACTTAGCGCCTGGTTGTCGTAGTAGTTGCCGCTCACATCGTCAAGGTAGTCGGTGAAGGTGTACCGCAAGCCCCATTCCGCGCCGATACAAAGGTAACGTGCTATGTTGAATCGAATTCCAATGCCGAAAGGAATGGCTACATTGGTAAGGGAGTAAAAGTCGCGCTGCCCTTCCAGACCCTGGCCTTCCGTGCCGACCGGCTGTAAATCATATTCAATGCCAGTGGCAGGGTCTTCCGCGCGGGGATTAAAGGAGAAGACGGAAATTCCGCCAAAGATATAGGGGGTGAAGAAATTCTTGCCACTTTCGTTGTAAAGCCTGAAGAAATTCAACTCTGCCTGTACCGAAATCTCAGTGATGGGAGAGGTGAAACGAAGATTGCGTTCGTAATGCTTGTTGGTAATCTGGTCGTCGCCCGCCACCTTCGCGAAGAGTATATCGGCTTTGAGCGCCCAGCGAGGAGAGAAGTTGTAACGGTAGATGATTCCACCAGCCAATTGCGGCATCCCGAACAACTTGCGAGGATTCAGATCTCCCAGATAAAAGGATGTCCCCACCATGGCCCCGATCTCAGATTGCTGGGAGAAACAAGGGAGCAAGGACAGACCGAGTAAAAAAGTGAGTATGATTTTTTTCATTCGTATTTTTAATAGGCGTTACTTAACGTTGATTGATAATCATTTATTGTTTTTGTATGAACTGAAATGCGAGCCGTTCGCACTCCTATTCACCTTTGAGCTTGCGGTACAAATTCAGAGCGTAGCGATCTGTCATTCCGGCAATATTATCCACAATGACGCGCAATTGGTAGTAATCGGGCAATTCTTCGAATTTTGGGCAGCCGTTTTCGGTTAACGCTATTTGTAAAATGCTATCGGACAGCATCTTGACACATCTTTCCCGATAGTTTTTGTTGGGGTGTCTAAGGCAGCCGATGAAGAAATCCAGCAGCCAGGTGATAACAGAGTGCCCCACTAATTCGAGACGATAGATGGCCGGGATGGAGAAGATTTTTTCAATGCAGAATTGTTGCAGATGGTCGGCGAGGGGAGAGGCGAAGAAAATCAACTCCTTGTTGAAAGTACCATTTTCAATATCCTCGATATGTGCCTCGAAACTGTTGAAAGCCAGTTTCACGAGTTCAGAAATCAACGAGTTGCGGATGATGGTGATTTTGGCCCTGTCGGGAATGTCCCGCTCGATGATTTCGTCTATCGGGGGAAAATCCTGCTGAATGCGCTCCCTTAATTCATCCAAAGTGTAGAGGTGTTTGTTGAATCCGTCTTCCAAATCCATTGTGAGATAACAGATTGAGTCGGCCGCCTCTACGAGGTAGCACAACGGATGCCGGATGATTCTACCTCCGACACGAAGTCCGCATTCATCGGCAATTCTGTTCAAAAAGTCAACCTCCGATTGAAAGACCCCCACCTTTTTTCTTTCTATTTGTGTCTTGACAATATCACCATAGTTGGGGTACTTGATGCAAGCCGCCAAGGTTGTACAAGTGAGGTTCAATCCATATATATCATTGATACTCTGTAATTTGGTTAATACTCGTAGCCCTTGTGCATTGCCATCGAAATGGATGAAATCGCGTTGCTGTTCGGCAGTTAGTTGAAACGGGACGGAGCCTTGTGTGAAGAATTTCTTGAAATACTCTTGAATGACGGTTTCTCCGAAATGGCCGTAAGGCGGATTGCCGATATCGTGGATTAGGCAACTGTTTTGTAGGATGATGGGTATTTCGCGGAACATCTCGTAGTTTGATTTTCCGGTCTTTTCCTGAAAAATCCGGCTCTCACAAAACAAGATGCTTAGTGAGTAGCCCACCGACATCACTTCCAGTGAGTGTGTGAGCCGCGAATGGATGTTGTCGTTGTCGGTGAGCGGGAAGACCTGCGTTTTTGAGTGCATCCGCCGCGTTGCCGGACTGAAGATGATACGTCCGTAGTCGCTTTCAAACTCCGACCGCGTGTCCTTTACCCTTGTGGATGGGCGTAGTCGCTTGTTAGTTAGTAGTTTCTGCCAGTCCATCTGCAATTATCTCTCATATACCAATGCCGATGCGCCCAGAATGGCGACATCGTTTTGCGGGAGTTCGGAAGTGAGAATCTTGACCTTGCCCTTGAAAATATTGAGCATATTGGCTTCAAAAGCGAGTTTGAGAGGTTCAAGAAGCCAATTGCCTGCTCTTACAGGCCCGCCCATTAGGAAGATAGCCTCCGGTGAAGAAAAAGTGACCGCATTTGACAGCGCGATTCCCAAAAGTTCAGCGGTTTTCTTCCATGTGCCGATAGCCATTTCGTCTCCGTTGTCCGCTGCTGCGGTTAGGTCTTTGCAAGTGACATCCGGAATGGGAGTTTTGCCGTTTTCTGCACATAATTCGTTGTATGTCTGTACGATACCGCGAGCGGAGGCGTACTCTTCCAAACAACCTCTCCTGCCGCAGGTACACGGGCGTCCACCAACAATCAAAGTGGCGTGTCCGAGTTCTCCGGCAAAACCGTCGTGCCCATACACCATCTGTCCGTTCACAAAAATGCCGCTTCCCACGCCAGTTCCCAAAGTGATCAGGATGAAATCGTCCATCTCTTTGGCGCCGCCGTAAATTTTTTCTCCGTATGCGGCTGCGTTGGCGTCATTCGAAAGCACAACCTTGGTGTTCAGGCGCTGCTGTATCATGTCTTTCAGGAAAATCCGGCCTTTGAACGGAAGGTTCGGTGCAAAGTCGATGGTGCCTGTATAGTAGTTGCCGTTCGGCGCGCCAATCCCTATTCCGGCGATGTCGTTGACATCGTTTTCTGATAGCAGATGCCGAATGGCATCCGCAATATCATCCACATATTTTTCCACCTCTTTGTATTGGGCGGTCGGCAGATTCTTGCGTGCGACGCATTGCCCTTTCTCATTCACTAAGCCAATGTCGGTGTTTGTACCTCCGATGTCTATTCCAATTGCGTATTCCATGATATTGTTTAATTTATACTTCCAACTTTTATTTCGCTTCCATATATTGTTCCAGCAGGCGCTGAACATATTTGCCGAACACGTCGAACTCGATGTTGACCACCGTGCCGGGTTTGAAATTGTGGAAATTGGTGACTTTATGGGTATAGGGGATGATGGCGACGGAAAAACTACCTTTGTCGGAATCTACAACCGTCAGACTGACGCCATTGACGGAAATGGAGCCTTTGGGAACTGTAATGTTCCGGTCTTTTACGTCATAACTGAAGTAATAACGCCAACTTCCATTGTCGTCCACCACTTTTTCGCAGGTTGCGGTTTGATCCACATGCCCCTGCACAATGTGTCCGTCGAATCGGCCGTCCATTCTCATGCTTCGCTCAAGGTTCACTTCGTAGCCGACCTCCCAATTCTTGAGGTTGGTCTTCAGCATGGTTTCATCCATGGCCGTGACTACATACTGTTTCTTGGCTTTATCCACTTTGACAACTGTAAGGCAACAGCCGTCGTGCGCCATACTTTGGTCTATACTCAATTCATCCGCAAAATCAACCTCGATTGTGAAATGATAATTGGTGTTTTCTTTCTCGATTTTTACGATTCTGCCGGTTTTTTCAACAATTCCTGTAAACATTGTGTGCGTATTTTAATTTAAAAATAATGGGCAAAAGTACAAAAAAAAATGCGGATTTACTCATTTTCAAAGAAGGTGTCGGCAAAATTGATGAGAAAAACTTGCCGGGTGGCGCGGGTCAATGCTGTGTAAAGCCAGCGGAAGTAGGATTTCGTTAGAATCCCGTCTTTGACGATGCCTTGGTCGAGAAGCACGACTGGCCACTGCCCGCCCTGTGTTTTATGACAGGTCAGCGCGTAGGAGAATTTCACCTGTACGGCATTCAGGAAAGGGTCGTTCCGCATTTTCTGCTGACGCTCCTTTTGTGTGGCAATGTCTTCATAATCTTTGCTTATTTCATTGTATAACAATGTGTTCTGTTCGTTGCTCAAAGCAGCTCCCTCGCTGTCCAAACTCTCAAGAATGATTTTGATGTCGATGTTGTCGTGATTGGGGTAGTCGCACAGACGTACGGTTACATCAGCGAAATGAAATCCGTATAATTCCTGTATCTTGTTGATTGACAGGATCTCCATGTTGTCGCCATTGGCAAGGAATCCTACTTCTGCATCATCCTTTATCCAAAAATAGTTGTTCTTCACTGCGATGACGAAATCCCCGGAGGAAATCAATTCCTCTTTGTACAAAATCCGGTGCCGAATCTCCTGATTGTAAACGTAAGCTCTTTTATTAGAATAGGTTACAACTACGATGTCTTCTGTCTCGTGTTGATTGTACAATGTGCAGAGGAGCTCTTCCAAATCTTCTCCGTTCACTCTTCGGCAGTCAGGAAATTGGGGTGGGGAAAAAATGGGGAACGAAAAGTCCGCCTGCTGCATTTTATATCTCAGCCGAGAAGCATTGTGCAAGATGCCGGAATCCAGTGTCTGACGTGTTACATCGGTAAGGGTGGCGCAGCGGGCATTCAGATCGAAGTTCCGTTTGATGTAGTCGATGGAGAGTGCCGGACTCTCTTCACAATGCACGGGAGGGAGTTGGGCATCATCGCCCACCAGCAGCAATTGACAACCCTGCCCTTCGAAAATGTAGGAAAAGAGGTCGTCCATCAGGCTTCGGCTGCCGAAAAGTGGAGAATCGCCCGCTCCATCGGCAATCATAGAGGCTTCATCAACGATGAAAACGGTGTTGCATAGTCGGTTGGGGCGGCGGGAGAATTCGCGCATCCCATCCTGCATCTTGGTGTAATAGAGGCATTTATGAATGGTATAGGCTTTCTGGCCCGAATAAGCGGAGAAAACCTTCGCCGAGCGGCCGGTTGGTGCCAGCAGAATGCAGTTCTTGCGGATGACTTTGAGCGTGCGCACAAGCGCACTCACCAGTGTCGTTTTACCGGTTCCCGCATAGCCGTTGAGTATAAACAATTGATTCTGAGAAGGATGGCAGATGAAATCTGAGAGCGCTGTCAACGCTTGCTCTTGGGTTGGGGTGAGTGAAAACGGGATCTGTTGACGAAATAGTCCTGAGAATTGTTGGTTAGAAAGCATGACCGATACCGAAGATGAAATTGAGTGATTTGTTGAGTGCTTTTTCTCCCAGATCAGGATCGTATTTGTATGATATCCAGTTGTTTCCGGGGGCGCTGCTCGGATCGTAAATCGGTACCGCCAAATCGAGGCGGATGAGGAAGAACCCAAAATCGATGCGGATTCCGGCGCCTACTCCCAAGGCAATTTCCTTGTAGAAGCGGCGGAAGTTGAACTCGGCATTCGGCATCTCTGCATCCTTATGCGATAGCCAGATGTTGCCGGCATCGGCAAAGACACCGAATTTGACGAATTTGTAGATTGTGCCGCGGTATTCGAGGTTCATCTCCAACTTGACATCGCCGGTGCGGATATCGGTGCGGATGCCCTCCTCCTTTCCAGCGTAATAGGAGCCGGGGCCGAGTGAGCGGTACTCCCACGCTCGCATACTGTTCGATCCGCCCAAGTAGAAGCTCTTTTCAAAAGGCAGTGTGTTGGAATTCCATATCGGAATGCCCAGCCCGAAGTTGAAACGGGTGGCAACGGAGTTGTTCTTGTTGATGATATGCGTGAAACGCAAATCCATCTCAGCCAACTCAAAATTACCGAAGCTGATGCTGCCGATGGTGTGATGCCCGTATTCATCCACATGGGTCTTGGCCAAATTGCAGATGGCGGAGAGTAACATTCCGGATGATTCTGCTTTGAATCTGATAATCAATGAGTTTCGGATGTCCTTGCAGGGGTGGGTGTAGGTGAGTCCGTACTTGAAGGAGAGGAGGAAGTTGTCCTGATATTTTGCACGGAAGTCCTTGGAATAGCGTGACATCACCTCCTCGAATTCCTCCCCTTTGGGTGAGATTTTGACAACACTCAAACTGATGGGGGTGATGGTGTGCGTGAGGTTGTAAGTGTGCGCGAGGGTATATACCAAGCTGAAGTTGGAGATGACACGTTCATAGAGGTAGCTGTTTTCGTAGTGAACGCCCAATTTGATGGCGGTTCCGTAGTTGATGGCGGTGATTTTCTGCACCTTGCGGAAAAACAGTAGGCGGCGGAGATCCAATGATGCCTCCGCACCCACTTCCTGGCTCTCCAAAATGAAACCGGCACTTTGCTCACTGCTCTTGGTACGGATTCGGAAGCCCAAACTTCCATAAACGTTGACACTGAAGAGTTCTGCACTGCGAAACAGATTCCGGTTCGTGTAGGTGAGCGACAGGCTCGTCTTGTCGCTTCGGGCGTCGAACTCGGCGGCCAATGAATGCAATTTGTTGCGGGTAAGGCGGTAATAGGTGTCGAGGTAGCCGATTTTGTTGATGGTGTCGCGCTTTGAAAGATTCTCTACCACTCCGATGTCTATGTAGTTGAAATTACGAAGGTCGTTCAGCTTTTTTCTGGAATGGGAAATCAGCGTCTGTGAGTAGATTTCGCCGTTTTGAGTTAAAATATTGTCGGTCAGTATTCTAGGGCGGATGTCCTTGACCGGCTTGTCTTTGGCTTTTCTTGGAATGACCGCTTCGTCAATTTTGCAGATGCGGTAGGTGGTCTTCACGTCGTTTCTGTTATGGTAGTTAATCCACTGTAAATGTTTGGCATAGGTGGAGTCGGTCTGTACGGCGTAATTCGGATAGATGGTTACGTTGCGGAAGTAGTACTTGTACGCATGTCTCGCTTTGATGTCGGGGTCGGTAATCCGCGAGAAATTGATGAAAATGTGTACGACGAGCGTACGGTCGTTATTCTTGTTGAGCCTTTTGAAGGAATTGAGGGTGTCGATTTTGAAGGAGATGATGTCGTTGCTTACGTAGTAATAGCCATTGTCGCGGATGTTGGTAACCATTCTGTCACGTTCCGACAAGAGAAGGTCGGCGTTGTATTTTGCACCGCGTTTGAGCAGAGTGTTGACGGTGTCTTTGAGAATGATGCGTTTATACTCATAAATATCTATGTGGTATTGAATGTCGCGGATGTAGTAGGCTTTCCCCGCTTCCACATTATAAACCACTTCGGCTTTGTGCCGTTTGGGGTGGAGCTTTGTCGGCCCCTTGTACTTGACTGTCGGCCAGATGTGTGCGTTGAAGTATCCCATGTTCTTCATCGCAATGTTGATTTGGTCGAGCGAGTAACTAATCATAGAGGTGTCGAGCAGGACAGGCTCCTCACCGGAGTTGCGCATCTTCTGCATCCATTTGGTGTCTTTGATGACATTGCCCAAGGAATCAGTCACCGGAAGATGGTTCACATAACGGTTCGCCTTGATGGGGAATACCTCCAGGAATTTTTTGTTGGTGATGGGCCGAACAGTATAGACGAGGTTGTCAAATTCGGTAGTGTGCTTTTTATCGACGACCTTGACGGTGTTCTTGGTCAGCATATACTGATCGTCCGCCAAGAATCGCGAAGGATTGCAGCCGGTCAGCAGGAGTAGGATTAGAATCAGTAGAAGTCCGTTTGTGCGCATTTTATCTCATGTCATTGACCTCAACTTTCGGGAATTTCGTCTTGTCGAAAACAAAGGTGCTGTCGGCAATGGAGGCGTTGGCGACGAATTTGTCGAAATAATAAATGTAAATTGCATTGTCCTTTTGGTAGATGGAGGTGCGGAGGATGGTCTTCTTCGCTTTGTCGATGACCAAACGAATCTTGTAGTAAGCTTGTCCTTGTTTTGGGGTCAGGTCGATGATTTGCACGGGAATGCTCTTCTCCACGTCGTCACGGATGAATTTGGCGGTAAAGTCCTTTTGCCAGTTTTTCAGCATTTTGGCTGGATTCAGCGCATCGTCGTCGGACTCTTCGTAGGTGTAGATGGAAACCTCGTTGGTGGATTTCTGATAGTTCCATAGGGAAACGCCGTCGCAATAGAAAATCTGGTCTCCAAAGGTGATCTGATATTTGTTGCCTTTGATATAGGCCTTCCCAGTCAGCGATTGCGTTACCGCCTTGTTCTTTTCAACCTTGTAGGTGTAATTGATCTGCATAGTGGTATAAGCTTTGTATTGGGTGGCCAACTCTTGCATGATTGAATTGGCTCCGCCGTCTGTCGTCTGGGCCTGCAAAGTCATCGCGCAGACGCAAATGAATGTCAGAATAACCCTTTTCATAACTATCTTTTTTTTGTGTTTATAATATGTTATGCTCGTAATTGTGGATGATTTTGTGAATGCTTTTTTCCAGACTTTCGTTCCATTTCGGAATCATGTAGTTAAAATCATTGGCCGCTTTAGACAAGTCGAAAACGGAAAAGTTTGGACGTGTGGCGGCAGTGGGATACTCTTGGGTGGAAATGGGGAGAACCGGGCATTTCTTGTGGGCGAGCTGCATAATCTCAACGGCAAAATCATACCAGCTGATTTGTCCCCGGTCGGCGAAGTGGTAAATTTCCTGCTCCTTTACAATGTAATCGTTATTGACCACTTCCATAATGAATAGAGCCAAGTCCAAAGCGAGGGTGGGACAGCCGACTTGGTCGTTCACCACCTTGATTTCGGGCTTGGAGTCGGCCAAGCGGAGCATCGTCTTTACAAAATTGTTGCCGAATTGGGAATAGAGCCATTGGGTGCGGATGATGGCAGCCCGACAGTTTGTCTGCAGGATGGCCTGTTCGCCTGCCAGTTTCGACTTCCCATAAACGGATGTTGGATTAGGCTGGGAATCAGGGGAATAGGGGAGGGATGAGTGCCCGTCGAACACGTAGTCGGTGGAGATATGGACGAGAAAGGCGCCTTCGCTTTCAGCGACTTCCGCGAGGTTGCGGACGGCCGTCTCGTTAAGGAGATAGGCCTTTTCCACGTCGCTTTCCGCCTTGTCAACTGCCGTATAGGCCGCCGCATTGACGATGAAGTCCGCCTTCAAATTGTGCACTCTTGTCATCAGGGCGTGTTTGTCGGTGATATCCAGCGAGTCAACATCCGTGAAAACGAAATGGCAGTTGTCGCTAAAAATGGGTTGAACCGCCTGTAAGCTTTTGCCTAACTGACCGTTAGCGCCGGTCACGAGTATCTTTTTCTGCCTCATTGCGCCTTTAAGAATTTGGCTGCAAAAATACACAAATCTAATGATTAATAAGTAATGAATCACGAAGCGTGGGCGAAAAATCAGCTAACGATTCACAAAAATCTATATTTCCCGTACGATTATTTATCAGAAAAGTGTACTTTTGCAAACCCTTTGAATAAAACAAATTTATTACATAAAAACTTAAAAAACAATTAATTATGAGTAGAATTATTGGAATTAAAGGTCGTCAGATTCTTGATTCGAGAGGCAATCCGACCGTGGAAGTAGAAGTTTACACCGAAATGGGCGTTATGGGCCGTGCCGCTGTTCCGTCAGGGGCCTCCACCGGCGAGCACGAAGCCGTGGAGCTGCGCGACGGCGATGCTTCCATGTTCCTCGGCAAGAGCGTTCTCAAGGCAGTGAAGAACGTCAACGACCGTATTTCCGAAAAAATCGTCGGTATGAATGTCACCGACCAGGCCGCCATTGACCAAGTGATGATTGACCTTGACAACACGCCGAACAAGGGCGAACTCGGCGCAAACGCCATACTCGGCGTTTCCCTTGCCTGCGCACAGGCCGCCGCTCAGGAAACCGGCCAACCCCTCTACCGCTATGTCGGCGGCTGCAATGCCCGCCTGCTCCCCGTTCCGATGATGAACATCCTCAACGGAGGTTCCCACGCTGATAACAACATCGACTTCCAGGAATTCATGATTATGCCTGTCAGCGCGCCCTCTTTTGCCGAAGCACTGCGCATGGGTGCCGAGGTTTTCCATAACCTGAAGAAGGTCCTCAAGGAAAAAGGATACTCCACCAACGTTGGCGACGAAGGCGGCTTCGCTCCCAACCTCGGCTCCAACGAAGAGGCTATCGAAGTGGTTTGCCAAGCCATCGAGCAAGCCGGCTACAAACCCGGCAAGGACGTGTTCATTGGCCTTGATGCCGCCGCTTCCGAATACTACGACGCAAAGAAAAACGTCTATAAACTGAAATGGTCAACAGGCAAGGAATACACGCCCGCTGAAATGGCCGACTATTGGGCAGACTGGTGCCAGAAATACCCGATTCTCTCCATCGAGGACGGTATGGCTGAAGATGACTGGGATGGCTGGAAACTCCTTACCAACAAGATCGGCGACCGCATACAACTTGTCGGCGACGACCTGTTTGTCACTAACGTGGAACGCCTGAAGATGGGCTTGGAAAAGCAAGTCGCAAACTCCATCCTCGTCAAAGTCAACCAAATCGGCACACTGACCGAAACCATCAACGCCGTCACCATGGCGCAGAAAGCCGCTTATACGACCGTGATGTCGCACCGTTCCGGTGAAACCGAGGATGTGACCATCGCCGACCTCGCCGTTGCTCTCGGCACGGGCCTGATCAAGACCGGTTCAGCCAGCCGCACAGACCGCATTGCCAAGTACAACCAATTGCTCAGAATTGAAGAGGAATTGGGCGACGAAGCCATCTTCGCCGGTCCCGAAGTGTTGAAACGCTGGGGAAGATAGCAGCGAGTGCAAATGATGGATAATGGATGAGGTGGGACGTTTTTACCAATAACTAAAACGCCTCACCTCATGTTTCATATCTCATACCTATTTCCCCGTCAATAACCCTTGGAACTTACATTATGAAATACGACACTTCGGTTCTGCTCATCCTCACTGGCGGAACGATCAGCATGGGCGAAAGCCCGAAGACAGGCGCGCTCGCTCCGCTTGACAAGGAGCGGATGCTGAAGCTGATTCCTGAGCTGGAGATGCTGCCGGTCAATGTATCCAGCGTCTCTTTCGACCCGATGATTGATTCCTCCGATGTGGAACCCTCATTTTGGGTGAAAATCGCGGAAACCATCCGGGATAACTATGATAAATATGATGGTTTCGTCGTTTTGCACGGCACCGACACGATGGCTTATTCTGCCTCGGCGGTCAGCTTTATGTTCCGCCATCTTCGCAAACCAGTGATTTTCACGGGGGCGCAGCTGCCGCTCGGCGTGTTGCGAAGCGATGCCAAGGAGAATGTGATGAACGCCATTGAGATTGCTGCCGCAAAGAAGGAAGGAAAGCCTATCGTGCCAGAGGTTGCGGTCTTTTTCGAGGATGCCCTGATGCGTGGCAACCGCACGACCAAGAAAAGCACGGAGTTCTTCAACGCTTTCTACTCCTACAATTACCCCGACCTTGCCAAGTCGGGCGTGCATATCAAATATGCACCCGTCCACATCATGCACGACGAAACCGACAAGCCGCTGGTCGTTAACACAAAATTCGACAACAACCTGGTTGTATTGACGCTTTTCCCCGGCATCCGGCCTGACGTGGTGGAGATGGTGTTCAGAATTCCGAAGTTGCGTGCGGTGGTTCTCAAGAGCTTTGGTGCGGGCAACGCCCCGAGTGCGCCCTGGCTTTACGATGCACTCAAAAAAGGGACCGATGCAGGCATCGTGGTGGTGAACGTGTCCCAATGCCAAATCGGCAGGGTGGAGATGGGGCTTTATGAGACGAGCTTAAACCTGCAGAAGGCTGGTGTACTCAGCGGCTATGATATGACCATAGAAACCGCCGTTACCAAATTGATGCACCTTTTGGGAAATTATGTTGATCCTCAAGACATTATGGATAGGATGAAAATCTCCCTTTGCGGTGAAATGACCGTTTGAGTGGAATCCGGGATGGCTTGCGATACGGATGTAAGATTGATACAGGGAAACTAAGATGAACGGGGGGCCTCTTCTTCATCGGGTTCACCGTCCGCTGTGTAAAGGATAATCAAAAGCCGATAGTTTTGTTATAGAAAAAGTGCTTTGGCGGCCACGCCAAAGCACTTTTTCTATGTCTTTGCCTGAAGCATTGTTGATAACTTGTTATAAATTGTTTGTAACAAAAAACATGGGTTTTCAACATTGGTTTTTATCAACTTATTGTTGATAAGTTGATAAAAAAATCTCGCTTTGTGACAAAAATTAGTGAATATGCGAATAATATTTGTATATTGCCTTGGATTTTTGGATGGGAGTGTAAAGGAGTAGTATTTTTATTAAAGTATTGATATTGTGAAATTTATGTTTGTGGCTATGTTGGTTCCATCACAATGGAAAAGCTGAAATTTATCAAATTTGTTTCAAAAAATATACAAATTCATATAATTAATGAATTAATACACTTTGTGTAATAAAAATGTATAATAACGATAAAATAAATAAATAAAACAAAGTGCTTATGAAACGAGCTTTATCTATTTTCTTCTTATCTGCTATGTTGCTTGCCTTTTTAGGCGAAAAACTTCAAGCGCAATGCGTCTATACCATACAGATGCATGACTCTTATGGTGATGGATGGAATGGTGGTTATATAACTGTCAATGGTACTACATATACCTGTTCTGGCAGTTCCACAACCGCGGCAGTCACCTTAACCCATGGCGTTTCGGCATCTTTCGTATGGACTTCCGGCTCTTGGGACAGCGAGGTCTCCTATAGCATTCTGGATCCCGATGGGAATGTGGTTTATTCGGCATCATCTCCTTCAAATGGTCAAACCTTTACGGTTACGCCATATTGTGTAGAAGAGGACGAGTCTGGCTATGTGGTCATCGGTTCCGGCACCTCCACCAATTACAATCTGCCATCTTATATCTACAGAGCTTATGCGATGAGCGAGCAGATTTACACCGCGGAAGAAATTGGTGAAGTGGGGGACATCACCTCCATCAGTTATTACGACAACAGCTCGAATACGGCGACACGTTCGGTAGATATCTATATGATGATGACCGACCGCCAAACCTTTTCTTCCACGAGCGACTGGATTGTGCCGACGGTTTCCGACCGGGTGTTCTCGGGTTCGGTCACTTTCCGTCACGGCTGGGTGAAAATCGAGTTGGACGAGCCGTTCTACTATGATGGGACTGGAAACCTGCTGGTGGTATTCGATGACAACACTGGAATTTCAACCACCAGTCATCCCTTCTATACCTATAGTACGGGTGAATATCGTGCGATTTATACGGGGGGGGCTTCCAATGTCGCCATCAATTCTCTGCCTCCGTCAAGCTACACGGATTTGAGCCGCACAAGTTCGAACAATCAGATTCGTTTGGAAATCGGGCCGCATCAGGTCGGTGTCGGTTCGGGAAGTACGACCGCTTCCTATATCCCAACCAATACCTGCTCCAGCTATTCGCTTTCGGAACAGATTTTCACTGCCTCTGAAATCGGAAGTGAAGCCGCATTGATTCGGTCTATCAGCTTCAATGCGAGCAGTGCGTCATCCAGCTCCAATAACAATCGTAATTGGACGATCTACCTCAAGAATGTGGGTAGCCAGACTACGTTTTCCGGAGGCAGCTCCTGGCTCGACCTTGCGGATGCGGCCATGGTCTATGCTGGCACGGTGGATTGCCGCAGCAATGGCTGGGTGACGATTACATTCGATGAGCCGTTCTATTTTAACGGCCATGACAATGTGGCTGTGATTGTGGATGACAATACGGGAGTCACTGCGTGCACCAATTATTGGAGTGTTGATTCCAAATCGAATGCGGCCATATATTACAATGGCGGTACCCATGCGAATCCGACTTCTCCCTCTGTGTCGGGTTCTTTGTACGGCTATCGCAACCAAGTCAGATTCGGGTTGGAGTACCCGGAGGTGCTCCCAGCCCCGACACTTTCCAATCCAGTGGTGACAGGCAATACGACCGTTCCTTGCGGTGGCACCGCAGTGCTGACTGCTTCGGGTGTGGCTTCCGACAACGACTTTCCCATCCGTTATTTGTGGTATGCTGACCCCGATGGTTTGAGGTTGTTGCATGAGGGTGCCACTTTTGATGTCACGAACATCACAGCTGACCGTACCGTCTATGTGCGCGCAATCAATGGCGTGAATGCCGAGCCTCAGGATTTCGACTATACCGGCAGTGCACAGACCTACACTGTTCCTGGTGGTGTCACCCAAGTGCGCCTGCAGGTTTGGGGGGCGCAGGGAGGTACCTATTCCTCTTCTTATCCCGGAGGTAAGGGCGGCTATTCCGCTGGTACACTTTCTGTGACGGGCGGCGACCAACTGAACGTCTATGTCGGCGGCCAAGCCAATGGCAACACTGGTGGTTTTAATGGCGGCGGCGCAGGAAAGACATACAATTACAGTTATAGCACATATTCTTATGGTGGCGGTGGCGGTACCGACATTCGTGTGAATGGCTCCTCGCTTTACAACAGGGTCATCGTTGCAGGTGGCGGCAGCGGCGGTACCAGCCGTGGCAGCGGCAACTACGGTGGCGGCACGTCGGGCGGCTATTATAGCTACTCCTCTTTAAGCGGCACCCAAAGCAGTGCAGGTAGCAATGGATCTTTTGGCGTAGGCGCTTCTGCTGTGGCCTCGTACAACTACAACTATGGTCCTGGCGGCGGCGGCGGCGGCTGGTACGGCGGCGGCTCCTATTCTTCCTCAAGCGACAGTTATTCCTATTATTCCAGATATTCCGGTGGCGGTTCCGGCTATGTGAACACATCCTCTTCCTACCATCCCTCCGGTTATCTGCTCAACAGCAGCGAGTACTACCTGACCAACACTACTTTGGCGGCAGGTAACACCTCCTTCGAAAGCCCGACCGGTGGAAGCGAGACGGGGCATGCAGGCAATGGCTTCGCTCGCATCACCCCGATCGTGCCCGATAGCTACTCCGTTTCCGAACTGGTCCCTGTCACGATTCACTTTACGCTTCCACAAACCCCGGTCGTTGTTTCCTCGCCTTCTTGCCAGGGCGAAGAGGTGACGGTAAGTGTGGAGAATCCTGTCGAGGGGCTGACCTATGGATGGTTCACCTCCTCCGACTGCAATGCCCACTCTCTGATTTATGAGGGTTCTGAATATACAACGACCTTGAATGCGACTACAACCCTGTATGTCCGTTCTTACTCAGGAACTATGGCCGATCCATCGAATATGGTTTATAATTTCACCTATTCCGGCGATGGGGAAGATTTCACGGTTCCCACTGGAGTTACGCAGGTGAAATTGGAAGTGTGGGGCGCGCAAGGCGGTTACTATCCTGGCTATCCCTCCAAAGGAGGTAAAGGCGGTTACTCGACGGGTACTTTGCAAGTTACCCCCGGTGAAACCCTGCACGTTTATGTCGGCGAGTCGGGCAGCAGTGCCAACGGTTACGCAGCCTTTAACGGCGGTGGCGGCTACTACAGCAGTCGCAATGCCTACTGTTCCGGTGGTGGTGCCACCGATATCCGTGTCGGTGGAAATACGCTCTATGACCGTATCATCGTAGCTGGCGGTGGCGGTGGACAGAGCTATTACTCAAGCACTTCCTACACATCCTATTGGATGTCGGGCGGTGCCGGTGGTGGTGCCAGCGGTGTCATCGGCGGCTACTATTCTTATCGTCGTGGCGGCTACCAAGGCACGGCTACCAGTGGCGGAAACGGCTATAACTATAACAGCACCTACGGTCAATTCGGAC
>JAFVNW010000008.1 GCA_017506175.1 Bacteroidales bacterium | reverse complement strand
CATCAAACGGCAATGGTTATTTGTTTGTTTTTCAGATAAATAACCATTTTTTTTGTCAGAAAAATATTGAAATGGAATGTCGGAAGCAACTTTGCGAAAAATGCAAAAAGAAAGAGGATGACTACTTTTTAGTCACCCTCAGTATTCGCGACCGCACTTGTTGTGCGTAAAACGGAATTGATTTCAAAACGTAAATTCAACAAATATCTATAACACTTTGTGCGTCAAAGCATTTTTTAAGATTATCTCATTAGTAGTAAAAATAATTGGCTGCCGGCAAGATCTAAAACAAAAAAGAGGTCAAAACGACCTCTTTGTTTGTGGTGCTACCGGGAATTGAACCAGGGACACACGGATTTTCAGTCCGTTGCTCTACCAACTGAGCTATAGCACCATCCTCGTTGGATTTGAGGTTGCAAAGATACAACTTTTTCTTTTTCTACAGCCATTTTTGCTAAAAAAATATCAATATATATGTAAATTACTGATAATCATTTATTTATAAAATTATTTGTAACAAAATATTTCTCCCTCAATCTTTTTTTGACCTCTTTTCCCATTCCTAATTTCGCATAATTATCCATTCGCGCCGTCATTGTCAATGTACAAACAATTGACCTTCCACGGTGGATAATTATCTGAACCTCCGCAATGAAATGCTATATTTTAATATTATTTTTGCCGTTGGTAAAATGTAATTTTTCCGCTGATTGTACGTTTGGTAACCATAACCTTTAATCAAAACCAACCTTTTAATGAATCAAGATTATTATTGCGTAATTATGGCCGGCGGTGTTGGATCCCGCTTTTGGCCGATGAGCCGTAGCCACTCTCCCAAACAATTCATCGATATCCTTGACGACGGGGCTTCCCTCATTCAAAAAACTTTCAACCGCTTCCTGAAAGTATGCCCCAAGGAAAACATCTATATCATTACCAATGCCGATTACGCGAACCTGGTGAAAAAACAGTTGCCGGAAGTTCATGATGAGCAGATTGTGCTAGAACCGTCGCGTCGCAATACCGCCCCCTGCATCGCCTATGCCAACTACAAAATCAAGGTGAAGAATCCGAACGCGGTTATCGTAGTAGCTCCATCTGATCATCTGATTTTAAAGGAGGATGTGTTTAATCAGGTGATTCTCAATGGGATGAGCTTCGTAAAGGAGAACGACAAACTGCTTACCATCGGCATCCGTCCCTCGTCGCCCAATACCGGCTACGGCTATATCCAGTACAACGAGGAAAAATCGTATAAAAGCTGCCAGTCGATTTACGACGTGAAAATATTTACCGAGAAACCCGAACTCGAAGTGGCCAAACAGTTCGTGGAAAGCGGCGAATTCCTTTGGAATGCTGGCATTTTCATGTGGTCGCTCAAAACCATTGAAGCTGCTTTCAATGAGCACCTCTCCGTGGTGAACGACCTCTTCAAACAGGGCGAAGGGCTCTACAACACCCCCGCGGAAGCGAACTTCATCAAGGCTACCTATCAAGTTTGCAAGAACATTTCCATTGACTATGGAATTATGGAAAAAGCTCAGAACGTGTGCGTCTATGCCGCCGATTTCGGCTGGTCGGACCTCGGTACTTGGAACTCCCTCTACGAAATTAGCGAAAAGGACGAGAACCGGAATGTGATTTCTGGAAATAAGGTTAAAACTTATAACTCAACAGGTTGCGTGATTAATGTGCCCAAAAACAAAGCCATTGTGCTGCAGGGAATGGAGGATTTCATCGTCGTTGATAACGACAACGTGCTGCTAATCTGCAAAAAAGACAACGAACAGCAGATACGCCAATATGTGAATGATGTACAGATTGATTTCGGAGACAAGTACATTTAGATTCATAGTCTGATAGGCTGCGAATAAGTCAAAGACAGCGTCAAAAAATCCAATTATGGGAAAATTTAAGCAATTGCTTGGCGAAACTGCCATTTACGGGTTGAGCAGCATCATCGGCAGGTTTCTCAACTACCTGCTGGTTCCGCTTTATACTTATAAAATCGCCGCAGAATCAGGTGGTTATGGCGTAGTAACGAATGTTTATGCCTACACGGCTTTTCTGCTGGTTCTGCTAACTTTTGGCATGGAGACCACCTTTTTCCGTTTTGCGAACAAGGACGGGGTCAATCCGTTGAAGGCCTTCTCCACCTCTTCGTTGGCAGTCGGCGGCGTGGCGCTTGTCTTCGTTGCATTGTGTACGCTGTTCCTCGGGCCGCTCTCATCCGCACTGGGCTATTCCGCGCACCCCGAATACATTGAGATTATGGCGATTGTCGTTGCGTTGGATGCATTCCAGGCCATTCTGTTCGCCTATCTCCGCTACCAGAAAAGAGCCCTGAAGTTCGCCGCGCTCAAGCTCTCTTTCGTCTTTCTGAACATCGGACTCAACCTATTTATCTTCCTCGCCGCGCCTTCGTTGGCGCAAAGCCATCCTGCACTAATGAGTTGGTATCTCCCTGATTATCAAGTTGGTTACATCTTTGTAGTCAATCTAATCTGCACCTCGCTCGTAACGTTCGGTTTCCTACCCGAATTGAAAAACCTGCGTTACGGCTTTGATTCCGGTCTGATGAAGCAGATGCTGAAATACACTTGGCCGCTGCTGCTTTTGGGCATCATCGGCATTATGAACCAAGTGGCGGACAAAATCTGCTACCGCTTTATTGTGCCGGGTCCGGAAGGGGAGGTGCAGTTGGGCATTTATGGGGCATGCGTCAAAATCGCTATGATTATGGCGATGATTACGCAGGCGTTCCGCTATGCGTACGAGCCGTTCGTCTTCGGCGAAAACAAGGCGGAGGGGAGGAAAAGCAAGGAGTCGCAGGCAAAGGTGATGAAGTACTTCGTGCTGTTCACACTACTGGCTTTCGTAGCCGTGGTGGCCTATCTCGACATCCTGAAATACATCATCAAAAGCGACTATTGGGAAGGCTTGCAGGTGGTGCCGATTGTGATGATGGCCGAGATTTTCATGGGTATCTATTTCAATCTCTCCTTTTGGTACAAACTGAATGACGAGACTTGGTGGGGCGCGATTATTTCCGCCATCGGATGCATCGTTTTGCTCGCCATCAACTTTGTCTTTGTTCCGAAAATCGGTTATGTGGCTTGCGCGTGGGGCGGTTTTGCCGGCTACGGTGTCTGTATGGTGATATCCTATTTCCTCGGACAGAAGAAAAATCCTGTGCCCTATAACCTGAAACCTATTTTCGGCTATTTCGCTCTTGCGCTCGCGATTTTCTTCGCTTGCAAGTACCTAAAGGAGTTCTTGTATCCCGATAGTCTTGCCATTACATTGGTTGTCAATACCTTGCTGTTGCTGGTTTACGTTGCTGTGGTGATGTACAACGAATGGACGCTGGTCAAATCGGTCGTTTCTGGCGTGGTGCGGCGCGTAAAAAGATAAAGAATGGTGGTGATTGTGAACAGTCGTTCAATGCAGGATTTCATCGTTCTTGGTGGCTTTTGCCAAATCCACTATTCACGGATTCCTTCTTATTAATTATATGTAAAGGATGTTTATCGGATGAGCACGAGTTGACCTTTCATCACGTGCTTTTCGTTGAGCGCATCGCGGTAGGTGATGACGTAGAAATAGGTGCCTGGAGGCAGGGGCTTGCCTTGCGAGGTGCCGTCCCAGCCGTAGTTGATTTCTTTGGTCTGGAAGAGGCTCCGGCTCATTTTGTCGAAAATCAGCATCTCAAAGTTGGAGATTTCCATCGGTGCATGAACCAGAAATTCGTCGTTCAGCCCGTCGCCGTTGGGAGTGAAAGCGGTCGGTACGAACAATTCGCAGTCGAATACGTTGATATTCACGTAAATAGTCGTGTCCACTTTGTCCATCGTCTGTACGTTGGCGTAAATCTGCGTGTTCTCTTCTGGATAAATGGTAATGACGTGGTCGTTTGAACCGATGCTCCAATGAACGCTGGCGGCATTTTCAACGTAAAGGTTTAGCGGGGAATTGCGGCAAACCGAAGTGTCCTTGCTGTAACGAAGCATGCCGGTTTTGTCAGATTTTGGCAGAGTTGGAAGCGTTTCTTCGGTTCTGATATCGTTAGATGGATTGTTAATCTGCTGGTTATAAGCGATATCTGGTTTTTCGCTGATTTTAACGTTTGTTGCTTGAGTTTGATTGGAGACTGGGGATGTAGTGGAAGCAGGTTTAGTGGTGAGAGGCGTGGAGGCGAGTTCGGCTGGGTTGGAGGCGACTAAGTCGGAAGTGATCATGTTGGTTTTTAGTGGTGTTGAATTGGCGGGAAGGATGAATTCGCGAACGCCATTGTTTGATTCGGCAGGAATTTTCACGGCGGGAGTTGCCGTGGTGGGTGAAGAAACGGGTGGTGGGAGGGTCGCTTCTGGTTTCGTTTCAATAGTTTGGGAGAGGGAGGTGTTCTCCTTAACAACAAGTTGGCTATCAATGTTGTCCTTGTTGTTGAAGGCAATGATTAAGATGGTGGAAACCACTGCGACTACGCCAATAATTGGCAGAATGATGCGAGTGGCCACGCGATGGAAAGCGCGACTGCGGTTGAATTTCTTCAGCGCCGCGTCATGCTGAATGCCGTTCCATACTCCTTCAGGGGGAGGGGTTTGGTAGCCAGCCAGCTTTTCCTTAAACAGTTTGCCAATTTCCTGTTCCTTCATATTATTTTTTCTCTATTTGATCCTTAAATTCTTTGCCAAGGTAGGTCTCGATTTTCTGTTTCAACAGGCGTTTCGCTTTGAAAAGTTGTGAGCGCGTGGTGCTGTAGGAGCTTCCAAGCATTTTCGTGATTTCGAGGTGTGAGTATCCGTCGATTTCAAACAGGTTGAAAACGGTTCTGTATCCGTCGGGGAGTTCGTTGATGAACTGTAGGAGGATTTTCTCCGACAGGAAGTCGTTCTGCCTGACTTGCACATCCTCTATCATGTTCGCGACCTCATCGATTTCAACCATTGTACCGCCCGACTTCTGTTTTTTTCTATAAACATTGATCGCCGTGTTGATGGTGATGGTCTTGACCCAAGCTTCCAAAGAACCTAATGTCTCGTTAAAAGAGTTCAGATTTAGATAGATTTTCACGAAAGCGTCGTGAAGCAGATCTTGTGCATCTTCCATGTTGCGAGTATAGCGAATGCAAATACCCATCAGTATCGGCGCAAACCGCTGGTAGAGTATTTCTTGGTATTTGGGGTTGCCCTCCAAGCATTCGCGTACTAATTCGCTGTCACTTACCATTGGAAGATACGCTTTGAGTTTGTTTTACAAATTATATTACAAATTGTTGCCTGAAGCAACATAAATATTGTTTTTCTGGTAGGAGGATGCTTTGTCTCTACAAATCCACGACGGTGACACCATAACCTCCGAATTGCAAATCTTCATCGCGGAAGGAGATTACCTCTTTGCGCTTTGCCAAGTATTGGCGCACGATGTTACGTAAAACCCCGTTTCCTTTCCCGTGTAAAATTTTAACTTGGTGAATACTAAGCAGAACGGCTTCATCGATGTAATCCTCTAAAATTGGAATGGTTTCATCGGCGCGTACCCCGCGAATGTCCAATTGCGTTTTGAACTGTGAAATTTTTTGGTTCAGTGCTTCGCTGAGTGTGCCGCCATCCATCCGGACCCCTCTTCGGCGTACATCCTTTGCCTCTTTTTTGCTTATCTTCGTCAGCTTTTTCAGCGAGGTCCGGAAAGAAACGGAATTGAAGTTCACGACTACATCGTCGCCATTTATAGAAGATACTTCACCAACTGTTTGGATGTCAATCATATATACAGAGTCTCCAACATGAATGGCTGTATCGATTTTGGGTTTTTCCTTCGATTTTATTTTCGGTTTTGTGTATTTCAACGGTACGACCGGCTTCGGTCCCTCCTTCAGTTCAAATTCATCAATCTCCTTGCGTAATGCCTCCTTCACCTTTTCCGCCTCCTTGCGAATGGCGCGGGTTTTCACGGGATCTGCTTTCGCCTCTTTGATATCACGTATGGTCTTCTCTATCAATTTGTTGGCATTCTCAATGATGCTGGTTGCCTGGTTCTTTGCACTCTGCAGAATCTCTTTTCTTCGTTTGTCCAATTCACTGAACTTCTCGCCATAATCCTGCATCATCAACGCTAATTGCTCATCGGCTGAATGAACAAGCCTCAACTCCTTGTCAATTTCAAGTTTCTCCACCTCTATTTCCTGCAATTTCCGCTCATAATCTATCTGGGCTGTGCCGGATTTTTGCATAGCGCTGTCAATCACCTCTTGCGGAAATCCAATCTTGGCGGCGATTTCGTAAGTGAAAGAGCTGCCGGGATTGCCGATTTTGAGCATAAACAGCGGACGCAGTTCGGTCGTGTCAAACAGCATTGCTCCGTTGACGGATTCGGGGTGGGTGTCGGGGAAAATCTTGAGGTTCCCGTAATGGGTGGTTACCACGCCGAAGGATTTGGAATCGTAAAATTTTTCCAGTACAGCTTCCGCCATTGCCGCCCCTAACGTCGGTTCGGTGCCGGAACCGAACTCGTCAATCAAAAACAGCGAGCGCTCATTCAGTTTTTCTAGCATCACTTTCAGATTCCGAAGATGCGAACTGTATGTACTCAAGTCGTTTTCAATGGATTGCTCATCACCCATATCAATGAAGAAATCGTGGAAAACGCCCATCTCGGAAGTTTCATCGGCTGGAACGAGCAGACCGCATTGCAGCATATATTGAAGAAGTCCTATTGTCTTGAGGCACACCGACTTACCACCAGCATTCGGACCGGAAATAATCAGTATCCGCTGGTGGGGATTCAGTTCCAATTCCAAAGGTTGTACCTCTTTTTTCAGATTTTGGAATTTGAGATAGAGAAGCGGGTGTTTGGCTTTGTGTAGATGAATGATTTGAGTATCAGTGAGATGTGGCATCCCAGCCTGAATGTCGATGGCAAAGAGAGCCTTGGCGCGGATCAAGTCGATTTGTCCGATAAAGTCGTGATAGACACGAAGATTCGGGATTGAAAGCCGAATCTGGTCGGTCAGCGTGGTGAGAATGCGAATGATTTCCCGTTTTTCCGCGTTCAGCAAATCTTTCAGTTCGTTGTTGGCTGAAAAGACCTCCGTCGGTTCGATGAAGACCGTCTGTCCGGTGGCAGATTCATCGTGGATGAAGCCTTGCAGCCGGCGTTTGAACTGCGCCTGCACGGGAATGCAGAGCCGGCCATTGCGCACAGTCATCTCAGCATCCTCCTTGACGATGCCGTCCTGTTTGGCGACGGTCAGCAGTTTGCGTATTTTACGGTCGGCGTCGTTGGATATCCTGATGATGGCCGCACGGATGCGTGAAAGCTCGTCGGATGCGTCGTTGCGAAGGTTCCCCTTCGGGTCGAGAATGCGATTGATGGCATTCAAAAGTTCCTTTTCCAATGCCATATTTTGGCAGAGTTCCCATAGGTTAGGGTATTTCCCGTCTTCGTGTCGGATGCGGAAATAGACCACGGACTGGATGACGGCGTTGATGAGGTTTCGCAGATCGCCCAGTTCGTCCAGCTCGATGTGGGTTCCGTCGATGGCGATGCGTGAAAGGGTGGGGAGAAGGTTGTTGAAATCTTGTGCCGGGAAGGGGTCGTCAAAGAGGAGGACAGACTTGAACTCGTTGGTTCTCAGTAGTTTCTTGTTGACCTCTTCCAAAGAGGTGGAGTAGCGGATGTCATCTACTTCGGCGCGCCCCATATCGCTGACGCATTTTTCGGAGAGCAGTGCGCGGATGGAGTCGAAACCTATTTTTTCTTCAAATGTGTGGGGATAAATCATCGATTCGTCAAAATTGGGCTGCAAAAATACTCAAATTAGTTGAGAGTTGTGATTTGAAAAAAAGAGTTTGCGTGATTCCGACAAAAGATGTACTTTTGCACCCGGTAATTCCTTTTTGAACAAATTCAAGCAGCAATGAAAAAATTTTTATCAGCACTTCTTTTGGTCATTTTTTCCACTGGTTTGTTTGCGCAGGGCGTCGTCCGTTTTTTGAAAGAAAACGAGGCTCCGAGCAGTTTGCAGTTGCTTCCTCCGGCTCCGATGCCGAATGACGCGATTTTTGCCTACGATTATTCGCAGTATTTATGGGGAAAATTGCAGAGGAATACGCCACGCGGGCAAGTTGCCGTGTCGGACTCACACTTGAATGAGGATTCGTTGTTGAAAAATTTCTCGCCCTGCTTTGGGCTGGAGTTGTCGAAAGCGGGCACACCGGAGTTGGCTCGTTTGATTATTGGCATTTCATGGACGTCGGATTATTGCACCAAGGAGGCGAAAGAACATTATATGCGTGTTCGTCCTTTCATGCTTTTTGAGGAGTCGTCGTTGACGCCGTGGGATGAGGCAGACTTGAGCAAAAATGGTTCCTATCCATCGGGGCACACCACCATCGGCTGGGCCATCGCATTGGTGCTGGCGGAAATCAATGTGGAGCGACAGAATGAGATTTTCAAATACGGATACGAATTCGGACAGAGCCGTGTCATCTGCGGCGTTCACTATCAGAGCGATGTGGATGCGGGGCGCGTTCTGGCGGCGGCCTACGTGGCTCGTCTGCACGCCAGCGACAGCTTCAACGAGCAGTTGAAAAAGGCGAAGGCGGAATTCAACCGGCTAAAGAAAAAGTGAATGAAGATAGGTGATAAATTCACGAAAAAAATGTTAAAGCATTAAACCATCGCTTTTTTTATTCGTCAATGCCTCGTTTTTCTGGTTCAAAAAAGAATGGACAATTCGTTGGATAAGTACTTAAAAAACAATCGTTTTCAAGTTCCGAAAGGTTATTTTGAAAAACTTCCGGGCGAGGTGATGAAACGCATTTCCGCAGAAGAGAACAAGCGTTTGATCGTTCGTCGCCGCTGGATTGGAGCCATTTCCGCCGCCGCTTCCCTCGTCTTGATTTTGGGTATCGGTCTTTTTGTTCGCCAGTCTTTGCAGAAAAACGATAATGAGCAGTTGATTGCAGTAACTCAGGAAAAAACGGTTCCAACCGCGTCCGGTCAGAATGTGGATGTAGCCGCAGTGACTCCGGCTCAAGAGGACAAAAAATCATTAGATATCTCCAAGACCTTGGCATACGCGCAGCCCCAAGCCTCCAAACCGAAAGTTCGGGCGCAAAGCAGCACCGCTGTAGAGGAGGATGCGGACTGGTTGATTGAGGATGCCAATGCACCGATCGGCGATTTTGAAGAGTCCGACTTGGACGGGATTGATTACGACATCCTTGATTTCTATGCCGAAGACTGTTCCTCCCTGGATTTCTGGGACGAATAGAAGCCATCCTTTGTTTTTTTTCGGAATTTTCCCTCTTTAGTCTTGTAGTTCATAATCACAGGCTTCTTTTCTTTACAAGAGGTAAAGGGATCATTCCGTTTTATAACTCAGAAAAGAATTTCCCTTTTGTTTTAGAAATGAAGAAAGGAGTCCATATATAGTTAAAAAATTGTATTTTTGCGGAAATTTTGAATCCATGACTATACATCCCAATTTCCAGCCTTATATGCAGGATGTGGTGCGAATCTTGAAAGCCCACAAGGTGAAAGATGCGTATTTGTTCGGTTCCGTTCTCACCCCGCGGTTTAATGATGACAGTGATGTGGACTTTTTGGTCAGATACGAGCCGTTTGACGACCCTGTAGCTTTCGGCGACAACATCTGGGATTTGCGCTTTGCTTTGGAAGACCATCTCCATCGTGACGTTGACCTCATCAATGAGGACAATTTGAAGAATCCCTATTTCATTCAAGAACTTAACGAAACCAAATATCGGATTTATGGATAGGGAGATTTTGAAATACTTGTACGACATTCAGGAGTGCATCATGAATATTGACAATTACATTGGGGCTGAAAAGATCTTTGCGGAATACGATAAGAACCCAATGTTGCAGGATGCTGTAGAACGCAATATTGCCACCATCGGTGAGGCAATGAACCAAGCTTTGAAATTGGATGCTAATTTGCCCATCTCATTTGCGAGAAGGATTGTTGGCACCCGTAACCGTCTGATTCACGGATATGATGACATTGACAATATTGAAATATGGAACATTATCATCAATAATCTTCCTGTTTTGAAAACCGAGATTGAACAGCTGTTATCCCAACCGGACCAGCAATAGTATATTTTCACCGTATCGTTTCACCAAATTTAAAGATACAAAACAGACAAATTGACATTATAACATATTGACATAAAAGCGTTTCATTTTCTACATTAACTAATAACAACTACTATGAACAACGAACTTGAACGAAACGACAACGCAGGGTTGGACTCCTTGGTGGAACAAATTTCAAACGTACAAGATGTATTGCAAGGTGTTGCAGCGCATGCAATCAACTTATCACTGACTGCCCGCAACTGGCTGATAGGGTATTACATTGTTGAATATGAGCAGAATGGCGAAGACAGGGCTCAATATGGTGCAAATCTTTTGAATACATTATCCAAACGTTTGAATCGGTCAGGAATGGAGCCGCGACGATTACGTGAGTATAGGCAATTCTACCTATTCTACTCGTTTTTAGGAGCTGAGATTGTGAAGTACCTCCGTAATAATGCGACATTCTCATTATTGGCGGATTCAAATCAAAAATGGCGGTCGCCAACCGCCATTTTACAAACCATTGAAAATGAAGGAAATGGAATTTTGCGGTTGCCAACCGCAAAATTGGAAGAGTGGCAGACTTAGGAATGAGTATGCCTCACAGCTGAATATGTACTTCAAGATAATGACACGCCAAATGAATAATTTTTTCTATCTTTGCAACGTTGAATTTCACCCTATTGTTTCATCAAAACCAATGCCTATAAAATAGAACAAAAAGATTAAAGTACAGACAACGCATGCGTTGTCTCAACATATTGACATAAAAGCGTTTTCGCTAACTTAGTTCTGAAAAGTTCCACAAATCAGTACAATCTAAGTAATGCGGTAAACGCCTGCGATGCTATCGTGGGCTTTACTTATTTGATTGTACGGGTCGTGGAACACCTTCAGAACGAATAAGAAAGGTTCCACGATTTTTTTATGCCTGGACTTGAAAACGTAAAATGATATATAACCGATTAAAATACAAGTTATTATAAATATAAAAACCAAAATTATGAAAAGATTTTATTTTTGGAGTATTCTGATACTCAGCACAATGTTGTTTTTACCACAAAGAATATGGGCTCAAAACGACCTCTCCGTTTGGGATGGCACAGCTGAAATTTGGACACATGGGAGCGGTACGGAAACAGACCCCTACCTGATTGAAAGCGCTCAAAACCTTGCATGGATTTCTGAAATGGTGAATTCTGGAGTAACAGAATACATGAACACGTATTTTATACTTACTACAGACATAAAGATTGACAGCACTTTTTTATGGCAACCTGCTGGATTTGATGGAAACCATTATTTTAAGGGGAACTTTGATGGAGATTCACATATCGTCATAATATACTTAACATCAGACATGGAGTATCTTGGTTTATTTGGATATGTCAGAGAGGGCTCTATCTGCAATTTAAATTTGTATGGTAAGTTAAAAAGCTATTTAAGTTATTCATCTAATATTGGTATGTGCGGTTATGCGATGTATGAGTTTATAAACAATTGTAATAACTATTGCGATATTGAAGCACTTTCTTCACACGCAGGCGGTATAGCAGGAAAAGCGTGGTGTTCTACACTTACAAACTGTTCGAATTATGGTTCGATAATTTCAGTAAATGGTGGGGGGTGTTACGGTGGAATATGTGGAGGCGGCGGAAAAGTAACTATAGACAAAAGCTATAACGTGGGAGCTATTACCTGTTCAAATTCATCATGTGCTGGTGGAATCATTGGTCAAGTAAATGCTTCTTCACATTCTACGGATACGACCACTATTGCTAATTGCTATAATACTGGAGATCTTATCGCCTCTAATTATGTGGGCGGTATCTGTGGCCGTGTTTATTCTTCTAATTCTTCTCAATCCTATGCTCGTCTATTGGTTAAGAATAGTTATAATTCGGGGGGCTTAGGCGGAGATGGTAGCAGATGTGGTATAGCAGGTGGTGATGTCACCAACAGTTATTACCTCAACACTTGTGGTAGTACTAGTGGTGGCGGAACGGCCAAGACAGAGGCACAAATGAAATCATCTTCTTTTCCTGTTATTCTAAATTCGGATAGTGTGGTGTTTGTTATGGATGACCATAATGTCAATCAGGGTTATCCGATTTTTGGCGATGAGATTTATGTTGTGAGTGAGGACGCTACAAATATCACGTTCAATTCAGCCACATTGAATGGAACTTATAGCGGAAATGTGGACATCAAAGGATTCCGCTATAAAGAAACCACTGATACTGTTTTCAATACGGTTTATTGTAGTTTGAATGCACCTTATAACTACTCGATTTCAGGACTTACAGAAGGAACGACTTATCAGTACCAATACTTTGTAAGAAAGAATGGAGTCTCCTATTATGGCGACACAAAGACTTTCTCCACAATCTCTTGCGATGTGTCGTTAAACATCACTATGCCGACCGACGCCGCGTGTGTTGGTGATGATGTGGTATTGATTGCCTCCGCTCAGTCTGCCTATACGTCTCAATTTTCATTTTTGTGGTCAACTGGAGACACTGGCGATACAATCACTCCCATTGAAAATGGCACTTACCTTGTTACAGCAACCGCTGATAATGCTTGTTCTCAAACAGCCAGTTTTTCTTTGTCACTATATCCTTCTCCACATGGAACGATTTCTGGCGATACAATTTTATGTGAAGGGAATACAGTGACATTAACTGCCAATGGCGCGTGGAGTTATCGTTGGAATACGGGAACTCAAGGTGAGACCATTTCTGTTTCAGAACCAGGAACATACAGTTGTTTATTCACCAACGAATATGGGTGTTCGTCAGAGGCAAGCGTTGTGGTAAAGTATCTATCCGATTTTGTTATATCGGGAAATCCTAATATATGTATTGGAGAAAGCACAGTATTATCTGTTCCATCTGTTGATAGCTGTATATGGAATACTGGCGAACATAGTTTTTCTATAAATGTTACGGAAGCTGGAAACTACAGAGTTACTCTTTATTATGGGAGTTGTTCTTCAACAATTTCTTCCAACGTAATCTTGAATCCGCTGCCAAATGTCACTATTGGTGGTAACACGGAAGTTTGTGAAGGGTCAAGTGCTATCCTTGTAGCTAACGGAGCCTCTACCTACCATTGGAGTAACGATGTAACTGGATCTGTCAATACTGTCAACACATTCGGCATTTATTCAGTTACTGGATATAGTGCACAAGGTTGCAGCAACACAGCTTCGGTTACTGTTATGGTCTATCCGTTGCCCGTAGTAAATATCAGTGGAGACACAGAATTATGTAGCGGTGAAACTACCGCTCTTACAGCAAATGGTGCAGATACCTATCTATGGAACAATGGTACCAACGGTGCCGTTCTTACTACTGGATTGCCAGGCACCTATACCGTCATCGCCACCAACGCGCAAGGCTGTTCCGCCACGGCCTCCACCTACGTTACCGTAAACCCGCTGCCGAACATCACCATCAGCGGCAACACGGCTGTGTGTCAGGGTAATACCACCACGTTAGTAGCTAACGGAGCCTCCACTTATCAATGGAGCAACGGGGTGAGCGGGGCAGTGAACACCATCGGCACGTTCGGCATCTACACCGTTACGGGCATCAGCGCGGAAGGGTGCAGCAACACCGCCTCCGCTACGGTGGTGGTCTATCAGCTGCCCGTGATCAACATCAACGGCGATACGCAGCTGTGCAGCGGTGAAACCACCACGCTCACGGCCAACGGCGCGGCCACCTACCTCTGGAACAACGGCACCACCGATGCCGCTCTCACCACGGGCGCGGCCGGCACCTACACGGTTATCGGCACCGACGAGCACGGCTGCTACAGCACCGCCTCCATCGATGTGGCCGTCAACTATCCCAGCAGCACCGAAGTCACGGTGGTGGAATGCGACAGCTACGAGTGGCAAGGTATCACCCGCACCGAGAGCGGCGACTACACATGGACGGGGCAGACCGCTGCCGGCTGCGACAGCATCATCACGCTGCATCTCACCATCAATGAGAGTGTTACAACAGAGGTGTCTGAAACGGCCAACAACAGTTACGAGTGGCACGGCACCACCTACACCGAAAGTGGCGACTACACGTGGACGGGACAGACCTCTGCTGGTTGCGACAGCACCGTCACTCTGCACCTCACCATCACCACCGGCGTGAACGAATGGGGCGACGGCCATTTCACCGTCTATCCGAACCCCACCACGGGAATGGTCAATGTGCGGTTGGATGAAAACGGTGCCACATGGAATGTTGCAGAAATCCAGATGTTTGACGTGTACGGGCGGTTGTTGAATACCGTAGAGACGTGCCATGGCGCGTCTCTACAAACGACGCAAATCGACCTGTCATCCTATGCCCCCGGCATTTACCTGATCAAATTGGTCGGCGATGGCCGCGTCATCGGCGTGCAAAAGGTGGTGAAACGGTAATCGCATGGGGATTCTGTTGCGAAAAAAAGGCGAAGTCTGTTGTAACAGATTTCGCCTTTTTTTCTCCATTCTGCATTCCTGCTTTCCCAATATTTTCAGTATTTTTGCAGCCGATTTTCTTGAATGGACTCCAATGATGACGGAGTCGTATTCTGCATTAGAAATTATGAATTAAACAAGTGATAAAATGAACTTTATTGAAGAATTGAAATGGCGTGGCATGATTCACGATATGATGCCCGGAACGGAAGAACAACTCCAGAAAGAGATGACCACGGCTTATGTCGGTATTGATCCGACCGCCGACTCCCTCCACATCGGACATCTCGTGGGCGTGATGATGCTCAAGCACTTGCAAGAATGCGGCCACCGCCCCATCGTACTTCTCGGTGGCGCCACCGGTATGATCGGCGACCCCTCCGGCAAGTCGCAAGAACGCAACCTGCTTGACGAAGAAACCCTCCGCCACAATCAGACCTGCATAAAAAAACAACTTTCCAAGTTCCTGGATTTCGAGAGCAAAGCTCCCAATGCCGCCATCATGGTCAACAATTACGACTGGATGAGCAAGTTCTCTTTCCTTGAATTCATCCGCGACATCGGCAAGCACATCACCGTTAACTATATGATGGCCAAGGACTCTGTGAAAAAACGCTTCAACGGCGAAGGCGATGGTATGTCGTTCACTGAGTTCTCCTACCAGTTGGTACAGGGCTACGACTTTCTCTTCCTCAACCAGAATTACAACTGCAAATTGCAGATGGGCGGTTCCGACCAGTGGGGCAACATCACCACCGGCACGGAACTGATTCGGCGCAAAGCCAACGGTGAAGCCTACGCTCTCACCTGCCCGCTCATCACCAAAGCCGACGGCGGCAAATTCGGCAAAACCGAAAAGGGCAACATCTGGCTTGATCCCGTCAAAACCTCTCCCTACGCCTTCTACCAATTCTGGCTCAACTGCAGCGATGAGGACAGCAAACGCTACATCCGCATCTTCACCACCTACTCGAAGGACGAAATCGAGGCGATGGAGAAGGAGCAGGCCGTCGCGCCGCACCTCCGCACGCTGCAAAAGGCGCTTGCCAAGGATTTGACCATTCGCGTACATTCCCAGCAAGACTACGAAGCCGCCCTCAACGCCTCTGAAATCCTTTTCGGCAAAGGCACCGCCGAGAGCTTGGCCTCCCTCTCCGAAAGCATGTTCCTGGCCGTCTTCGAGGGTGTCCCGCAAAGCGAAATCGACCGTAGCCTGCTCGAGAACGGAATTCCGGTACTCGATTTCCTCACCGACCACAGCCACATCTTCCCATCCAAGGGAGAGGCTCGTAGAATGCTGAAAGACAACGGTGTCTCAATTAATAAAACGAAAATCGCTGACACCTATACAGTTAACCTTGATTCCTTGATTAATGGGAAGTATATTCTGGTGCAAAAAGGCAAGAAAAACTACTATATTGTGAAAGTTTGTGAATAGTGATCAGAGATTTGTGAACTGAGTCCTTAGTATGAAGTTTCAACAGTATATTATTGAAAATCTGGAAATTACGGATGCTGGTGCCGAGGGTAAGGCGGTGGCGAAGCATGAGGGGATGACGGTTTTCGTTTCCGGTGTGGTGCCAGGCGACATCATTGACGCACTCGTGGTGAAGAAAAAGAAAACCTACGCCGAAGCCCGCTGCCAACGCATCGTGAAACCATCCCCGCATCGCATTCAACCGCCATGCGAGCACTTTGGAACTTGTGGCGGGTGCAAGTGGCAAATGCTTGATTATCAACAGCAATTGTTTTACAAACAGAAGCAGGTGACTGATAATTTCCAGCATCTTGGCCATTTCCCCTATCCAGAGCCGCAGCCGATTTTAGCTTCCGAAAATCAGTATTTTTATCGCAACAAACTGGAATTCACCTTCACACATCAGCGGTGGCTGTCGGTGGAGGATATGCAGAAACAGCAGAACGGTGAATCGGTTGAAATTCGTGGGCTCGGCTTCCATGTGCCGAGTAAGTTCGACAAGGTGTTGGATATAGACAAATGCTGGCTGCAACCCGACCCGAGCAACGCCATTCGCTTGGCAGTCAAGCAGTTCGCAATCGATCGTGATCTTCCGTTCTACAATCTCCGTACCCATGAGGGGCTGCTGCGCAACTTGATTATCCGCATGTCCACCACGGGCGAACTGATGGTGATTCTGGTTGTCACCGACTTGAATGCGCAGAGTCGCAGCGTTTTGGAGATGTTAGCGGAGAAATTCCCGGAAATCACCTCTTTGCAGTATGTCGTTAATACGAAGATGAACGACAGTGTGGGCGATCAGACTTTCCATGTGTTTAAGGATGAGGCGTTTATGATGGAGAAGATGGGTGATTTGGACTTCAAGGTCGGGCCGGCTTCGTTTTATCAGACTAACGCACACCAGGCTTTCCACCTCTATAGTGTGGCGAAGGAGTTCGCCGCCGTAACTGCCGAGGATGTGGTTTACGACCTCTATACCGGCACGGGTACAATTGCCAACTTCGTGGCGCGAGATGCGAAGAAAGTCGTTGGTATTGAGTATGTTGAGGCGGCCATTGAGGATGCGAAGGTCAATTCGCAAATCAACGGAATCGGCAATACCGAGTTTTACGCAGGTGATATGGCGAAGGTGCTGACACCTGATTTTGTGGCGGCTCACGGCGCCCCCGACATTGTCATCACCGACCCGCCGCGCAACGGCATGCACCCCGATGTGGTGGAACAACTGCTGTTGATGGCTCCGAAACGCATCGTCTATGTGAGTTGCAATCCCGCCACGCAAGCTCGCGACCTGACTCTTCTTTCCGAAAAATACGAAGTGAAAAAAATCCAGCCTGTTGATATGTTTCCGCACACGCAACATGTTGAGAATGTGGTTCTTTTGGAAATTATCTAATCACTCATACAATGAAAGTCGCAATATTAGGATATGGGAAAATGGGTCACGAACTGGAACGCTTGTTTGTGGAGGCGGGTGATGAGGTGGTGACTAAAATTGACAACGAAGAGGATTGGAAGAATCAAGGGGAGGCGCTCAGAACCGCGGATGTGGCGGTGGAATTTTCCATGCCGACGACGGCTGTAAGCAATCTTTTCCGCTGTTTCGATGCCAATGTGCCCGTGGTTTGCGGTACCACCGGCTGGGCGAACGATGCTGATAAGGTGTTGGAAAAATGCAAAGCAACCTCCAATGCCTTGGTTTACGGTGCCAATTTCTCCATTGGAGCCAACTTGTTCTTCAAAATCAATGAATTATTGGCTAAGATGATGAACAACCAGCCACAGTACGAGGTGACAGTTGAGGAGACGCATCATACGCAGAAGAAAGATGCGCCCAGCGGTACGGCCATTACCACTGCCAATTTGATTGTCAATCAATTGGATAGAAAAAACGGTTGGTTTTTGAATGATGCGGCAGCAGCGGTCCAAGAGGATAAAATTGCGGTTACAGCTCATCGTCTCGGCAACGAAGCAGGTACGCATATTGTTCATTATCAGTCGGATAGCGATTACTTGGAAATTACGCACAAGGCTTTTAGCCGAACGATTTTCGCGCAAGGGGCTGTCAGGGCGGCGCATTGGCTTGTCAACAACAAAGGAATTTATCTATTCAACGATATTTTTATGCAGATTTAACATGAAAAAATACATTTTTAGCACGTGTTTTCTGCTTTTTATCATCTGGGGAGCGCAGGCACAAGTGGATTCATTGAATATTGCCGATTCCATTCCTCCTCGTCCGGTGGTTTATGCCAAAGTGTTGAAAGCTACGGATATAAGACATAATCGTGCCACTTTGCACGGGGAGATTCTGGAAGCGGACTCCAACCTTCGCTCCTTTTATTTTGAATATAGCGTTGGCGGCAACACCTACCAGGTCAAGGCAGTCAGAAATCAGGACCAGTTGTCGGCGAACATCACCGACCTCGTTCCAGAGTCCACCTATTATTTCAAAGTGGTGGCGAAGACGGCGACTGGCGTGCAAAAAACGGTGCGCCAAAGTTTCCGTACACTGCCCAAACCCATTACTATCCAGGCACACGTCACTCGTCACTCATCCTCTTTTTCTGGATGGGCACAGGGCGTGCTGAACCTGAATAACTTGACCGGCACCAAGAAGCGGCTGGTGACCGCTTGTAATTACAAGAACGCGGTTGTTCGCAACAGGGCGGCAACGGTCGCTGGTCAGTCTTCCGGTCCGTTCAATATCGGCCAGATTTGCGACATCTTCGACTATTGCTACAACAATTGGGGCTATGTGAACGACCCGAAGTCGTCGGACATTTACCAATATGCCTCCAGCACTCTTGTCAACGGGCTTAACGGCGACTGCGATGATTTCGCCATTGTCACATGTTCGATGCTGTTGGCTATTGGCGGCGATGCGCGCATCAGCTTTGGGCACACCAATGCGGGCGGCGGTCACGCTTTCGCTGAAATAAACTGCGGACATGCCAATATGCAGAAAATCGCGGATTACATCGCCGCGCGCTACTCAAAAAGTTGGAGCGGCAGCATTCATTATAAAATCGACAAGAACAAGAATTGCTGGCTCAACCTCGACTGGTGGGCCAAACACCCCGGAGGCAAATACTATCAGGCCGACAGCGGCACGCGATTCTTCATCCTCGATAATTATTGCGAAGACTTTTAATGAGGTAGAAATCAGGAGATAGGATAGACAGAAAGTAGGAACAAAATCATGAAAAACAAGGCAGTAAAATTATTCATTCTGATATTATTGTTGACGGTCGGTGCCGGAGTGGTTTCCGCCCAGCGGTTAGAGCTCCGCTTCAACAAGGAATTCTCCAGTGACTCGTTGATTAACAAGACGTTGGGCGCGGGCGGCTCGTTCATCATCGACGGGTGGCACGACAACCTCGACTTTCAAATCAACTTTGACTATGCTGGACATGGCGGCGCAGTGAACGTGTACGGCATCTCGCACAAACTAACGAAGTTCAAGGCGGGGCTGGGCGCACTCTATACACGACCGCTTGGCGATCTCTTTTTTCTGCGCATCGGAGGTGACCTCTCCTATAACAACATCCACAAAGTTGTGACCAATCATAAGGACAGCATCGCCTCCAGCGGCATTTCCAATGTTGCGCACCGTGCCCACTATTTCGGTCTCGGCGCAATGGTGCAGGCGCAGGTCAAACTCGGTAAAATCTTCCGTCTTGGTGTGGGGGTGAACCCAGAGTACCTCATTCCTCTGGCCGGAAAGTCTAGTCTGCCATCCGTGGAATGCGACTACAAGAAAGGACTTTTCGTACTGCAATTGCAAGTGGGACTGGAGATTAGGTTGAATTGACTTTAATTTTAACATAGACTAAAAACGAATATAATGGCACTTATCAAATCTATTTCTGGAATTCGCGGAACGATTGGCGGCAGGGTAGGGGAGAATTTAACTCCCATTGATGTGGTTCAATTTGTTTCCGCTTTTATTTCCTTTTTGGAAAAAGATGGAAATCCGTTAACGATTGTGGTCGGTCGAGATGCGCGCGTTTCGGGAGAAATGATTAACAAGCTGGTTTGCAGTACTTTGCAGTCTCTTGGCGTGAATGTCATCGACCTTGGACTCTCCACCACTCCCACCGTTGAGATGGCGGTCGTCCACCATCATTCTGATGGCGGTATCATTCTCACCGCCAGCCACAACCCGATGCAGTGGAATGCACTGAAACTGCTCAATGCGCGCGGCGAGTTCATCTCTGCTGCCGATGGTCATAAAGTGTTGGAAATCATTGATAAACAAGCGTATCAGTTTGCGGAAATCGACAAATTGGGTAAATACTCCACCTACGACAAGGCGATTGAGGATCATATCGAGGCGATTTTAAAGTTGGATTTGGTGAATGTGGATGCCATTAAGCGCGCCCATTTTTCCGTTGTCCTCGATTGTGTAAACTCTACCGGCGGACTGGCTTTGCCGTTGTTGCTCAAGAAGTTGGGGGTACTGAAAGTCAAGGTATTGAACGATGATTGCTCAGGCGTGTTTGCCCATAATCCAGAGCCGCTTCCGCAGAATCTGCGCGGTATCGCCGATGTTATGAAGAAGGGCTCCTACAGTGTCGGTTTTGTGGTGGATCCCGATGTGGACCGTCTGGCCATTCTGACAGAAAATGGCGATATGTTCGGAGAGGAATATACGCTGGTTTCTATCGCCGACTATATCTTGCAGCATAAAAAAGGCAATACGGTTTCCAATCTTTCTTCCACGCGAGCGCTGAGAGACGTAAGTCGCAAGCACTCAGTTGATTACAACGCTTCTGCAGTTGGCGAGGTGAATGTGGTGGAGAAGATGAAAGAGACGGACGCGGTGATTGGCGGCGAAGGCAATGGGGGCGTCATCTATCCCGAATTGCACTACGGCCGCGATGCGCTGGTTGGCATCGCTCTTTTCTTGACCTATATGGCCGAAACCGGAATGAAATGCTCCGAAATCCGTCGGCTTTATCCTTCGTATGTCATTTCCAAAAACAAAATCGACCTGCGCGCCGACATGGACTTGAAGGCCATTCTTCAGCATATTGCCAAAAAATATGCCAAGCATGAGGTGAATACGATCGACGGCGTGAAGATTGACTTCGAGAACGGCTGGGTGCATCTGCGCCCGTCGAACACGGAGCCCATCATCCGCATCTACGCCGAAGCGGAAAACGGCAAGATGGCCGACAGCATGGCGGAAAAAATCATCGCCGATATCAGGGAGTTCCTGCACAGTTAGCAGCCTGGAAGATACTCGGAATAAGCCATGTTCCCTAAAGAAGGAGTGGGGGATAATCAGAGATCCCCCTCCTCCAGCATGAAAAGCTCCTCCACCGTCTTGCCGAAGTAGTGCGCCATCTTCAGCGCCAGCAAGGTGCTGGGAACGTATTTCCCTAATTCTATGGAATTGACTGCCTGGCGGGTCACGCCGATTTTTTCGGCTAATTCGCCTTGGGTGATGTTCACCTCGGCACGTGCCACTTTAATCCTGTTTTTCATTGCGCAAAGAACGTTTATTCAAATATAAACGAAGGTAAAAAGATATTTTTAAGGGTTGGAAATTTTGTTTTTGACGCTGCAAAAATACACAAAACTTTACAAAAAGCAAGTATAAATTACAAAAAGTAATGTTTTTAATACTTTTTTAGATTTTATATAATAAAGGTATGGCAGACGAGTCAAGCAAAATACATTCAATTTTTTTATCTTTGCAACCTTAAAATATGCATCCTTCAAATATATGATTATGAAATACTTGAAATTCTTTGCCAGCATTCTCCTTCTTTGTTTGGTGATGACCGCTTGTACGAAGGAGGGACAATACGCCCCGAAAAAGAAAATCAGCAAGGTGACTTTCACAGAAACGCTCAAAATGGAAGAGTGGACGGGGAGTGGCTGGGGCAATGCGTGGGTTGATACTGTCAGCAGCTTCCTCGTCCAGCAGTGGAACTGGCGCGGGAAGCGGTTGGAAAGCATCGACTATTTCAATTCCAACAACCAGCCTGAATATACCCATAGTTTTACTTACGATGGCAAGCGCATTTCCGCCATTTCATACGGTTCGTACCGATATGAGTTCGTATATGATAATGATGTCCTCACCGCCATCGAATACTACTATGGGAGCGAACATACGGCCACTTGTGCCATCAGACACGAAAGCGGAAAGATCACAAAACTCACCTTTACAGAACTCAGCAGCAAAGCCGCCCAGATGGCGCCGCTGCCTTTATGTGGACTGAGCCTTCCTTTCCCGACACAGCATTTCCATGCACTGAAACAGATGGGCCATGCAAAAGGTTCTGATGATTGTGAATATACCTTCGAGTGGGACGGCGACAATGTGAGCCATCTCGTTTTTACTTCACAAAATCGTAACATCGAGTATTACTTCACCTACGACAACAAGCTCAATCCATTGTATGGCCTCTGGGATGACCAAGCGACACAGAATGATATGGTGGCGGAAGGGTTCTATACAACCCTCTCCAAGAACAACATCACCCGCTGCGAATGTTTGGAGGGCGGGGAGCGATATCATTACGATTACACCTACGTGTATAGCGGAAAGCATCCCACTTCCATCACGTGCACGTTCCAGTTAGAGCAAGCGAACGTCTCTCGCACCGCGTATTCCTATACCCACACTTACGAGTATCGGTAGAAATCTCTATCAATTATGCTTCTTCCGCCAATAATAGTCCCCAATTTTTTTGATCAGGATGGCATTGTCGAAGGCTTTACGCCCTGAGAAGTCTTTGGGCAGACACTCTGCTAAGAAACGCGACAATTCAATATTGAAACAATTGAAATACAGGTCATCGCAAGATACCAGCCACGGAAGGAACCACGGATTTCCTGTGAGATAGTATGAACTGCTCATCGTACACGTTTCTTTGTTGTCGTTCACAAATGTGATGTTGAACCAGTAGCTTGTCGTACTTGTAATCCCTTCTCCCATTGTAAGGGCCTGATACATTTCCTCCCTCTCAACCGACTGCAGTAGGCGGGGAATCGAGTCATAGAACCCTCCGTCATCAAGAACAACCATATCAAAACTGAAATCCTTGGATTTCCGCTGGTCAGCCAACATTTTCCGATAACGCTGCGCATCTGCTTCGGTAATGTCAAAATCCTTAATTTCAGGAATCTTATCAGGGTTTTCATTGATACTTTCCAAAATCCGGACCAGCTGTGGCAGACTCACAGAAAGCTCTATTGCAGAATCCTTCTCACCTTTGTATCCATTATTTTGTTGTATTAAAGATGCCGTAAGGAGGGAATCTGTACTGACAGTGAATGTTATGCTTTGCGAAAAGGAGTGAAAACAGCCGTTGCTGCCCGAGGTAATGGTCATTGACCTGATAGGGGTGGCAAGAAAATCACTTAAGGGATTCTTCAAGGAATAAGGTTCCGCAGAGTGGGAAAGCAGCGAATAACGGTGGTTCTGTTTGGTGTCCCAAAGGATGGCCACCGAATCACCCAGAAGGTGCAGGTTCGCTATCGGGAAATCCAATTCCGCCTCGCGATACCAGTGATGCCTTTTTTCTGCAATATAAAGATGTGTGCCCTCTGCACCCCACTGCAATTTCTTGCCTTTCTGTACCAATCTGGGCTCCTTGATGGGATAGTCGCTAGTGAGTGGTGTGCAGCATTTCAGGCCGTCATGATTCGCCTTGCACAAGCGACAATCAATGAGATACATATACACCGTCCCATTAACCATCTTGATGTCAACAGGATAGGTGGGTATTCTCTCTTCCGTGAGCAACTGGTATTGTGTTGGCGAAGAGAAGACCAGCAATCTGAGGCTGTCATCATAACCCATCAGCAGATTATGATCTTCATCAAGCGCAAAATCCAAAAGCCGTACGGGAAAACTTTGCCATTCTATCTTGTCTTTATGGGTATAAAACACCCGATTCTGCTGCCGCGCAAGCAGATAGTCACCCCAAACGAGGACCTTGTCAACTCGGAGATCAACAAAGCCATGTTTCGGTTTCGACATTTTTTTTCTGAGTGAACGGGGCGGGAATATTTTTAGCCGTTTTCCAATTATTATTCGTGATAAGAATTTCATTATCGTCCGACCCAATGATACCGGAAAGAGAATCTGTCATGTGAATGGCATAGATTCTGTCGGAGCGTAAATGCGGTATCTTTAAAGTCTTGAAATGCAGACCGAAGTCATTGGAATAGAGGATGGTCTTATCCCCCGTGCCTAACCAAGCGTGCCCGCATTGATTTACTGCGACAGTGTAAATCCACCCATCTTTCCCCAAATTGAGCAGTTTCCACGTGCGCCCTCCGTCTGTGGTACGATAGTAACCGCTCTTGAGGTGGTAACTTGTTGGATCATACGCAATATAACCCGTCAGAATGGCAGTGTCCGCATTGAAAAAAGAGACTCTGTCAAAATTCGGACTGTTAAGCCTTAGGGCGTCATCCTCCTTATTCTTCCGGGTGTCTGTTTCGCTAGAATGCCAGTCGGCGTCGATATCATTTGCATAGTACAAATTCCCCGTTGCGGTAGATAGCCAGATGTGCCCATCTGGTGAGACGGAAAGTTCCGTAATCCTTCCTCTGATATCAAGAGTGGCGCGATAGTCGCGGGCTTCTTTGGAATGAGGTACTTGGGCAAACACACCATCAAGCATCATCATGATTAGAAAAACGATAGGGAAAAACCTATTCATAAGCATGGAGGAATTAAGGGATGGCAAAAGTACGATAATTCTGCTATGTACCGGTATCTGCTACATGAAATTATACAACAAAAACCTCCGCCAACTTTCCAGCTGGCGGAGGTTGTATCTAACTTGTAGGTCGTGACTATTTTACGCTCTCTATGATGCTGTCGTCCACGAGGTTGGGAAGGGTGACTTTCAGTTCCGGACAGGCGGCCATGGCGCGTTTGATGGCGAACATGGCGCCCTCGTTGCGGGCCCAGCTGCGGCGCGAAATGCCATTGTTGACATCCCAGTGCAGCATCATCCTGAGTCGGCGGTCGCACTCGGCACTGCCGTCCAGCACCATGCCGAAACCGCCGTTCACCACTTCGCCCCAGCCGACACCGCCGCCGTTGTGGATGCTCACCCACGTGGCACCCCGGAAGCTGTCGCCGATGACGTTCTGCACCGCCATATCGGCACAACGGTTGCTGCCGTCGTAGATGTTGCTGGTTTCACGGAACGGGCTGTCGGTGCCGCTCACATCGTGGTGGTCGCGGCCGAGCACGATGGGTGCGCTGATCTCGCCCTTGCGGATGGCCTCGTTGAAACGGGCGGCAATCTTGGTACGTCCTTCGCAGTCGGCATAGAGGATACGGGCCTGGCTGCCCACCACCAAGTGGTTCTCCTTGGCCCCCTTGATCCACTGGATGTTGTCGTGCATCTGCTGTTGGATTTCGGCAGGAGCCGTAGCGGCGATTTCCGCCAACACCTCCATCGCGATATGGTCGCTCTTGTCGAGGTCTTCGGGCTTGCCGCTGGTGCATACCCAACGGAACGGGCCGAAACCGTAGTCGAAGCACATCGGTCCCATAATATCCTGAACATAAGAGGGATAGCGGAAGGCGGTCTTGTCGGCGTTCCAGATGTCGGCACCGGCACGGCTGCTTTCCAACAGGAAGGCGTTGCCGTAATCGAAGAAGTACATTCCCTTGGCGGTCAGCTTGTTGATGGCGGCCACATGGCGGCGCAAGCTCTCCTGCACGGCGGCTTTGAACTTTTCGGGTTCTTCCGCCATCATCACCTTGGCATCCTCGAAGGAGATGCCCACAGGATAGTAACCACCTGCCCACGGGTTGTGAAGGGAAGTCTGGTCGGAACCGAGATCAACTTGGATGTTGTTGTCGGCGCAGTATTCCCACAAATCAACGATGTTGCCCTGATAGGCAAAGGAGCGGGCGATTTTTTTTGCGCGTGCTTCGTTCACAGCGGCGAACAGCTCATCGAGGTTTTCGTGAACTTCGTCCACCCAACCTTGGGTGTAGCGTTTCTGGGTAGCGCTGGGGTTGATTTCGGCGGTGATGGAGACTACTCCGGCGATGTCACCGGCTTTGGGCTGGGCGCCGCTCATACCACCGAGGCCTGCAGTTACGAACAGCTTGCCGGCGGTGCCGCCGCCGAGCTTGCGGGCGGCGTTCAGCACCGTGATGGTAGTACCATGTACGATTCCTTGCGGGCCGATATACATATAACTGCCGGCAGTCATCTGACCATACTGCGTCACACCAAGGGGATTGTAGCGCTCCCAGTCGTCGGGCTTGCTGTAGTTGGGGATCATCATGCCGTTGGTGACGACCACACGCGGAGCCTCCTTGTGTGATGGGAACAATCCCAACGGATGACCGGAGTACATCACGAGGGTCTGCTCGTCAGTCATTTCCGACAAGTACTTCATCACGAGGCGATATTGGGCCCAGTTCTGGAAGACGGCTCCGTTGCCGCCATAGGTGATCAGTTCGTGCGGGTGCTGGGCCACGGCGGGATCCAAGTTGTTCTGGATCATCAGCATGATGGCTGCGGCCTGCCGGCACTTGGCGGGATACTGGTCGATGGGACGGGCGTACATCTCGTAGTCGGGACGGTAGCGGTACATGTAGATACGGCCGTATTTGTGCAGTTCCTCCATAAATTCCGGTGCGAGGGCGGCGTGGAGGGAGGGATCGAAGTAGCGGAGTGCATTGCGCAGGGCCAGCTTCTTCTCTGCGGGAGTCAGAATATCCTTGCGCTTCGGGGCGTGGTTGATGGTGGTGTCGTAAGGTTTCAGTGCGGGCAATTTGGAAGGAATGCCTTGCATAAGATCCTGTTGGAATTCTTGTAAAGTCATAATTTTATTATTGATTTGTTTGTTTTTTCGTGGTTAACTCTGGTTATGTGCGTATTGCTGAGCGGTGAAGTTCAATTAGGAGGTAGGAGATTACACTTTGACGGCTTCTTTCAAAATGGCTTCGACTTTTTCGCGGGCGAAGTGGTAGGAGGATTTGAGTGCGCCGACGGAGGTGCCGAGAGCTTTGGACATCTCTTCGTAGGGCATTTCATCGTAGTAACGGAGTGAGAATACAAGTCGTTGTTTATCAGGTAGCTTGATGATGGCTTTTTGGAGCAGGGCTTCGATACGGTCGGAGGAGAAGTATTTTTCTTCGGCAGCTACATTCAGTAGATGGTCGGTGTATTGGTCGTCGGAGAGATTGAGCGTTTTTTTCTTTTTATCGATAAAAGTCAATGATTCGTTGATGCAAATTCTTGTAATCCAAGTTTTTAGAGAAGAATCTCCGCGAAATTTGTCCAAGTAGCGCCACACTTTGATGAACACATTCTGGGTGATGTCGTTCGCGTCTTCGTGGCCATAAACGTATCTGCGGATGGCATAATAAATATCCTGCTGGTACTTTTGCATCAGTAAGGTGAATGCTTTTTCTTTGGTTTTCTCGTCCTGAAAAAGTGCCAAGATCTCCGCATCGTCGGCCATATCGACATTTTTTTTGAGGTAGGAGCTATGGGTATTTGTTTATCTGGCGATTGCTTTCATTGCAGCTTCGATGATGTGCGGGGTGTCGAGACCGAACTTGCGCATCAGTTCATCGGGTTTTCCGCTTTCGCCGAAGTGGTCGTCAACGGCCACCATTTCCACGGGAGCTGGGAGTTTCCGTGCCAAAAGTTGGCAGATGCTGTCGCCCATTCCGCCGTTCATAAAGTGTTCCTCGGCGGTCACCACGTGTTTGGTCTTGGCAACACTCTTCAGCACAGCTTCTTCATCCAACGGTTTAATTGTGGCTATATCAATCACTTCCGCGCTGATTCCCTTTTGGTCGAGTTCGTAGGCGGCTTCCAGGGCGGGCCATACGAGGTGGCCGGTGGCGAAGATGGAAACGTCCTTGCCTTCGTTCATCACGATGGCTTTTCCGATTTCAAAGGGCTGGTCGGCGGGGGTGAAGTTGGGCACGGCGGGGCGGCCGAAGCGGAGGTAAACGGGACCTACGTATTCGGCGGCGGCCAGCGTGGCCATTTTGGTCTGGTTGTAGTCGCACGGATTGATAACCACCATGTTAGGCAGCATCTTCATCAGTCCGAGGTCTTCCATCATCTGGTGGGTGGCACCGTCTTCGCCGACGGTGATGCCAGCATGGGAGGCGGCGATTTTCACGTTGAGGTTGGAATAGGCGACGGTCATGCGGATTTGGTCATACACGCGCCCGGAAATGAAGCCGGCGAATGCGCCCGCAAATGGGATTTTCCCGCTCAAAGCCAAGCCGGCGGAAATGCCAACCATGTTGGCTTCCGCAATGCCTGTTTGTACGAAACGATCGGGGAATTCCTTGATGAAATCGCCCATTTTCAAGCTCCCAATTACATCGGCGCATAGTGCGAAAACGTTGGGATTTCTGCGTCCTGCTTCCAATAAGCCCGCGCCAAAGCCGGAACGGGTGTCCTTTAAATCGTTACAAGTGATTTTTTGCATAATAAATCTGATTTTGAGCCGCAAAAGTACGATTTTTTTAGGAGAAAGGCGAAAGGATTCTTATAAAAATCCTTATGCGTCCACATTAATCACCACTCCCACTGATTTGTACTTTGTGTTCGTCCTAAAATCAGCCAGTATCTCTTCCAGTTTGCGCTTCTTTGCGGAGAGTGTGTCGTCTTTCGGGAATTTTATCCAAAAATCCTTCATATAGTAAAGTTGAATGCGTGCGACCAATGGAAATTCAGGGCCCAAAACCATTTTCGGGAAGGCTGTTCTCAATGTCTGTGCTAAAATTTGACATGATTCATTGAGAAAATCTTCGTCTTTATGTCTTAAAGTCAGTTTGATAAGACGACAAAAGGGGGGATACATAAATTGCTTCCGTTCCGCAATTTGCATTTGGTACATCTTGTTGAAGTCGTTGTTGACAACGAATTTCAAAGCGGGATGTTCGGGTTGGTAGGTTTGAATGACAACGGAACCGGGGACCTCTTTTCTTCCCGCGCGACCGCTGACCTGCGAGATAATCTGATAGGCTCGTTCAAAAGCTCTGAAGTCCGGAAAATTGAGCATGTTGTCGGCGCTGAGCACGCCCACCACGGAGACGCGGTCAAAATCCAACCCCTTTGTAACCATTTGAGTGCCAACAAGAATGTCGGTTTTGTGTTGTTCAAAGTCGGTGATGATTTTCTGGTAAGCGTTTTTTGAGCGCGTGGTGTCCAAATCCATCCGCTGGATGACGGCATCTGGGAAAATTTCCGCCAAGGTATCTTCTATCTTCTCCGTTCCGAAGCCAACCATTTCAATGTCAGCGCTATGGCATTTGGGGCATTCGTGGGGAACTTCAATGGCATAGCCACAATAGTGGCATTTCAGCAGGTTCACTCGCTTGTGATAGGTCAGTGTGACGTCGCAATACTTGCAAGTTGGGGAAGTCTCGCATGAATTGCAGAAAAGCCGCAAAGAGAAACCCCTGCGATTCTGGAAGAGAATCACCTGTTCCTTTTTGGCCAGTGCCGCTCCGATTTTTTCCAACAAAAATTCCGAAAACATGCCTGTTACCTTTTTTTGGCGTTGGCACTCTTTCATATTAACGGTCCAGATATCCGGTAGCTTGCTTTGTGCATACCGTTTTAGTAATGGAACGTAGCCGTATTTCTTTTGGCGGACATTGTAAAATGTTTCTAATGAAGGAGTTGCACTTCCAAGCAGGACTTTTGCGTGGTGCAGACTTGATAATATCAAGGCAGAGTCTCGGGCGTTGTAGCGGGGTGCTGGGTCCATCTGCTTGTAGGAGCCGTCGTGCTCTTCATCCACAACAATGAGTCCCAGATTGTTAAAAGGAAGAAGCAGTGCGGAACGGGCGCCCAGAATCAGTTGGTATTTGTTCGCGTCATCCTGGGTGATCCCATGGTTCAGCACACGATTCCAAATTTCCACTTTTTCATATTCGCTGAAACGCGAGTGATAAACCCCGACCTTGTCTCCGAAATATTTGCGTAATCTATTGACAATCTGAGAAGTAAGTGCTATTTCGGGAAGCAGGTATAGAACTTGTTTCCCCTCTTTCAGCACCTCATCGATGAGTTTGATGTAAATCTCTGTTTTGCCGCTACCTGTAACACCATGCAGCAAGACAGTTTGCATGTTCTTGAATTGCTGCTTGATAGATTGAAAGGCATTTTCTTGCGCCTTTGAAAGTTGAATTTCAGAGGTGTCGGATTGGGCATCGACATCCATCAGCCGGCTGATGACAACTGTTTTTTCAACCAGAATATTTTTTTCAATCAATCGTTGCAGGGAAGAACTTGAAACTCGTTCATTATTTGCAAGTTCGCTTTTCTTTATGGCGGTGGAATAATCTTTTACTATGCCATCTTTTCGCAGAATCATCAGAAAAGCAAGCAGAGTTTCCGATTGTTTTTGGGTTCTTTTTGACTTTTCCAAAGAATCAAGCAGGGCGAAAAGTTCGGTTTGGTTGTGTGCGTAAGGTTCGGCCAGGGAGAGGTAAACCTCTTTTTTAGGTTTGTAGATGTCGCGGATTTCCTCTTCTGAAACGACGACCTGCTTTTCAACCAAAGATTTTATGAAGGGAATGATCTTCGGAATCTGCAATATTTTGGCAAGTTCTCCAATGGCGATGCTTTTGTGATGCAGGACGGTTTCCGTGATTTTCAGTTCAATCTCGTTCAATGTTGAGATGTCGCCATCAAAGTCGGGATGGATTTGCACTTTGGTTTCCCCCGCCAGCTTGAGTGCGGATGGGAGCGCGCACGACATCACTTCACCTAAAGTGCACATGTAGTACTGCGACATCCATTGCCAGAGTTGGAATTGCCGTTCGGAAATAATGGGAACATGGTCAACAATATCCGTAATGTACTTGATATTGATGTTTTGCGGCACATGGGTGTGCACTTGGATGACAATTCCGGAATAGAGTCGGTTTTTCCCGAATGGAACGACAACGCGCATGCCAAAAGCTAAATTACCTTCCATGCTTTGTGGCACGCGATAGGTAAAAGTGCCTTTGAGGGGTAAGGGAAGGAGAATGTCAGCGAAATAGGTGATTCGTTCCATTTAACTAATTGATAAACAAATAGCTGTGTTAATTTTCCAAATGGATGTATTCGGCGATTTTGTCGCATGCGCCCAAATTTTCGTGTACGTACTGTGCACAAATTTGGCAGGTCTGTTTGTAATAATCTGGATTGGCTTTGAAGCCGCGCAGTTTGATAATCATCTCTTCACTCGTAACAATAGAGAATGCTCCTTTACGGGTGACCAGTTCCACCGCTTCGTTGAAATGGTCATACTCTGGTCCGAAAAACAACGGGATTCCGAACACTGCGGCTTCCAGCGTGTTGTGAAGTCCGGTTCCAAACGCCCCCCCTATGTAGGCAATGTCGGCATACTTGTAAATTTTTCTCAAAATGCCGATTGTATCTATGATAAGTACGTTGTACTCTGCCAAATTTTTGCCTTCTATTTGGGTGTAACAAACCACTTTCTCTTTACCAAAAAGTTGTTTGATTGATGTAATATGCTCTGGATCAATTAGATGAGGAGCGAGTACGATTTTGTAGTCATTTTTGGCAGTTTCAAATACTTTATTCAAAAGTTCCTCGTCCGGCTGCCAGCTGCTGCCTGCGATGATGAGTTTTGTGTCCTGTTTGAATTCGCGCATGAAGTCCAGTTCAGTATTTTTTTGCGCGATGTGATAAACGCGATCGAAGCGTGTGTCGCCGGTGACAGCAACTTGCTCTATGTCAATCTGATTCAGCAAAATCTGTGAGAGTTTGTTTTGAACGAAGAAGTAGGTGCATTTTTTCAGTTGTTCGGCGAACCATCTTCCGTAAGGTTGGAAGAAATATTGCTTGGAACGGAAAATTGCAGAAAGATAGTAGAAGGGTATTTTATTGATATACAATTCGTTTATAAAATTGTACCAATATTCATACTTGACGAAAAAGACGGCTTTCGGCTTGACAGTCTGGATGAATTTCCTCGCATTCTTTGGCGTATCCGAGGGTAGGTATGCGAGGATGTCTATGTCTTTGTCGTTTTTTTTCACTTCATAGCCGGAAGGCGAGAAGAAAGTGACCAAAAAGGTCAGGTCGGGGTATTGCTCCCTAAATTTTTGGATGAGCGGTTTACCCTGTTCGTATTCACCTAAAGAAGCACAGTGGAACCACACAATCTGCTTGTTATCACACTGTTGCGCAAGATTGTTAAAGATTTTCCTTCTACCACTATGCAATAATTTGGCTTTGTTATAAAACAATGCCGCCACGGAAATCGCGGCGGAATAGAGGTAGATAAAGATGTTATATAGAACTTGCATAATTAGTAATGGTAAAGCGTTTGGATTTTTCGTTTTTCGTAGAGAGGAATAATCCAGCCGATTTTGGGACCGATTAGCACGCTGAATTTTTTGCTTTCGTCTTTTCCCATCAAGAGAAAATTGTAGTTTCGGTTGCTTTTGGTCCATATTTCAGACACTTCAATGCCGGCGAAAAAGCTTGCTACGCGGACTTTTCTCATAAAAACGTAGCCGAAAAATTGTGACATGCAGAACCCGCCTGCGCGTTGGTCATATCCTTTCTTGTAATCGCCTGAAAGTTGTGGAATCTGGTTGTCGGGGTCGTTGATGCGGACTTTGTGCTCAAAATAGCCGAAATTCAATTTGATCCAGAGGCCGGAGTTGCGCCATTTGCCGAAATCGATGATTTTACCGAATCCGCCGCTGAGATTCCAGTAGCGTCCTTCAAAATAGATGGTCGCTTTCTGACCGTTTCCGTCAATCAAGTCCCCATTGGAAGTTAGCATGTCCGGCCCCAGAATGGCCTTTTGGTCACGAACTTTTGAGCCGAACAAGTAGTTGAAATCCACGCTGAAAGTCCAGTTTCCGGCTGTTTTATAGGTAAGATCGACTCCGATGTTGAGGTTGGATTTGAAAGTCTCCTTCAAAGTACCGAAGGGAAATTGCCACGCAAAGTTCGCATTCGCCCAAACCATGTTAGTCGCTGTATCCATCGCGTTGTATTTCAATTCAATATCGGCTTTTTCCTGCGCTTTGGCCGGAAACAGAAACCCGATAATGAACAGGATGGAGGCAAACAAGATCTTCTTCATTGCTTCATTTTGAAAATTGGCTGCAAATGTACGCAAAACTCTTCTAATTATTGCGCCATTCTCTTCTTCTTTTCTATTATCCGTGTGGGTTTTAGTCTTTCATCAATTTCTTGTATCGAATCCGCGTTGGCTCGTCGTTGCCGAGGCGTTTTTTCTTGTTTTCCTCGTACTCCGAATAGCTTCCTTCGAAGAAATAGACCTGCGAGTCGCCCTCGAAAGCGAGGATATGCGTGCAGATGCGGTCGAGGAACCAACGGTCGTGCGAGATGACCACCGCGCAACCAGCGAAATCTTCCAAACCCTCTTCTAATGCGCGCAGCGTGTTCACGTCGATGTCGTTGGTTGGTTCGTCCAGAAGCAGCACATTGGCCTCCGATTTCAAGGTGAGTGCGAGGTGCATACGGTTGCGTTCACCGCCCGACAACACGCCGGCCTTCTTCCCTTGGTCGGTGCCGCTGAAATTGAAACGGGAGACGTAGGCGCGGGAGTTGATGAGCCGGCCACCCAACATCATCTGCTCGTTCCCCTCTGAAATCACTTCCCAAACGGTCTTTTCGGGGTCGATATCAGCATGTTGTTGGTCAACATATCCGATTTTCACGGTTTCACCCACTTCAAAAGTGCCGCTGTCGGGCTTTTCCAAACCCATAATCAGTCGGAAGAGCGTGGTCTTGCCGGCACCGTTCGGCCCGATGACTCCGACTATGCCATTGGGCGGCAGAGTGAAGTTGAGGTCATCAAACAGCAACTTGTCGCCGTATGCTTTTGCAACATGTTGTGCTTCAATGACCTTCGTACCAAGTCGCGGTCCGTTTGGAATGAAAATCTGGAGTTTTTCTTCCTTCTCCTTGATGTCTTCGTTCAACAATCTGTCGTAAGCGTTCAAACGTGCTTTCGATTTGGCTTGTCGGGCTTTCGGGGCCATTCGCACCCACTCCAATTCGCGTTCCAACGTCTTCATGCGTTTGGATTCCTGCTTTTCCTCCAACGCCAGGCGGTTGGTTTTTTGTTGCAACCAGGAAGAGTAGTTGCCTTGCCACGGGATTCCTTCGCCTCGGTCGAGTTCAAGAATCCAGCCGGCAACGTTGTCCAGGAAATAGCGGTCGTGGGTAACGGCGATGACGGTACCTTGGTATTGGTGCAAGTGCATTTCCAGCCATTGCACTGACTCGGCGTCGAGGTGGTTGGTGACACTTGCATCATAACCGCCATCATCGGAAACAGAAATAACTACCTCTTCATCGGGAGTAATATTATCTCTTGCAATAATGCCGGAAATCAAATCGGGCTGCTCACCTGCGTTGTGAGTAACAGCGGGCAAAACACCGTCATTCGCATCAATAAAAGCGGGAGGAATAGTATCCTTAACAATATCGTTTTTACTTTCCTCTGTCTGATTGTTATTTTCTTCTGCTTGGCTTTCTTCTTTTGTGCTTTCATTGGTAGAAGGAGTGCTTTGATCCGCAGGCTGCGAATCACAGGAAACGAACGCAAAGCATAATGCCAGAATAAGTACAGATATGATAATCTTTTTTAACATAATAAACCCTCCGTTTTTATTTATGAAAATATTATAACATACCGAAAACCCAATAGCAACACAAAACTCCCGTTTGTGTAAAACAAAACGGGAGTTTTTGAAAGAATATTTTATTTCGTTCCGAAGAGTCTGTCGCCCGCATCGCCCAGGCCGGGAAGAATATATCCGTTTTCATTAAGGCATCTGTCCAGTGTGGAAACGTAAATATTTACGTCCGGATGAGCTTCCGCAACCTTGGAAACGCCCTCGGGTGCGCCGATAATGGCCATAAACTTAATGTGCTTGCAGCCGTGATTTTTGAGCAGGTTGATAGCATCGCAAGCGCTGCCGCCGGTTGCCAGCATAGGGTCAACAAGCAGTACCAGCTTATCGTCTATATCCTTGGGAAGCTTGCAGTAATATTCGCAAGGCTCAAGAGTCTCTTCATTACGGTACATACCGATATGTCCCACACGGGCAGAGGGGAACAAAACGTGTATGCCGTTTACCATACCCAGTCCTGCGCGGAGGATGGGAACGATAACTATGGAATTATCCATTACTACCTGCTGTGTGCAGGTTTCCAGAGGGGTCTTAACCTCAACCTCAGTGGTGGGAACGCCGTCCTTAAGGCTTTCGTATGTCATAAGGGTGGTTATTTCCTCAACCAGTTCGCGGAATTCCTTCATACTGGTCTTCTCATCGCGGAGGATGGCTATTTTGTGTCTTATAAGGGGATGGTCGAAAATGACCACGTTATCATAATTTTTCATTATTATTTCTCCGTTTTTTTGTTTTTGCCCAGCTTATTCAAAAGAATGTTGGTAACGATACCGAGAATAAGCGCGCAAGCAATGGTGGTAATAGTTACCTTGCCGAAGGAAACGCTGAGTCCGCCGATACCGGGAATGAGGATAGAAGAAACCACAAAGAGGTTTGAACTTTCGTTAAGGTCTACCTTCTGGATCATTTTAAGACCGGAAACTGCGATAAAGCCGTAAAGAGCCACGCAAACGCCGCCCATTACACAGTTGGGAATAGAAGAAAGGAAGGTAACGAAGGGGCCGAAGAAGGAGATAACTATGCTCATAATTGCAGCGGTGGTAATAGTAACTACCGATGCGTTACGGGTAATAGCTACACAGCCAACGGATTCACCGTAAGTAGTGTTGGGGCATCCGCCGAAGAAAGCGCCTGCCATGGAGCCGACACCGTCACCCAGCAAGGTGCGGTGCAGACCGGGATTTTCAAGCAGATCTTGTCCGATAATAGAGGAAAGGTTCTTATGGTCTGCTATATGTTCTGCAAATACTACGAAAGCAACGGGAACGTAAGCTACTGCGATAGTAGCGATAAAGGAGCCGTCAATATCCTTAACGCCCTTGAATGCTTCAATAAACGTGAAATCGGGAATTGCAAAGATCTGCATATCCTTGAAAGCGGCAAAGTTGATGACCTGAAGTGCTACGTTATCTGTTGCGATACCGATAACGGTGAAGACGGAAGCAACTACGTAACCAATGAGGATACCCAGCACAAAGGGAATAAGCTTTGCCATCTTTTTGCCGTAAACAGAAAGAGCAAAGATTGAGAACAAGGTAACAAGACCGCATACCAAGGCAACGTAAGGACTGCAGCCGGAAACCATAGTGGTTTGTTCAACTATAGCGCCGTCCTGAATGACCTGCTCAACCTTTTCAACCATTACCTTGCCGGTGGTGAGATCGCCTACCGCATTAACAGCGAGAGAAAGACCGATAAGAGCGACGGTGGGGCCGATAACCACAGTGGGCATAAGCTTGTTTATCCAGGCAACGCCTGCAAACTTAACGACGATTGCAATAGCCACGTAAACGAGACCTGCAAATACCGCACCGACAATAAGACCCGCATAGCCTGCGGAAGCGGAAGCGGCACCGCCGAAAGCGGCAAGCATTGAGCCGATAAAGGCGAAAGAGGAGCCCAGAAATACGGGGCTGCGGAACTTGGTAAAGAGCTGATAAACGATTGTGCCGACACCTGCGCCGAAGAGGGCGGCGGACTGGCTCATACCGTTACCGATAATAGCGGGAACCAGAATGGTGGCGGCGAGAATGGCAAGCACTTGCTGGAACGCAAAGATAAGCATACTGCCGAATTTCGGTTTGTCGTGAATACCGTAGACAAGTTTGTTTTCCATAATCTTTTTTCTTCCTTTGAATTTATTTTACGCAGGACTGTAAAGATATTTGCTGGTGATATTCTACCACAACATATACGCATTTGTAAACAATTTATTACAAATTTCTTCAAAATATAGTAAAAACGGCATTTTGCACATAAACACCCAAACTTTTGTTTTTTCAGGCAGATACAATCACCCCAAGAAGCCTTATGGCTTCTCGGGGACCCCGACAAAAAAATACTCCGCTTTTAACTGCGGAGCATTTTTTATAAAACGCGCTTACTTGTTTTTGTTATCTTTGTTCTGCTTGTTGTTCTGGTTCTTATTGTTTTCGCTGTTCTGGTTGTTATTCTGGTTCTTGTTGTTCTGGCTCTTGTTGTTCTGGTTGTAATCCATATTTTTCACCCCCTTGATAAATGCTCGGGAATAGTTTTACCTGATTAAGCAAAGACTATTCGTAAAGGAGGCAAAACATATGCTTTTAATTAAAAACGGCACTATTTATACTATGGAAAGCAAGTTTCCCGTAAAAGCGGACCTGCTTATAAAAAACGGAATTATTGAAAAAATAAGCGAAAATATATCCCCCGACGAAAATATGCGGGTGTTGGATGCGACAAACCTGCGGATATACCCGGGATTTATAGATGCCCACAGCCATTTGGGCATTGCGGAGGAAAAGAGCACAGCATTAAACGACGAAAGCAACGAAGGCACTACCCCCGTTACCCCGTGGATACGGGGAATTGACGGAATAAACCCTATGGACAGCGCGTTTCACAATGCGTTGGCTGTAGGTATAACGGGGGTAATGGCAGGACCCGGAAGCGCAAACCCCGTGGGCGGTCAGTTTGGATTTATAAAAACCGCGGGCAGATGTATTGATGAAATGATAGTTCTGTTTCCCGCCGCTATAAAGGTGGCGCTGGGAGAAAACCCTATGAACAACTACGGCTCCAACGGAAATACCCCCTCCACCCGAATGGGAACCGCCGCCGTGATACGAGAAGAGCTTTTTAACGCAAAAAACTATTTGGAAAAAAACGGTGAAAAAGACTTCAGATACGAATGCTACCGCCCGCTTTTTGAAGGCAAAATACCTCTCAAAGCCCACGTTCACCGTGCGGACGATATACTGACGGTAATACGTATAGCAAAGGAATTCGGAATTTCCGTAACCTTGGACCACTGCACCGAAGGACATCTTATTGCAAAAGAGATAGCCGCATCCGGCTTCCCCGCAATCGTGGGTCCCTCCCTTGCATCCCGAAACAAAAAAGAGGTAAGCCAGTTGGATTTTAAGACTTCGGGAGTTTTGCGCAAGCATGGCGTTACCGTGGCAATAACCACAGACCACCCCGTATCCCGTATACAATACCTTCCCCTTTGCGCCGCATTGGCGGCAAAGGAAGGGTTAAGCGAATACGACGCTTTGCGGGCAATAACCATTGACGCCGCGAAAATATGCCGTGTGGACCACCGCCTGGGCAGTATAAAAACGGGCAAGGACGGAGATTTGGCGATATATGACGGAAATCCATTTGATGTTTTTTCAAGAGT
>JAFVNW010000007.1 GCA_017506175.1 Bacteroidales bacterium | reverse complement strand
GGTGTCTGGAACGGGGTCTCCTGCTCGATGAACTCCACCTGCTGGTTCCAGAGGTCGAAATGTTTGAAGAGTGGTTCGTCATCCGCACCGGGGATGTTCTTCAGGCGGTCGATGATGGCCAAATAAAGCTGCTTTTTCATTGCTTGGTGATTTGTTTGAGTTTGCGTTCTATTTCGGATATGATGAGGGCGTTGAGTTCTTCGCTCTCGCCCATAAACTGTCGTTTGGGCATAATGAATCCTTTGCCCCTTCCGGCGCGGAGACCTTCGTTGTGGACACGCCCGTAAGGTTCTTTTGAGAATGCCGACGGGGATGTCCAGATGACTACCTGCCCGTTGGATATGGACTTGATTTCGATGGAGCGGGCGAGATCGCCGGTTTCACCGGTGAGGATCTTGCGGGTGGCTTTTGCGCCTTTCACGTGCGGGTCGGTGCGGCGTTTCACCTCCTGCCACTTCACCCGCCCCCACGCCTCGTTCTGGAAGTTCTTCTTGAAGTAGCTTACGGCGGTTTTGCCGGCGATGGTGGGCGCATACTTGGCGAAAAGCTCTTTGAACTCCGTTTGGAGACGGTTTAACTCCTGTTGGAACTGTTCGGGGGACATATCAGTTGAAAGTTAAAAGTTGAGAGTTGAGAGTTGAGAGTTAAGAGTTAAGGGATTCCATTTCTTTTTCCCTCTTTCTCAGTTCCCGGATTTCTTTCTTAAGTTTCTTGATTCTCTTTGCCGACAGATTGCGCAGAGCATCAGGGTCGAGGGCAATGACAATGACGGTAAGACATATTACTGTAATTCCGATGATGAGGGCATAGATGATGTTTTCCATAGTATTGCTTTATTGATGATTTTGTATTTTTGCCGAATGTTTAACCTTAAAAATTGGTATTATGACTAAAGATGAAATTTTGTTTGAATCGTTTGGTATGTCTATTCAGGCTATGGCAATGGCCAAAGCGACAAAGCGATTGTTGTTGCCTCCTGAAAAACAAGAGGAATTTGTCCGACAGTATAAGGCGTGCCTTCAGGAAATCATTAGAGACATGCAGTGTCGGCATCCTGAACTAAGCCCGATAATACAGAAGCTACTTTCTCAAGAGGAACTTGATTTTCCTCTACACGGACAATAGCCCGCAGTGTGATGGAGTGCAGTGTTTCGCACTCTGTGAAATTGTCCAAGGCCTCCTGTAGTTTCTTCAGGAGGTCTTTTTTTGTGATGTTCTCCTCGTGGAAGTCAATCATAGTGACTCCTAAAATTTCGGGTTTTTCCATATTTTTTTCATTTCGTTGTCTATTGGTGATTTTTGACTCTTCCGATTCATAGTTGGGGGTGAATCGCTGTAGGAATTTGTCAAGGAATGTCTCTGTTCCCTTGTAACATGTAATGTGTCTGGTCTGCTGATAATAGACTTCCCCATTCTCTTCAACAGTCAGAGTGTGAAATCCTTTCTTGAAAGAATCACGGATGATGATTTCAGACTCATGATCATTTTCTCCGTTTTCTCCAAATCCTATTTTAATTTCCTGATTTTCCATATTTTTTTCGTTTTTGGTATTGTATGTTTCAAAATTGTTGTATTTTTGCAGCGCAATAGGTTGTTAGCAACCACCCAAGCTATAGCCGGTGGCCGATGCTTTCAACCTTCTTTTTTAATATGGTATCGCTGTGGGTCGTAGGTTTTTAGTGATTGAATACAATCTATAAAAATGCCTGCTTTCAAATAGGTTGTTGTTTTCCTCAACACTTAAATAAAAGGTATTTCCAGCAATTTCACACTTATAATAAAAGTACTCAACTGCCCACATTTTCTTGTCTTGTTTGGCATTCGGCTCATGGGCCACAAGAGTTCCATTTTTGAGTACTTCTTGAATATTGGATGTTATTTCATTCCAAAGGAAGTTTTCCGAATTAGCAATATCGTTTGAAATATGGGAGGTGGTTTTTGAATCAAATGTTACTTCAATCTCTTCACCCATCTTGTCAATTTTTATCGGATTTTTGCCCTGAAAACCATGCAAATTCCTGATACTTTCTTTACGCAGCAATTTATCACCAGCATAGTGCTCCAGTTTTTTTGCTTTGGTTCTACTGACATTCTTGAAGTACGTGCATCCTTGGGTGAAGATTTCGCCTGTTACCGCGGGGTTGCCTTCGAGACCATTGGCGTGAATACCACCACCTTCGGAGCGTGCCTTCGCCAAGTCATCGGCTTTCAGTTCCTTCGTGTCAATCGGTGCATCGGTCTCCTCCCAGTCGCATTTGCAGTTCCAGAGGTTGCCGGGCTGGTTCTGTTTCCAAAAGTCATCGTTTTTGGGCAGGACCAGCCAATAGAATGCCTGATGTTCTTCCCGTGGGTTTGCGCTGCGGGATGGTAGCCATCGCAGGTTCGGGTAGAGTTCGTTGGCAATGGGGTCGGCGTTGAAGTCGTTCCACTGCTTGGCGGTGCGGGCACGGGCGGTGGCGGTGTTGTACTCCGCCGCCTGATAGCGGTTGAAGGTGTTCATCATCGCCTTGGCAATGTTCTTGAAGTCATCGTCGTTGGGCCATTCCTCCCGCTTCTTCTTCAGCTGTTCGGTGAGATGGTATGCCTTGTAGGCGGCAAAGCGGGTGACATTGGCCTGTAGCTGTGCTTGCAGCTCAAAGTATTTGTCGCCGTAGTCATCGGAACGGAACACGCCGCCCACGGCTTTGCGCAGGTTGTCGGAGTAGGCCTGATATACATCGGAGTGGATGGTGCCGGCTTTGCCCTCCATCACATCCTTGATCACCTTCTCGTACAGTTCCCGTTTGGAGAGGTTGTAGAGCGTGGGGAAGGTGCGCAGCGCGTCGAGGACTTCGGCGGCGCTGCCGTGGAAGTAGAGGTTGTCAAGCTCTGCTAAAGCGTTTCGGACGGACAGGTCTCGGCCTGTCCTCAGAAGAAAAAACTCTTCAGGCGGTTGAGCAGGTTGTTGGCACCACGTTTGGGCTGAGGGACGTTTCCGTCACCGCCGTTTAAAGGATTGTTCAATGGTGTTTCAAAGGGGGTGAAACTGTTCGCCGTGCGCATCTCCTCCTTCATTGCCTCGTAGTTTTCCGGCTTGGGAATGTCGAACTCTTCGTAGATATAGTCGTCATCCACGGGCACCTTGTCGCTGATGGCGCTGATGACATTCCATTTCGTCTGGAGGGTGGTCCAGTCCTGATCCGGGGAACGGTACCAGATGGAGCCGCCCGCCACATTGATGCCGAAGCGTTTGAGTATGGCGCGGAAGCGGGTGTTGAGGATGGCCAGCAGGAAGCGTTTGTCGCTCTCGGTCTTGGCATCCTCCACCTCCTTGTGCACTTCGCCCAAGGAGCGTGCGCCGTTCTCGCCTTGTTCGGTGGTGAGGGTGTTGCCGAGGATGGTCTTGGAGATGGAAGCATCGCAGGCCTGTATAAGGCGGTCATACACCTCGTTGCTGCCGGTGGAACCGCCTGTC
>JAFVNW010000006.1 GCA_017506175.1 Bacteroidales bacterium | reverse complement strand
GGTGTCTGGAACGGGGTCTCCTGCTCGATGAACTCCACCTGCTGGTTCCAGAGGTCGAAATGTTTGAAGAGTGGTTCGTCATCCGCACCGGGGATGTTCTTCAGGCGGTCGATGATGGCCAAATAAAGCTGCTTTTTCATTTGTCCAATGTTTTGATGTATTCTGAAATTCGTTTGTCTATGAGATTAAACATTTCGTTTGAATCTCCCATGAACTGGCGTTTCCACGCCTTATATGCGTATCCTTTCACTTGATAGCGTTTGCCTTTGACACTTGTTCTGTGGTGTGGTCTCACATATTGTATTCCGCCCTCGTTGTGTACGCGGGCGTATGCCACTTTCTCGTTGCCTGCCGCAATCACCACTTCTTTCTCAGTGACTTTTATGGGTCTAATGGATTCTTTGAGATTGCCGGATTCCACCAGTGTGGATCCTGTTGCTTTGTGGGTTCGCCGCCAGGCATGTCCGTCAAAGGCTTTGCGGTCGAATCTGGCTTTGAAGTATTCCGTGGCGGTTTCGGCAATAATGTCGGCACAATCCGGAAGGAGTTCTTTTCGGATAGTCTTCATTTTGTCGGCGAATTGCTCTGGTGTCATATTAGTGTTTTTTCTTGATATACTTTTCTGCAATACATTGGCAATAATCCTTCCAAAACTTCTGTGTCCATCCATCCGTCACACCATACCACCATCTTTTTTGTATTTGCCATACCAACGATAAATAATCAGTCTGTCATCCTCTCGCTCAGGATGTGGCAGTATGTGCAAGACGTGGGCTGTGCAAACGCAATGTTCCGCCCTTTCGTCATAAAAATAGCATTTCTTACCAACTGTAATGCCCAATTTCTTATCAACCGTAAGACAATTCATAAGTGTTGTTAATTTTGTATTTTTGCGGCTTGTTTAACAAAATAATCTGTATGGAAAAGGAAGACCTTAAACACATGGATCAGCTGGATGAACGGCGGCAAACAGCTCACAGAGGGTTTCTTGGACAACTTCTTGTCGGCGGATGCGCTCTGTTAGGTATTCAGGCCGCTTTGGGCAATCATTACACGGAAGCTGCGGGAAGGATTCTGTATCATACCGCCAACATAGCACTCGCACTCGGCCTCCTATGCGTTTCAGTTGTCTTATGGAGTCAAGTTGTCGTTCTAAGGAATTTAGAGGTAAAGTCATATCAAGAGCTATGTAAAAAGTGGGCGGGAAAACCTTATGAAATGCCTGTTGTAAAGCCGTCTTTATTCGCCCGAATAGCCCAGCCTTCCGGATTCGGTCTTCTGTTGCTTGGTTTGATTTTGGTTGTGGTATGTCAGTTTTTTTCATAAAAGTTTCATTTTGATGTTGTATGTTCAAAAGTTTTTGTATTTTTGCAGTGAGTTTATGCAGACCATAAGGCGAAGCAATCCTTGAGGATGGAGGAAGGGAGTAAGCCTATGACTAATGACATGTACAGTTTGCAAAACTAAATCCTCATTTTTTTATTAGCAAACCTCTTCTTTTGTTTGGGTCGCGTAACAGATACCATGATTTCAGAATAAATTCACCATATTCTATTTTACCTGAGACAACCAAGGAGGTGTCTTTATAGTACTTAATCATAGTATAATTTGAGAGTTGCATATCATTAGAATTAGCATTCCTATTTTCTCTCCCTAACCACACTTCATCAGGTTTTTGAGCTATGTCAAAAATATTGGCCAGGTATTCTGTTCTATAAGCTCTTTTTTTCTTTTTGTCGGAAGTGTGTTCATCAAACTTATCTTTTTCCATTTTCCACTTCCTGCCGTTATAGTCCTCGATAACCAGGTAGTCTTTCCCATCTATGGTCTGTTTGTGGGTATTCCAGAATTCCTCTGCGGTACCTTCATATCTCAGGGTTTTACCTTCGGCCTGCTGCTGCAGCTTTTTGATGGAGTTCTCAAGCCCCCATTTGTCGGGTTTCACCTTGTCCATATAGGAGGCGGCATTGTCGGGGAATTTGCGGATATACATTTGGTTGGCATCAAAAACAAGTCCCTGCTTTGCCCGGTTAATGTCCCAGTGCTGAGCTTCTGCATTCTTCCAATCGGCGGTGTTCATATACTGTGCCACCTTTTGGTGCTGCGACTCCTCGGTAATGCCATCAACCTCGTGTTGCATTTTGGGAACCACACTGCAGCGGCAATGCCATCCGTTAGGCGGGTAGATACGATCCCACAACGGGTCATCGTGGCGCAGTATCAGCCCATTCAGAGCGGCATGTTCCTCTCGCACTTTCTCATCACCGACAGTTTTGTACTGCCAATAGGGAAATAGTTTTGTTTTGCCTTTCAGCCTGCGGTAAGTGCTTGCGTTTTCAGCACAGTTGACTGCTGAATAGTATTCAGTCTGTTGCCATTTTTTGTTGAAGGTGTTGGTGATTTTTTCCGCGCGCTTGCGGAAATCGTTGTAGTCTTTGGCCTCGTTCAGTGCCTGATTGAGTGCCTGAAGCTCTGCCAGCGTCTTGGCGGCAGAGAAATGGAACAGGTTCTGCTCCAAGGCGGTGCGGAACACATCATCAGGAACATCGTAGGCAATCTGATTGTATGCGCCTGGTTTAGGATTGATGGATGTTTTATCCAAGGCACTTATCAAGTCGTCGGATATGAAGCGGAAAAGTTCCGCATCCCAGTAGTCGGATTCACCGTCCCATACACGCTGTATCAGGTTATCATTCAGTGCCAGCCTGTTTGTCACCGTGCGGGCTTTTCCAATTGATTCCCCCTTCTTGGGGGATGGCACGAAAAAATTGCGGATCCTTCCCAACAGATTTTTTGGATTTGTATTGCCGCCGTTTAAAGGATTGTTCAATGGTGTTTCAAAGGGGGTGAAACTGTTGGCCGTGCGCATCTCCTCCTTCATTGCCTCGTAGTTTTCCGGCTTGGGAATGTCGAACTCCTCATAGATATAGTCGTCATCCACAGGCACCTTGTCGCTGATGGCGCTGATGACGTTCCATTTCGTCTGCAAGGCGTTCCAGTCCTGATCCGGGGAACGGTACCAGATGGAGCCGCCCGCCACATTGATACCGAAGCGTTTGAGTATGGCGCGGAAGCGGGTGTTGAGGATGGCCAGCAGGAATCGTTTGTCGCTCTCGGTCTTGGCATCCTCCACCTCCTTATGCACTTCGCCCAAGGAGCGTGCGCCGTTCTCGCCTTGTTCGGTGGTGAGGGTGTTGCCGAGGATGGTCTTGGAGATGGAAGCATCGCAGGCCTGTATAAGGCGGTCATACACCTCGTTGCTGCCGGTGGAACCGCCTGTC
>JAFVNW010000099.1 GCA_017506175.1 Bacteroidales bacterium | reverse complement strand
GGACCTTGTTCACCTTGCGGACCGGCGGGGCCTTGCAGTGTCTGAACATAAGTCGGATCGGAGGTCAGCAGCTGGGCGACTTCCTGAGCAGAAGCGCCATCTTGGCCAGCGGGGCCTTGCTCACCTTGCTCGCCCTGCGGACCCTGTTCGCCCTGTGGACCTTGCGGACCGGCGGGGCCTTGCAGTGTCTGAACATAAGTCGGATCGGAGGTCAGCAGCTGGGCGACTTCCTGAGCGGAAGCGCCATCTTGGCCGGCGGGGCCTTGCTCACCGCGTTCGCCCTGCGGACCCTGTTCACCCTGTGGACCTTGTGGACCGGCGGGGCCTTGAGGACCCTGTTCGCCCTGCGGACCGGCAGGACCTTGTTCGCCCTGTGGAAGCAGCACATAGCCGCCATTGGACAGGTAGAGAGTGTCGCCGCTAATGGTCAGCACCTGGTAGGCCTGTTCCTGAGTGATGTAACCCACATCGTTCACGAAGATACTCACGGGAACCTGCGCATTCTGGATGATAGAATCCAGCTGAGTCAGGTCGCCCACGTGCTCAGCATAGAGGGCATACGGCACGCTCATCAGTTGCTGCACTCCCTCGATGGTGTAGTTGTTGCCACCTTGGGGATCTACTTCGGTTTTCAGGAAATAGGTGCCCATGCCCCATGGTATGGAGGCAAAACTGCCAGCGAGCACGGACCCATTACCCACCTCCAAGGTCATCAAACCATTGGCGTTGGTGGTCACCTGATGAGTCTCCACATATACAGCATCTCCGTTAGGGCTCCCCAATAGGATGGATGCTTGAACGGATATGGAATGATTAGTTACCAACGCATTGTTGGCATCGCGAACTACGGCCTGGTAACTCATTTTTTGCGGTGCTTGTGCGAAAGCCAGCAACCCCATGAAAAGCAGAACGAAAAGGGATAGAATTTTTTTCATGATATATTTGATTTGATTATTAGATTAAAGATTAAGAGTTAAAAGAGTAGAAGATTAATGCGGTTTTGTGAGGTGATTTCATAGTCGTTGGTTGTCAAAGTGTTGACATTGCGAGATAGTCGTGTCGAAGACACGAACTCCCAGTAACCCCATACAAGCGAACGTAGTGAGTGCAGTATGGGGTAGTGAGCAATGGCTCGACCACGAGCGTGTCGAAGACACGCGATTTCTGTCCTTTTGTCGCGTGTCTCCGACACGCTCGTCGGACAAGTACCTGCCAGACCCCACTCTGCACTTCGTTTGAGTGGGGGTACTGAGAGTGCGTGCTTCCAGCACGCGGTACTTCCATTTATACTATCCATTTGACTATTCACTGTACTTTATTCGCTAAAATGAGGTTTTTACAACCTTGAAACTCTTGAGCATCTTCTTCCCACTATACACATTCACGTAATAGGTGGCAGGAGCATACCGTGACAAGTCCAAAGCGGTGTTTTCTCCTTCTATCTTTTTAGATAACAAGAATTTGCCATTCGAATCAAAGACCTTCACTTCACCTTCAAATTGCAGATTGTCAATGGTCAATTGTACATTCCCTTGTGTCGGATTCGGGAAAAGCACCGCATTGAGCGTAATGCTCGGATACTCGTCCACGCCCACCACCGAGATCTCGTAGGGCTGTTGCACACCCTCACTGATGGAGGCGGTACCGTCGCTATTGGTCTGTACGGCGATCTGACCGACGGTATAGGTCACGGTGCCGCCATTTCCCGAGGCGGTGCCGCCTACCGGCACCACCGCATTTTGTGCAACGGCCGTCCCCAAACAGAACAACCCGCCGCACATGATTAAAAACATTATTCTTTTCATATTTTTAAATGTTATCATAATTTCTAATCATCCATCCCCACATCCTCTCTTCATCTTTTCATCCGCAAAACCAGCCCCTGCTCACTTCACATTCACTGTCACTTCTTTCGATTTCTGCGAGCGTTTGCCGGTGCCGAGGAACATCTGGATGGAATAGGTGACTTTCTGTCCCTGCTGCACGTGGCAGTCGGTATAAGTGGTTTCGCCACGCTGGAAGCTTGATAGAGCGTAGGCTGGACCGTCATCCACCGATTTGTAAATCACACCGTAGTAGCTGTTTTTGGATTTGTATTCGTAGGAGAATTCAAGATTTACACAAGTTTTATTCTTATTCATTGAGGCTTTTAGGGTGAGGGGGATTTCAATCACGGAGGCACCGCGGAAACGTACCGTTGTTTGGCCGGTTTTGCCTGAGGAGAGTTTGCCGTCATCCAAAACTTCGATACAATAGTTGTAGTTTTTGGAAGAAGGTTCGGGATAGTCGGTGAAGACGATCATCTCATCGGGTTTTAGTTCTTCGGGCTTGATGATGCGGACACATTTCCATTGGGCTTCGTTGTCGAGTTTGCGGTAGATGTAGTAATAGGCCACGTCTTCGGAGGTGCTCTGCAGCCAAGTGAAGGTCACCGACTCGTTGGTTTGGGTGTAATCTTGAAGCACAGCGATGCCGGGCGGGATGATGTCGGGAACGGGTACGGCCAGTGTGTCGGAAGGTTTCGAGAAGTTGTGGCTGTTGTCTTCCGCCACCACATAGAAGTAGATGTTCTTGGTGAGTGTTTTGCGTGTGATGGTATCGGTAAAAACCGTGTCTGAAATACGGCGGCCGGTCTTTTGGATAAAGTCGTGGTCGATTTGGTTGGCAAAATAAACGCGGTAGCCCAAGACATCCTTTTCGGGGTTGCGGTGCCATTGCATGAACACGGCGCCAGTGGTGTCCACCACGGCTACGAGGCCGGTGGGTGGGGTGGGGGGCACATCGTCTTCTATGTTGTTGATTTGTGACAGAGAGAAGGAGAAGTTGTTGTTGTTGTCAACGGCGAACACGCGATAGTAGCCTCGTCCGCGGTCGTGGGCTTTTTTATCCACCCATTGACGGGTTTTGGCGGGTAGCAGGTCGGTGATTTTATCCCACGGGCCACCAGGGTCATCGGAGAAGGCAATCACAAAGCCTTTTAGGTCGTCGTCCTGTTTGTCCATGTACCAGTCAAGGGTACATACTTCATTGTTTTCGGGCACAATGGCATCCAGAACTGGTATGGTGGGCGGGATGATGTCCACCATCTCGAAGGGTTCCGACTTGCGTTCCGGAGCGAAGTCGCCGAAAGCGTCAAAGGCCTTCACACGATAGACGTATTTTACGCCGAGTTTCAACGAGTCGATATAGCCGACATTGTCTTCCAAAAGACGGGCGATGTCGTGTCCCAGACCCTCGTAGGTCTCTTCATCGGGCGTATAGCCGTAGATGGGGGTAGTGTTCACTGCTTCCCAGCGGCGGCCGTTGTCGGTGCTGCGCTCAAGGTAGTAGCCGGAGAGTTTGTTTTTGTTCCAATAGATGAAAGCGGTGAAAGGTCCGTTTTGGTAGATTTCGATGGGAGGAATCTGTTCGTCGAGGGAGCGGACAAACGGTACGCACAACACGTCCACGATGTTGATGGGGGTGAGGGCCATCTCTTCAGGTACGAGGCATTCCACGCGGTAGGTGTAGGTCTCGCCCTTCTTCACATCTTTATCCACAAAACGCAGACCGAGGGCATCGGCGGCATCCTTGCTCATTTCGGCAGCCATATAAGCCATAGCCTGACGCTGGGTCTGCTCTTGTTCGCGGCGGAACACAAAATTCTCAAAGCCGTCCGACTCTTTCGGGTCGAAGTGCGAGGGACCGTACAGGGCTTGGGCAGCGGCACCCACATAGAGGTTGGTGGAGTCGTAGCGCTGCATCATCTCCTCCAAGGTGAGCGGCTTAATGGGCTGCGGGTTCAGCACTTTTGTGAACACCGTGTCACCATCTTTGATTTCGGATTCCGACTTGTCGCGGATGATGTTCCAGCCGTAGTAGTTGGCGGAAAGCCACACACCCGCATTCTGGGGAGCCCAGCGCAGCACCACACTGTCGCCGTAACTTCGGGCCACCACCGTGAAGTCGTACATCGGGCGGTCGAACTCATCGTTGACCACCGCGTTCGTGTCAGGGACTGTGGTATCTTCCTGCGCCTTCAGCTGGATGCCGGTCATCAAAAATCCCAGCAACATTACCATCATTAAAATAGAATTCGATATCTTTTTCATCTTGCATTCATTTTAGAAAAGTGGAACATTAGCGACCAAATTCTGCATCGCCCGAGTCTTTGATTTCAAGCTTACTGCTCTTGGACAGTTTGGTGTCAATGGTAGAGCCTTTGATATTGACATTGTAGTAGCAGTTGCTGGGGGTGATTTTCGCATTGGGATAGAAGATGCGTGAATCTTGGTTGCCGCTCAATTTTACAGCTTGGGCAATCTTCATCAAATTGCTTTCAAAATTGGCAAATTCTGATGAAATATAATAGATACACACGTTGTTTCTCATTGTCTTGCTGATGTTGTTGTACATGTTGTTGTTGTACCAGAACCCAAGCATATTGGTTTTTGTCGTATAGTATTTATGTTCTCCTTTATTGGCTTGATTAGAGCGGCAATTGTAGTATTTCTGCGAACTTTTCTCAAAATAGAAATCACGGTCGAAACCATATCCTTCGCGGTCAAGGCACTGCCCGTCAGCACTCCACCAATATTTGGCCCAAAGACGGTCTTTGAGCTGGAGGTCAGATACAAAAGCGAAGTCGAAGTTCTTGTTATAGAAGTGCAAATAATCTCCCTTTGGAGTATAGTAGGAGCTTTGTTCGCCTAGCCAAATGTCGTCGAGTGCTGTCATATAGTGGGTGACGATATAGATTTCGGGGATGTCGAACGGGAAGTTGGGATGCGAGAATTTGGCGTTTTTGTACTTGGAGGAGTAGTAATCCTTGAAGTAATCGACCTTGTGACTCCACCCTCGTTGGTTGAACTTCTGTCCGTGCTGCTGGTTGAGTTGCATGAAGTCGTGGAACATCTTGATATCGTTCACGATGGCATGGGTGGCGTAGTCGGTGATGGTGATGCGATAGGTGCCGTCGCCTTGTCCGAGCGAGAGGCGGGAAGTGTATTCAGGATTGAAGTACTTGTCGTCCATCGGCAGCAGTTCTTGGCTGCTGGAGAAGTCGAGGAGACAGGGCACATCCACTGTGGTGGGATGATAGCCGTTGGCCGCGCATTGCGTGTAGTTGGTTCCTCCCTTGATACGCAGGTCGATCTTGCTGAAGGAAGAGCTATAGTTGGCGATAAAGCCCTTGGCGAGGATGCTCTTCAACTCGTTCTTCAAGTAGTAATCCGTCACGGTGGCCTTTCCAGTCTTGCTGTAATCCACTTCACCCTTGTCGTCGGTGTGGCGCACCTCCATCAGAGGAGTCTGCTTGAAGTCACGCTCCATGTCGATGAACTGCTGGAAGTAGGCGCGGTGCATGGTGCTCAGGTTGGGGTCGCCGCCATTGTTGAGGGCAAGGAAGAAGCGAGGAGGCATGGTGCATGAGGTATTGTAGCGTTTTGCGTCTTGCGGGTCGTAGGGCAGGAAGATCCAGTAGCTTCGCCATGAGTTGAACTTAACGGAGATATAGCTGTTAGACACATACACGGTGCCGTTACGCAGTTCATCCGCCAGAATGTCATAGTTGGCTGGATCCTTGCCGTAGGTGTAACAGCCCATCGACAATCTGCGGGCAGCCAGCTCGGAGTAGGTCTCGTAGTTGAAGTCTGCCCACCAGGTCCATTCATACACGCAGTCGCCAACGGAGGCGGCCACCTTGTAGTTGTTCTTCATTTGGGTGCGATAGTAAGTCATGGAGTCTTTGCCATAATCCATCTTGTTGTCGTAAATTTCCTCCAGCTGTTGGTTCTTGATGTTGATAGTGGGTTTCTTCCCTCCCTTCCCGGACTTCTGATTGCTGTTATGGGCATTTTGAGCTTGAGTGTAGGTGGCGTTGGAGATGCGTTGGCTGTACTCTTTCTTCTTTTCTGTCAGAGCGTTGTTGGCAGCATTCATTGCATTCTGGTAAGCATTCTTTTCCACCACGAGAAAAGTCAATTTATGAGGTCCATAACCGGAACCACCATACTGGTTTTTGGGAAGTTGTACCTTCACGTAGGGTACGGTGGCATCGGGATAGTAGGTGTAGGAGCACTCTACGGGAGTACCCATCTCACCGCTATAGGTCAGCAGGAATATCTTGAGTTGTTTGCCGTTGTTGCTGAGACGCGTCTTGTCGAAAAGGTCATCCTTGCGGCGATAGAGGTAAAGCATGGCGTATGGGGTGGCGTTGCTTCCGGAACCGGAATGCACATACTCTTTGGTGGGGAACAAACGGTCGCCATTGTACGGCCACGAATAGACCACTTGGTTCTCCAATCCATACCCCAAAGCCTTGGTCTTGAAGTAGAAGGTGCTGTCTCGTTTGTATTGTTTGACAATCTTTTTGCCATTCTTGTCATCGTAGAAGGTGGGATCGAACCAGTCGTAGCCGCTGTTCGTACTCTTCATGGTTCCTTTATTAGGTCCAGATACGTAGTAGGGATAGTCTTTCCCTGCGCCATTGTCAATCTTGGACAGCTCCTTGGTAGGCACTTTTTGTCTCCACTCAAAACCGCGAGCATACAGATACAACTTGTTATAGCAGTCTTCCACGAGGCCGCCTTCATTGGTCTCGAAGAACATGGCATTGGCGTCATCGCGGCTGGAGGTGAATTTCAATGACTGTATCGTGTTGGTGTTAGAATAGCTGCCGTTTTCAGTTGTTTTGATTTGGTATTTGATGTTCTTTTCAATCAAAGTGAAGTAGAACTTACGGGCGTTCTTTCCATCGTTGTCGGCCAGATAGACCTCTTTGTCCCACGGCATGTTGGAGATGATCTTGCCCACTTGCAGCGGTGACTGGAGATTGCTCTTGGTTTTGGCTGCGGCTTCGGTTTCAAAGCCAGGGCTTACGCTTTGGAACAATTTCACGTTGGCCAGCGGGTCGCCGGCACCAGGCACGCACACATCGCCCACCTTGAAGTCAACACTGGTGCTGAACTTGAGCAGGCCTCCCAATAGGTTGATTTTGAAGCGCAGCATGCCGTAGGCATACGACGGGTTGGGACCGCCGCCCTGCAACAGTGCACCGATACCGGCACTGAAGAGGGAGAACTCGCCTTTCCAGAACCCGAGATTGATTTTCAAACCCACGTCGCCTTGCAAGGCAGCATATACACGGCCCAGAGCATAGAAGTTGTTCTTGCCAATCTGGGAATGTCCGGGACAGCCTGTGCCGCTCACATCCAACAGGGCCACGTCAAAGCCGAGGTCGGCGGTCACGTGTACGTAGAGGAAGAAGTCAAGCGAGAGTTTGGCGTGGAAAGTGGAACCCATACAGAAACCGCCGCCTTTGTCAATGGCCAGCCAATCCGTACTTTTTAACTTACGGGCGTTCTTCACACCTTCGTCATCAGTGTCCATCTTCTTGTCGTCATCCTCCAATCCAAAGAATTTCTTCAGTTCGTTGCTGAGTGGCGGCATCTGATAAGCAAAGGCGTTGCCCGTCTGCATGTAGAAGGTGAACTCTGCTTCAGCGCTGCAAACCACCATGTCGAGCTTGCTTTTCAGCTGAACGCGCTCCTCATATTTCGGCTTCCCGATGGCAAAATACCAGTCGGTGGAGTTGGCCTTGTGGTTGCCGTCTTTCTTTCTATAATGTTTCAATTCGAAGTCAATCGGAATGCTGGCGGTAAGGCTGAAGGAGGGCTTGCCGCTATTGCCGCTGGTGGAAGCCTCGGCAGCTGCCTCACGGTCGCCCTCACTATGGCTGCCAATTCCGGACTTGCCAGTCAGCGTGTTCAGTGCCTTGGTTACGTTGGCGCTGGTAATAAGGGAAGAACCGCCGTGAATACCACTCAAAGTGCTGCCTAATACGGTGGAGCTTGCACCTTCCAGAAGTTTGGAGAGATTGATATCTGCTTTTACAGAGATGGATAGACGGAAATAGTCGTAAACATCCGTTCTTTCGTAGCCCATGATGGCTTTTGCACGCACCAGCGGAGATTCGTTGTTGCTGCCGTCACCTGGGGTTTTGCTCTTATCCATCTTGCTCATCACGTAGGCGTTGGCATCAATGAACACACCGGAGAAGTGCTTGTTGGAGATACGCAGCGACACCAGACCGTCGGCATTCATCGTGTTCTCTGCACCAGTCAGCACGAGGCTGATGCCGGCGTTGGCCACCCAGCTGCCACGCTCAGGCGTGAACTCCATGCCGGAGGCTTTCAAAGCATTCTCGTTGGTGTTTTTATCTGCTGTTTTCAATAAGTTGACGGCACTGTAGCTGGGGTCGGTCAGACTCTTTGAGGCTTTCATGTTATAGGCGAAGCCGCCAGAGAAGCCGTTGATGCTGACCGCACCGAGCGGGAGTCCGCCTGGAAACTTGCATGCACCATCGAAATACCACCATGTATAAGAACCTTTGCTGTCTTTTTTCGTGCCGAAGCCGGCGCTCATAGTCAAGGTGACTTTGCTCATGATGGTGACGGACAAGTTGCCGCCGAAGCCGTCGCCCATCGCGCCACCTGAGATGGCAAGGCCGCTGAGGGCGTTGACACTGCCGCCAGAGTTACCACTGCCGCCAGAGTTACCACCGCCGCCGGAGTTACCACTGCCGCCGCTGGAACTACCGGAACCGGTACTGCTGAAGAAGTCTAAAATACCATCTAATGTGAATACTTCGAAATCCACTTTATCCAAAGAGATGGATTCGAGTTTGGCATCCACTTTCTTCACATGGAAGTGGTTGGTGGGTTCCACGATGCCCCATACCGAGAATCCGCAGCTGGCGCCCAAGTCGGTGCCTTCGGTGGCGAACTTAATTTGTCCACCTACCTTGAAGCCGAGTTTCAGGTCGTTCTTTTCGAAGGTGACGATGGGGTCGAACTTGGTGAGGCTGAAAGTGAAACCGGCGAAGGAGACCGACCCGATGGGTTCACCTTTCTCGTTCACCTGCATGCCGCTGCCGCTTGACGGTGCGCCGCCGATGGTCTTCTGCGGTGAGGCAAACGACCAGTCACCGATGTCGAACTCGAACTTGTCGATGGAGGCATCCGCTTTGCCACTCTGCCAGTTGCGCATACCCATGTGCTCAAATTTTGCCAAAGCGCAATTGACGGGAATGCCAATCTTGTCGAATGCCACATTGATCTTTCCGTTCATCGTCAGGTCGATGCGGGTGCCGTTTTCTTTGTATATTTTCTTGATTCTGAAATAGGAAGATTTAGGGTCGAAGTCAACTGTGGCCAGCCACATGTCAAGTTTAAGGGTGTCTTCCACAGCATTGATGCTGAACTCCAGACTGTCGCAGCCTATCGAACAATTGTAGGCGAAACCGCCGCTGAACAACGGGATGCCGAAACCGCCTTTGATGATACCGGCGATGTATTTGTTTTTGACGAACTTCACGCTGACAGTGTCCAGCGAGAAGGCCCAACCGCCACCCGACTTGGTGTCGGCACGGAAGATGTCGCGGGCGAACAGTTCCGCTGTGAAGCCGTTCTTGTCAATGATTAAACCCTTGGCACCAAAGTTGATACGGCTGCCAGGGTAGCAATAGTGAACGGAGTCTTTGATGGTGCCGTTGATGCCGTAAGTGTAAGAGACCACAGAATCTTTAGGACCTTCTTGGTCGGAGAAGGTGTTGCTGATTTCATCGGAAAGGAAGACGGTGAGCTCATCCCAATAGAAGCCCTGCCACTCTTTGGTGGCCTTGGCGATTTTTTTCTCACGCTCTTTCTTCTGCTCCTCTTTTTCATCCGGCTTGGGTTTTGCTTCGGCACCGAGGAGGTACTCTCCGTTGATGGCCACCTCTTTCGGACTTTCAGTAGAGGAGTGATCGTAGAAGATGCCTTTGCCTGTCGGCACGAAGGTGAAACGGTCGCAGCCAGCGATGGCGAACGGATCCATCTTGATACGGGCCACCCAGTCGTCCCAGTCCTTGATTTTGGCTAATAGGTCAGCCTGCACCACTTTGCCCTTGCGCGGCGTACCGTCTTTCTCAATACCCATCACATCGTTGCTGTTCATGTCGAACTGGATTTCCGCCATCATGAAGGAGAGCTTGCCCGTGTCCACCACGATGACCGTTCCGTCTTTCGGATCGGCAAAGTTGGATGATTTCTTGAAGCGCATCTTGTAGCCATCGTTCAATTCAATCTCATAGTCGCGGCCCATGAAGAGCTCGATATGCTTGCTGGAGTTGCCGAGGAATCCCTGCTGGTCCATACAGATGTTGTTGGCTAAGAAGGGCACGTAGGCGTTGTCGCTTTGGGCGGCAAAAATCGCCCAGATGTTCATCAAGGCCGTCACCGGTGAGAAATACATGTTGTTGATGGCGAATACTACATTCTTCGAACCTGTAATCTCCTCGTCGGTGATACTGAGCGGGAAGGTCATCACTTGCGTGGCGACATTCTCGCCTACAAGGGGTCCCAACAAACCGCCATATTTTTTGGCATATTTCTCTCCATACTCTTGGAATTTGTCGTAATATCCCTTAACGGTTTCATTTTCACCGAGTTTTGAGACTACTGCGTTGATGTCATCGTTGCTCCATTCGTCCAAGTCCAAATCATTTGTCAGTGCGTCAAGGTAGGTGGAGGAGTCGGTGGCTGTACTTACTGCAGTTCCCTTGATGATTTCGAAGTTTTTGTTGAACTGTACGGAGTCGAATTTCACTTTCAGCCGTACATCCACTCCCAGCGGATGCCAAATCACGTATCCGTCACCATTATACACTTTCTTAGTGGTGTCGAAGGTGACGGTCTGCATCACCAAGGGAAAATCTCCCATCTTGAGCTGAACCTTGTTAAGTACCAAACTGTCCGCCTTGGGCGAGATGACCTCTTTGCTGAGTTTGTCTAATGCTTTCGGGAAACATTTGATTTTGTCGTTGATGTCGGCCACAAATTCCGGCGGATCTTTCAGCTTGAACGCGGCATAGTGCGATTTCCCATTATTTAATATGTTGTAATGGGCAGAAGTATCCCCCATCTGCTTGATTCGCATTTCCAAGACAGCCACGTATTGCTCCTTGGTCTTCAATGTGTCGAATAGCACCGAATCGATGTATTCGGTAGCCACAATGCTGTCTTTAATATAGAAGAAGGACTTGACCTGATTGGGTTTCTTGCCTTTCGGCAGTTTACCCACGCTGAGTTTGTAATAGACGGAGTCACCGTAATCCACGCCCGTGGCTTTTTTCCAGCGGAAGGCGAAACTCTCGCGTTTCACCACTTCGGGAAATTCAGCCTCCACCCATGTAGTGTCGTCCACACTCTTTTGGGAAAGGTCCACAGGATAGGTGAACTGTGGCGGATAGACTTTGTCGAGGGCGCCGCTGTCGATGCCCCATGCGAAGACAACATCGGAGTTGTATTCATCGGTGCCGAACATCACTTGGTTGACGATGCTGTCGTGGCTGCTGGGCATATTGTGGATGTACTCCGTAATGGTGTACGTGGTCTGCTGATTGTAGGAGTAGAACGTTTCCGCATTGAGGTGAAGCACGTATTTGTAACCTTTTTGCAGTGTGTCGGCCCAGTTTCGCGGGAGCGTCATCACTTGCACGGGGTCGGTGGCGAGGCTCGGGTCAGGGCGGTTGCATTCAATTTCGTGCTTGCAGATGGGTTGCACGTTCATAGAGTTGGCGATTTCGCCACCCACATATTCATAAAGGGCGGCGGTGTATTTGACACGGAATACAGAGTCGCCGCGTACGGGCATCCAGCGGATTTGCAGGGAGTCGGACGGGGTGACTTGGTAGTAGGGCTCGCTGCCGCCTACATAGATGCTGTAGTGGTCGTCGGCAGGTATCAGCGATGATTCTCCTGGGAGCCTGGTAATGAGCGCATTGGCGGTGGCGTTGTCTTTTCCGGGAGTGAGGAAGAAGGGGTCGCGAATTTCTTTCTTTACTTGGGTGAGATTGTCGGTGACAGAAGAGGTGGTGCTTCCTTGCAGGTTCTGGATCACTTCATCCTCTCCCCATACGAAGGCTATCACCTGGCTTTTGCCCTCATTGCCCAAGGCGACATCTGTCAGCAGATTGTTCCGCAAGGTTGCGATTACTTGTGCTGCATACACATGCCCCCGTTGCAAACGGAAGTGCCGGTTGGCCACCGTGTCGTGAATGTAGGAGGTGCGATTGCGGTTCTCAATGGTGGCGATGGTGGCGTTGTTGCGAATGGCATCCTGGATGTTTTGGTTTTTGTTTACTTCAACAATTTTCATCGTATAGTTGAAATCGTTGACAGTAAGACAGTTGGAAATGACTCCAGTCCATGTGAAATTGACGGTGCGGCTTAACGGCAGTACTGTATATTGGGAACTGTTCCGATTGTCGGAGGAGATGTCGGGGCCGCCCAGTAGGTTGTTGGTGGGATTGCTGTTGTTGAGGTTGCCCGCACTGTAGCCGTTGACCGGCGAAGTGAATTCTGGTGCGGAACCCGAATAGCAGATGGTGAAGATGTAGCATACCTCTTCGCCCGCCGACACCGGATTGGGGTCGTTGCGCCCCGTCCAGTAATATGGTTTGATGCAGAACTGGTATTGTCCTTCAGGAAGCGTGAACACATTGCTGGTCAGCTTGCTGCGGTCAACGTTGGTCTCGTATGCATTGGCGTTTAGGTTGCCGATGATCTGGTCGAAGTGGTTGCGGTGCAGCAGCAGCGGCGTGGCTCCGATGGTGAGGGGCGTGTTTGGCTGGTACTCCTTCTTTGTGTAAACAAAAAAACTTTCGTTGGTGGCCGAGAACTCACAAGAAAGAGAAATGGTGAAGTAGATTTGCTTCTCCTCCATCGTGGTGTTGACCATCTGAATGTTGAAATAGCGTCCCGGATCGTCAAGATAGCTGAAGCCTGTGGCGGGGAACATCCGCACTTTCGGTGTGATGGTGGTCACAATATCTGTTTGCGCTGAAACGCTAAACAGCTGGAATAGAACGGATAGTAAGACGAGGGAAAGGGTAAGTGCTCTTTTCATATCGTTGTTTTTTTATTTTGTTGACATCTGTTGTTTCTGAAGTTTTTGTGCCTGACGGGCAAGGCGATGCTCTTCGCGTTCCTGCTTGGTCATCTTCTTGATGATGCGTGCGGCAAAGGCGTAGGAGTAGGCGAGGGTGAAGCGGCAGTCAAGCGTGGACTGGATGCGCTGTCCGATGATCTCACGGTCATTGAAGTTGCTGAGTGACAGGTAGAGGGAGGCAGTGTGCGCATTCTTGTAACTGAAGTTGCTGCCGATACTGTTGCTGATGGAGAAATTGTTGGTAGCGCCCTCGTTCTTTTGGACATTGTAGCCGAAAGAACCGTTGTAGGAGAGTGTCCAGTTGGTCTTTTCTTTTTTCAGAATCTTGTAGCGCAAGCCCAGATTGAGGGTGTGCGCGTCGTATTTTGCATACTGCGACGATGATATGGAAAAGTCGTAGCCGCAATCGAAGCCGAGACGGATGGCATCAAAGTCGATGCCATAGCCGATGCCGGCAGTGAGGGTCATCACGTCTGCCCCGCCGGTGTACAGCTTGTTGAGGTTGCTGTTCTGCACGAAATTGAAATTCAAGGTAATGGAATGGGCGTATTTTTTTTCAAAATTGACGCAGGGGGAAACAGTCAGAGTGTGTACTATCTGATTGATTCTCAGACTGTCAACCACCTTGCAGGTGCCATCGTATTGGTCTTGTTTGATGCCGTTGTAGTTGATGCCGAGGTTGAAATGGTTGCCGATGTTGTTGTTCCAGTTCAGTGAGTAGGTGGCCACTTGGTTGGTGTACATCTGTTTCTTGTTTAGGTTGTCGCGTTGGATATAGCCGATGGCGCTGATGTTGGAGCGGCCTTTGAAGAGGGAGGTGTTGATGACGGCGCCGAGGCTGTGCGAATTCTGGTTGAAATTGGCCGCACCGAGCGACACGTAGTCGGGTTGGATGAAGCGGTAGGTGAGGCTGGCATTGAAGTTCCTGACGGTGAAGTTCATGGCTGCATCGCCGGCGAATCGCAGCATGGTGTTGTTGCGGAAGGCAATCAGCCATTCAGTGTTGTGGAGCAGTTTCTCCACCTTTTCGTCTTGCCGTAGTACTTTGGCCAAAGTGTCGCGGGTGTCCATCGTGTAGAGGCTGGCACCGAGGTTGGCAGTGAAGGCGAACCACTTTCGGATGGCGAAACGCCCCGAAAGGCCGAAGGTGATGTTGTCGTGAGGGGCAATGGAGTCCTGCCATTCCTGCGGCAGCGATTTGATGGCATCCTTGGCTTTCAGGAAGCTGAAATCGATGAAGTTGCGTTCATTGCCTGCACCCACTCTGAATCCAACGGCATCGCGGCGGTATTGCGGGAGCTCAGCTTCCGGCACGTTCAGCCCTAACAGCGAGTCCGCCAGCTGTTGAAAAGCCGAGCGGTCGTCGTAACCTTTGATGCGGGTGGCTTGTTGAAGATGGCCTCCGAACACGCCCATACGGAATTTCTTGCCCTGATACTCTGCACCTAATCCAAGGAATGTGAGTCCCGAATAGGTGTAGTTGGAAAAGTGCATGCTGCTGTGGCCGATATGGAATTTCCAGTTGCGCCATGTCGGCATGAAGCCTAAGTGGAATGTCGGCATCTGTGGGTAGGAGAAGGAAGTGGTATTGTTGGCGAAGTAGAACGAGAAGGGCAGCTGGAAACTATAGAACGACATGTTGATGGTGGCGTAGATGTTGGCTGAAAATGGCGTGCTTCCCGGATGGTTGGAGTTGTATGATACACCAGCCCCAGCTCCTACCATGCCGCTGATGGCAAACGGATCGGCGGTCTTAATCTGGTTGATGCGGTCGCGAATCTGCCCTTGCGCAGTTCCAATCAGTAGGAATAATGCCAATACAAAGGCCATGCCCTTTTTGTATGTGCTTCTCGTCTCGTAACCGGGTAGTTTATGTTTCATCTCGTTGCGTATGGATTGGGTTATTCTGTTTCGTTACACTGCAATCGTTGTGTTTGAAAATAAGAATGTTAATTAAAAAATCAAGCACATTTTAAGTGAGGATTTCTTATTTTCACATAAAATGTTTCTTAGTGAAATTTTAAATTGCAAAAATAGATTATATTTTTTAAATTGCAAAAAAAATGCAAAAAAATATTTTTTCATCGGGTAACAACGCGGAACTATCCCAAATTAATCACGAATCATTAATCATTATTTTGTATTTTTGCACCCTCTTTCAAAAATGAGATCAATTATTCATACTTTAACATAATTAGTGTAAAATGAAAGAAAATGAAGAAAACATCACGCCCGAAAACGAGGTGAAGGTTCCTGACAACGCCTATCGCGAACTCAAAGAGGGCGAAGAGTACAAACCGATACTTCTTTCCACAAAGAAGTATCCTGAAATCAATGCCTGGACTATCGTTTGGGGAATTCTGATGGCGATTATCTTTTCTGCGGCAACTGCCTATTCCGGACTGCGTTTCGGGCAGGTGTTTGAAGCGGCTATCCCGATTGCCATCATCGCTGTGGGGGCATCCACCATAGCGAAGCGTAAAAGCGCGCTCTCCGAAAATGTCATCATCCAATCCATCGGCGCCAGTTCCGGTGTGATTGTAGCGGGTGCCATCTTCACACTTCCCGCCATCTACATCATCCAAGAACGCAACCCAGGCATCCAACTCGATGTCAACTTCTTCCAAATCTTCCTCGCCTCCCTCTTCGGCGGCTTCCTCGGCATCCTTTTCTTGATCCCCTTCCGCAAGTACTTCGTTTCGGATATGCACGGCAAGTACCCCTTCCCCGAAGCCACCGCCACCACCGAAATTCTTGTTTCGGGTGCTAAAGGTGGAAAACAACTTAAACTGTTGTTGCTCAGTGGTTTGATTGGTGGCTTGTACGACTTCTGTGCCTCCACTTTCCAATTCTGGTCCGAAACCATTTCCTCCCGCTGGATGGCATGGGGCGATGCGCTGGCCAACAACCACAAGTTCGTCTTCAATATGAGCGGCACGGGCATCCTGCTTGGTACCGGCTATCTGATTGGCCTGAAGTACGCTGCCATCATCTGCGCCGGTTCTTTCCTCTCGTGGTGGGTCATTGTGCCCCTGCTCGGTCAGTACGGCGCTGCCGACATTGTGGCGATGGGACCTGAGGAAATTTTCACCAATTATGTGAAATACATCGGCATTGGCGGCATCGCTATGGCCGGCATTCTCGGCGTTATCAAGTCGGCGGGTGTTATCAAAACCTCCTTCGGCACCATCTTCCGTGGTAAGAAAGGTGCTACCGAAGAAGAAACGAAAGTGCTGCGTACCCAACGCGACATCTCCATGAAAATCATCCTCTTTGGCTTCCTTGGCATCCTCGTTCTGATGGGTGTTTTCTTCGCCTTCGGTGGTTTGAATATGAACTTCACCCAAGTGCTCGTGGGTCTGCTGATTGTCTTCGCTTTCGCGTTCCTGTTCACCACCGTAGCCGCCACCGCCATCGCCACCGTGGGTAGCAACCCCGTTTCCGGCATGACCATGATGACCTTGATTCTCTCATCCTTCATCTTGGCGGCGGTCGGCTTGAAAGGCCCCGCGGGAATGGTCACCGCCCTGATTGTTGGCGGCATCGTATGCTCGGCCCTCGCCATGGCGGGCGGCTTCATCACCGACCTTAAAATTGGTTACTGGATTGGCACATCACCTTATAAACAACAGACATTCAAGTTCTTGGGCACTTTCGTCTCCGCCCTGACGGTTGGCGGGGTCATCATTATCCTTTCCGACACTTACGGCTACACGGGAGCAGATGCTTTGGCAGCACCTCAGGCGAACGCAATGGCTGCCATCGTGGAACCGCTGATGAGCGGTGGACAGGCTCCGTGGATGCTTTACATCGTGGGTGCCGTGCTTGCGCTGCTCCTCGATATGATCGGCATTCCTGCGCTCGCTTTCTCTTTGGGTATGTTCCTGCCCTTGCAACTGAACATCCCGTTGCTGGTTGGTGGCGCCATTGCTTGGTTTATCGGTTCGCGCAGCAAAGATGAAGTCGTGAACAAAGCACGCAAGGACAAAGGCACGCTGCTCGCCTCCGGTCTGTTGGCTGGTGCGGCCATTTTTGGTGTTATCAGCGCCATCCTTCGCTATGCGGGCGTTACTGAAAAGATCGCCATGCCCGAAAGCTACATCGGCACCACTCCCTTCAATGTCCTGGCCGTGGTGATGTTCGTCGCGCTTTGCTGTTACCTGATTGCCCACTCGATGAGCGGGGCTAAGAGCAAAAAATAGTGATTTTATTGACTTCCTGACTTTCGCAATCTCGTCCTTATTGATAAAATAAAATTAATACATTGAATATGAGGAAATTATATTTGTCGTTCTTCGTTTTCTTCTTCGTTGTCGCGGTTCGGGCACAGGAAGTTCCCGAGCATTTGGTGGGTGCGAACTGCACCTCCATCATGGTAGGCAAGCAGGCTTCCGCCGATGGCTCCGTCATTACCTCGCACACCTGCGATGGCATGTACCGCACGTGGCTGACCATGGAACCCGCCGCCGACCACAAGCCCGGCACCATGCACAAGGTCTATAAGGGCACTATGCACACCGCCAATCCGAAGGATACCACAGGCATGAAACTCGCGGGCGAGATTCCGGAAGTCCCGCACACCTACGCTTACTTGAACACCTCCTACCCCTGCATGAACGAGAAACAGCTGGCGATGGGCGAAAGCACCTTCTCCGGCCCTGATACGCTTGTCAATTCCAATGGGATGTTTTTGATTGAAGAACTCCAGCGCATCGCCTTGCAACGCTGCGACAACGCCCGGGATGCCATACGGCTTATCGGCGATTTGGTTAAGCAATACGGCTATGGCGATGGTGGCGAGTGCATCACGATTGCCGACAAGAACGAGGTTTGGCAAATGGAGATACTGGGTGAGGGTCCTGACAAAATCGGGGGGATCTGGGCGGCACAGCGCGTGCCTGACGATCAAGTGGCGGTGAGCTGCAATGTGGCCCGCATCACCACGCTCCAACGCAACAATCCCGACTACTTCCTCTGCTCCGACAACATTGAGGAAGTGGCCATGAAATACGGCTGCTGGGATGGCCAGGGCGAGTTCGTCTGGTGGCGCGCCTTCCTCTCCGACTATGCCGGCGGCAAGAACCATACGGAGCGCGAATGGTACATTTTCAACCAGTTGGCACCCTCGCTCCACCTGGATCTGGAAGCCGAGGAACTGCCCTTCTCCATCGTTCCTGAGGAGAAGGTGAGCGCTCGCAAAGTGATGGAACTCTTCCGCGCCAACTACGAGGGGTGCCCTGAAGTGGATCAGATCGCCAACTTGAAATGCCCCGTCACCCACTACAACGACGAGGGTAAGGTGGTGACCGACACGATGGTCTGCCCTAATGCCAACCCCTGGATGAGTGGCAGCGAACGCGCCCTCTACAATGCCTTGAAACCGGGCACAGTCACCTTCCACCGTGGCATCGCCATGTCGTGGTGTTCCTATTCCACCGTCATCCAATGCCGCGATTGGCTGCCCGATGCAGTCGGAGGTCTGTGCTGGTTCTCCTTCGAGAACCCCGGACAAAGCCCGCGCATCCCGATTTATGCAGGCAACACGCAATTGCCCAAGGGCTTTGACCTGTGCGGACACCACGGCTTCACCGACGAAGCCGCCTTGTGGCACTACCGCAAAGCCAACAAACTGTCCCAAGTGCGCTGGGGCAGCACTAAAAAACTGATGTACAAGCATATCCTCCAATACGAGGATAAAGCCGCTACAGAACTTCCCGACTTGGAGAAGAAGGCAACCGATCTGGCCAAAAACAACAAGATGAAGAACGTTCGCAAACTGCTCAACGACTATAGCTACAACTTCGCCGAGGAGACCCACAAGACGTGGAGTGAGATGGAGCACAAGTTCTGGGAGAATTTCTGGACCGGCTTCTGATTCCGTTCCCCGCTGGGAACCTATCTGTTTCGCGAAAACGCAAGTCGGGAAGGGCGGGGGAAAATGTCCTGAGCTTATTGTAAAACATTTAGCTGCAATCTTTTATGATCGGTAGTCAGCTTTGGGGAATTCCCGTCATTTATTATCTGATTGCGGTAGCTTTTTTGCTGCCGCGAATTCCGGTGGTGGGAAAGTTCTTCAACATCATCAACACGTTGGTGCATGAGTTTGGACATGCGCTTTTTGCCTTGCTGTGCAACGGGCAGGTGATGAAAATCCAGATTTTCAGCGATACATCGGGCGTTACGGTCACCAAATCGCGATCCACCTTCGCCTCCGTCATCGTCAGTATGGCTGGCTACCCTTTCGCGTCCTTGGCTGCATTCGTCTGTTTTTTTACATTAAAGGCGGGTTATGAACGGGGCTTGGTACTCGCGCTCTCCATTCTTTTTCTTTTTATGCTAATTCTTTGGATTAGAAATATTTACGGTGTTGTTTGGGTGGTTTTGTTTTTGTCAATCAACGCGTTTTTAATCTTCTATTTCAAAAAAACGGGTTATATCCAGCTTGCCGCCTGGTTTTACAGCCTGATGATTCTCATTGAATCGGTGTGGTCAACGTTGGTGCTCCTTTTTCTTTCGATTAAAAACAAAAGCCAGGCGGGAGATGCCACCAATCTGGCCAAGTTTACGCGCATCCCAGCCGTGGTGTGGGCTTTGCTGTTCACCGCCTTCGCCGCCTTTATGGCATACGAAGTCATCGCATTGTTCATCTGAAGTCGATGTCAAAGTCAATAATTTTAACTACTTTTGCAGCCGATTTTGAATAGCTGTTTTTTTATGATGAACCGATTCCGTACGTCCTCCTCTGTTTTCCGCTTTTTGAGCGTGGCGTTCGCTATGTTGTTCATTATCAATTCGGCAGAAGCCCAATTCTACAATGGTTCCAACGTTTCTTTTGGGAAAAACCGTGTACAGTACCAGCAGCAAAACTGGGAGTATTTCCGTACCGCGCAGTACGATGTCTATTTTTACCCGAACAGCAAGGCCCTCGCGGAATATACGATGCAGCAAGCCCCGCAGATTATCGAAGAGATTGAACGGATGCTGAATTATACCGCGACCAAAAAGATCCAGTTCATCGTCTATAATACGCAGTCCGATTTCCGAGAGTCCAATTTTGCTTACGACAATGATGATTTTTACAATCAGGGCGGCGTTACAAATATTTATGGCACAAAAATTTACCTTTATTTTGACGGAAATCGTTCACACTTTGACAGGATGATGCGCGCTGGCATTATGAATCTTTACGCACACTGGATTATCAATGGCACCTCCGTCGGAGCAAACATCTCTTCCGAAAGTTTGCTTGAAGTGCCCAACTGGTATTTCTCCGGTTTGTCTTCTTATATCGCTGAACCCTGGAACAGCACCATCGACGCCTACGTCAAAAACGGGATTCTCACGCAGAAGTATGCCGATATTGGGGAGCTCTCGCCGGTGGACGCCACCTACGCGGGGCACTCCTTCTGGAAATTCATCGCCGACCGCTACGGCAAGAGCGCTGTCCCCGCCATCCTTTATGCCACCCGTAGCAGTCGCAGCCATGAACGCGGCTTCTACAATGTGACGGGTGTTCCCTACAAAGAACTCTTAATTGATTGGTACAGATATTATTACGTGATTTATAAGAAGGACGTGAAGCGCACGCGACCTGATGGGAAAGGTATCCTGAAACGTCCGAAGAAACGGCGCAGTTACGAGCAGTTCCGCCTTTCACCCGATGGAAAGAATTTCGCGTTTGTAACCAATGAAGCCGGAAAAGTCATCGTGTGGCTTAAAGAAGAGGCGTGGAAAAAGCCGAAGCGCATCTTCAGCCGTTTCCAAAAGACGGAGGACAACCCCGACCACACCTTCCCGCTGCTGGCCTGGCACCCCTCGCAGAAAATCCTCGGTTTCACCCTCGAAGACGCCGGCCGCTGTTACTACTATCCTTTTAACATCGATGAAATGAAACGCGAGAAGCGTCAACTGGTTGATGTTGAGAAAATTACGGATTTCTCTTTCTCCGACGACGGTAAACTCATCCTCTTCTCCGGTTTCCAGAACGGACAGTCCGACATCTTCGTATATAGCCTCCGCGCCCGTTCTTTCCAAAATCTCACCAACGACTTCTACGACGACTATGCCCCACGCTTCATCAATGACGACAAGCAAATCGTCTTTTCCTCCAATCGTCCTGATAACCAATTGCATCCGAAAGAACATTTCTCCGTCGCGCAACCTCAGCGTAATTACGACCTTTTTATGTTCGACTACCAAACCAAGTCGAAGGAGCTGATGCGGATTACCTATACACCTACTGCAAACGAGACGGAGGTGCGCGTGGTTGACGGGCAAACCATCCTCTATTTGAGCGATGAAAATGGAATCAACAATCGCTGTATCGCCCATTTCGATAGTGCCATTAGCAAAGTCGATACGATTATCCATTATGCGTATTACGCTAAAAATAAGCCGAATACGGATGCTGCATACAGTTTTTTGGAGCAGGATTATGCGAAGGAGAGTGGCGAAATTGCTGAAGTGGTACTCTATCGCGATGTCAAAAGAATGTACATTCACCCGTTTGCGGACAGTGCGATGTCGGAAAAGCCTGCTAACAGTGCCATGCGGAGCGAGAACTTGAAACTGCAGAGGGTGGAGGACAGTATCCGTTCTGCCAAGCAATCGACAGTCAGTGCTAAGCGGCATGGATTCTATCAGGTGCGAAAGAGCGACTTGCTGAACAAGCGTTCGCAGGCGGAGCGCGTGGAAGAGAGCGGGGTGGGGAAAGATTCGACCGGCAGCGTGAACTATCAGCGGGTTGCGGGAAGAAATTATTATACACAATTCTCTATTAATCAATTGGTTACACAAGCTGATTTCAGTTTTTTGAATACCACCTACCAGCAATTTACCGGCGGAAGTACGCCCATCTATCTCAACACAGGCATCAATGCCTTGGTGATGGTCGGGTTGAACGATCTTTTCGAGGACTACCGCATCACCGGCGGCTTCCGAATTTCGTTCGACCTACAGAGCAACGAATTCATGATTAGTTATGAAGATTTGCACAAACGTCTTGATCATCAGGTGGTTGCTTATCGTCAAGGCATCAAATCCATGGTAGGGGACTATTATTACAAGCAGTACGCCAACTCGCTTTTCTACATAATGAAGTATCCGTTCAACAAGCTGAACAGTTTGCGGCTGACACTGACGGGGCGCTACGAGACCTATGTGATGGCGGGTTTGAACGATTATTCGTTGAAGCAGAAGGATGAACGGCACGGTTGGGCAGGTGTCAAATTGGAGTATGTCTTTGATTCATCGAAGGAACTCTGTACCAACTTGTGGCGCGGAAGCAAGGTAAAGGTCTTTGCTGAATACCAGCACCGGATTGACAAGGACAACAAGTACCTGTTTGTGGCTGGCTTCGATGCGCGCAAGTCGGTGAAGGTGTTCCGCAACATGACCTGGGCGACCCGTCTGTCAGGAAGTGCCAACTTCGGCACCAGTCCGCTGATTTACTATATGGGAGGTGTTGACAATTGGATTTTTGCGAAATTCAATAGCGACATTCCGATTGACCAGACCAAGAACTACGCCTACCAGACGTTGGCCACCAACATGCGCGGTTTCAAGCAGAACATCCGCAACGGAACTTCGTTTTTGCTGCTGAGTACGGAATTGCGCATCCCGTTTGTACAGTTGATTGCGAAGCGGCAGATCGCCAACAGCTTTTTCAACTCGATGCAGTTGGTCGTGTTCGGGGATGTCGGCACGGCGTGGACGGGGGTGACGCCCTATTCGAAGGACAACAGCCTTTATACGCGGTACATCACCGCGGGAGATATTTCTGCGGTGGTGAAGCGGCAGGTGGAACCCTTCGTGGGTGGGTTCGGCATGGGACTGCGTGCCAAGTTATTCGGCTATTTTCTGCGTCTGGATTACGCGTGGGGTGTTGAGGATTTCAGAATATCCAATAAAAAAGGGATGTTCTCCTTCTCCATCGGACTTGATTTCTAACGTTGTAATTAACTGATTTTCATTTATTTGATTGCCAATTATGAGAGTTTTGAATGCGTGAAAACCATTCGTAAGGGGCTCTCTGAATTTGATTTCAAAAAAAATATTTTGGGCAGTCCATGTATGATAAATATTTTGTATTTTTGCCCGCTTAATTTCGAATTGTAAATTTAAACTTATATTGTATGAAGAAAACATTTTTATTGGTTATCTTATGTTGCTTCTTAGGCTTGGCTTATGCGGGCAATGTGGTATCTGTACAAGATGCTAAAACCGTTTCCAAAAACTTCATCGCTGCAAATTTCCCGGCAGAGCAGATTAGCGCGTCGGATATTGTGCTCCAGCACACGGAGTATGATGAGAACCATGAGGCGGTCTATTATCGTTTTTCCGTACGTGGAACGGGCTTTATCATTGTTTCTGCTACGGATGCCGTGGCTCCCGTTTTGGCCTATTCATTGACGGATGCCTACGATGCTTCCATCAGCAACTACTGGTCAAATTTCTACAAGGCTGACATCATTGCTTCCAAGGATTTTACGAATGAAAAGGCTAAAAAAGAGTGGGATTTTTATTTGACTTACATGCCGACAAGGGACACTGTCTTCGACTATGTGGCGGAAGATTTCACTCCGCTGTTGTCCTCCACCTGGAACCAGACCAAGTGGTTCAACAACTATTGTCCGTCAAGCACGGATGCCCATGCCAGCCAGATGCTCTCTTCGGATTGCGATAACCACGTTCCCGCAGGTTGTGTCGCAGCCAATATGTCGGTTATCATGCAATATTATCGCCACCCCGAGAGAGGCGTCGGCGGTATTGCTTACCATCCTATCCACTATGAAGGAGAAGATACCATCACCTATCCTTGGCAGGTGCAAAGTTTCAACACGGTTTACGATTATGATTTGATGCCCAACCATATTGACTTCTACACCGGAGCAGCCGCCAAGTTGATGTGGCATGCGGGTATATCTGTTACCATGGATTACGGTCCGACCGGTTCCGGCGCTCAATCCGCGGACGCATTGGACGCAATGAAGAACAACTGGAAGTATAATCGTACCGCCCACCTTGACAACCGTATCGGCAACCAGGCACTTTGGACCGACTCCCTGAAAAACGAAATCAGAAGATTCTGCCCGATTTACTACTCCGCCAATGACGGCGAAGGTGGCCACGCTTTCATGCTCGACGGCTATCAAGTAATCAATAAGGTAACTGGAACCAACGTCTATACGGACATTATCGACCATTTGGACACCGTTTCCACTACTTATACGTACGACATCGACACCATCGTAAATGCTGACAGCACCATCACCCTTGACACGATTGCCACTTATCCTCACTACACAATTGATACCATCTACACGATTGACCACGTCAATTATGACACCGTTTATTCACATACATTGATGCATGTGAACTGGGGATGGGGTGGTTACAACAACGGATACTACACCATTGTTGGAACCGGTCACCTCGGTGGTTATACCGCTTCCGAAGCCGCCATGTTCGGCCTCTATCCGGTTGACGATCCTGAAAAACCGACCGACGGCTTCAAGAGAGTGGTCGCCTCCCGCGGTTCTATCAGCGACGGCGCAGGCAACAAATTCTATCAACCCAACACCGACCGCTCATGGATGATTGCCGCTCCCGATGCCACGAACTACAGATTCACTTTCGGCCGTCTGCTTACCGAAACTGGCGCCGACGAAGTGATTTTCTATAGAAACGGCAATATGAACGACATCGCTGCACGCCACTCCGGCTACACCTGCCCCAGCACTTTCAGCATCGCTGCCGACAGCGTTCTCGTACGCTTTGTGACCAACGACAATGATGTGGTTGACCGCGGATTCGTTTTCGACTTCATCGCCACCGTTCCCTCACAATACTGCTCAGGCGAAGTTACCCTTACCGGTGCGGGTACCATCACCGACAAAGGCAACGCCTCCGTTGACGAAAACACCCCCTATCGCCCTGATACATACTGCACGTGGAAAATCAACTCTTGCGCCGCAGCCTACTTCTCCTATCCCAAAATCGAACTCGGTGCTGGCGATTTCATCGACATCTTCGACATCAACAACGGAAAAAATCATCTGATCAAGAGAATCGATGCCTACAACTGGCCCACTGAGGACGTGTTCTATACGCAAGCCCACAAAATCCTCATCAGATTCGTTTCCGACAACTACGAAGAGTCTAACGGCTTCGAACTCACTTATGAAATCCTGACTGATCTCGATGAAAATTCCGATATCGACCTCAGCATCTATCCGAACCCGGCCAGCGATAACATGTATGTTGACCTCACTTCCGAAAACGAGGGCAACTACACCTTCACCATCACCGATTTGATGGGCAAGGTCGTCTCTACTGAAACCGTGGAAAATTACGGCGGACAAATCCATCACAACATCAATCTCAGCAACCTCTCCAAAGGCATGTACATCCTTACCGTTGCTGGCAAGGACAGCAAGACCGCCCGTAAATTCATTGTTGAGTAATCTTGAAAATTCCTATATTCCCCAAAAGGAGGTCCATCCGGCCTCCTTTTTTTATTCCCAAAGAAAATTGAACGTTTTTACGTTAGATTGAAAAAAAAGTATTATTTTTGTCAGCTTGTTTTTAATGCTTAAAATTATTAGTCTATGAAAATATCCCGTATTCTTTTAGTGATTGCAGCCCTGCAAATTTCGTTTTGCCTTTCGGCTCAAAAATTGAAAACCGACGATGTCCCCGGCGATGTCACCCAGTCATTCTCTTCCGAATATCCCAACGCGAAAATCTCCTCTTGGGAATTGAAAGACAATATGTATGTCGCTCAATTCAAGGATGACGGCTCCAACGGCAAGGCCGTCTTCAAAAATGACGGCACCTGGGTTGAAACCACATACGACATCCCCACCTCCGAGATCCCGCTGAGCATCGCCCAATATGTCAACTCCAATTACCCGAACTACGAGATTTCTGTCTGCAATTTGCGCGAGATGCCCAAAACGGCCACCCATTACTATCTGGAAGTCCGTTTCCCCGAAGTGGGTTCCAAGGACCTCCCCTCCGTACTCACCTTCGATTACGTGGGCAATCTGATTAAACGTCAGGATCCCGAAGGTTGGAAACTCCGCACCGATGAACCCGCGAGACCGACCACCTCCACCACCAAGCCCAGTAAACCGGCTAAGGTTGAAGTGGTTAGCAACGAACAGCAGGCAAAAACCAAAGATGATGTAAAGGCCGAAAATGCAAAGGCGGAAAGAGAGGAAAAAGCCGAAAAGGCCGAGAAGGCCGAAAAGGGCAAGAAAGGCAAAAATGAAGCGGCAGCCCCACACGATCCTTGGGCTCAATACGCTATTAAAGAAAGCGAAGTCCCCGATGTGGCGAAAAAAATGCTCAAGAAAAAAGCTCCCAAAGCCGCTGACCAGAAGTGGTTCCTCGTGGCAGAAACCTATGTTTGCAAATGCATGGAAAGAGATTTGGAAAAGGATGTCTATATTTCCAAAAATGGTGTCTGGAAGAAAACTTACGCCTATATGCTCGAAGAAAGGGTGAGCAGCGCCATTACCAACCATCTGGCCACTTATTACAAAGGCTACAAGTTCAGCAAGGCTTTCACCGAAACCCGCGCCGACAAAAAGAACAAGCTCTACATCGAATTTTACGAAAAGAAGAATTGGAAGAAGAAAATCCCGACTGGTGCTTGGTTCGACGGCAAGACCCGCAAGTTCATCCGCACCGTTGACCCGAACTTCGAAGACCCCTTCAACGATCCCGATGTGTTCACCGAAGTGGCCCCGAGTGCGGAAGACCTCGCCGCCTCCATTGCTGAACTCCCTGAAGGAATCAAGTCCTACGTCTCTTCCAATTACCCCTCACACAAAATCCGCGACTATGAGATGGAAGAGGATAAGGACCTCGGTCAAATCTACAAAGTCGATATCGCCTCCACCGGCAACAGCTACATTATACTCTATTTCGACAAATCCGGCAAGTTCCTCCGAAAAGAACTCAGCAACGGCATGAAGACTGTCAAGTCGTATGGTGACTACGACGAAGTGGATGTCCCCGAAGTGGTCCTCAACGCCTTCGCAGCCAAATTCCCGCGTGTGAACGACGCCAAATGGGACGAGGACGAAAATGAGAACTTCGATGTCCAATTCACCGGCACAAAAGGCAAGGAAATGTGCATCTTCTCTCCCGACGGACGTTTGCTGCAAGACCTTTACTACCTTGATATCGACAAACTCATCCCCGCTATCGAATCCTATATCAAAGATAATTACGGCAAATCTGAAATCCAACAATATTATTCTGTAAAGAAAGACGGCAAGAACTTCTACAAAACGGTCATTCTGCCCAATAAGGAGAAATATCCCGTCTATCTGTGGTTCACCACTACGGGCGAGTTCGACCACGTTGAGCAATAATATGATTGAGGATTTCCAAAATCAAGATTGAATCGTTGGTTATGAAGCATTGGATTAATCAACGATTCAATTTGTATAGATAGAATGATAATTCCGGATAGGGGATGCCCCGTCCCAACAAGAAAAAATGGCATATTACGAAATCAAATTGACTTTCTCGCAACCGGAACCCTGGAAGGACATTTTCACGGCTATTCTTGGCGATGCTGGCTGCGACAGTTTTATGGACGGAGACGATGAAAACGTCTTGCTGGCTTATATCAAGGAGGAACTTTACGATGAGGCCGCCATTCGCGATGCACTTGAAAATCACGGGATGGCAGTGGAGGTCAAGTATGCGGTTTCCAAGGTGCAGGAGCAGGACTGGAATGCAGTTTGGGAGGCCAATTACGAGCCGGTGATGTTGTGCGGACAATGTTACATCCGCGCCCCGTTTCACGAACCACGCACGGATGTTCCGTATGAAATCATTATCGAGCCAAAAATGTCGTTTGGAACGGCTCACCATGAAACCACCTCGCTGATGATCGAGTACATCCTGGAGGAAGACTTTTCCGGGAAGAAAGTGCTGGATATGGGCTCCGGCACTGGCGTGCTGGCCATCCTCGCCCACAAACGCGGTGCCCGCCCCGTCACCGCCATCGACAACGACAAGTGGGCTTACGAGAACAATCTTGAAAACAATGTCCGCAACCATACGGAGGATATTACGGTGAAATTGGGCGATGCTGGTGCTATCGGAGAGGAGGTTTTCGATGTCATCATCGCCAACATCAACCGCAATATCTTGCTGAATGACATGCCTGCCTACGTGAAATCGATGAAAAAGGGGAGCGAAATCTTCTTCAGTGGATTCTACAACGGACATGACCTCGATGCTATTAAAAAGCGTGCGCATGAACTGGGCCTTTCGTTCGCCTCCTTCAAAGAGAAAAACAATTGGGTGGCAGCGAAATTTTATAAAAACTAAACCCTATTTTTAGCTATGAAAAGAACATACCTCATCTTAATGACGGTTGCGATGGTTTTCGCAGCATGCAAGAAGTCGGGACCCATCATCCCCGTTTCGGTTGATAATTCATCCATCGGCAAGGCGGCGGAGGTGCTGTTGGTGATGGACAAAAACGTGTGGGACACCACGATGCAGGACAGTGTGATTGCCATCCTGACGCAGCCGCAGCCGGCCACCAATCAGGTGGAACCGATGTTCGACGTGCTGCAGTTGAATGAGGAACTGTTCACGGACAACAAATTACGCCATTTCAATATCCTTCATTTTCAATTGGATACGAATTTGAAAGAGGCCAAATACAGTTTGGAACGCAACAACTACTCCAATCCGCAGGTTTATGTTGAAATCCGCGGGGCCAATCAGGACTCTTGTTTTCAACTCTTTTTGCAACATCAAGATGACATTCTTGCTGAATTTTACGAAAATGACATTCGCAAGATTCAAAACGCTTTCACCTCCATCCCCAATGTGGAGGTGCAAGAGAAAATCCGCCAGAAATTCGGCATTCTGCTGACGGTTCCCAAGGATTACAATATCGCCCGCGAGGGTGACGACTATTTGTGGCTGCTTTATCGAACGGTGAAAAACGACCGATGCATTATGATTTACAAGTCGCCGACTTCTGAATTGACGCGCGCAAATATGATTTACAACCGAAATCGCATCTTCAAGAATATTGAAGGCGAGCATCCCGAATATCACCCTGTTGTGGTTGAACTGGGAAGTCTTCCCTTCATTTTCCCGATGCAGATTGGCGCTCATCAGGGTGCGGAAATGCGAGGATTGTGGGAAATGAACGATGATTGGATGGGAGGCCCGTTCTATCATTATTCTTTCATCACCCCCAATAATGAGACAATCAGTATCGACGGTTTTGTGTATGCGCCTGAGGAGGAAAAACGCGACTATATCCGTCAGGTAGAGTCTATCGTGAAATCTATAAAATAAATTCTGCAACATTTTCCTTTTTCTTGCGTCTCTCAAAACGTGAAAACAATGGATGAGAAGAAACTTGTTGAGCGTTGTTTGAGCAACGATCGTGTTGCGCAAAAAGAGCTATACGACAAGTATTCTCCATTGCTGATGGGGTTGTGCGTACGGTATGCGAACTCGAACGAGGAGGCGGAAGATATTCTCATAGAAGGGTTTACGAAAATCTTCTCCAACTTGCAGGAGTTCAGATTTGAAAGTTCTTTGCTTACGTGGATGAAGCGAATCATGTTGAACTCGGCTATCAGTCACTTTCGGATGCATCACAAGCATCACAACCAACTTTCGTTGGAAGATGTGGAAACCTCGGACTGGGAGGTTGGCAACGAACTTCCCTCCGACAAGTTGATGGAAAACGACCTGCTGTCCTTGATCCAACGAATGCCGGAAACCTACCGGGTGATTTTCAACTTGTTTGTGGTGGAAGGCCATTCGCACAAAGAGATCGGCGAAATGCTTGAAATACAGGAAAGTACGTCGCGCTCTCAACTTACTCGGGCCAGAAACTGGCTGAAAGATCGTTTGCATTCATAATGATAATAGAAAATGGAAGATATTGAGATAAAAAAACTTTTGGAAAACATAAAGGTTGAACCCTCTGCCAGATGTTGGGAGTCGGTTGCAAGCCAGCTGGCATCTTCGGTGGCTGCGGGTGGAACTGCTGCGGCTTCCGTTGGGCATTCCGTTCTTGCTTCCACTGCTGCTAAAATGGCTGTCGGAGTGATTTCCTCCGCATTAGTCGCAGGAGGTGTCATCCTCGGCGTTTCGTTGTCAAAATCTTCCGATAAATTTTCACAAATTGTTCAAAATCAGCAAAATATTGTAAATGTTGCCGTTGCTGGAGATTCAACATCCACAGAAGATGATGCAATAAACCTCCCGTCGAAAGAACAAGAAAATGATAATGTGGAATCGGAGAATAACCAAGTATTGCCAGTCAATGGCAATAGTGAAATCCTCCCCCAAGCAGATGATGTCGCAGAAACGAGCACTCAACCATCAGTAAATCAAATGGTTGTAGCTACCAAAAACACAGTCGCTGTCAATCCTTCCAAGGGCACTTCATCACAAACTGCAACTTCCCCCGTACATTCTTCGTCAGCCAATCAAGCCTATTCTTCCAATGTGAAGCCGGTTTCCCAACCCGCCGCTTCTCAGCAAATTGTCACAACCTCTATCGCCGATGATCCGGTCTTGGAAAATTATGCGGAGATCCCGCAAAGCCAACCGTTGGTGTTGGAAATACCGAATGTTTTCACGCCCAATGGCGATGGTTTCAACGACTTCTTCGTAATTGAAGGCATAGAAAATTGCGAACTTACCAAGCTGATTATCCGCAATAGAGGGGGCAGTGTGGTTTTTCAAAGCAACGCTTATCACAATAATTGGGATGGCGGGAATTTAGAGGCCGGTACCTACTATTACCAGTTTTACTACAAGGTTCACGGGATTGGCGAAACGCGCACGGGAACGCTGACGATTGTGAGGTAGAGCCCCAGGTGTCATCTGCTCATGCTGTTTTGAGTAGCGAAAATTCTTGATTTCCCCAGATTTCTATCTCTTAGTTCCCTTCCTCGTGTTCGAATCCTTGTGCTCGCAGCTCAATCTGCTTATTGTCGTTGGTGATAAGGTTGCAGCCCGCATTCTTCTCCTGCATATAGCCGATGACAGACACATTCTCAATTTTTTTCACCTTTTCGTAATCGCTTTGTCTTACGGTGAAGAGAAGTTCATAGTCCTCGCCGCCGTTGAGGGCGACGGTTGTGGCGACGATTTTCAGGCTCTTCAGGGTGTCGAAGGTGAGTTGGTCGATGGGGGTTTTGTTCTCGAAGATGGTGCATCCGAGGCCGGCGAGATGGCAGATGTGGAGTAGGGAAGTGGCGAGTCCTTCGCTCACGACGGTCATTGAGGTGGGCAGGATGTCGTTTTTGCGGAGTCCTTCCACGATGTCGAGGCGCGGTTCCGGCTTGAGTTGGCGTTCCAGCAGGTATTCGTAGCCCTCAAAGTTGGGCTGGCTGACTTGGGTTTGGAGAAAGATTTCCTTTTCGCGTTCCAGAAGAAGGTAGCCTGTGTAAGCGGCTCCGAAGTCGCCGGAGACGCAGATGAGCTCGTTTTCCTTCGCTCCGCGGCGGCACACGATTTTGTCGGCTTCCGCTTCGCCGACAGCGGTGATACTGATGGCCATGCCCGTCATGGAGGTGTTGATTTCCAAGCCAGCGAGGTCGGTCTTGTAGTTGTGGCAACAGGCACGGATGCCGGTCATGAATTCTTCCACTGCCTCGATGGAGAAGCGGTTGGAGAGGGCGAGGTTCACCGAAATCTGGGTGGGGATGGCGTTCATGCCGAGGATGTCGGTGAGGGCGATGCCCGCGCATTTGTAGCCGAGATGCTTGAGTGGGAAGTAGGAAAGGTCGAAGTGAACATGCTCTAAAAACAGTTTGCTGGCGAAGACGGTCTGCTTGCCGCCGAAGTCAGCCACTGCCGCGTCATCGCCGACCCCCACGAGTGTGGAGTCGTTCTGTTTTTCAATGTCATCTGTTAACTTGTTGATTAAATTGTATTTGCCCAATTGGGAAATCTCGTTGCGCACGTTGTTGTCGTCCATTTTTGTCGTTTTGTAATCGCCTGCAAAAGTACGAAAAGACTTTGACATAGACGTTGACCATGGCTTTGGCAGATTGCTAATCGCCGTTCACGTTAAAAAAACAACGGCGATTCCCATCGCCGTTGATAACCATTAACCTTTAATGATACGTAAAGGATTTCTCCTTTTTGTTGTTCAATTTGCTCTTACGATTTCATAACAAGATTGTTACAAAAAAAATGAAAAATTATTTACGTATCTATTTTTATTACAATAATAATGTAAAAATGTTGTCTGAATTGATCGCTCTTTTTCGCGGAATCATCGTTGGTGGCACCGCCGATTTAATAGAAGTCTGGATTTTGTGAACTGAGAACTGTTTTTTTTGGGGGGGGCTTAGACTGGATTCCATTGATTAACATTTTTTCACGCTCAATTCAAATATTTGCCGTATCTTTGCAGCCTTAAAAAATGTTAAACGAAAGTTGAGTTTATGGAAGTAGCTACCCCATATTTTCGCAAAAAGAACAGATTGAGATACCGTGTCGCTGTGATTGGGGGCGGTAGCTGGGCGACTGCCATCATCAAGATTTTGTCGGCCAACCTCGAACATATCCATTGGTGGGTGCGCGAAGAGGAGATCGTGGAAGGTGTCAATAAATACGGACATAACCCTAAGTACTTAAGTTCCACGTTTATAGATCCGAAAGACGTGAAGGTTAGCAACAACATCCGGAGCGTGGTGGCCAAAGCCGACTACGTGATTATCGTCACCCCGTCCGCCTTTTTGCAGAAAACGCTTGAGCCGCTGAAGAAGAGCCGCTTGAACAAGAAGAAAATCATCAACGCGGTGAAGGGCATCATTCCTGAAACGCTGCAGTTCATCTCCGATTATCTCCATACGGAATTCAATATTCCGTTGAGCAACATGGCGATGATCAGTGGCCCGTCGCATGCGGAGGAAATCGCACAGGAGAAGTTCACCTTCCTCACTGCCGCCTCTGTCAACCAGGATTTGGCCTCCGATGTGGCCAAGATGTTCACAAACCGCTACGTGCGCGCCTCCGTCTCCAGCGATTTGATGGGTGCGGAAATGGCCGTGGTGATGAAAAACATCTACGCACTTGGCGCTGGCATATACAGCGGCCTCGGCTACGGCGACAACTTCATCGCGGCCTACATCGCCAACGGTGTGAAGGAGATGAAGAACTTCGTCAGTACTGTCTTTCCCGGCACTCGCTGCCTCGACGACTCTGTCTATCTCGGTGACTTGCTCGTCACCGCCTACTCCCGCTATAGCCGCAACCGCATGTTCGGCAACATGATTGGCCACGGACTCTCCGTGCGCGTCGCCCAACTCGAGATGAGCCAGATCTCCGAAGGTTACTATGCCGTGAAGTGCATCCACGAGATGAACAAAAACTTCCAAGCCCACATTCCCATCGCCGAAACCATCTACGGCATCCTGTATGAGGGAAATAACGTCAGCTCCGAAATGAAGCGCATTGCGGAATTCTTTATCTGACGTGCAGAGATGCGTGACAACGAAAAATTTTGCATCGTTTAGAGCGTCTTCCTTCAATGGAATCAATCTTAAAAAATTAAAATATACACCAAATGAAAACACATGTAATCTCCACTCAATTCCTCGGAATTGACAAGGTAGAAAAAATCATCGAATCAAAGGCCAAACTCTCTTTGTCAAAGGAATCCATTGAAGCAGTGCAGAAATGCCGCGACTACCTCGACAAAAAAATGGCCACCAGCAAAACGCCCGTCTATGGCGTGACCACCGGCTTCGGCTCCCTCTGCAACACCTCGATTTCCAAAGAGGATTTGTCAACCCTCCAAAGCAATCTGGTGAAGTCGCACGCTTGCGGCATCGGCGACGAGGTGCCGCAGGAAATCGTCCGCTTGATGTTGTTGATGAAAATCCAATCTCTGTCATACGGCAACTCCGGTGTGCAAGTTGTTACCTTGCAACGGCTGGTTGACTTTTTCAATAAAGGTGTGTACCCCGTTGTGTATCAACAGGGTTCGCTTGGTGCATCCGGCGATTTGGCTCCCTTGGCCCATCTATGTCTGCCACTGTTGAACGAAGGAGAAGTGTATTACAGGGGCAAGAAATATCCGGCTGCGGAAATCAACGCCAAGTTCGGCTGGGAACCGATAACCCTGCAATCGAAAGAGGGGTTGGCTCTGCTGAACGGCACGCAGTTTATGAGTGCGTACGCTGTATGGCTGCTCATCAAGTCCAAGAAATTGTCGTGGCTGGCCGATATCATCGGAGCTGTTTCCTTGGAAGCCTTCGACGGCCGCATCGAACCGTTCAACTTGTCGGTTCATTTCGCACGCCCGCATGTAGGTCAGATTCTCACTGCCACCCACATCAACAATCTGCTGATGGGCTCCGAAATCATCTCGCGCCCAAAGAAGCACGTGCAGGATCCCTACTCCTTCCGCTGTATGCCGCAGGTGCACGGCGCCACGAAGGACGCTCTGACCCACATCACCAATGTGGTGGAAACGGAAATCAACTCCGTGACCGACAACCCGACCGTCTTCCCCGATGAAGACCTGATTATTTCCGCAGGCAACTTCCATGGACAGCCGTTGGCGCTGGTGCTGGACTTCCTCTCTTTGGCGATGTCCGAATTGGGCAATATCTCCGAAAGAAGAATCTACCAACTCATCAGCGGCAAGCGCGAGTTGCCCTCCTTCCTCGTCAAAAACCCCGGCTTGAACTCTGGCTTTATGATTCCGCAATGCACTGCGGCTTCCATCGTGAACCAGAACAAGACCTTCACGATGCCCTCCTCCTCCGACTCCATCGAGTCATCGCAGGGACAGGAAGACCACGTGAGCATGGGGGCAAACGCCGCCACGAAAGCCTATCTGGTGGTTCAGAATGTGGAGAAAATCCTCGCCATCGAGTTGCTGAACGCCGCGCAAGCGCTTGAGTTCCGCCGTCCACTCAAATCCTCTGAGTTCATCGAGGAATTCATCGCCCAATATCGCCGCTTTGTACCCTTCGTGGAGAACGACACGATTATGTACAAACTGATGCATGACTCCCGCGAATTCATCCAGAACGTGAACGTTGTGATGGAGTAGGGGAAGTTGAGAGTTGAAAGTTGAGAATTGAAAGGCTGGTGGCGGAAAACGTTGCCAGCCTTTTTATTTGCTAACTACTGCCTTCTTTTGTGTACGTTGGAGGAGTCGTACGATTGTTGGAGGAGGATGTCGTGAATGGTTTTGATGATGAGGATGAAAACGTCCAGTTTGTTGTCGACGAACCATTTGATGGCGGCATCGTCCTTGCGGCAGGCGGCGGCGAAGGTGGAGAGAAAGTCGCAGTGGTATCTTTTCAGCCACTCGATGGCGGGGTCTTCGTCGTCGATGGCATCGCTGAGAATGGCGAATTCTGGGTAGCCATTGACCATCAGCCATTTCAGCGCCTCCAAGTCCGAGTTGATGGCGTTGGAGAGTGCCGCCAACTCAGGAAATCCGTTGGTCATCAGAAAATCCGTGAACTTCCGCTTGCCTTTCAGACTCTCTCCCCAGGCAATGATGATTTTCGGTTCGTAATCCAATAAACTGTGCAGTTCAGCCATGTGTGTTGTCGATTTGTTGATTCGTTTTCGGGCTGCAAAAGTACTAAATTTTTAATCAGTTCGGCGTGGAATCAACCTATTCAAAACGTCGCACTCCATTTTCTTTTTTCCCCTTGTCTTTTTTTTTGCGCTTCCACTGCTACGTTTGGTAAAGCTGGAATAAAGGAAATGTCATGGATTCCAAGGAGCTGGGTTGTCCAAATCATCTTAATATTAATTAAGAATTATGAACCATGCATTATGAATTAATTTTGTAATTTTGCAGCCGTTTTACAACTAAAAGAAATCAGCGATGATACACATTACTTTACCTGATAATTCAGTAAAAGAATTTGAAAAAGGCACGACCCCGTATCAGATTGCACAGAGCATTAGCGAGGGGCTGGCCCGCAACGTGTTGGCTGCGAAAGTCAACGACAAAGTGGTGGCTCTCAATTACGAGATTGACGAGGATGCCTCCGTTACACTGCTCACATGGAACGACCCTGAAGGCAAGGCCGTGTATTGGCACTCCTCCGCCCACTTGATGGCCGCTGCCATCGCCGAACTCTATCCGGGCGTGAAATTCGGCATTGGACCGAGCATCGAAAATGGCTTCTACTACGACATCGACTTTATGGACTACGAAATCTCTTCTGACGATTTTCCTGCCATTGAAGCCAAAATGCAGGAAATCGCCGCCCAAAAAGTGCAGTTCGTTCGCAAAGAGGTCTCCAAAAACGACGCCCTTGATTATTTCACCAAGAAAAACGAAGAGTATAAAGTTGAGTTGATCAACGACTTGCAGGATGGCACCATCACCTTCTACGAGAGCGGCAACTTCACCGATCTCTGCCGTGGCCCGCACCTTTTCAACACCGCTCCCATCAAGGCCATCAAGCTGCTGAACACAGCCGGTGCCTATTGGCGCGGTGACGAGCACCGCAAACAACTCACCCGCATCTACGGTATCACTTTCCCGAAAAAGAAAGAACTGGACGAATACCTCGTATTCCTTGAAGAGGCCAAGAAACGTGACCACCGCAAACTGGGCAAAGAAATGGACCTTTTCTTCTTCTCCCAGAAAGTGGGTGCCGGTCTGCCTATGTGGTTGCCGAAGGGAACCGCCCTGCGCAAACGCCTCGAAGATTTTTTGACAAAGGTGCAGAAAGAATATGGTTACCAACAAGTTATGTGTCCCCACATCGGCAATGTGGACTTGTACAAAACTTCCGGTCACTACCAGAAGTATGGGGCGGACTCCTTCCGTCCCATCACTACGCCGCAAGAGGGCGAGGAGTATTTTCTGAAACCGATGAATTGCCCCCATCACTGCGAAATCTACGCCTACAAACCGCGTTCATACCGTGACCTTCCGCTCCGCATCGCTGAGTTCGGAACGGTGTATCGCTACGAACAGAGCGGTGAACTGCACGGGCTGACGAGAGTGCGCGGCTTTACGCAAGACGATGCCCACCTCTTCTGCACTCCCGACCAGATTAAGGAGGAGTTCTGCAAGGTGATTGACATTATCCTTTACATCTTCAAGACGTTGGATTTCAAGAACTATACGGCGCAAATCTCTCTCAGAGACCCGAACAACAAGGAGAAATACATCGGCTCCGACGAGAATTGGCACAAGGCGGAAACCGCTATCATCGAGGCTGCCAAGGAGAAAGGACTGAACACTGTGGTTGAGTTGGGCGAGGCCGCTTTCTATGGACCGAAACTCGACTTTATGGTGAAGGATGCCATCGGCCGTCAGTGGCAGTTGGGCACGGTGCAGGTGGATTACAACCTGCCGGAGCGTTTCAACCTTGAATACACCGGTCCGGACGGCAAGAAAATGCGTCCGGTAATGATTCACCGCGCCCCATTCGGCTCAATGGAACGCTTTGTGGCTGTTCTGCTGGAACACACCGCTGGCAACTTCCCGCTGTGGCTTACTCCCGACCAGGTCATCATCCTGCCTATCAGCGAGAAATTCCTGGATTATGCCGAAAATGTCCGCAAAATGCTGGATGAGCATGCAGTCCGCGCCACCATCGACCAGCGCAATGAGAAAACTGGACGTAAGATTCGCGATGCCGAAGTCAGCAAAATCCCGTTCATCTTGATTGTGGGTGAAAAGGAGGCGACAGACGGGACCGTTTCCGTACGTGAACACGGCGCCGGCGACCTCGGCGTGATGTCAATAGCCGATTTCGTGAAAGTCGTAAATGACAAAATCGACGAGGAATTGCATAAATAATCTGAAAATGTTAAAAAGCCATTTCTTATTAACCAATTTAAATATTATAAAAATGAAAAAAGCATTAGTATTATTCGTTTGCGCATTTGCGCTCATCCTCAGTGGATGCACCAAGAACAGCGATAATCCGTTGGTAGGCAAGTACAAAGGTACTTTCAAGACCGTTAAGATCAACACAAACAATAACCAACAAATTGATTCAACGGCTCAACAAAAGGAGAAGACCATCTCCATTACCGAGAATCCGTTGGCAGCTGGCAACCTGTATATGGATTATTCTGTCGATTTGACGAAAGTGGCCGACAACCACTATGTATGTGAAGGTCAAAGCAGTTCTACTGCCAGTATCCTGAGCTCTCTTATTTCGTTCTGCGGCGTGAACAGCGATTATTTCAGCAACACGGTGGAGAGAATGAAAGTGGATGCACAATTCGATGGCTCAAGCACCTTGACGCTCAAAATCACCTACTTGGCTGAAATTTTGGGTGTAGAAGCCGAAATTGGTGTTTCTACCTTCACGGGAACCAAGATTGAAGAATAATACATAATCCGCTGATTGCCAAGGATGAAACCATTTAAAATCGCATTGTTCGCACTTCTTTTGGTGGCTTGTGTGGCTTCATGCGAGAAGCCGGAAAAGGATGCGGAACGGTTGGCTGGGACTTATTATGGGGTTTTCACCAACCGCTGGTATGGGCAGAACGACAAGTTCGTGAAGGAGGACGCGCCAGTAGAATTTCAACAAAATTCCTCCGACCCCGCCAGTCTGATGCTTTCCAATGCGGTTTCTCTTGAGCGCGCCGACAAGTACCGTTATCAGTCGGATGTGACTGATTCAGCGGTTGTTAGCGCGTTAATCAATGTTTGCGCCGAAACCGACAGCACCTTTTGCGGAGATCGGATTGCCCATTTCCGCTCGCAGGTCAACCGCGTGAAGATTGACGCTCACTTTGGCAGCAGCGATCTTGCCTTGAAAATAGTATTCTGTGCCGGCGTGGAAAACCGCGCCAGCACGGAATTTACTGGCACGAAATATTGATGTGAATAATGAATAGCGAGGGGAATCGCCCCCTTCTCAATTCACGGTTCGCTATGAATGGAAGAAGCAGCTTTTCTGCTTCTCTTTTTCACCCCTGCTCTTGGCACTGAACACTTTTTCACCGGTATATGGGTCGTAGCCCAGATAATACATTGCGGTGGAGTAGGTCATGGGAGTGGGGGTGAAATCTTGCACGGGCTCGATGTGCAAGTGCTGGTTCTGCACCGTTTTGTGGAGTGATTTCATATCGTCGAGCGTGCAGGCGGGATGTGCCGAGATGAAGTAGGGCACCAACTGCAGCCGCAATTTGCACTCGCTTGTGATTTTTTGGAATTTTTGGTTAAAAGTGTTAAAAGTGTTAAAATTCGGTTTGCGCATTTTGCATAGAACCTTGGAAACGGTATGCTCAGGTGCCACCTTCAGCCGGCCGGAAACGTGGTGCCGGATGACATCGGTCAGGTACTCGGTCAGGCCGTTCTCGCGGTCGGTCTTCTCATCGGCGATGAGCAGGTCGTAGCGGATGCCGCTGCCGATGGTGATGTGTTTCACCCCCGCGATGGCGGCAGCTTTCCGGTAGAGCGAGATGAGTGGTTTGTGGTTGATAATCAAGTTTTTGCAAATGTTCGGGTAGATGCAGGAGGGCTTGGCACACTTGGCGCAGATTTCCTGATTCCGTCCGTGCATCTGGTACATGTTGGCCGATGGCGCGCCCAAGTCGGTGATGTGCCCTTTGAAGTAGGGGCGTTGCGCCAGATCCTTCGCCTCCGCGAGTATCGACTTTTCGGAGCGCGAACTGACGAATCGCCCTTGGTGCGCGGTGATGGCGCAGAAACTGCATCCGCCGAAGCACCCTCGGTGAATGGTGATGGAGTTCTGAATCATGGTCCACGCCGGTATTTCGCCGCGCTTGGCGTACTTCGGGTGTGGTGCATTCATCATGGAATTGAAGAGCGCGAAATGGTCCATCTCCTCCTCCGTTGCTGGCGGATAGGGCGGGTAAATTACGAGCGATTTCTTGTTATATGGTTGAATGATAGTGCGTTGCACCTTTTTGTTGCTCTCCGTTTCAAATGCCACGAAGTTCTCGCCGTAAAACCGTTTGTTGCTCAGTTCCTTCTCGAAAGGATGGAGTACGAGTGCTTCGCTTACGTTGCAGTATTTCTTCGGTTCATCGGTGAGAAAGGCGATTTGCGAACATTCTTGCAGATGCGATTTCCAATCTTCGCCTTGGAAGATGCGCACCAAGTCGGCCATCGGTTTTTCGCCCATGCCGTAAACGAGCACATCGGCAGGACAATCCATTAAGATAGAGGGTTTTAGCGAATCGCTCCAGTAGTCGTAGTGGGAGAGCCTACGTAAGGAGGCCTCGATACCGCCGATGACAACGGGTGTGTCGGGAAAGAACTTCTTCACCATCTTGGTATAGACGATGGTGGCATAGTCGGGGCGGAAGCCGTGTTGGTTGCCGGGGGTGTATGCGTCGTCGTGGCGGAGACGTTTGGCAGCGGTGTAGTGGTTGACCATCGAGTCCATGTTGCCGGCTGAGATGCCGAAGAAGAGTCGCGGTTTCCCCAGTTTGGTGAAGTCGCGGCCGTCGTCCTGCCAATTGGGCTGGGGAAGCATGGCCACGCGCAGTCCCAGTCTTTCCAGCCAGCGCCCGATGACCGCAGGTCCAAATGAGGGATGGTCCACGTAGGCGTCCCCGCTGATGATAACCACATCCACGTAGTCCCACCCCAGCCATTCCAACTCTTTTTTGGTGGTTGGGAGGAAATGTTTCGTATCGGGAATCTTGCCGTAATTGGTCATCAGGCAGTTTTTTTGGAAACGCAAAATTACCGTTTTTTTTCACAATGCAGCGAAAAGTTGCGAAATTTTGCCACGATTCCCTTTCGTTTGTAAAATAAAATGGATGGAATCGCGTTACATACAAGTATTTAACCAAACAAAACTGCCTATGGAGCAAAAATCTACTATTTTGAAAAAGCAAAAATCCCCCAGACTGTTTTCCCCGCGCAAGTTCATCATCAACAATATCTTGAATTATTCCAAGGCGATGATGTTGGTGAATCTGCCGATGAACAATTCGTTTGTGGTGATGAACAACTAATTCGGAGAATTTTTTCTGTAAAGAGACAAAAAAGGTCGGATGCGAAGTCCGACCTTTTTTTTATTCAAAAAACGAACGGAATCCCCCCTTTAATCTTGTAGTATTCATAATCACAATCACAGTTTTCTTTTTTTTTACAAGAGGTTAAGGATTAATTTCATTTAATTTTGTAAATTTGCAACCTCAATTGTTAATTTCAAAATGAGACAATTTTTTTTCAGATAAAATTGCTGAAATTTTTTATAATTCGTTGATTTTCATATATATCAGCGCGTTATGGGATGTTGCTATAACTTTGCGTAAAAATGTTGTATTAGCGACAGATTTTACCATTTCCCCTTTATTTCACACTATGGCCGGTAAGTACAACAGATGGGTTGCGCCTACGGGCTTCTTTGGTTTAGTATCAATCCATTAATACACCTAAAATATGAAGAAGAAGAATTGTTTTCATTGGGGCGGCGGAATGTGCTGCCTGCGAAGGTTTTTACTTACATTCATTGGACTTGCAGTCTCTTTTATGGCGATGGGTCAATCTAAGCTTAATCGCACTAATCCCGATGATGCGCAATATTTCATCAAGGGAAATCTTTCGATTGAAAAAGGGGCAAATGGGCAGGCTGTTTACAAGTTAAGCGACATTGACAATCAAGGTATCTATTTTGATGACCCTGATGTTACACGATCCGGGGAACCGACACTTTTGGAGGATGTTCTTTTTCAGTTCAGTCGTGCAAGTACCGACTATCCGGGAGGCATTGAAACCCCGTTGGATTTTTGGCGTTACGACAACACCATCAACGAGTGGCAGCCCGACGTCGAAACTCGTCAAGGTACGGCAGGGGTAGAGGAGAAAAAGTCAATGGTTGGTATGTTGGTTATTGATTGTAGTTCTTCCATTGGTGGTGACTTTGGGAAGGTTAAGAATGCGGCCAAAGACTTTGTGAAATTTCTCTACGAAGCTTCAAAAGGTATCGGAAATATCAAATTAGGAATCGTATGCTTCTCCAAAATCAATGAGACAAAAGTTTTTGACATCAGACCTCTTACGTACAACTCGTATATGCAAATGGACACATTTATCAATAATCGGGAGCCCGAAAATGGTACGGCACTCTACTATGCTGTGGACAAGGTGGTTGAATTGATGAATGCCTACTGCGAGAAGTCAATATCACCCAAAGAACCTCTTTCAGCTGCCTTTATGGTGACTTTTACCGATGGGTTGGACCAAACTTCACGAAATCCTGATAAGGACATTCTCACAGCGGATAATTACTATGACGAACTCCTGTCTAAATATGGCACCAAAATGCAGAATGTACGTTTCAATGACATTCCCTTGCAACATGAGATACGTGGTGTGAAAGGCGATGACATTATTTCGGAAGGTCAGTTAGCCAAGTTCCAAAGAATTGGCGAAAGTCTTGGCAACTTTAAGCTGTTGAATAACTATTCGGAATTAGGTGGAGAGTTTGCAGCTATCGCCCAGAATCTCATTAACCAATGGCGCATCCTCAATTTATATGTGCCCAATTCGTTTAGTGGGCGGGTCGCATGGACGTATCCTGGACAAAAGAAGAAAGAAAAGCCCAAGCCTGATTTTCTGCGCCTGCCCCTGTTCGGCCTCAATGTGGGTGGTGGTGGCGGCTACTCCAAGCCCACCCAGTTCTTGGAATTTTCCGTGGGATTGGACTTCGCAATAGCTTGTGGGCCGAAATTCGCAATGGGGTTGTACGGCTCCTACAAAACCTCTTTCATCTCCTTCCATCAAGGGAATGTCGGACTGGATTTTATGATAGGACCCCAGCAAAAAGCCTTCTTGCTCGGACTTGGGTGCAACCTCCACGATAGATATGATATTAGTTTCCACGATTCAGGATATTCCGTTCACCGTGATGTTTATTTTGATGCAGGTATCGATATGCGCTTGGGGGGTGTGTTTAAGGGCTTCTATTTCTTTTTTGATTTTTCAGTCAGCGAGTATAGTGGAAGAGACTATGTCGGAGAATATATGGTCTCGGTAGATGACTGGTACTTGGTGCTTCCACAAGCAACATTCAATATCGGTATCAACTTTGCGCAATTAGGCAAGAAAAATAAGAATAACCAGAAAAAACAGCAATAATTATGAAAAGATATATGAAACAATTAGGAACATGTTTGTTTGTTTTGTTTGTGGGCATTCTGTTCACCCGGTGCGAGAAAGACCATCTGATGATTAAGCCGGATCCTCAAAAGCCGTTAGGTGATGGCATTTGTGGAACGGTGACGGATTACGATGGTAATGTATACGATGTGGTGAGATTGGGCAACCAAGAGTGGATGGCACAAAACCTGCGCACCACGCACTATGCCAACGGCACGTCCATTCCACAGGGTTCCTCTACAAGTACCACAACGGCATACCGATACTGTCCGAACAATAGCAGCAGCAATGTGTACCCATACGGTTACCTATACAATTGGAAGGCAGTGATGGGCAATTCGTCATCCTCTTCCAGCAACCCCAGCCATGTGCAGGGCATCTGTCCCAACGGGTGGCACGTGCCTTCTGATGTAGAGTGGACGGAGTTGGAAAATTATGTGGCGACTTGCAGTTATTACACTGCAACTTCGGGCAATGTGGCGAAAGCGTTGGCTTCCACAGAAGATTGGAATACCTCAGGTAATTCTGGCGCCGTCGGCAACGACCGCTCCCAAAACAACTCTACAGGCTTCAGTGCGTTGCCTGCGGGAGGCTACTACGGTAGCATCAGCGAATTCGCCGACGATGCAAATTTCTGGAGCGCTACAGCCAATGGTAGCAACGCTATCTCCCGCTACCTCAACTACACTGGCGCTTCCGTGTACTGCTCGTTTGGCTCTAGTAAAACCGATGGCTATTCCGTCCGTTGTGTCCGCGATTAGGGGAAACTGCGGAAATTGAAAATCGAGAACTGAGAATTGGGGCAAATCTGCGGGCGCGGGTTTGCCTCGGTTCTTATAAAGAGAGGAAACCGCAGAAAGATTTTTTTCAAAAAAACTTCACTTATAAATTAAGTTAGTATTTTTTGTGTATTTTTGCAGCGTCTAATCTTAAACTATAACAACTATGAAAAAAGCTACATTAAAAACTATTGAGAGTAATGATTCTGTGAGTTTGTATTCCATCTGTTTCAATGGGTCTGATGAAAGTGAATTTGAGAAATTCCTTAACGAATTCAAGGATGAGTCCACGTTAAATAAGGATTTCCAACTGATTTTAATGGCACTTTCAAGAATCATAGAACGTGGAGCTTTGGAACGTTTTTTTAGAATCGAAGGAAAAATGAATGATGATGTCTGTGCCTTATCACTGGATTCGCATAAATTGCGTCTATACTGCCTTCGCATTTCCAATCAGATTCTCATTTTGGGTAATGGAGGGGTTAAAGAAACACGGACATATCAGGAAAATGAAGAATTGTGCGGCTATGTGATGGATCTTCAAAAATTTGATAGACTTCTGAAAGCAGCACAGAAAAACGGAACTGTAAGTATTGACAAGAATTATATCATTGGGTTGGAAGGAGCAACTTTTGAATTATGATTACAAATCCTTTATTCAGAGAATGTCTGGCTCAAGTAACACCAGAAACAAAAGCAGAGTTTGAACTCTCCTTTGCCATTGCAGAGAAGATAGATAGACTGCTGAAAAAAAATGGCATGACACAACGAGCATTGGCAGAAAAGCTTGGCAAAAAAGAGTCAGAGGTCTCCAAATGGCTCACGGGACGCCATAATTTTACAACAAAAACATTAGCACACATTTCTTTGGCATTAGGGGAAGATGTGATTACTGTACTGTAAGTTATCCCTTTCATCCCTTCATCCTTTCATCCTTTCCTTCAATTGTCCTAAAATGCAAAATGGCGAACATTGCTGCCCGCCATTTTGCATGGATTATCAGTAAGATGATTGTAGTTTCCTAACCGATTAACCTTTTAGTATTCGTCCTCATTGAAAAAAAAGTCTTCTTTGGTTGGGTAGTCGGGCCAAAGGTCTTCAATAGAGTCGTAAACCTCGCCTTCATCTTCAATTTCACGTAAATTCTCAACCACTTCCATCGGGGCGCCAGAGCGGATTGCATAGTCAATCAGTTCGTCTTTTGTCGCCGGCCATGGTGCGTCTTCCAAATTTGAAGCCAATTCTAATGTCCAATACATATATAAAGATTTAAGTAAATAACTTGCGTTTTTTGAGGCGGCAAAAGTACATTTTTTTTTATAGAATATGCCTTTTTTAGAAAATTTTATTTTGCTGATTTCCAGATAGTTTCGGATTTATTTTCGATTTGCAGCATTTTTCTGGCAGAAATAAAGAAAAAATCGGAAAGGCGATTGACAAACTTTTGGACGCTTTCCAGCATGTTTTCCGGAAGGTCGTTCTGCTCGCTGAAGCGGCAGATGCATCGTTCGCTGCGCCGGCACACCGTGCGGGCTAGATGGAGAAGCGCCGCGCTTTTGCTGCCCCTCGGCAGGATGAAAGTGCGCAACTCCGGCAACGCTGCGGAATACTCGTCAATCCATGCCTCCAAATCACCCGTCCATTGACTGATCGTTTGGGCATCCCAATACTTCTCCCAACTTTCAGCGTGTGTGGCTAAGATGCCGCCCACGGTGAAAAGCTGGCTTTGAATGGTGCACAAACGCTCTGCCAATTTGCATTTTTCTGACTCGTTTGTGCATTCTTCCGCTTGGATTTCTTCAATCGCAACCCCCAAAACGGAGTTCAATTCGTCCACCGTTCCGTAGGCTTCGATTTGTAGATCGCTTTTTTTCAATCGTTTACCCCCAGCAAGGGAGGTCGTCCCGCCGTCTCCGGCCTTTGTGTAAATTTTCATAGTTGTAGTTATTGTTGTTGTCTATATTTTATAATTATAGTGTTTCAAGAAATGCCTTCAAATCAGCGATTTGCGAAGGTGTTAGGCAAGCACCGCCATCGTTAATCTTGTGCATCAGCGGGCTTACATAGGGTGAGTTTTGCAGCCCGGTGTTGTAGAAATCCAGTACTTCATTGAGGGTGGAGAAGCGTCCGTCGTGCATGTAGGGCGCGCTTTGGGAGATGTTGCGCAGGGTAGGGGCGCGATAGACTCCGTGATCAAGCGGGTTGCCCGTGACGGAAAACCGGTCGAGCGGGTCGCTGAAGGTGGCATCCAAAGCGTTGTTGTAGAACTGGTTGGTGGTGAAAAGCGGTGTTCCGGCGCTTCCATGACAGTGGAAGCAGTCGGCTCCCTCTTCGGTTGTGAAGAGCACATAGCCGCGCCACTCCTGCTCTGTCAGATGCTCTTCCCCGCGCAGGTAACGGTCGAACTTGGAGTCGCAGTCGATGAGCGTACGCACGTACTGCGCCACTGCCTTTTCAATCCGGTCGAGGGTCACTTCCTCTGTGCCAAATGCTTTGCGGAACATTTCGCGGTATTCCGCATCCGCCGAAAGCGTGGCGACCACTCTGGCATGGCTCGATCCGAACTCGGTGGGGTCGGTGATGGTTGCCCCCACAATCTCCTCGATGCTCTTCATCCCGCCGTTCCAGCCGTAGCCTTCGTGGTTGAAGACAAGGTTGACTAGCGGAAGCGCGTTGTGGTGGGTGGGCGATCCGTTGATGCCCACGGGTTTGCCGTTGCGAAGCCGCGGGTTGTTGGCGCCGAGGTCAAAGCCGGCGTCAGGTACGTGACAGGAGGCACAGCACATCATCGAGTCGGGATTGGTGCCGGAATAACCACGCAACTTGCTGTCGTAAAACAATTTACGTCCCAATTCAACACCTTCCACCGTCATCGGATTATCTTCCGGAATATTGAGTTCGGTGGGGAAATAGCGCGGAATCACCACTTCGTAAGGTGTTGGGGTATATGCCTTTTCCTTGTGGCAGGCGCACAGCATCAGCGGAAGCAAAAGTAACCAGAAAAGTTTTTGTCTGTGCTTGGATGATGTCATTTCAAACATTATAATACACTGCAAAAGTACATTATTTTCGTCTTTTATTGCAGCCGATGGGCTTCTTTCCCGAAAAGTTTTCGTTCCCCGTTAAAAATCACAAAAAAAAACGTATCTTTGCGGCTCGATAAAACTTAATTGAGCGATGTATAACGTTAGAAAAATCAAGGAAAATCTTTATTGGGTCGGAGCTAACGACCGCAATCTTGCCAACTTTGAACGCATCATTCCCATCCCGCGAGGCGTATCGTATAATTCATATATTCTGCTGGATGAGAAAAATGTCCTTTTCGACACGATGGACGCTTCCGCTGGCGATCTCTTTTTTGAAAATATCGCCCACGTGCTTAATGGCAAACCGCTTGACTATCTGGTTGTCCACCACGTTGAACCCGACCACGCCTCCAACATACACCGTGTGATGGAAGCCTACCCGGAAGCTGTTCTGGTGTGCACCGCCAAAGCCTCTCAGATGATCAAACAGTTCTTCGGCAACGGTTTTGAAAGCCGCATGATGGCGGTGAAAGAGGGCGACACTCTGCTCCTCGGCAAACATAACCTCACCTTCGTGCTGGCTCCGATGGTGCATTGGCCGGAAGTGATGGTTTCCTACGAAACGACCGAAAAAATCCTTTTTTCAGCCGATGCTTTCGGCACCTTCGGCGCTCTTTACGGTCCGATGTTCGCCGATGAGATGAATTTCGATCGCGATTGGCTGGACGATGCCCGCCGTTATTATACCAATATTGTCGGCAAATATGGCACGCAAGTGCAGATGTTGCTTAACAAGGCAGCTGGTCTGGAAATCTCCCTGCTCTGTCCGCTCCACGGTCCGATGTGGCGCGAAAACCTCGGCTATTTCATCGATAAATACCAAAAATGGAGTACCTATACGCCTGAAAGCGAGGGTGTTTTGATCGTCTATGCTTCTATGTACGGGCATACCGAGAATATGGCGGAAATCTTCGCCTCCAAAATCAATGAGGCTGGCGTGAAGGAGTTGGCGGTCTATAACCTCTCTCATACTGACTGCTCCTATATGATTGCCGATGCCTTCAAATACTCAAGGATTCTGCTTGTGGCTCCCACCTACAACAATGGACTCAACCCGCTGATGGAGAACTTCCTGCATGAGTTGGCCGCCCGTTTCATTCAAAAACGCACCTTCGCTATTGCCGAAAACGGCACATGGATGCCTGCCTCCGGCAAAATCATGCGCTCCATCGTCGAGGAAATGAAGAATTGCACCGTTCTCGAACCGACCTTCACCATCAAGTCGGCCCTCCATCCTGAGCAATTATCTGATATGGATACATTTATTAATCAATTTATTCACAATTAAAATTTAAGAAAATGAGAAAGTTTGTATGCACCATGTGCGGTCACGTTTACGACCCCGAAGTAGGCGATCCCGATAGCGGCATCGCTCCCGGCACCCCCTTTGAAAGCCTTCCGGCTAATTGGACCTGCCCCGTATGCGGCGTTGGCAAAGAGGATTTTGAACCGCAAAAATAGTCTTGATGGATATACAAGGCGTTTTAAATAAAATCAGCTATGGTTTGCTGGTGCTTACCGCACGCGAAGGCGAGAAGGATAACGGCTGTATTATCAATACGCTACAACAGGTGTCCGACCGCCCGATGCAAATTACGATTGCCGTCAACAAGTTGAATTACACCCACGACATGATACTTCGTACCGGACGGTTCAACGCTTCGTTGCTGACGGAGGAGACACCGTTCAAGGTGTTCGAGCGCTTCGGCCTGCAAAGCGGCAGGGAAGTCAACAAGTTCGCCGAATGCGAGGGCGCGCATCGTGCGCAAAACGGTGTGCTGTACATCCCGAAATTCACCAACGGTTTCATTTCCGGTGCGGTGAAACAATCGGTTGACCTGGGCACCCACACGCTGTTTGTCGCCAATGTAACGGAGGCACAGGAACTCTCCTCCGCCCCTTCGTTGACCTACGCCTATTATCACGAACACATCAAGCCGAAACCTTCCGCCAAGAAAGGCTGGCGATGCAAAATTTGCGGCTATGTGTATGAGGGTGAGGAACTTCCCGCCGATTTCGTCTGTCCGTGGTGTAAACACGGCATCGCCGATTTTGAAAAAATCGTCTGAATTTATCTTTCGGCTCCGCCTTCTGTGCGAAGCCTTTTTAACCAATCAAATAAAAAACAATTATGGAATTAAAAGGATCAAAAACTGAAAAAAATCTGCAAGAGGCTTTTGCTGGCGAATCCCAAGCCCGCAACAAATATTCCTATTTCGCTTCCAAGGCAAGGAAAGAAGGCTATGTTCAAATTGCAGAACTCTTTGAAGAAACCGCCAAAAACGAGATGGAACATGCCAAAATCTGGTTCAAACTCCTGCAAGAAAATGGCGAAATCCAGGATACGATGGCCAATCTGCAGGCCGCAGCGGAGGGTGAGAACCACGAGTGGACCGAGATGTATGCCGGTTTCGCCCAGACTGCTCGCGAAGAGGGTTTCACTAAAATCGCCAAACTTTTTGAAATGGTGGCTGCTATTGAAAAACATCACGAAGAACGCTATAGAAAACTGCTCGCCAATGTGAAAGACGGTGTCGTTTTCTCTCGCGATGAGGATATGATTTGGCAATGCAGCAATTGCGGACACATCGTTGTTGGCAAAAAAGCCCCGGAAATCTGCCCCGTTTGCGCACATCCGAAGGCCTATTTCCAAATTGCCGCCCAAAACTACTAATCGGTAGTTTGTAAACATTGAACCGTGAACTGTTTTTTTTTCAGTTTGCGGTTTTTTTTATTAAAAAATGTATTTTTGCGAAGCAATTATATTATTAATCATCTAAAAATCCAACTATGAAAAAGTATTTTGCAGAATTAATTGGAACGATGGTTCTAGTTTTGATGGGCTGCGGCTCTGCCGTAATTGCTGGTGGCGCCATCGGCAATGTGGGCATCGCCCTGGCTTTCGGTTTGTCGGTTCTGGTGATGGTGTACGCCATTGGACCTATTTCGGGATGTCACTTGAATCCAGCCATCACTTTCGCCATGTGGATTAACAAGAAAATCACTGGCAAAGACTCCCTATTGTATGTTCTTTTCCAAGTCATCGGCGCATTCATCGGCATCGGTATTGTAGCCGCTATCGTCGGTCATTGCGACGGACTGGCTGTGAACTCCGTGCAAAGCGGCTACGAAGTTTGGCAAGGTGCTCTGACTGAAGTGGTTATGACTTTCATCTTCCTTATGGTCATCTTCGGTGCTACGGACAAGACTGCTCCTAACGGCTTTGCTGGAATCGCCATCGGTTTGGCACTGACCTTGATTCACATTGCTTCCATTCCGGTAACCAACACTTCCGTCAATCCGGCTCGTTCGCTTGCTCCGGCAATCCTGGACGGTGGCGTCGGTTTGAGCCAAATTTGGATTTTCATCCTTGCTCCGCTCGTAGGTGCTGGTATCGCCGCCTTCTGCTGGAGAGCCATCAAGAATAATGATTAATTCATGATTCTTTATTCGTTGATTTGTTTATTTGTACATGCGTTTTGCTTGTTACAGGTAAACAAATCAACGATTTAACGCTTCAACAAATAGTGAATACATTGGATAACATCGTTTTATGTCTGGATACCTCCACGGAAATCTGTTCGGTGACGGTGGCTTGCGGCGAGAAGGTTCTTGCCTTTCGTGAGAATGCGGATGGAAAGTCTCATGCGAAGACGTTGCTTCCGTTTGTGGATGAGGTGGTGAAAGAAGCCGGCATCTCCATTCGCGAGGTGAATGCGGTGGCTGTGAGCATGGGGCCTGGCTCTTACACGGGCCTGCGCATCGGCTCTTCCACGGCGAAGGGATTGTGCTATTCGCTTGAAATTCCGATGATTGCCATCCCGACCTTGCAAATCATCGCAGCAGGGGCGGCCAAACAGCAAGCTGCAAATGAAAACGCCGTTTCCTGCCCGATGCTTGATGCCCGCCGCATGGAGGTCTTCACTGCTATTTATGACAAAGACTTGCAACCACTCAGCGAAGTCTCTTCGCAAATCGTTGATGAGCATACTTTCGCCGACATTTTAACAAAGAAAAACGTCGTTTTCTGCGGAAATGCCGTTGAAAAATGTCGCGAAATCCTTTCAAAAAATCCCAACGCATTATTCGATTCCACCCCGATTTCTTCTATCAACATGGTTGATTTGGCGTTGCAGAAATTAAGCCGCCAGCAATTCGAAGACATCGCCTATTTCGAACCCTTCTATCTGAAAGAATACGTGGCCGCCAAGCCGCATGTGAAGGGTCTGGTTTGATGTTGATTACGGAGATGCAAAAATCCCCGCTACTAAACGAAATAACAACAGGTAAACTTCATGCCTCATATTAGAAAAAATGGAGCGCAAAAAGAACACTTCCCTCATTGTCATAACCGACCATACGGCGTATGGTGATTCGGCAGTGCGCCACGGTGCCTCCCTCGCAGTTTTCTTTGAAGCCGCGCTGATTGTTATTTCGCGTTTTTCTTTTTTTACAAAAAACAATCCGAAACCTGCTGAAAGTCAGGAGTTTCGTAATATTTTGTCTGAATATGAGGGAAAATTGAAAATCACGGTTTCGGATGAGAATTTCAATCCCACACAGTTGCATCACTTCGCTGATAGAAACAACAGCATTATGTTTGTGATTGGCGTCTCGCGGAAAAGCGGGGAGACCTTTTTCAATCGTCGGAGGGCGATTCGATTCATCAAGCCCTCGCGACTGCCTGTGCTTGCGGTAGGGAAGGAGCCGCCGCGGGATGAGCATTGGCAGCACGTGATGATTAGTGTGGGGGTGCAGCGGCGCGAAAAGGAGAAGGCCTTGTGGGCGGGTTATTTCAACCGTTTTGGCGGCGCCACGGTCCACCTGTTGCACACGGTTTACAAGGATGAATTCCTGAAAATCAACTTAGCCGAAAATCTTGCTTTTATAAATAAATTATACAACAATTTGGAAATCAAGTCGTTGATGCACGAAATACGTCCTCGCACCGATGATTTGGACAATTATGCCATCGCGCACGCGGAGCATTTCAACGGCTCCCTGCTCGTGGTGATGACCACAACTTTCAAGACATTTATCGATGTGGTTTTCGGAACTCGCGAGAAACACCTCATCGCCAACAAGTCAAGTCTGCCCGTTTTGTGTATCAACGAAAGGGACGATTTGTACGTGCTATGTACGTAGGGTGGTCGTGGCCTGCAGACTTCTTTTTTTACATCAAGGGAATCGTCCATTCTCGATTTTACTCCCAACTTCCCTATTCGAACCGGATAGCCGAAACGGCAGAGATTTTCTTGGAGACGAAGGTCGCTGGAATCAGCAGTACGAGCAAACAAATGATTAGTACACAGATATTTACAATAATAATTTGCGGGATATTGAAATCAATGGGAACGTAGGGGACGTAATAGGAACTTGGATCAAGTTTGACGATGTGCGCGTATTTTTGCAGCAGGCAGAGCGCGATGCCCGTCACATTCCCCATGAACATCCCAATGAGGATGATTCGCAGGCCCACGTGCAGGAAGACGTTGCGGATGCGCTGCGTGGTCATGCCCATCGATTTCAAAATGCCGATGGTGGAGGTCTGTTCTAGAATGATGATGAAGAAGGTGGAGATGAGTGTGATGACGCAGATGAAAATCGTGATGATGAGCAGTACCATGACGTTGGCGTCGAAGAGTTCCGTCCATTGGAAAATAGCAGGATAGACCTGCTTGATGGTTTCCGCCTTGAGGTTGTAGCTGATGTGGTGGTTGACAAAGTTGCCCACTTCGTCGATTTTGTTGTAATCGTTGAGCAGGATTTCGATGCCCCCAACGGAGTCGCTTTGCCATCCTTGTACCGTGTCGCCGTTGGGCTTGACCACATCGTAACTATGGCCCCAGCCGCACAATTTCTGTACATGGCGCAAATCCCCGAAAACAAAACGGTCATCGTATTCGGGCATTCCAGTTCTGTAAATGGCTGATAGATAGAATCTTCTTGCCATCGGCGGATTCTGTACGAAATAGGCGAAAACCTTGTCTCCTACTTTCAAGTTCAATTTTTTTGCCATGGATTCCGACATCACCACGCCATTGGAAAGGGTATCGCTCCGCAAGTCAAGAGGTTTCCCTTCCACCATATTATGCTCGAATAATTTCCATGAAAAAGAGCTGTCGATACCCTTCAGCACCATGCCTTCCACTTGGTTGTCGGTTTTGACGATGCCGACTTTAGTGGAAAAATACTGGATGTGCCTGATGTCGGGATTTTTCTTTAAATCAGAAAGAAAAGGTTGGTTTTTGCTGAAAGGTTTGGCATCGAAAGTGTAGTTCTGGTCATAATTGGAAATGCGGATGTGTGAGCCCATATCAATGACCTTCTGTTCGATGGCTTTGCGGTATCCCGTTGTGATTGATAACGACAAAATGATGATTATTAAGCAAATAGAGATACCGATAATGGAGAGTGTCACAATCGGACGGGTGGTTTTGCTGTCGTTTTTTTTGAGAAGCCGGCGGGAAAGAAAGTGTTCAAGCATGGGAGGGGGCGGGGGTTAGAATTTGAAATTGAAGCCCACGCGTGCCGTTACGATGGGATAGATGTTCTCCGAATCGTAAACAGGGAGGAGAAACAGCCCATAAACCGACCAATGGTCGTTGATTTCCTGCAAATAGCCGGGGCCGAGCAGGACACCGTGGCAGAGGATTCTCGAGTGATCTGCGTCCATTATTGGATAACTCAGGGCTTCGTATTCGGCGTGGAGAACGAGGCGCTGCCAGATGTAGCCTTCCACGAAGGCCCCGCCGCCGAAAATGTGATGCTGCGCGTTCAGTCCGGTGTAATCCTTTACTAGCATGAATTCGTAAGTGCCGCCGATGCCGATGCACAGGAATTTGACAGGAAGCACACCGAAATGGGGGGCTACCTTGATGGCGAGCGTGTTGCCGCCCAAACCGAAATTGAAACTGCCGCCGACTTCAAATTTGACAGCTCGTTCAGTCGTATTACCCGTCTTTGTAGGCGCAAGGCTTTTCGGCAGGGGAACGTACTCAGTGGATTGCGCTGATACCCCAGCGGTAATCACAATAAAAAACAGCAGTATGATTGTCTTTTTCATCGCATTAATTGGGTTTTGCTCTTGTTACAGGAATTTTCTTCGGACGAGGTCGCACAGCGAGAGGAAGGCTGCGGTGGTCGTGTCCCACAAATAGTAACGTTTCAGGTTGTCGATTTCCTGAAAAGCCTCGTCGATGTCGGTGCAGCGGTTCAATTTTTGGATGGCGGTGCTGAATTCCTCGCCTTTATTGTTGAATAATTCTCTGATAAACAAGAATTTATCGTTAAGACTGATGGCTTTGGTCAAATCCTCCACTTTTGCGTGCTGGAATTTGGTACCCAAGGAATTGTCTTCCATCTGTTGGGTCAGAAGGTCGTTGAGGGAGCGTTTTTGCGCGGGCTGGGAGGGGGCGGATTCAGAGGTTCGGGGTTGGATATGAACGGGTTTGGGCTCTTCTTTCACTTTGGGTGCGGGTTTCGGCTCGGGCTTGGGTTGCACCGGATGGATGCTGGCGGGTTCATCGTTCTTTCCCATCGTGACGATGCGTGCGAACGGGGCGCTTTGTGCCTCCAAGGTGGCTTCAAATGCCTCGTCCTCTTCCGAATTGTCGGAGATTTTGGTGCTGAGAAAGTCCAAAATGTCATCCTCTTCGCTGAGCATTTTGGTCACTTCAGGTCTGACGGGTTCTTGCGGGGCGGCTTCCTCTTTCGGAGCGGGCTGCTCCTGTGGTTCGGTTTTGAGGGTCTGGGGTTCAGGCTCTGTTTCGGGTGTTGTCGGTACGGGTTCCGGTTCAGGCGTTGTTACCTCCTTGGTGGGTTCGGCTTCCGTTCCCTCTTTTTCGGGCAGGCATTCTTCGCAGGAGCGGGGCTCATTTTCCGCAGTTTCCATCTTTAAAACTGCAAGATACGCCTCACGCAAATTTTGCAGAAGAATATCCTTCTCAATTGCAGAGAAATCTTTAGCATTTTTAAGGATAATGGTCAGATTGTTAATCACATTCACCAACTGTTCTCTTGGGTTGGTAATTTGTTCAAAATTATTCATAACAACGAGGACGAATGGTATTGATTTTTTATAATTTTGCGTGCTCAAAAAAGCGTCCAAAAGTACAACATTTTTTTCAATAAAATCACCCTGAAATGTTCTTAGAAAATAAAGTTAACAGAAGCAACAACCAAGGATGGATTGAAGTGGTTTGTGGTTCGATGTTCTCCGGCAAGACGGAGGAGCTTTTGCGTCGTATCCGACGTGCGGAGTTCGCCCATCAGAAAATTGAACTTTTCAAGCCCGCCATCGATGTTCGCTACGATGAGGAGGAGGTCGTTTCGCATGATGCCAATTCTATGAATTCTACACCCGTACACAATTCGGCGGAGATTTTGTTGTACGTGAATATCGAGACGGTGGAAGTGGTTGGCATTGATGAGGTCCAGTTCTTCGACGAGGGGATTGTGGATGTTTGCAACCAATTGGCCGACAGCGGCATCCGCGTGATTGTGGCGGGGTTGGACATGGACTTTTTGGGCAAGCCGTTCAATTCGATGCCCCAATTGATGGCTGTGGCCGAATATGTTACCAAGGCGCACGCTATTTGTGTGAAGTGCGGGCGTCAGGCGCAGTTCTCGCACCGTCTCGTCGCCAGCCAGAAGCAGGTGATGTTGGGCGAAAAAGACAGTTACGAGCCGCTTTGCCGCCACTGCTTCAACGAGGTCAGGGAATTGGAGGAAAATGTTGCAAGGAAAGCCATTCCACCGGCCTCGCCGGAGGATTGTTGATGCCCTCTTTTCTTGGGAAAATTGAATTTGATAATTCATTTTCAAAAAAATGCTATTCATTTTGAAAATTTATGTATCTTTGCCGCCGATTTTCAAATATTAGAAATATGAAGAAAAGTATATTGGCCGCTGTAGCAATTCTGTTTGTCGCAGTCTTGTTTTCTTCTTGTGGCAAAGAGTGTATTTGCACTACAAGTTATGTCACTGCTACGAAAAATGACGTGATGACGAACGAGATGGGGAAAATGAGCGAGGATGACTGCCTTAGTTATAACCGCACGTTCACGGAAAGCGAGGGCGTTGTTCGTATAATTGACTGTAAATTAGATAAGTAAATAATAAATTTTATTAAAATGAAAAAAATATTCTTAATCTTTGCCGGCATTGCTGTTGTTGCCATGCTCGGGTCCTGCAAAAAAGAGTGTGTTTGCAAAAAAGTTGCGACGAATTACATCCAAGATTCCACCTTGGTTGACTCCCTCCCGAACACGCCCTACAATGTGGCTTCCGATTCCACCACCACCATGTATGCCGCCGGCCACATTTATGACAAGAAGGAATGCGAATATCTGAATGTCACCAGCGACACTTCCATCCTCACCATCAACGGACATTTGGTAAAACAAAACGTTGACATTGAGTGCTCAATGGAAAAAGTTGACAAGAAAAAATAATTCTTTTACTTTCAAAAAAACTAAAGGCTGTCTTTCATGAAAGATGGCCTTTTTTTCACTAATATGGAAAATGTTGATAAAGAGGAAGTTGTAAGAACGAAGGCCATTGTGGAGTTCTTCACTTTCGCCTCAGAGTACTGCATCTTCATTGACAAGATGGAGCAGAACGAACTTTCAGATACTTACGCATTCCTCCAAAAGATGCTCCCCGTCCTCTATCTGAAAGGTGCGCTTCTTCCGAATGTGGAGGTTGACGACAATTCGGCCAACGAGCGTTTTGTGACGGAAGAGGAGTATGAGACCACGCGCTACCGCCTTGCCGAATTCCTGGGCGACAACGACTTTTTCGCTGCCGTTGACCTGAACGGCGACACAATGGATTCGTCCCCGATCTCCCTCTCCGAACTGCTATCGGACATCTACACCGACCTCAAGGACTTTCTGCTCCTCTATTCTAAAGAGAGCCTTTCGGCAAAAGAAAACGCCGTAGCCTCAGCCTATTATAATTTCTACGACAATTGGGGAATGCGCCTTGCTTTGGCCCTGCCGCAAATTCATTTGTTGCAGTCGAAAGTCGTTTTGGACGATTCCGCAAATGGGGAATAGTTTTCCTTCCATTCTTGAAAAAGTTGTATCTTTGCACCCCCATTCGGGCAATGGGCAGAAATCATGATAATCAAATAAAAACAATCAAAATAGAATCAATTTATGGAAAATCCGACCTTAGAACAGAAAGTCATCGCCATTCTTGAACAAGTTCGTCCTTACCTACAAGCCGACGGTGGCGATGTGGAATTTGTTGAACTCACCCCCGACAACGTTGTGAAAGTGAAACTGCAAGGTCATTGCGGCTCATGTCCCCACGCCAAAATGACCCTGAAAAGCGGCATCGAAGCCATGGTTCAACAACATCTTCCCGAAATCAAATCCGTGGAAGACGTAGTTCTTGGCTTTTAATCGCTTATCGCTGAACACTGGTCATCAATAATTTTTAATCAGTAAAACAATGGGCTTAAAATGTGGCATCATCGGGTTGACCAACACAGGTAAAACCACGATGTTCAATTGCATTTCCAATACAAAAGCGCAAATCACCGATTTCGCTTATAGTACGAACAAATCCAATGTCGGCGTGTGCAACGTGCCCGACGAGCGGCTGGCTAAAATCAACACCTTCATTCAGGCCGACAAGTTGATTTACGCCACGGTGGACGTGGTGGATGTGCCGGGCTTGGCCAAAGGAGCCAGTCAGGGCGAGGGCATCGGCAACGCTTTCCTCGCCGACATTCGCCAGTGCGATGCGCTGATTCACGTGCTCCGCTGCTTCGACAATCCCAACCTTCCTCACGTAGAGGGCTCCGTGGACCCCGTCCGCGACATTGAAATAGTGGAATTTGAACTGCAGGTCAAAGACTTGGAACAGATCAACCGCAAATTGCAAAAAGTGGAAAAAGCCGCGAAAATCGGCGATAAGAACGCCAAACGCGATTACGAAGCACTGATCAAATACAAAAACCACCTCGAGAATTTCCAGAATGTCCGCACTTTGAATGCAACTGACGAGGAGAAAGCGGTGGTGGCCGACATGATGTTGCTCACCGACAAGCCGGTATTGTTCGTGTGCAATGTCAATGACGATGCGTTGGAGAACAACCCTTACGTGGCTGCGGTTCGCGAGGCATTGAAAGACCAAGACTGCGAGATTCTGGTGATTGCCGGCAAATTGGAGTCCGAAATCGCCGAACTGGAAGACGAAGCCGACAGAATGGCCTTCTTGGAGGATGTAGGACTGAAAGAGCCCGGCGTGAACAAAGTGATTCGTGCCGCTTATAAGTTGCTGAACCTCATCTCTTTCTTTACTGTTGGAGGCAAAGAGAACCGTGCATGGACCATCCGCGAGGGCATGACCGCCCCGCAGGCTGCCGGTGTCATCCACAGCGACCTCGAACGCGGCTTCATCCGCGCCGAAGTCATCAAGTACGAAGATCTTGTCGCGCTCGGATCCGAACTCAAGTGCAAGGAAGCCGGCAAACTCGCCGTCGAAGGCAAGAACTATGTGGTTCAGGACGGCGACATTCTGCACATACGTTTTAATGTATAATGAATCGGGAATAATGTATAGTTCATAGATCCTCGTTATGTTAAGGCAGACCCAGCAACAAAAATTGCAGCAAAAGCAGCGCCTGACTCCGCTTCAGCAGAATCTGGCCAGGTTGTTGGATACGCCTAATTTGGAATTGCGTGAGGTGGTGCAGCGTGAAGTGGATGACAATCCCGCACTTGAATGGGATTCCAGTATTTTCGATGACGATGATAATAGTGAAAATCAAAGGGAAATAACCATTGATGACATCGCTCGCCGCGACGATGCCCTCCCTTCCAATGAAGATGATTGGGAACCACAGCATTACCGGCAGGAGCTTGATAAAAATGCGGAGCATTACGAGCGCCCAGTCGTCTCTACCTCCTCTTTTCGCGACAAACTCCGTCAGCAGTTGTCAGGGGTTGAACTTTCTGAAAATGACGAACTCATCGTCAGATATGTGATTGACAATATTGATGATGATGGCTATCTTAGGACTTCCAACCAGCTGATTAGCAGTAACATAATGGCGCAATTCTATCAGATGGTCAAGCCTGATGATGTGGAACGGGTGATTGTCAATGTCATCCAGCGCCTCTCTCCAGCAGGAATCTGCGCCCGCGATTTGCAGGAATGTCTTCTGATACAGCTGCGCCAATTGCGGCAGGAATCGAAAAACCCGATGATTCCGAAAGCCATCGATGTGATTGAAAATCAGTTTGACGCTTTTACAAAGCGGAAATTCGACATCGTTAGAAAACGTGAAAATTTGACTGAGTCGCAATTTGCTGAGGTACAACAGATTATCCGCCGCCTGAATCCCTATCCCGGGGAGGGGGCCGCGTCGGATGTCGTCATCCCCGATTTCACTGTCTCTAACGAGGACGGCGAGTTGGTCTTGTCGCTCAATAATGAGTACAAACCGCGTCTTCGGGTGAGCGAGCAGTATCAGAAACTGTTGGAAAGCATGCGTGCCGAACGAAACAAGAAGGCGTTGGCATTCGTGCAGGAAAACATCAGCGATGCGGCTATCTTTATCAAGTCGCTGTCGGAGCGAGACCGCACGATGTACCTGGTAATGAAAGAAATCATGAACCAGCAGAGGCAGTTTTTCCTGACGGGAGACCGTGGGACGCTCCGTCCGATGGTTCAGCGCAATATAGCGGAAAAAGTCAATCTGGATGTATCTACCATTTCGCGCGTCGTTTCCACCCGAAATGTCCAGACGGAATTCGGTGTGCTCCCCTTGAAATCTCTTTTCACGGAAGCGGTGGACGAAGAGGGCGACATTGCCTCCGCCGCCGTGAAGGAATGCCTGCGTGAGCTGGTTAAAAACGAGGACAAAGCGCATCCGCTTTCCGATGAGAAACTGGCGGAAAAACTCAAACAAAACGACTACCCGATTTCTCGCCGTACTGTAGCCAAGTACCGCGAACAACTTGACATACCCTCCTCCAGCATGAGAAAGGAAAAATAATTGTTCGGCGTCATCAGTTTGCCGAAATGAGTGTGGACAAAACACAGATTACAAATCATTAAAATACAATATCATGCAAGATTTAAAGAATTACATTGAAACAAACAAAGAGCGTTTTTTGGATGAATTGTTCAGCTTGATTCGCATTCCTTCCATCAGCTCGCAGGAAGAGCACAAAGGCGATATGGTGAAGTGCGCCAATCGTTGGAAAGAGCTGATTTTGGCGGCAGGTGCTGACAAATGCGAAGTGATGCCCACGGAAGGCAACCCCATTGTCTATGGCGAGAAATTCCTCTCCAAGGATTACCCCACCGTTTTGGTCTATGGCCACTACGACGTGATGCCGGTTGACCCCGAAGAACTCTGGAACTCCAAGCCGTTCGAGCCCGTTATCCACGACGGCAAAATCTGGGCACGCGGTGCAGATGATGATAAAGGACAGTCGTTTATGCACGCCAAGGCATTCGAGTATCTAGTGAAAAGCAACCAGTTGCGCTGCAACGTGAAGTTCATGTTGGAAGGCGAGGAGGAAATCGGCAGTGGTAGCTTGTATGGTTTCTGCGAAAAGAATAAAGAGATGCTCAAGGCTGATATCATCCTTGTATCCGATACCGGCATGATTGCCACCGACACACCCTCCATCACGGTCGGTCTGCGCGGATTGAGCTATTTGGAAGTTGAAGTGACCGGACCGAACAAGGACCTGCACTCGGGTATCTTCGGTGGCGCAGTGGCCAACCCCATCAACATTCTTTGCCAGATGATCGCCTCTTTGACGAACGAAAAGAACGAAATCACCATCCCGCATTTCTATGACGACGTGCTGGTGCTTTCCGACGAAGAGCGTGCTTTGATGGCTCAGGCTCCTTTCGATTTAGAGGCTTACAAGAAAGCTATTGACGTGGATGAACTTCATGGCGAAGAGGGGTACAGCACCATCGAGCGTACTGGCATCCGTCCCACCCTCGATCTGTGCGGCATCTGGGGCGGCTACACGGGCGAAGGTTCCAAGACCGTCCTCCCGTCTAAGGCCTGCGCGAAGGTTTCCATGCGTCTCGTCCCCAATCAGGACTCCACCAAAATTGCCGAACTATTCCAAAAACACTTCGAGGCTATTGCTCCGAAATCCGTGAAGGTGAAAGTGACCCCGTGTCATGGTGGCGAAGCCTACGTTTCCCCGTTGGATATGCCGGCCTACAAGGCTGCTGAAAAGGCTTATCAGACCACTTTCGGCAAACGTCCCATTCCCACCCGTAGTGGCGGTAGCATCCCGATCGTCTCCGGCTTCGAACGCATTCTCGGCACCAAGTCCATCTTGATGGGCTTCGGCCTCGGCGAAGATGCCATCCATTCACCCAATGAGAATTATAAATTGGAACACTTCTTCAAAGGCATTGAAACGATCCCTTATTTCTACAAGTATTATGCTGAAGAAATGAAGAAGTAGCCTGTCTTGTCGTTATGCATCACCCATCCATTCAATATGTTACAGCTGATGAGGCGGTGCGGTGTGTTCAGTCGGGCGACCGGCTGCACTGGCCGTGTGTTGCCGCCGCGCCCGAGACGCTGATCCGTGCCCTCGTTGCCCGCGCCCCGCAACTTCGCAATGTCCATATCACTCACCTCTATACCGAGGGGTATGCCGACTATGTGCTTCCACAGTATGCCGAGAATTTCCATCTCGATTCTTTCTTCATTGGGGGAAATGTGAGGGCCGCCACGCAGGCGGGCCGCGCCGACTACATCCCCTGTTCTCTTTCCGATACTGCCCGCATCATCCGCGATGGATTCCAGCCGGTGGATGGTGTTTTTGTGATGGTGAGTGAGCCCGATGAAGAAGTGTGCGTTTCGTTAGGCACCTCTGTTGACTGCACGCTGGCCGCGATTCAGCAGGCGCGGTATGTTATCGCGCAGGTAAACCGTTATATGCCCTATTGCTACGGCGATGCTCGCATTCCTTTGTCGCAAATCACGGCATGGGTGCGTCACGATGTGCCGTTGTTGGAAGCGGAGTTTCCGCCTCTCAGTGAGCAGGATATCGCCATCGGTCGCCATGCTGCAGCCCTGATTCCCGATGGCGCAACTCTCCAAATTGGCATTGGAAATATTCCCAACGCTGTTTTGGCTCAACTTGCCGGTCACAAGCATCTCGGAATCCACTCCGAGATGTTCTCCGACGGCGTGCTTCCCCTCATTGAGAGCGGAGTCATCGATGGCAGCAAAAAAGTGACCGATCCAGGCAAGCATGTGGCCACCTTCCTTAAAGGCACGAGCAGGTTGTACGACTTCGTGGACCACAACCGCGATGTGTTGATCAACGACGTGGCCTATACCAACAATCCCGCCGTTATTGCGCGCAATCCCAAGGTGGTGGCTCTCAACTCGGCCATTCAAATCGACTTGACGGGGCAGGTGTGTGCCGACTCCATCGGGACGAAGATGTTCAGCGGTTCGGGCGGACAACTCGACTTCATGTTGGGAGCGGGTGCAAGCGAAGGGGGTGTTCCCATCATTGCGCTGCCCTCCGTCACCTCGAAAGGTGTGAGTAAAATTGTCCCGACCCTGACGGAAGGAGCTGGTGTGGTGACACCGAGAACGGTCGTCCACTGGGTCGTCACCGAGTTTGGCGCGGTCAATCTGTTCGGACAACCTCTCAAAGAGCGCGCTCGGCTACTGACCTCCATCGCGCATCCGTCGGTGAGGGAGAAGCTGCAAGCATTCCAGCAGAAGAATCTGACATTATAAAATGATAATCTATTGTCTCATCAGTACTTGTACTGCTGCTCCTTGGATATGTAAAGGATGAAAAAAGGGACATTTATTTAAAAGTTTGATAGACTTTCCAAACGAAAATTGTATATTTGCCGCCCATTTATTCACAAAAACCCAATTTTATCGGATTAGAAAAAAGAAATTATAACACATTGACATAAAAGCGTTTCGCTAACTTTGAACCTTGAAGTTCCACATATCGGGTACAATCAGAGTAAAGCGGTAAACGCTCACGATGCTTTTCGTGGGCTTTACTTATTTGATTGTACAGGTCGTGGAACACCTCAAGGTTCAATAAGGAGAGTTCCACGATTTTTTTATGCCCTATTATAAAAAGTACTAAACAAACATTAGATATGAAAACAATTGCAAATCGGCTACTTTTTGCGCTATTCCTGCTATTTGGATGCTTTACGGCGGTAGCGCAACAGACTATTCCTGTAGGAATCATCGTTGTACGCGACATTAACAGCGACGACCCATACCTGTTGTCTCATAGTGCAGTGGTGAGTTCGGATGTCTATTACAACGGCAACATTCTGATTGCGGCCGGCACGACGGTCAATATGGAAATACACTACCAGAAGCGTCACGGACTGGGAGTGCCCGCCACTGTTTCGGCCAAGCCGGTAAGCACCACCGACATCTATGGTCAAGTATGGCCGTTGGTGGGTGACGAGCGGACGATCACGGGACAAAATCGACGGAATGCGGCCATCGGTTGCGGGGTATTTTTCGGTATTGTGACCTTCCCTGTGGGACTATTGTTTTTATGCATAAAAGGAAAGAGGGCGGAATTTGCCGCAGGGACACAGATGATTGCTAACTTATACATCAACTAATATTCAAAAGATTATAAAATGAAGAAAATCAGCACTTTGATTTTGGTGTTATGCAGTTTCTTTGGGCTGTTCGCACAAAATGAGGGAACGGCTGTACAGCCGCCGCAAGGAGTTGTGGCCGTACCCGGTACGGCAGACCTTTATACCACACCGTATGACGAAGTGAGCCGGATGTTGCGGCCTGCTGCTGTGAGCGCGTGCGGCTGCAAAGGCGAAGGTTGGCGGCTCCCTACCCTTGGAGAATTGCAAATCATGTACAGCCACCGCTATGAGATGGACTTCGCCGACGGCTGGTACTGGACAGGCGAAAAAGTGCGTGGCGAGTTTCGGTTTTACGACTTGAATTTCAAGAACGGAAAAGTTCGTGAAGCGAGTTACAACAAGGAGGACTTTGTCAGATGCGTATGGAGCTCCAAACCGGCCAATGTCCCAGCCAGCAACCTCCAACCGATGGCGCAGCAGAGCAATCCTGCCGTGAAACCGCCTGCCAAACCCGCAAACCAACAGGCACCGGCTCCAAAAGTTAAAACCGATACGATTCAAAACAACACTCCCGCCCCTATCCCGTCCAACGTCCCGCGGCCTCAATCTACAACCCCTGCGCCGCAACCACAACCACAGCCCAATGGCCGTGTGATGGACGACAATGATGTAACTAAACCTTACAGAAGCAGTTTCGGCATTGTAGCTGGGAGTCTGAACGGCCTTTCACTCAAGGTTTTTCCCTCTACAAAATTTGCCGTAATGATGGAATTGGGCGTGAAGGTAACCGCTGCCTCCGGAATCCAATTTTATGATCCGTATAGATGGAATTATAACTATGGTTATTACTACGGATGGGAAACCTACGGGTATTTCACCACCCCGTACACGTTGGAGTTCAATGTGAACTTCATTCGTCAGGATCATTTTGTAGCCGGACTTTACGGTTTGGTGGGTGGAGGACCGTCACTCGGATGGCATTTCAGAAATTCCTATCCTTTCTATAGTTACGATTATTACAATTCTCAATGGCCACGATACAGACAGGGCAACGGGAAAGCGGGGATAAATCTGATTTTAGGGTTGGAGTATGTTTTCAATGAACCTATTGCTTTGCAAGTTGACTTTCGTCCCGGCTACGGGCTCCTGTTCGCATCGGGGTACACCGCCCACTACTTCGACTGGGGGCTAAATCTGTCTTTTAGATATGCTTTTAAAGAAAAGTATTAATTTACTAATTGATAATTACATCATTAACAATGAAAAAATCGCTATTCCTTATTGGATTGCTTGCCGTTATTCTAACCTCTTGTCATAAGGAGGCCATCGTTAATTTCTCCTATACCACAACAACCAAGTACGATTACGAAAATGAGGTTTATTATGTGGAACTCGCTACCCTCAACTTATCGTTGAACGCAGTCTCCTACATGTGGGAACTGAAAGGTCCCTATGGGGATGTGGTCACTTCTTATTCCAAATCCCCTGTCTTCAGTTGCTACCAGACGGGCGATTATGAGTTGAGACTGTACGCTTACAGCAAAAATGGCGATTATAAAGTGGAGGGCAAACACATCTATATCAGTCTGTCAGGAGGTGGCGGGGGAGGAGATCCTATTAACCCGCCATTCTCCCCAACTCAATTCACCATCACATGGCTGCGTTTGGAAAGCATCCCAATGCAGGATGGCAACAATGCATCTTGGGACACTGGTCTGTTCGGAGGTTCCGATCCAGACATTTACTTCAAAATATTGGATGCCAACGAACAAGTGGTTTATACCAGCAGTGAGGTCACCGACTTGGGAGCCTCCGACCTTCCGCATACCTGGGCAGGTGTCAATCAAACTTTGAGTTACAATGCGTCGCAGTATGTGATTCGCTTTTACGACAAGGATGGCGACTTGGATACTGATGACCACATGGCAGGTTGCATATTGAATCCGAGCCATTTAGCATACGGAACGTCCTCATTCACATGGTACAATAACAATATGGGCGTGCGTTTCGTCATCGGGCTGACATGGCAGTAGTATTTGGGAATAGGGTTCAGGACAGAGTCGGGCACCCTTACCTCTCAAACCATTTCAGCAGCTTCATCTTCCGCTCGCCGGCCTTGCCGCTGTAGGGATGCTCGCGCAAGGAAAGGTTGAAGAATGTGCGGCCTTTGAGGACGGTCTGGGGGTGCGTGAACTCGCGGAAACCTGACATCGTATGGCATCTTATAAACCTTGGTAATCAGACTCGGAAAGCACATCGCTGAATTCAAGTTATAAATGCAACTTTTAATTTGTTATTTTCGGGTGCAGATATACGATTAAAATATTCAATTGGGGTGAGGTAACCTAAATTTCCTCTTGGTCGTTGTCGATGATTTCCTGCTTACAGTATACGGCGATGCATCGGCAAACGCAGAGCTGCACTATTGATTACTTGTACAAAGATGTTCACTTTGGACGTGGTACTGTTTTTTGAAGTATTACATTCCCCCAAAATAAGGAGCGACCGCAAAATATTCCCCCGATTTGGGTATTTGGGTACTTTTGAAGCCGCTGTATTTTTGCCGCCATAAAAAACGTATGGCATGGCAAATAAGATCCGACTTCTTCTATTGTTTGTTGCAATCCTCCTCGCAAGTCCGCTAAACGCCCAATTCACAGTCAGTTCCACTCCCGAAAATACTGCTGTTTCCGACAGCATCAAGCCGAAAAGTCGTCTCACCATTGGTGGGTATGGCGAGGGTGTTTACAAATACAATTTTTACAGTGACAACATGTTCCGCTATTCACATGCCGAGAAGTACGCCGATGCGAAAGGGCACGGTCGTGTGGATCTGCCTCACGCCGTTTTTATGATAGGTTACGATTTTGGCAAAGGTTGGACCTTCAATGCGGAAATCGAGTTCGAGCATGGCGGTACCGAAGCGGCCGTGGAGGTGGAGGCGGAAGAGACTGGCGAGTTCGAGAAGGAGATTGAACGCGGTGGCGAGGTGGCCCTCGAGCAGTTCTGGCTCCAGAAGTCGTTTTTGGATTCCAAGATCAACATCCGCCTCGGGCACATCGTGGTTCCCGTGGGCGGTACCAACAATGCCCACCTGCCGAGCGAGTTCTTTGGTGTCTATCGTCCCGAAGGGGAAAACACCATTATCCCGTGCACCTGGCACGAGACCGGCATCGAGCTGTGGGGCAAGATTAAAGGGTGGCGCTACGATGTGATGGTGATGCCCGCCCTCAACTCCAACATGTTCAACGCTTCCGGCTGGATTCACGATGGCAGTGCCTCGCCTTATGAGTTCAAAGTTGCTAACAAGTTGGCCGTCGCCGCCCGCATCGACAACAGCAGTGTCAAAGGGCTCCGCATCGGGCTCAGTGGCTACGCCGGCAACTGCTTCAATAACGACATCGTTACGGACGGCAAGTCCTCAAAATACGCCAAGGTGAAAGGGACGGTGCTCATCGGAGCCCTCGATTTCAAATACAGCCAAGGCGGTTTCCTGATGCGTGGCAGCGGCCTCTACGGTCATCTTTCGGACGCGGGTCTCATCTCCACCTACAACGCCTCACAGGTCAACAGCTCGCAGTCGCCCTATCCCCACACGCTGGTCGGGAAGGCCGCTTGGAGCGCAGGCATCGAGGCGGGCTACGACGTCTTCCATCACCTGAAAAGCACCTCCAAGGCATTGGGGCAGAATCTCTACCTTTTCGTCCGTTACGAGTACTATGACTCCTACGTGCCTGTCGCCGATGCCACCCCCTATTCGTGGAGCGAGCGGCACTGCATCTCCGGCGGCATCAACTACCGTCCTATCCCCGAAATCATCCTCAAAGCGGAAGGAGGCATCCGCCTGCTCCGTTCGCAATACAACCAAGAGCCGTGGTTCGCCATCGGTGCCACGTGGGCGGCGTTCTTTAAGAGAGTTAAAAGTTGAAAGTTGAGAGTTAAAAGTTAAGGTGTAGAGACGTGGTGTACCGCGTCTCGGAAGGAAAAAAGAAGAAATACACGCCTCGGAGTGGCAACAAAAATTATTAAAAATCAAATAAATAAACAATTATGAAAAACAATTTTTTTATCATTTCAATCCTTTGCACGTTATTATGTGTGATGATTTCCTGTCACAAGGATGAGCAGGTAAAAACCGTTGATGAGATTCACGCTGCCATTTTGGAACAGTATGTAAACAACACGATTTCACCGACCTACAGGAATCTTGCCACGAATGCGGAACAATTGGTGATGGACTTGCAGGCTTTGCGTGCCGACAAAAGCCAGAGCAATCTGAATCACGCCTGCGAGACGTTCTTGACCGCCCGCGCCTGGTGGGAGAAGAGCGAAGCGTTCCTGTTCGGCGCCGCCTCCGACTTCGGTATTGATCCGCACATTGACTCGTGGCCGTTGGACGTGGACGCCTTTAACACGATGATGGCAAACACCGCGCAGATACAGGCGATGGATGCGGAGGATGGTGACGAATACGCCGGCGAGAAACTTGGCAACTCGCTGCTCGGCTTCCATGGCATCGAATACATCCTTTTCAGCAACGGAGCACCCAAGAGTGCGAGCGAAATCACCGATTTGCAGCTGATTTACGCCATTGCAGTGGCCGGCGACCTGCGCAACCGCTGCTACCAGCTCGAAGTCAGCTGGATTGGAGATGCCGCGCCCAAAGCTCACCGCGACAAAGTGGAGGATCTGGAACTGAACAGCACCGTGAACGGCGGTGACTTCAGCTACGGCGAGAACCTCAGCAAAGCCGGCACTCTCGGCAGCACCTATCCCAGCAGTTCCAGCGGCCTGATGGCCATCATCGACGGCTGCCGCACCATTGCAGACGAAGTGGGCACCTCCAAAATCGGCAAGCCCTTCCACGGCGAAGACCCCAACTACATCGAATCTCCCTACAGCCACAAGTCCATCGAAGATTTCTACAATAATATATTGAGTATCGAAAACGCCTACTATGGCGGTGTGGAAGGAATGCAGATTGAATCAGGTTCGCTGCACTCCTACATCAAAAGACTTGACGAAGATTTGGACAACCGTGTGGTCGCCGCCATCAACAACGCCAAAAACAAGATCCTCGCCATGCCCGCCCCATTTGTACAGAACTACACCGATTCTGCCAACGGTGACGCCATCGCCGCTTGCCAAAACCTCGATGATATTCTGTCTGAAGTCAATACTTTGATAAGTAAACAGTAGCCAGTCATCGGTTTTTACGATGGATGGATAATCCCAAAACTAAAAATCGGAAATAATTTTTATTCTTAATTCATTGATCATGAAACAATTCCTATCATACAAAAAGATAATGAGTCTCACCATCGCGGGGCTGTTGGTTTTGAACGGATGCCGCAAGGAAGAGATCGTCCCAGACGAGCCACTGTCTTGGCTCGAAGAGGAGACTTACGCAGGTGGCAAATTGGGTACTACTTTCAACACTTCGTCTTCCGCTTACGAAGACCCTGCGCCCGCAGTGACGGACATTGCCGCCTTCAAATACGGCGAGTACTTGTTTGAGCGAGATTTCACACAGAACACGCCGCCGTTCATTGGACTGGGGCCTTTGTACATCCGCAGCTCCTGTATCGCCTGCCACCCGGGTTACGGACACGGCAAGCGGATGGATCGTTACGCCGCCGGAGATTGGGGCAATGGCTACCTCCTTGTGGTGACCGACCAGAACGACAACTACATCTCCTCGCTGACGGGTATGCCGCAAACGAAGGCCGTGCCGCCGTTCAAGGCACCTATCGACGAATCGCAGATCCAGATTTCATGGCTCCCGTACACCGATGAATGGGGCAATCGCTTTCCCGACGGGGAGAGCTACAGCCTGATTTATCCGGAGGTTCATATTCCAGCTTCTGCCTACTACGTACCGCTGGAATCAGGTGGAAGCACGATTCCTTACGGCAGCGAAATCGTGCGGTTGGAATCCACCATCGGCATATATGGCACGGGGCTGCTTGATGCCATTCCGGATGACTCTCTGAAGGAGCAATACCGTCGTGAGTATGAAGCCGGCGCGAATCTCAACCCTGCAATGTGGGCCGGCAACGACTGGGCTCCGACGGGACTTTACGGCAACACCAATCACCCTAAACGGTTCACCTACGCCTGTAGTCGTGGTCCTTTGCAAGACGGACCTGGTGCCAATGCCATTTGGAATATCACCAACGTGACCCGTAGTGACCGCCGTTACCACTATATGACCAACACATACGCCCGTGTTGCCTCACAAGACCCACAGGTACAGGCCGAATTCTATAACTATTTCCCCGAATATAACGTGTCGGGCAACCCTGAAACAGACATATACAACTATCTGACATCTCGCAACCTGCCTGCTGAAATGTCGAACGACGACTATGTGAACTTGATGGTGTGGCACCGTGGTTTGGCCGTGCCCGCCGCCCGTAACCTCGACAATGCCAAGGTGCAGCGCGGACGCGAACTGTTTCGGCAGATTGGCTGCGCCAGCTGCCACCGTCCCAGCTGGACGACCGGCAATGACCGTTTCACCGACCCCAATGGCTTCTTTACTACTGGCGACCAACGCCTGCCGCGCTACCCCCAACAGAAAATCTGGCCCTATTCCGATATGGTTCAACACAGACTGCACATGCAGAACGACATCCGCACCGGCTGGTGCCGCACTACTCCGCTTTGGGGACGCGGCTTGTCCGCTATCTGCACAGGATCCTCCGATCGTTTGCACGATTGCCGTGCCCGCAACGTCATAGAGGCCATCATGTGGCATGGCTCCTCCCAGAGCGACGCCCGCTGGACCGTCGAGAAATTCCGCAACCTCAGCAAAGAGGATCGCGATGCCATTGTACAATTCATCAATGCCATCTGATGTTTTTACATGCCAAATGATATTTTTATAAATTGGTTGTTTATTTGTAGGGACGTCATAATATGGCGTCTCTACATTCGTTTAATTAAAATCCTATCCAATGAAAATTTTCCGCCACATTTTATCCGCCCTGATGGCCGTCCTGATTGTCGCGATGGCCGCAGGCACCATTTTGGAGAAATACCACGGTTCCGAATACGCACTGAGCCACGTCTATGGCTCGTGGTGGTTTGTTATCCTGTGGGGACTGGCCGCTGCCGGAATACTTTTTACGGTTTTCCAAAAGCAATCGTGGAAACGCCCCGTGGTTTGTTTCCTGCACATCTCAGCATTGTTGATTCTGCTTGGAGCATTGCTTACAATGCTTACGGGACAGCATGGTGAGATGACCCTGCGTCCGGGCGAGGCCAACAACGTTTTCAAAATTGAAAAAAACGATGAAAGCCGTGAAGTGACACTGCCTTTTCATCTGATGCTCAACCGGTTTGAGGTGGTAAAATATCCTGGTTCCCAAACCCCGATGGACTTTGTCAGTCACCTCCGTATTTTGGATGGAGAAAATGCCACGGAAGCTACTATTTCAATGAATAACATCCTGAAATACAAAAACTACCGTTTTTACCAGAGCGATTACGATGAGGAGGGCAACTCTGTGCTTGCCGTCGCTCACGACCCGTGGGGCATCGGCGTGACTTACGCGGGCTACCTTCTGCTGCTGGTTTCGTTGGTGGCGATGTTTGTCGTGCCTAACGGGCGTTTCAGGCAGCTGCTGAAAAAAACTTCTGCCAAAGCCGCCGTTATACTCGTCTTGCTGACGACAGGCTGCTGTGTACCTGCCCTTTCAGCAAATGCGCCCCGCACTCTTCCGAAAGAGAGTGCTGACAAATTCGGACAGCTTTATGTGCAGTACAAAGGGCGCGTCTGCCCGCTACAGACCATGGCCAAGGACTTCACCACCAAGCTGTACGGAAGCGCCCATTACCATGGTCTTACATCCGAGCAGGTCTTCAGTGGTTGGCTTTTCTATTTCGATGATTGGAAAAACGAACCGGTGTTCAAGATCAAAAGCGGCTATGCGCGGGAAGTGCTCGGCATTGACGGAAAATATGCCCGCCTTATCGATTTCTGTAACCTCTATGGGGACAACAAGCTCGACGAAGCCGTTACGGGGTTGCCCATGGATGATCCCAAATGGAAAAGCTGCCGTGCCGCCAATGAAAAATACAATCTCGTCCAGATGCTCCTCGGTGGTGAATTACTGAAAATGTTCCCCCACGCCGACAGTCTCGGAGAGGTGACATGGTACTCGCAAAATGACGAACTTCCCTTGGACGTTTCCGACGGAGAATACCTTTTCATACGCAAACAGCTGAGCCTCTGCAAGGAATATGTGGTGGCCGGTGATTTCAAAAGTTTGGACGAAGTGTTTGAAAAGACCAAAGCTTATCAGGAAAAATACTCACTTGGGCTGACGCAGCCGAAGACGCAATATCGTGCCGAACGGATTTACAACTGTCTCACTACGGGGCGTTGGCTGGCCTTCGTCAACATCCTACTCGGTCTGGTCTTTTTTGCAATTGCGCTCATCTGCATCGGAAAAGGACGCAGGGTTTACCGACCGCTCCGCTGGTTCGCCGTCGTATGGACGGCGCTGTTAGGGGCGTTTCTGGCACTGCTGTTCATCCTGCGGTGGATTGCGGGCGGACATGTGCCGATGGCTGGCAGCTTCGACTCGATGAACCTGCTGGCGTTGAGCATCTGCATCGTCGCACTCATCCTGTTCAGGCGACATGAAATGGCGCTGCCGGCCGGACTGCTGATGACCGGCTTCGTGCTGCTGGTACAGATGATGGGCGGTTCCAACCCACCCGTCACCCACTTGATGCCGGTGCTCGCATCTCCCTTGCTTAGCCTGCACGTCACCGTAATCATGATAGCTTACGCCCTGCTGTTCTTCGTCATGCTGAACGGCATCACGGCGTTATTCGTCCCCAAATTCGGCAGTTCCGACTACGCGGGGAGGCTGCGTGAAATCAGTATGCTGCTGCTTTATCCTGCGGTATCACTGCTTTCCATCGGCATCTTCATTGGTGCGGTTTGGGCCAATGTGTCGTGGGGTACCTATTGGTCGTGGGACCCGAAAGAAGTGTGGGCTCTCATCACGCTGATGGTTTATCTCATCCCGCTCCATTCGGACTTTTTCACAGACGAAAACCGCCCAATGCGCTTCCATCTGTACACCATTTTCGCCTTCCTGTCCGTTCTTATGACCTATTTCGGTGTGAACTTCCTGTTAGGCGGAATGCACAGCTATGCGTAAAACGATAATACATGCCTTACACTGGACTTCTCTTCTGTCTATCGTTGAACTCTTCCAACAAAGAAATGCATAAAACAAAGGATGGTCTCTATAACTTTCTAAGTTGAGCTTATAGCACCACGAATGCGGATTATCATTTAAAAATATTTGGTATTTTTGCCTTTCAAAATTGAATTTTATAATCCGTTAATAATCAATACAATGAAGAAAGTTTCCCGCTATACGATTACCTCCGCGCTGCCCTATGCCAATGGTCCTGTCCACATCGGGCATCTCGCTGGCGTCTATATTCCTGCCGACATCTACGCCCGCTATCTCCGCAACAACGGAAATGAGGTTCTGTTCATCGGCGGTTCCGACGAGCACGGTGTGCCCATCACCATCAAGGCGCGCAAGGAGGGTGTGACCCCGCAGGATATCGTGGATAGATACCACAACATTATCAAGGAGTCGTTCAAGGAGTTGGGCATCTCCTTCGACATCTACTCCCGCACTTCCAATCCGACGCACCATGAGACAGCTGCCGCTTTCTTCAAAAAACTCTACGACGAGGGTAAACTGGTTGAGAAGACGTCGATGCAGTACTACGATGAAGAGGCGCAACAGTTCCTCGCCGACCGCTACATCACCGGTGAGTGCCCCGTGTGCCACAACGAAAAGGCTTACGGCGACCAATGTGAGGCATGTGGCTCTACCTTGAATGCCACCGACCTCATCAACCCGAAATCCACCTTGAGCGGCAACCCGCCCGTACTTCGCGAGACCAAACACTGGTTCCTGCCCCTCAACGAGTACGAGCCGTGGCTGAAACAGTGGATTCTCGAAGGGCACAAGGACGATTGGAAAGTGAACGTTTACGGACAGTGCAAGTCGTGGATTGAGGCGGGTTTGCAGCCGCGCGCCGTCACCCGTGACCTCAACTGGGGCGTGAAAGTGCCCTTGGAAGAGGCCGCCGGCAAAGTGCTCTACGTTTGGTTCGACGCCCCCATCGGCTACATCTCCGCCACTAAGGAATGGGCCGCTGAACATCACGACAATTGGGAAAAATGGTGGAAACAGGATGATACGCAGTTGGTTCACTTCATCGGGAAAGACAATATCGTCTTCCACTGTATTATCTTCCCCGTGATGTTGAAGGCCGAAGGCTCCTACATTCTTCCCGAAAACGTGCCCGCCAACGAGTTCCTCAACCTCGAAGGTGACAAAATCTCCACCTCCCGTGACTGGGCCGTATGGCTGAACGAGTATCTGGTGGATTTCAAAGATAAACAGGATACGCTTCGCTACACGCTGACCTCCATTGCCCCTGAGACCAAGGACTCCGACTTTACGTGGAGCGATTTTCAGGCGAAAAACAACAACGAACTGCTCGCCATCTTTGGCAACCTCGTGAACCGCACGGTGGTGCTGACGCACAAGTATTACGGCGGTGTCGTCCCTGCTTTGGGCGAATTGACTGATTTGGAAAAGGATGCAATGGCCAAAATTGCTGAATTCCCGAAAACCATCGGTGATTCTATTGAGAAATTCCGCTTCCGCGAAGCCCAAGCTGAATTGATGAATCTCGCCCGTTTGGGCAACAAGTATCTGACCGAGACTGAGCCGTGGAAAAAGCAGAAGGAGGACCCCGAAAGAGTAAAGACGATTTTGCACATTTCTTTGCAAATTTGTGCTTGTCTTTCAGTACTTTGCGAGCCGTTCTTGCCTTTTACCGCCGTGAAGTTACAGCGAATGCTCAATCTGAACACGAAGAGATGGGAAGATGGCGGTCGCACCGACTTGCTGAAAGCCGGTGACCAGCTCAATCCCGCCGAACTGCTGTTTGAAAAGATTGATGATGAGGTCGTTGCAGCACAGGTTAAGAAATTGGAGGACAAGAAACAAGCTCGTCTTTTGGCTGCTCAACCCGCCACACCCGCCAAGCCGGATGTCGCTTTCGACGATTTCCAGAATATGGATTTGCGTGTAGTGACCGTTTTGAAAGCGGAAAAGGTGGCAAAGACCAAAAAATTGTTAAAACTGCAGGTCAGCACCGGTGTTGATACCCGCGAAGTGATTTCCGGCATCGCCGAATACTACGAACCTAAGGATTTGATTGGCCAGCAGGTCTTGATGCTGATTAACCTCGCTGCCAAGGAGATCAAAGGTGTTCCTTCGCACGGTATGATTCTGATGGCGGAGGATGCCAACGGCGCCCTGAGTCTGATGCAGCCCGCCAAGCCGGTAAAGGACGGAAGCACGGTGAAGTAGATAGGAGGTGTTATTATACGCCATACCTCATACCTTAACTTGAAATGCTTTACATCCATTTCCCATTCTGCAAGCAAAAATGCATCTACTGCAATTTTTATTCAATTGCTTCTTTGCAATTGAAGGAGGCGTATTGGGATGCATTGTGCAAAGAGATGGATATGAAAAAGTATTATTTGCCTAATAATCAAATAGATACACTCTATTTCGGTGGCGGGACACCTTCGCTTTGCACGATTTCCGAACTGGAAAAAATCATCAATCACTTGCAGATATCATACCCTTTGAATGAGGGATATGAATTTACGATGGAGTGCAATCCAGAGCAATTGACGAAGGCATATCTCTCTGATTTGAAATCGTTGGGAATCAATAGGCTGAGTATTGGGGTGCAGTCGTTTAATGATGAGATTCTGAAGTTGTTGCGCCGTTGTCACAGCGGGGCGCAGGCGGTGGTGGCGGTGGAGAATGCGGCGGCGGCGGGCTTCGACAACCTCTCGCTGGACTTGATTTACGACATCGCTTTTCGCACGGCGGAGATGTGGCGGGCGGACTTGTGTCAGGCGTTGTCGTTGCCTATCGGTCACTTGTCGTGTTATTCGCTGACGGTGGAAGAAAACACCACCTTGGCGCGTAAGCAGGCGCAAGGTGTTCTGTATCAGTTGGATGAGGCTGAAACCGAACGCGATTACGCCATCTTGGAGGAGATGACCATCCAAGCTGGTTTTGAGCAATACGAGATTTCCAACTTCGCCAAAAACGGCTGCATATCCCGTCACAACTCCGCCTATTGGAACCGCAAGCCCTACCTCGGCTTGGGAGCGGCAGCACACTCGTTCAACGGCAACTCCCGCAAGTGGAATGTCGCGGATGTGCGCCGCTATATTTCCGGAATCAACGCGGGACAGCCCGACGAAGAGACGGAAAATCTCTCACTTGTCAATCAGTACGACGAGTATGTGCTGCTGCGACTGCGCACCAAGTGGGGCGTGAACCTTTCGGAGGTTGCCGATTCCTTCGGCGAAAAGTACAGAAACCATTTGTTAACGGGGTTAAAAACTGTTAATAGTGCGTATTACACTTTGCAAAATGACATCTTAACTTTGACTTACACCGGTCGTTTGTTTGCAGATGCGATTGCGATGGAACTGATGGCAATGGCTTGAGACCATCTGGATTTGTAGTGAGTGTTAGTGGGTTGGCTGTTTTAGTGCGCGTCGTACCAGCTTTCGCCCCAGTTCACCTCCGTCATGAGCGGAACGGACATCTCCATCGAGGAGTTCATGATTTCAGGAACTAATTGCTTCATCTCCTCCAGCTCCTCGTTGGGCACCTCGAACACTAATTCATCGTGGATTTGCAGAATCATCATGCTTTTCAGTCGGCGTTTGGTCATTTCGGCATCCACGCGGATCATCGCAATTTTGATGAGGTCGGCAGCGGTGCCTTGGATGGGCGCATTGATGGCGTTGCGCTCCGCCGCTTTCCGAAGAATTGCGTTGTGTGCGTTGATGTCGCGGATGTATCGACGGCGCCCCAGCAAGGTTTCCACATAGCCGTTCTTGCGTGCAAAGGCCATTGTATCAGTAAGATACAGAATGATTTTCGGGAAATGGTTGTAGTACTCGTTGATGAGTTCGCGCGCCTCTTTCTGCGAAACGTACAGCCGGTCTGCCAATCCGAACGCGGAGATTCCGTACAGGATACCGAAGTTCACGGTCTTTGCCGTGCGCCGCATATCGGGCGTTACATCATGAATGTCAACGTTATACACTTTTGCAGCGGTCATTGCGTGAATGTCCTTGTTCTCTTTGAAGGTGTTGATCATGTCGGTGTCGCCGCTGACGGAAGCCACGATGCGGAGCTCGATTTGCGAGTAGTCGGCCGACATCAGCACGCACCCCTCTGCCGGCGTGAAGGCCTTGCGGATATCTTTCCCGCGTTGCGTGCGTATCGGGATGTTCTGCAGGTTAGGATTGGTGGAACTGAGCCGCCCAGTTGACGTAACTGTCTGATTGAAAGTGGTGTGGATACGCCCCGTCTTGGGATTGACCAGCTGCGGGAGTGCGTCAATATAGGTGGATTTCAGCTTCGATAGGGTGCGCCACTCCAAAATCATCGGTACAATCGGGTGACGGTGCGCCAACTTAACCAGTACCTCTTCGCCTGTCTGGTACTGCTTCGTCTTGGTCATTTTCGGCGAATCGATAATCTGCAGTTTGGCAAATAGGATCTCACCCAACTGCTTCGGAGAGCCGATGTTGAAGGTCTCGCCCGCCAAATCGTAAATCGTTTTTTCCAGCTCCTGCAACTCCTGGTTGAGCTGCTCCGAACTTTTCGCCAGAATATCTTTGTTCAAAATGATGCCGTTGTTTTCCATCTTCGCCAAAACAGCGGTCAATGGCATCTCAATTTCTTCAAAAAGATTTGTCAAATTATTGTCTATCAGCTCTTTGTGAAAAATTGGATAGAGTTGTTGGAAAATCTCAATTCGCTCGCAACTTTGGTTAATCAACTCCTGAATGCTCGGTTTCTGTTTTTTGTCAAACTCCAGCATCTTGTAATTGAGGAGGTTTTCGGAAAGCGCGTTCAGTTGGTGCGAGATTTCCGGCTGAATCAGGTAGTGGGCAATTTGTAAATCAAAGAATTTCGCTTTCAAATCTATCTTCAGCAGCTGCACGAACTTGTGTGTCTGCTTGCAGTTGTAGGAGATGATGGATCTTTCGTTCTCGAAGATTTTTTGCAGCAGTTTTTTATAATAAAGATGCTCATTTTCAATTAGATGATAGTAGATGACTGCGTCTTTGGCGTTTTCTGAAAAGCAAAAGCCCGCGATTTTCCCGTCGTTCAAAATCCAATCGAAAGCGAGTTCGCAAGTGGCGGGAAGGGGAAATTCGTTGGTGGCTTCAAAATGATGCGATTTGCTCTTAAAATCTTGAAAAACAGGAGTTTCCTCTTCTATCGGCTCGGACTCGACGATAGGGGAGAAGAGGTCGGGTTCGCCCGTGGCCGTCGGTTGCGGTGCGAGGGTCGGCTTAGGTGCGCTTGCAGTTCCCATCACTTCGGCATCCCCCAAAATGCGGGAACCCAAAGCCCTGAATTCCAGTTCGTTGAATATTTTTTGCAACTCGGATACATTCACGTTGCCATACTTCATCTCGTCCCAATTGTACTCAATCGGCACGTCCAAGATGATGGTGGCGAGGTTCTTCGACAGTCGGGCCTGCTCCTCGTTGTCGATGAGCGTCTGCCGCATCTTGTCGTTGCTCACCTCGTTGATGTGAGCGTAGATGTTTTCAATGCTGCCGAACTCTCCGATCAACTTTTTGGCCTTCACCTCTCCGATGTTGGGCACACCGGGAATGTTGTCGGCACTGTCGCCCCAAAGTCCCAGTATATCAATGAGTTGCTCTGGATCTTTGAGTCCGTATTTCTCGCAAATCTCATTGATGCCAATTACTTCCGCCTTCTGTCCGAATTTGCCTGGCTTATACATGAAAATATTGTCCGACACCAATTGCCCGTAATCTTTGTCGGAAGTCATCATATAAACTTGAAAACCATCAAGTTCCGCGTGCTTGGCTATGGTTCCCACGATGTCGTCGGCTTCATAGCCGTCCAGTGCCAGCATCGGGATCCCGAAAGCGGCGAGGATGCGCTTGATGTAGGGGATGGAAGCGAGGATGTCGTCGGGGGTGGCTTCGCGGTTGGCCTTGTAACTGTCGAAGTCGGCGTGGCGGATGGTGGGCGCGCCCGTGTCAATGGCGGCGGCTATGTGCGTCGGCTTCTCGTTTTTCAGTACCTCGTAAAGCGTATTGGTGAAACCGAAGATGGCGGAGGTGTTCAGCCCCGTGCTCGTCATCCGTGGACTGCGAATCATTGCATAATAGGCCCTGAAAATCAAGGCCATGGAATCCAGAAGGAATAGTTTTTTTGTCATAATCTTGAAGTATTGGTCGTGAATTGTGATTGGGGCTTGTGAATTGGATTATATCTCATTTCACGCCTTGCGCAATCGGTCCACCTTATTTATTCCCTCTCTCCTTGATCAAATTCTTGTAGGTTGTGCCTCGCACGGTGAAATCTTTGAATTGGTCGTAGCTGGCGGCAGCGGGGGAGAGGAGGCAGCTGCTGCCTTTTTTCGTTTTTTCGAAGGCGAAATCCACGATTTGGGCATAGTCGTTTTCCACAATGTAGTTCTCCGGCAACGGAAGGTTCTCCTCCTGCCAGATTTTCAGCACGCGTTCCCCCACCTTTCCAACGAAAACGATGTTGCGCACGGGATTCTCTTTCAGATAATCGATGAGAAGTTGATAGTCGATGCCGCGGTCGAAGCCGCCAATGATCAGTGTGTCAACGCGTTTCACTGTTTTGAGAGCCGCTACGGTCGCTTCCGGAATAGTGGATATGCTGTCATTATAGAAAGTGATGCCGTTGAAAGTACCGACGAGTTCAATGCGGTGTTCCAACCCTTTGAACGTTTTGAGGTGTTTTATAATGTCCTCGTTCCCAACGTTTTTCGTCTTGCAGGCGAGCACAGCGGCCATAATGTTGTTATTGTTGTGCAGGCCGGGGATGTTCTGCCGGTCGGCGATGGGAATTTGACAGTAGGGGACGCTGTCTTTCACCAAAACGATGTCGGTTTTGGTGCAGAAAGCGCCGTTTTTCACTGTTGTCTGCGTACTGAATGGAACGAAACGGCGCACCAGTTTGTGGCTTTCAATCAGTCCGGGGATGTAGCGGTCGTCGAAGTTGTATATGAAGATGTCGTTTTCACTTTGGTGCTCCGTGATGTTGAGTTTTGCTAATTGGTAATTGTTAAATGTGTTGAAATGGTCGAGGTGCTCTTGGAAAAGGTTGAGCATGATGGCCACGTGCGGAGAGAAGTCGGTGAATTCCAGCTGGTGAGCGGAGAGTTCGGCCACGATGGTGGTCTCATCGTTGATTTCGTCAATCAAATCGAAGAAAGGAATGCCGATGTTGCCCACCAAGATGGTGTTGCCCAGTGTGTTGGATAAGATGTGGTAAATCAAGGAGGCGGTGGTGCTTTTGCCTTTGGTGCCGGTTACTCCGATAATCTGCCTGCCGAAAGCCATCAGGAAAAGTTCGGCCTGCGAGGTGAATTTTTCTCTCGGAATAAAGTAGTTGATGGTGTTCAAATTGACTCCCGGCGATTTGAAAATCAGGTCGAAATCATTGAGATGTTGGTTGTACTCCTCGCCTGCGATGATGGTGAGGAGGGCGTCTCTCGCAAGCCCGTCGGTATTGATTTCCGGACTTTTGTCGGCCACTACGAGGGGCATCTGCGGGAAATATTTGCGAAGGAATTTGTAGGAGGAGACGCCTTCGCGGCCGAAGCCGACGATGACGATTTTTTTACCATTGAGAAAATCTAAAATTTTGCTGACGCTCATGAGAAAACAGGTTGGTCATTTGTTTGAGGCTGCAAATATACCACAAAATCAGTTATGAAGTATGAGCTCTGCGCTGATGGCTAATTGTTCTCAATCCACTTTGTCAGCACATCTTTGGAAACGCTCGTCTGGAAACGCTTGGCGGGCTTCCAAATGGTGGCGGCGGAGCAGGAGGGGTGCAGGTAGCGCTCGGTGTCGCCAACATTGCTGCCGCCTGAGGTGCAGAACGGAATGACCGTCTTGCCAGAGAAGTCGTAACTCTCCAAAAATGTGTTGATGATGGTAGGGGCGATGTACCACCAAATCGGGAAACCGACATAGATCACATCGTATTGGTCCATGTTCTCCACTTTTTCGGCGATAGCGGGCCGTGACGACTTGTCGCTCATCTCCACCGAGCTGCGGCTTTTGGAATTGCGCCAGTCCAAATCTTCCTCTGTATAAGGAACAGCGGGTTTGATTTCAAACAAATCCCCGTTGGTGATTTCCGCTATCTTCTTAGCCAAATGGCGCGTGTTGCCCGTACAGGAAAAGTAAGCGACTAAAGTTTTTTTGCTCATATTGTTTGGTCTTGAATGATTGATCGTATCCGCATCCTGCCCGTACGAGAGGGCGGGAGCAGTTGCCACGAGAAGGATAATGAGAAGATGTTTGATAATATACATGATGTGATTTTTTTATGCATGAGAACGATTGGATTGTATCTCTGCTGCGACTGCATAATGAAACGCAACATATTAACTATTTAGTATGAAAATGAAGATGACTATCCGTTTTTTTTGTAAATTTGCGCCTTGAAAAATTTATCAACCTTAAATTTATAAGATATGAGTAGTTTATCAAAATTATATCCCTCAGAACTGTGGGATAACTTTGCAAGCATCTGTTCCGTTCCACATCCCTCCAAACACGAAGCCATGCTGACGGCTTGGATGATGAAATGGGCAAAAGAAAACAATATTGACTGTACGCAAGATGAAGTCGGCAACCTGATTTTCCGTAAACCCGCCACCAAGGGCATGGAAAATCGCGTGCCTGTCATTTTGCAAGCTCATGTGGACATGGTTCCGCAAGCCAATAGTAACAAGAAACATGATTTTACCAAAGATCCTATCGAACCGATGATTGGTGAGGATGGTTGGGTGCGTGCAAACGGTACCACCCTTGGCGCTGACGACGGCATCGGTGGCGCGGCGGCTTTGGCCATTCTCGCTTCCAAGACCATCGCTCACGGTCCACTCGAAGTGCTTCTCACTATCGATGAGGAAACCGGAATGACTGGTGCCTTCGGTCTGAAGAAGGGCGAGCTCAAAGGCCAGATCCTTATCAATCTCGACTCCGAAACGGAAGGTGAACTCTACGTGGGTTGCGCCGGTGGTTTGGACGGCATCGTTACCATGAACTACAAGAGCGAAGCCACTCCCGCCAATATGAAAGGCTATCAAATTGCCATCACAGGCCTGAACGGCGGCCACTCTGGTATGGACATCAACCTCGGTCGCGCAAACGCCAACAAGCTGATGACCAGAATCTTGAGCCGTGCTACTGAAAAATGCGGCATCCGTCTGTTCACATTCCACGGGGGAAACCTCCGCAATGCCATCCCGCGTGAAGCCGTTGCCGTGATTGCCGTTCCCGAAGAAAACGAAAAGGCGTTCACCAAACTGGTCAACGCAGTTGCCAAAGAGGTCAAGAGCGAGTTTGCCAATACCGAAGCTACGATGACCATCAAGGCTAAGGCAGTAGAAACTCCCGCCAAAGTGATGGGCAAGGGCTATCAGGAACGCATCCTTGATATGATTTATGCCTTGCCTCACGGCGTGCTGAGAATGAGCGATTCTGTTCCTGGGCTGGTTGAAACTTCCAACAACCTGGCTATCGTAAAAGTTGAGAAAGGTCACGTGGAGATTTCCTCTCTGATGCGTAGTTCCGTCGATTCTGCCAAGGAGGCAGTCGGTAGTAAAATTTCCGCTATCGCTCGTCTGGGCGGTGCTGAAACCGAACTCTCCGGCGCCTATCCGGGCTGGAAACCGAATATGGAATCTCCCATCCTGCTGACAGCCAAGAAAACCTATAAGGCCAAATTCAAAACCGAACCCAAAGTGATGGCCATCCACGCTGGTTTGGAATGCGCGCTCTTCAGCGTCAACTACCCGAACTGGGATATGGTTTCCTTCGGACCTACCATCATGCATCCGCATTCACCTGACGAAAGAGTCAACATCGAAAGCGTCGGTAAATTCTGGGATTTCCTCGTTGAATTATTGAAGAATATTCCGACCAAATAATTGAAACGACATTGAAAAGGCGGTGGCGACACCGCCTTTTCATTAGAACGGGGCACGCTCCGAACCATATTGCTAATATTAATTTTGAATCATTTATGAAAAAAGGTAAAAGTAAAGGTATTGTCGCATTGGTTATCATTGCGATTGTAGCGGTTGTTCTGCTGGTTACTTGTCCGAAAAAACAGGCGCATCTGGATGCCATCGACAACGTTTATGCCGAAGCTGCGGCGGATAGCCAAGAAAGTGGCGATTTGATTTCTACAGTAGGTAGTTATTTGGGACGTAATGTTCATTTTGCAGGCTAAAAAAATCAACATTTGTTCTAATAGTCAAATTGCAGGCTCGATTTTGGGGAGTTATCGTCGAACATTGTCGGAAGTGTCGTACATTTGCAGCACAGTCTGAAGCATAGCGGAGCTC
>JAFVNW010000098.1 GCA_017506175.1 Bacteroidales bacterium | reverse complement strand
CACTTCCCTCGCTGGTCAAGTTGTCGGCTGCGGCCTGGTGATGGACATTACCCGACATCTTAACCATATTTTGGAAATTAACCCACAGGAAAAGTATGCGATAGTCGAACCGGGCGTGGTGCGCGACGAACTCAACCTCGCATTGGCGCAGTACGGGCTCTTCTTCGCGCCCGAAACCGCGACCTCCAATCGCTGTTGCATTGGCGGGATGTGCGGAAACAACTCCTGCGGTGCCAACTCGCTGGTTTACGGCAGCACCCGACAGCACGTTCTGTCTTTGGATGTCGTATTAAGCGACGGCAGCGAATGTTCTTTCCGCTCTTTGAACGAGGAGGAATTCCAGCAAAAATGCCAGCAGTCCGATTTGGAAGGCAAAATCTACCGCGAGATTTTCGATTTGTTAAAAGCAGATGAAGTAAAAAAGGAGATAAAACAACAATTCCCAGATGCCTGCCTGCGTAGGAGAAGCATGGGCTATGCCATCGATGAGCTAATTGACATGCAGCCGTTTAGCGGCGATGAAAGCCGTCCGTTCAACTTCTGCACGTTGCTGGTCGGCTCTGAAGGGACGTTGGCTGTGACAACCAAAATCAAAGTGAAATTGTCGCCGCTCCCGCCCAAAAACAAAGTGCTTTTGTGTGTGGAGACGAAGACAATGGATGAGGCGCTGGCGGCCAATCTGGTGGCGCTGAAGTATCATCCTTCCGCCGTGGAACTGATTGACGACTTGATACTTGAACTGTCGAAACAGAACACCACCCAACAGAAGAACCGCGATTTTATCAAGGGCTCACCGAAGGCGATTATTGTGGTTGAATTGTCTGAAAACAGTGAGACGGAGGTGCAAGAGAAACTGGATGGGATTGTTGGCGATTTGATAGCGAACAAGTTGGGTTACGCTTACACAAAAATTTGCGGTGAAAACATGCAGAAGGTGTGGGCGTTGCGCAAGGCAGGACTCGGCATCATGTCGAATGCCAAGGGCGATGCCAAGCCGGTGACCGTGGTGGAGGATATTGCCGTCGCACCTGAAAAGTATGTGGCGTATTTCCACGATTTCGAGGATTTGCTGGCAAAATACGGGCTCCGTTGTGCCTATTACGCGCATATTTCAACCGGCGAACTTCACAACAAGCCGCTTTTCAATTTGAAAGATGAAGAGCAGGTTTCCAAATTCCGTGAATTTGCCCGCGAGGCGGCGCTTTTGGTGAAAAAATATGGTGGGAGTTTGAGCGGCGAGCATGGCGACGGCCGGCTGCGTGGCGAGTTCCTTCCACTGATGGTTGGGGAGAGGAACTACTTGGTTTTCAAGGAAGTAAAACGCATTTTCGATGAAAACAATGTATTAAATGTCGGTAAAATTGTGGATACACCGCCGATGAACAGTTGCCTGCGTTATAGCGACAAAAACGGTAGCGAGGGCAAGTACGATCTAAAGACGATTTTCGATTTTTCGGACACCGACGGCATCCTCCGCGCCATCGAGAAGTGCAACGGTTCCGCCGATTGCAAGAAGTCGGCATTGTTCAATGGTGCGATGTGTCCATCTTATCAAGCGACAAGGGACGAGCGCAATGCAACCCGCGCCCGCGCCAACATCCTCCGCGAATTCCTCACCCATTCCACCAAAGGCAACCCGTTTGACCATAAGGAAATAGCCGAAGCCCTCGATCTCTGCCTCGCCTGCAAGGCCTGCAAGTCGGAATGCCCCTCCAACGTGGACATGACCAAACTTCGCGCCGAATTTCTCTACCAATATTACAAGCAGCACCCCGTCCCGTTCCGCAGCTGGATGATAGCCTACTATCCCGCTCTCAATGAATTGGGAATGTTGGTGCCACATTTGTTCAACTTCTTCTGCACCAACAACTTCTTTTCAACTTTGCTGAAGAAAACACTCGGTTTTTCGGTCAAACGCTCCCTGCCGACCCTTTGCACTTTTTCTTTGAAAAAATGGGCGAAAAAGAATCTTAAAATATTAAAAAATCCCGTTAAAACAGTTTATTTCTTCAACGATGAATTTACAAATACGCAGGACGTAGAAATCGGTGTGAAGGCACTGCAATTGTTGGAAGCACTGAATTACCAGGTCTTTGTCATTGACAATGAATACTCAGGGAGGACATTTTTGTCAAAAGGTCTATTGGAAAAAGCGAAGAAAATCGCCGAAAAAAACGTTAAAATGTATGCCAGCATCATTAACGGGAATGTGCCGCTGATTGGCTTGGAGCCCTCCGGAATTCTGTCGTTCCGCGATGAATATCCGCAGCTGGTTGACGATTCCTTGAAAAAACAAGCCAAAGAACTTGCCAAACACTGCTTCCTTATAGATGAATTTCTTGCCGATGAGTTCACGTTGGGACACATCCGCAAAGAGCAGTTTACCACAGCGAAGAGACACATCATCTTTCATTCACACTGTTATCAAAAGGCGCTGTCAAACCCGCACAAGAGTGTGCTGATGATGGAAATTCCTGAGAATTATACGGTTACAGAGTTGAAAGACGGCTGCTGCGGTATGGCAGGTGCCTTCGGTTTTGAGAAGGAGCATTACGATTTGTCGATGCAGGTCGGCAAGCTGACGCTCATTCCTGCTGTGAGTGCCAAATCTGATGAGGATGTCGTTGCCGCCACCGGCACGAGTTGCCGCCACCAGATCAAGGACGGCACCGGCGTGAGGGCTATGCATCCGGTGGAGATTTTGTATGAGGCATTGAAAGTGGTGGGGGATAAGAACTAGGAACTAAGAGACAGCTGCATGAATTATGGAATCGTATGGCAATAAGATCAAAACTGGTTTGATTTTAGAAGGGGGAGCCCTTCGTGGACTTTTCTCCGCGGGTGTGATGGACGTGATGTTGGAAAACGGGATACAGTTTGATGGAATGATCGGGGTGAGTGCCGGCGCGGCGTTCGGCTGCAACTTCAAGAGCAAGCAGGCCGGACGCGTCATCCGCTACAACAAAAGGTTTGCCCACGACTGGCGTTTTTTTTCGCTTCGCTCACTTATGGTCACCGGCAACCTTTTCGGCGCGGAATTCTGCTATCACACAATGCCCGATGAACTGGACATCTTCGATGTTGAAACCTACGATGCAAATCCGATGGAATTTTGGACAGTCAGCACCGACGTGGAAACGGGAACCCCTTTCTATCACAGAAGCATGAAGGCTGGCTATGAGTGCTATGAGTGGATACGCTCTTCCGCTTCAATGCCCATCGTTTCAAAGTTGGTGGAAGTCGGCGGGCACAAATTTCTTGATGGAGGCGTATCCGATTCCATTCCGCTTGTTTTTTTCCAACAGAAAGGCTTTGCCCGTAATGTCATCGTGCTCACTCATCCGATAGGCTACGTGAAAAATCAGATACCGATGTTCACATTTATCAAGCGGCTGTTGCGCAAATACCCCTTGTTTGCGCAGGCGATGCAGGACCGCCCACGAATGTACAACGAGCAATTGGCCTATGTGCGCGAGCAGGAAGAGGCGGGCAAGGTGCTCGTAATCCGGCCTAAGACGGAATTGCCTGTCAGCCATCTCACCCACAATAGAAGGAAAATGCAAAGCGTCTATGACGCTGGTCGTGAGGTGGCTTGGGAAGGATTGTCCCGCTTGCGGCGTTTCCTTGCGAAGTAAACCCAAGCTGATTTCTTTCACAATCCCTTTTTTCAACAAAAAAATCGTGAAAATTTCTTTGGGAATCATACATAATCTCATGATTTTGCGTTACTTTTGCGCTTTCTTTTGGGATTAATTATCCCCTTTATAACCAACACGTTATACAATAATGGAAAAAGACTCATTCCAAAACATCCAACCCGATTATATTTTTGAAACCAGCTGGGAGATCTGCAACAAGGTCGGAGGCATCTATACGGTGCTCTCTACGAAAGCCTTGACCGTGGTCAACAAGTTCAAAAACAACTACATCTGCATCGGCCCCGACGTTTCGAAAGAGCCCGGCAGCACCGACTTTGTCGAGGACGAGAACCTTTTCAAGAACTGGCGCGATGTCGCTCAGCAGGAGGGACTGCGGATAAGAATCGGACGTTGGAATGTGGCGGGCAACCCCATCGTCATCCTTGTCGATTTCACCCCCTACTTTGAGAAAAAAGACGCAATTTTAACACAATTCTGGCTCAAATTCAAGCTGGATTCCATCAGCGGACAGTGGGATTACGTGGAACCCCTGCTTTTTGGCTATGCAGCCGGCAAGGTGATTGAGAGTTTCTACCAGTATTACTGCACCTCTTTGGACAAAATCATCGCCCATTTCCACGAGTGGATGACTGGCGGAGGCATCCTCTATCTGGAGGAAAACACTCCGCAAATCGCCACCGTTTTTACCACGCACGCCACCGTTTTGGGGCGTTGCATCGCCGGCAACGGGCTCCCGCTGTACGATAATATCGCCCAGTACAATCCGCAGGAAACCGCCAACCGCTTCGGCGTCCAGTCGAAATTTTCCCTGGAAAACCTCTCTGCCCAAATCGCGGACGCATACACGACCGTCAGCCAAATCACTGAAAAAGAATGTGTCGCCTTCTTCGGCAAACCAACGGACGAGATTACCATCAATGGGTTTGAGAATGACTTCGTCCCGCAAGGGGAACTCTATCGACAGAAAAGGAAAATTGCCCGCGACAAACTGCAGCAAGTAGCATCTGCTTTGTTGCAGCAGCCGATTTCTGAGGATGCCCTCTACGTGTTAAACAGCGGCCGCTACGAGTTCAAAAACAAAGGCATTGATCTGTTTATCAGGTCGTTGGCGGAATTTCAGGATGAAAATCCACGACGGGAGATTGTCGCTTTCATCATGGTTCCCGCCGGCGTGAGCGGTCGCCGCAACGAGTTGGCTGAGAAGTTGAATTCACATACGCTTTTTGAAAATACCGACTGCGCTGTGCTTCGTGACTATGCCACCCACCCGCTTCACGACCCTTATAACGACCCGATCATCAAGGAGTTGAATCGTCTGAACGTGGACAACGCACCGGAAAGTCGTGTCAAGGTGGTCTTCGCCCCGATTTATCTCAACGGCAATGACGGCATCTTCAATCTGAACTATTACGACACACTCGTTGGTTTCGACCTCACCGTTTTCCCCTCTTATTATGAACCATGGGGCTATACGCCATTGGAAAGTGTGGCGTTCGGCATTCCGACCATCACCACTTCGCTGGCCGGTTTCGGGATGTGGGTGAACGACAACTTCCCGCAGCAGCACGGCGTGCGCGTGGTGAAGCGCACCGATGACAACGACGACGACGTATGCCGACAGATCGTCTCCGCCATGAAGGAATTCGCCGCTCTCAGCCCCGATGAACTTGCCGTCGCTCAAGCGGATGCCCGCCAGATTGCCGACAAGGCACTCTGGAACAACCTCTTTGAAAACTATGCAAAGACCTACAGCAAGGCTTTGGCACAGAGTAATTTGCGTTACGAATCTTATAAAAACAAAGCATCTCACATACGTATGATGGTTGAACATGAAGACGTTTCCCAGCCATCGTGGAAACGCATCACAATCAAGTCGAATTTGCCGACCAATCTGGAAAAACTTGAAACGCTCGCCAACAATCTCTGGTGGAGCTGGAATTTTGAGGCCCGTGAACTCTTTGTCGAGATTGCCGGCAAGGAGCGTTGGGAGGAGTTCAATGAGAATCCTGTGCACATGCTGCAGATGCTGCCTTGGGACGTGCTGGATCAATTCAGTCAGAATGAGCAGTTCGTCAACAAGTTAGACCGCGTTTACGATGAATTTCAGGCTTATATGAGCGAGCCGATGACGCGTAAGGATAAGAAAGTCGCCTACTTCAGCATGGAGTTCGGCATCAGCAACGAGCTGAAAATCTATTCCGGCGGCTTGGGAATGCTGGCCGGTGACTATCTGAAGGAGGCCAGCGACTGCAATGTCAACCTTGTGGCGGTGGGCTTGCTCTACCGCTGTGGCTATTTTGTGCAGCAGATTTCGCCCGCTGGCGAGCAGATCAACTGCTATCCGCAGCAGAGTTTTTCCAAACTGCCGATTCACCCCGTCCGCAACGAGGACGGCACATGGAAAACCGTCAGTATCGGCTTGCCGGGCCGTACGCTTTATGCCCGCATCTGGCGCGTGAATGTGGGACGAATCCGACTCTACCTTCTTGATACTGACTTGGATAAGAATCTTCCTGGCGACCGGCAGATTACCGCCAACCTCTATGGTGGGGATTGGGAAAACCGATTGAAGCAAGAGTTGCTTCTGGGCATCGGGGGTGTTCGTATGCTCAATATGCTGGATGAAAATCCGGAAATATATCATCTGAACGAGGGGCACGCGGCATTCCTTTCGTTGGAAAGGACCTTTAACATCATGACCAACAATAACCTGTCGTTCCCTGCAGCCTTGGAATTGGTGCGTGCCTCTTCGCTGTTCACCACCCACACGCCCGTTCCCGCCGGCCACGATGCCTTCAGCGAGGAACTGATGCGCGTATATTTCTCCAATTTCCCCGAAAGATTCAATATCACCTGGCAGGAGTTTATGGGGCTGGGCCGCAAAAACGCTGCAGCCACGGGCGACAAGTTCTCCATGAGCGTGCTCGCCTGTCGTTTCTGCCAAGAGGTGAACGGCGTGAGCAAAATCCACGGACGCGTCACACGCGAAATGTTCGAGTACTTGTACGATGGCCGCTTCGCCGAGGAATTGCACGTTGGCTACGTGACCAACGGCGTACATTATCCGACCTGGGCGCACAAGAAGTGGCAACAATTCCATTCTCAATTGTTTGCCAAAGATTATAAGAAAGACATCTCCAATGCCGAGATTTGGAAGCGCATTTACGATGCGCCCGCCGCCGACATCTGGAATCTGAAAAACGAACTCCGCAAGGAATTGATTGCCAACGTGAAAGAGCTGGTGGAGAAGCAGATGCGTCAGCGCAACGACTCCCCGTCGCTGATTATGAAGACGGTGAAATCGCTTCGCGACGATGTACTGACGGTTGGCTTTGCCCGCCGCTTTGCCACCTACAAGCGCGCACATCTGCTTTTCACCAACGAGGAGAAGTTGCGCGCACTGGTCAGCCATCCAGAACGCCCGATACAGTTCATCTTCGCCGGCAAGGCACATCCACATGACAAGGCCGGCCAAGATTTAATAAAACGCATCATCGAAACCTCCCGAAAACCCGACTTCATCGGCAAAATCATCTTTGTGGAGAACTACGACATGATTCTTGCCAAGAAATTGATTTCCGGTTGCGATGTCTGGCTCAACACGCCCACCCGTCCGCTGGAGGCCTCTGGCACCAGTGGCGAAAAGGCAGTGATGAACGGCGTGCTGAATTTCAGCGTGTTGGATGGTTGGTGGGCGGAAGGCTATGTGCCAGACGCCGGCTGGGCCGTGGACGAACAAATCACCTACCGCGACAACAACCGCCAAGACGAACTCGACACTGCCAAACTTTTCTCCATCTTCGAGGAAGAAATCATGCCCGACTTCTATCAGCGCAAGGAGAACATCCCGATGAAGTGGGTAGAGATGATGAAGAACAATTTCGCCAAAATCTCCCCCCATTTTACCATGAAGAGACAGCTGGACGACTATTACGACAAATTCTATAACAAACTCTCACAACATCTTGATTTATTGACAAATAACAATTGTGAAAACCTCTTCAAACTTGTCCAGTGGAAGACCAAGATGATGATGGAGTGGAGCAATATCGAATTCGTCAAGAACAACCTGCCGAGCGACCCTGAGGCGACATTCTACCTCGGCGAGAAGTGCAGAATTGAACTGGAGGTCAAGTTGGGCAGCCTTTCGCCTGAGGATGTGAAAGTGGAAATCGTCTTCACGCGCCGAAACAACGACCGACTGGAGTTCTTCAGCAAATATCCATTCAAACACGAGAAAACCGAACACGGCATCTCCACTTTCGCCTGCGAGTTGGTATCCAAGCTGGCGGGCATTTGGAGTTGCGCCATCCGTATCATTCCGCAGAACCCGCTGCTGGCACACGATATGGAGCTCAATTTGGTGAAATGGTGCTAAGGCGGCTTTCCATGTTCGTATCGAAATGCGGAAACAAGTACTAAAGACAAATACTTCATACATCATACGTTAAATCAGTTTTATTATGAAAAAAATAGCCGTCATCACAGGAGGTAATTCAGGCGAATACGAAGTGTCACTGCGAAGTGCCGAGAATATCATGAAGCAGCTTGACCGCAATTTGTTCGAACCCTACCTCATTCTTTTAAAGGGCAACAATTGGACTTACACCGCTACCGATGGCAGTGCGATTGAGGTTGACCGACATGATTTCACGCTGAATCTGAATGGTGAAAAAATCGTTTTCGATGCCGTTTTCATCGCTATTCATGGCAATCCAGGCGAGAACGGCCGTCTGCAGGGCTATTTCGATATGATTGGAATGCCTTATACAGGCTGCGATATGCTCTCCTCCGCACTGACTTTCAATAAATATTATTGTAATGTGGTGGTGCGTGCAATTGGAATCCCCGTTTCACCGTCACTTCATTATTTCAAAGGAGACAAAGTTGATTATAAATATGTGGGTGATTATTGCCAATATCCATGCTTTGTAAAACCTTGCAATTCAGGATCCAGCGTTGGTGTGACTAAGGTTCACAATGAAACTGAGCTGGCCGACGCCATCGAGACGGCTTTCCAAGTGGATACGCAGATTTTGATTGAGAAATTCCTGCCGGGGCGTGAGATTGCTTGCGGCGTGACCCGTATCGGTGATGAAGTCAAGCCGTTGGCCGTAACCGAAATCGTGGTGAAGGATGAATTTTACGACTACACGACTAAATACACAGACGGCACGCACGACCTGATTACGCCTGCCGACTTCCCGAAAGATGTTTACAACCAGATTCTGGAGTATTCAAAGAGGATTTACGTTGAGCTGAATTGCGATGGAATTGTCCGCGTTGACTACATTGTTTCTCCCGATAACGTTCCTTTCTTCTTGGAAGTCAATACAATACCCGGACAAACAGCCCTCAGCATCATCCCCGCCCAAGCCAAAACCATCGGTCTGAACCTCACCGATGCCTATACAGGAATGATTGAAAAATGTCTGAACAATTAACCGTTAACCGCTAATAGCTAAAAAAATACTATCTTTGCGTTCTTAAAAAATCTCAATAAAAAATGAATAATTCAGTAGATATCAGAGAGTTAAATGAAAAAATCCAACGTGAGAGCTCTTTTGTGGATATCATCACGATGGAGATGAACAATGTGATTGTCGGTCAGAAGCAGATGGTGGAAAAGATGCTCATCGGCTTGCTTGCCAACGGACACATCCTGCTGGAAGGTGTTCCTGGTTTGGCGAAAACATTGGCAATCAAATCGTTGGCCAATACAATACAAGCCAAATTCAGCCGTATTCAGTTTACTCCCGACCTTTTGCCCGCCGACCTCATTGGTACGATGATTTACAGTCAGAAGAGTGAGGAGTTTGTGGTCAAGAAGGGGCCCATCTTCGCCCATTTCATCCTCGCTGACGAAATCAACCGTGCACCCGCCAAAGTACAGAGTGCATTGTTGGAAGCGATGCAGGAGCGGCAGGTCACCATTGGAGAGAAGACCTACAAATTGGATGAACCCTTCTTGGTGATGGCCACCCAGAACCCGATTGAACAAGAAGGCACCTATCCGCTTCCGGAAGCACAGGTTGACCGTTTTATGTTGAAGGTGATCGTGAATTATCCTACGCAAGAGGAGGAAAAGCTGATTCTGCGCCAGCATTTGGAGTCGGAATATCCGGCCACGAAACCCGTTCTGAAACCCGAGGATATTCTCAAAGCGCGCTCGGTGGTCAAGGAGGTTTATTTGGATGAAAAGATTGAGCAATACATCACCTCGATTGTTTTTGCCACGCGCTATCCCGAAGAATACGGACTGGGCAAGTTCAAATCGATGATCAATTACGGTGCCTCACCGCGTGCTACCATCAACCTTGCTCTGGCCGCCCAGGCGTATGCCTTTATCAAACGTCGTGGCTATGTCATCCCCGAAGATATCCGCGCCATTTCATACGATGTGCTCCGTCACCGTATTGGCTTGACCTACGAGGCTGAGGCTGAGAATATCACCTCCACCGATATCATCAACGAAGTGTTGAACACTGTTGAAGTTCCGTAATCTGCAATTTCTGTTCACAGCTCAGCTATCATTGTTCACAAATCAAAATGGAAACGACAGAGTTACTTAAGAAAGTCCGCCGGATTGAGATTAAGACGCGAGCTTTAACACAGCAGATATTTGCGGGTCAGTACCATAGTGCGTTCAAGGGACGTGGTATGGCCTTCAGTGAAGTGCGACAGTACAACTACGGTGATGACGTCCGATTCATTGATTGGAACGTCACAGCGCGATTCCATTCGCCCTACATCAAGATCTTTGAGGAGGAGCGCGAAATGACCGTCATGCTGCTGATTGATGTCAGCGGCTCCAACCTCTTCGGCACTCGCAAGCAGTTCAAAACCGACTTGATCACGGAAATCGCCGCAGTACTCTCATTTTCAGCTATTTACAACAACGATAAAGTAGGAGTCATCTTCTTCAGCAACGAGGTTGAGAAATTCATTCCACCGACCAAAGGCAAATCGCACATCTTGCGGATAATCAGAGAGTTGTTGACCTACACACCTTCGCAAAAGCCAACGGATATTTCCGAGGCGCTTCGCTATTTCACCAATGCCATCAAGAAAAAATGCACCGCTTTCCTTATTTCTGACTTTGTCGCAGAGAATTTCGAACAAGCGTTGAAAATTGCCGCCAACCGTCACGATTTGGTAGCACTGAACATTATGGACAGGGGAGAGTTTGCAATTCCGAATCTTGGCTTAGTGGAACTACAGGACCCCGAAAGCGGCAAGCGATTTTGGGCGGACACCAGTAGCAAGCGTGTTCGCGAAAGCTATGCCCAATGGTGGAAAAATCTGATTAACAGCAATTTGGAGCTTTTCCGCCGTGCCGGCATAGATGTCACACAACTCTACACCGACAAGGATTACGTCCCCGCATTGCTTGAGTTGTTCAGAAAGAGAGGGTAGGTATTCAAGAACGCTTGTTGAAAGCCTTGAATTACAGTGTCCCTTGCTTCAACTTCTCCACGTAGTCGTTCACCATTTGCATCTGTTCGGGAATGTGAATGCGCTGCGGACAGTGCGGAGAGCATTGGTTGCAGCCGATGCAGTGCAACGCTTGGCGCAATTTCGGCACCGAGCGGTCGTAGCCGATGAGGAAGGCGCGTCGCATGCGGGCATACTCCTCATCCTTGCTGTGTCGTGCCAGATTCCCCTCCTTGATGCATTTGTTGTAATGCGCAAAAATCGAAGGAATATCGATGCCATAAGGACAAGGCATGCAGTATTGGCAGCCCGTGCATGGGATGTTCTTCAAGTCGTAAACCTGCTTCGCGATGTTGGCAAGGAACTTCAATTCCTCCTCCGTCAGCGGTTTCAGTGGGCAATGTGACAAGAGGTTGTCTTTTAAGTGTTCCATATAGGTCATGCCGCTCAAAGAGGTCAGCACGTTGGGGAAGGTGGCGCAGAAGCGGAACGCCCACGAGGCCACGCTTCTGTCGGGTTCGCGGCGCTTCATCTGCTCCACGATGCGGTCGGGAAGGTTCGCCAGTCGCCCTCCCAGCAACGGTTCCATGACGACGGCGGGAATGTTGCGTTTGGTCAGTTCTTCGTAAAGATATTTCGCATCCACATTCCGGTCATTGATTTGCTGGGCGTATTCCCAGTCCAGGTAATTCATCTCAATCTGCACGAAATCCCAGTGGTACTTCCCCTCGTCCATCCATTTCAGCAGCATGTCGAAGATTTTTTGATCGCCGTGGAAGGAGAATCCGAGATTGCGGATGCGCCCTTTTTTCTTCTGTTCTACCAGCCAGTCAAGGATGCCGTTGTCCATATAGCGCTGATTGAACATCTGATAGCAATCGTCGCCACCGCCCACGCTGTGCAAGAGAAGGTAATCCACATAGTCGGTCTGCAAGTATTTCAGCGATTGCTCGAACATTGCCTTCGACTCTTTTTCGGGCCAGGTTTCAGGGGCGAAATTCGACAGTTTGGTGGCGATGAAGTAGTCGGTGCGCTTGTGTCGGGCGAGGGCGATGCCAGTGGCCTCCTCGCTGCGTCCCTTGCAGTAGGCGGGGGAGGTGTCGAAGTAGTTGATGCCGTGTTCAAGCGCATAGTCAACCTGCCTGTTAATCATCTCCTGATCGAGGGGCGCGTCAGGGTCTTCACGCCCGGAAGCACCAAGTGCGCCACCCACTACGGGCAGTCGCATCATGCCGAAGCCGAGGATGGAGACCTTGTCGTTGGTGTTGTGGTTGGTGCGATAGGTCATCTGTCCTTTCGGGGGCTCCTGAGGCGATGTCTCCGCTTCGGTCGTCTTGCCGCCGTTGCACGCTTCCATAAGTCCGCCGGCCGCCACCACTGCGCTACTGGCTCCCAGCACCTTCAAAAATCCGCGCCGGGTTATTTTCTTTCCTTGTTCGTTATGATTGTCTTTTTTCATAATTGTCTGATTTTATTGTTTGTTTGGGGGATTTTCATCGTCAAATCATCTCATGCTCCTCTTCGCCCACCACGAAAATGGCAGGGTATGGGCGCGACGGGCAGACGTACTCGCACATCCCACAGCCGATGCACTTGTTCTCGTTCACCACCGGCCGTTTTACTGAACTTTCGTCCTTAGGATCGATCGGCAGCATCATGATGGCTCCCGCTGGACAATGGCGGGCGCAATTGCCGCATTCCACCTTGTCGGTCACTGCCACGCAGTTTTGTTGAACCCATACTGCGTGCCCGATTTTGATGGATGACTTTTCCTCTTTGGTAATCAAGCTAATGGCTCCGGTCGGGCAAACCTCGCTGCAGGCAGTGCACTCCACGCGACACGCGCCTTTCTCAAACGACATGCGCGGTTGCATCAGCGTGGTCAGCTCTTTAGATGGACGTAGCACGTCGTTCGGGCATTTGGAAACGCAAAGCTGGCAGGCAGTGCAGCGTCGGGTGAAATCCTTCAGACTATGGGCGCCGGGAGGAACGATCGGCGTACCGCGCTTCGGTTCCATTTTGTCTTCGATTTTGGCCAACCCACCGTCCAATTTGACCTTGGTTTGGGCGGTAGCTGCACCAGCAAGGAGCATCAACGAAGTGAGCGTGAAGGCGCGTTTGCCTTCGTCAACCTTCTCCGGCTTTTGTTCCGTTACCTTTGCATCTTCCGCTCTCTTTTGGGCAAATTCGGATGTCCATTTAATGTGTTTATAGTCAATGGCTTCCTGCGGACATTGTGCCATACAGTCACCACACATCACGCAGCGTGAATGGTCTATCAAGTGTTCCCTCCCGTTGATGCAGGAGGCCTTACAGTTCTTCGTACAAAGGTCGCAACCCACACATTTTTCTTCATCAATGTGCATTTTTAACAGGGAAAATCTAGAAAAAAGCCCCAAAATACTGCCCACGGGACAGATGGTATTGCAGTAAGTTCTGCCGTTGCGAATGGCCAAAAAGCCGATTGCAACGAAGGTAACTGCCGCAATGACGAAGGTCGGGATGCTGCGAATCCACACCTCCTTTTCGTAGAATGCATAGGAGTTGACGCGCTCGGCAATGAGAGCCAGCAGGTTGTTGCACCACAGGTAAATGGGCTGGAAGAGGTTTTGCGCCATGCGTCCGTAGGCGGAGTAGGGTTCGATCAGGGAGGCGAGGCCGGCAAAACCCGCCATTGAGCAGACCACAATGAACACCACCAAAACCGAATAGCGAAGAATGTTCTTGGCTTTCGAATAGCTGTACGGATTCTTGCGCCCAATGCGCCCGAGCCGCGCCATTCCATCCTGAAAGATGCCCATCGGGCAGACTACTGAGCAGTAAACCCGTCCGAAAACCAGCGTGACAGCCAGAATGGCTATTAGAATGACTACACTCGTGACACTTGCCGTCATGAATGCGGCGATAAACTGCATTTTTGCCAGAAACGACAGATACTTGTGCAGCACGCCCGAAAAGTCAAGGAATAGCAGCGTGATGAGGATGAAGGTCGATGCGCCCAAAATCTGCCGGATGATTCTCCAAAGTCTTTTGTGTTTCATATCTTATATTGATATTTGTGAACAATGATTAGCGATCAGCGTTTGCTTTCAGCTATTAGTGTTTAGTGTAGGGTCATTTATCACTTTTCTTCGTTTCGATGTCGCTTTCACCACCCAAATGCTGGCTTCGTAAAGCAGCCAGATGGGCAGGAAGACGATGCCAAGTGTTATGGGGTCGCCCGTTGGGGTGATGATGGCGGCGGCAATGAGTATGACTACGATGGCATGCTTGCGGAATTTCACCATCCACGAGGCACGCAGCAGTCCGAACTTCGCCAGCAGCCAACTGAGTACTGGAATCTCAAACACGATGCCGAACACGAGCGAGAGCGTCAGCAGCGTGTCCATGTAGGAGTTGAGTGCCAGCAGGTTGCCCACCTCCTCACTGACGGAGTAGGTGGCCAGAAAGCGGAGTGTGAGTGGGAAAATGAAGAGGTAGCTGACGGCAACCCCGATGCAAAACATCACGTAGGCCGCCGCAACGATGCGGAAGGAGTAGCGTTTCTCGTTGCTGTACAGCCCAGGTGCGATGAACCGGTAAAGCACGTACAGAATGTAGGGCGATGCCAGAATAACTCCTACGAGCACGGCCACTTTCAGATGCATCATGAATTGACCGGTTATCAAAGTGTTGATTAGCGTGATTTCAAAAGGGCTGGCTTTCAATATCTTATACGTGATAAAAGTAGGGGATTTGGGGGCAAGCAGAAAGGTGAAGAGAAAATCTTTAAAAACAAATGCCAGCACCGAAAAAACAATGACTGCAATCAGGATCTTGAAAATGCAGCCGCGCAGTTCTTCCAGATGTTGCCAAAAAGTAAAGTTGTCAGAAACTTCACTCTTGTCCATCATGCTTTTCGGAATCTGATTTACTCGTTTCCTGTTTAGTTTCGGTCTTGGACCTGTCTTTAGCCTCATCTTCCACGCCGTTCATCCCGTCCTTGAAGCTTTTCACACCTTTGCCAATGCCCTTCATCAGTTCGGGAATCTTTTTACCGCCGAACAAAAGCAGAATCACCAAAGCAATGATGACAATTTCCCATATTCCTAATCTCATACTGTCGATTATTTAATTATTAAGTCGCAAAAATACGATTTTTTTCGATGGATATGCGCGGAAAATGATTTTATGTGGCAAAAATAGTTGAAAATCACTTGTGGTTTGCCAAAAGCCGTTCCAATTCGTCCAGGGCTTGGTCGATGGGGAGCGGGGCGGAGAGTCGTTCTTTTTGTTTGAAGACGATGACTTTGCCGTTGCCGGCGCCCACAATGCCGAAGTCGGCGTCGGCCATTTCGCCGGGACCGTTCACCACACAGCCCATCACACCGATTTTCAGGTCGGGATGTCCACTGAAACGAGCTTTCACCTTCGCCAGCGCAGTCTGGATATCGTATTGCGTCCTGCCGCAGGAAGGGCAGGAGATGAATTCCGTTTGGCTCATCTTGATGCGGCAAGCCTGGAGGATTTTGTCGGCGAGGTCTTGATTCTCTTCTTGGGTAAAGTGCTGGTTTTCAAGCGATAGATTTTTGATTTTCTGTTGATGATGCGCGTTGGCAGCATGTGCGGCAGCCAAGGCCATCCATCGAGTCCTGTCCGGTTCGTCGCAACAGATGGTGAGTTCGCTCTCGTTTCTTAGAAGATGGAGTGACGCGGGTTGATTTTGCAGTACATCCACCATGATTTTGGCGAAAACAACCTCATTTTCAGGCGGTTCAGTGAGAGACACGCGGATGGTGTCGCCAATGCCGTTCAGCAGAAGCGTGCCGATGCCGGCGGCCGATTTGATGCGCCCTTCGTCGCCCGCACCCGCCTCCGTAACGCCGATGTGAAGCGGATAAACCGTGCCGTTTTTATGCATCATCTCCCATAGAAGCATCGTCGCTTCGGTCATTGAAACCACGTTGCTGGACTTGATGGAGAATACAACATTGTGAAAATCAAATTGTTGGCAAATATCAATCCATTCCATCGCCGACATGGCCATCGCCTTGGGGGTGTTGCCGTATCTGCTTACGATGCGGTCGCAGAGCGAACCATGGTTGACGCCGATGCGCAGGGCGGTTCCGTGCTGTTTGCAAATCTCGATGAGCGGTTTCGCACGGTCGGCCATCGCCTGAAGGGATGCTCGGTATTCATCTTCCGTAAGGTCCAGCTTTTGGAATTTGCGCTTGTCCACGTAGTTGCCCGGATTGATGCGCACCTTCTCTACGATGGCGGCACAGGCGTCGGCCACTTCGGGGTTGTAATGCACGTCGGCCACGAGCGGTGTCTCGTAACCTTCGGCGCGCAACTGCTCCTTGATGGCGGCAATCGCAGGCACCTCTTTCATGGTGGGTACGGTAATGCGCACCAACTGGCAGCCCGCCTCAATCATCCGTTTCGATTGCGCGACGGTGGCCGATACGTCGTTCGTGTCAGTGTTCGTCATCGATTGGATAACGACGGGCTTTCCTTCACCTAATCCGATATTGCCTATTTTGACCATTATGTTGATATTGATTTGGGGGCACAGTGAGCCGAGCCTTGATTAGTTCCAGTTTTCGGAGCTCACTTCGTCAATCTCTTCGCGAAGATTGGCGATGATGAACTGCTGGCGTTCATCGCTATTGCCTCCCATATAGTAGTTGAGCAAATCCTTGATTTTGGTGCTTCGTTCCAGCACGACGGGTTCCAGACGCATGGTTTTGCCGATGAAGCCAACGAACTCCTTGGGAGAGATTTCCCCCAAGCCTTTGAAACGTGTGATCTCGACTTTCGAGTTCTTTTTCGTGCCGGCTTCGTCTGCCCCTTCCTCTTCGCTGACAACTGCCTTGGCACCTTTTTTGGAGGTCAGCTGCTTGATGGCGTCCAATTTTTCGGCCTCTGTGTAGCAGTAGAAGGTCTTCTGCTTGTTGCGAACGCGGAAGAGTGGGGTCTGCAGGATGTAAACGTGGCCGCTGCGGACAACCTCAGGATAGAAGTTCAGGAAGAATGTGAGCAGAAGCAAGCGGATATGCATGCCATCCACATCAGCATCGGTGGCGATGACGATATTGTTGTAGCGCAGGTCTTCGATTTCGGCGCCGAGGTTGAGGGCGGCCTGCAGCAGGGTGAGTTCCTCATTCTGATACACATCCGAACGTTTCATTGTGTTGGCGGGTTTGCCTCGCATGCTGAATACGGCCTGCGTCCTGCTGTCGCGGGAGGTAGTGATGGAGCCGGAGGCAGAGTCGCCCTCGGTGATGAAAATGGTGGAGTTGTAGCCGTTCTCGTTGTTGTCGGTATTATAATGGTATTTGCAGTCGCGCAGTTTGTAGTTGTTCAGGCTGACTTTCTTTTGTACCTCCTTGTTGCCCTTTTTGATGTTGGCGATTTCCTTGCGTTCCTTCTCGGATTCGAGCACCTTCTTGCGCACGATTTCGCCGATGTCGGTGTGCATGTGCAGATAGTTGTCAAGCAGTCTGCCCACTACGTCGTTGACGTAGTTGCGGATGGTGGGACCGGCGGGGTCGTTGGTGTTCATCAAAGTGGAGCCGAGACGGATTTTGGTTTGGGATTCGAAGGTTGGTTCCACCACTTTGATGGAGATGACCGCCGCCACACCGTTGCGGATGTCGGAGGGGTCGAAATCCTTGCCGAAGTAGGTACGGAAAGTCTTCACAATCGCTTCGCGGAAGGCGTTCTGGTGCGTGCCGCCCTGCGTGGTGTTCTGGCTGTTGACGAAGGAGTGGTACTCCTCGCCGTAATGCCGCGTAGTGTGCGTGATGGCGAACTCGAACTTCTCGTCTTGCAGGTAGATAGGGGGGTAGAGCATCTCGTCGCTGTCAATGTTGTTGGTCAGCAGGTCGCTCAGCCCGTTTTTGGATGTGATTTTCTGTCCGTTGAAATTGATGATGAGCCCGCGGTTGAGGTAGGCATAGTTCCACAGAAGCCTTTCAATGTATTGGGAATACCAGTGGAAGTTCGCGAAAAGCGTGTCGTCGGGGAGGAAGGCGGTGAGGGTGCCGTTACGTCCGTCGCTCAGTTCGATGGGCGTTTCGTGTGTCAGGTTCCCGCAGGAGAATTCCGCCATTTTCTGTTGACCATCGCGGAACGACTGCACTTTGAAATAGGAGGAGAGGGCGTTGGTAGCTTTCACGCCGACCCCGTTCTGGCCGATGGAGTTCTGGTAGTTCTGCGCTTTGAATTTCCCGCCGGTGTTGATGTTCGCCACACAGTCGATCATTTTGTTCAAGGGAATGCCCCGCCCATAGTCGCGAACGGTCACCAACCGGTCTTTGATGGTCACCTCGATGGTGCGTCCGTGCCCTTCCATAAATTCATCGATGGAGTTGTCGATTACCTCCTTCAGCAGGACATATATGCCGTCGTCGCTGGAGGAGCCGTCTCCGAGTTTGCCGACGTACATGCCGGGACGCAGCCGTATATGCTTGTTCCATTCGATGGTCTCAATACTGGACTCATCGTAAATCTTCTCGCTCATTGGTTCGGTTATTGGTTTTAGGCTGCAAAAGTACTATTTTTAAAGGGAAAAAAGGGTGTGGACGCCTCACTTTTTTTCACTATACCCCTGTTAAGAAAAATTCAGAAAAACACATTCCATTCATCCTCGTTTTCACAATAAAATCGTAAATTTGCAGACTTTTTTTGTATAGGAATAAAAAAAACAACATTATTGATAATCAGTATTTTATGAAAAAAACAACAACCATCGCCGTTCTTTGTCTCTGCATTGTCCTGGCTGGATGCTCCTGCGCCAAAAATGCCAAGGACAACAAGAAATCCGAAAATAAAGAGACTGTGATTGCAGAAGAACAACCTGAAAATCAATCCAATAAAAGAGATATGGACAAACTCACCAAAGTATTATTCAAGACTTCAGTCGGCGACATCATCATCGCCCTTTACGACAACACCCCGAAGCACAAAGAGAATTTCATCAAGCTGGTGAATGACAAGTATTACAACGACATCCTTTTCCATAGGGTCATTCAAGGCTTCATGATTCAGACCGGCGACCCCGATTCCAAGGGGGCTCCAGCCGGCAAGATGCTGGGCAACGGCGGTCCGGGATACACCATCCCCGCCGAATTCGTCGCCGAAAACTATCATAAACGCGGTGCTGTAGCCGCCGCCCGCCAAGGCGACCAGGTGAACCCCACCAAGGCCTCCTCCGGTTCCCAATTCTATATCGTGGATGGCAAACCCTTCGACGACAACCTCCTTGCCCAGATTTCCTACCAGTATCGCAAGACCTTTACCGATGAACAGAAGAAGGTCTATAACACCATCGGCGGAGCTCCTTTCCTCGATGGCGACTACACGGTATTTGGCGAAGTAGTGGAAGGGATGGATGTGGTTGACAAGATCGCCGCCAGCGCGAAAGACCGCTATGACCGTCCTACCACAGACATCAAAATCATCTCCGCCGAAATCATGAAATAGCTATCCGCGATTAGCGAACGACCATACCCCTTAACGATTAAACAAATCAACAATTAAACCCATAAACAAACGTCAAGATGGCCAATATTGATAAAATCCGTGATGATTTAGAGAACTTTAAGATTAACGTAGCCGAGGATTTGGAGCGTTATCGTCTGCATTTCCTCAGCAAGAAGAGTGAACTTCAAACCCTGTTGAGCGAAATCAAGAATGTGCCCGTGGAGGAAAGGAAATCCTTCGGTCAAAAGGTGAACGAACTGAAGAAAAGGGCCCAGGCCTATTTCGACGAGCAGATGGAACGGCTGGAATCTGCCGTTCAGACGCAATCCAGCAGTGTGGACGTGACCCGTCCGGCCACCGCTTTGGAACTCGGCTCCCGACATCCCATCTCCATTATGATGGACGAGGTTTGCCGCATCTTTGAAAGAATCGGCTTCACCACAGTTTCCGGTCCCGACATCGAGGACGACTGGCACATCTTCACGGCGCTGAATTTTGCCGAAGAGCATCCCGCCCGCGACATGCAGGACACCTTCTTCATTGACCAGAAGCCGGACATCGCGCTGCGTACGCACACCTCCACGCTGCAGGTGCGCACGATGGAGAAGCAAAAACCCCCGATTCGAGTCATCTGTCCGGGCCGCGTGTTCCGCAACGAGTCCATCACCTCCCGCGCCCACTGCATCTTCCACCAGATGGAAGGCCTCTACATCGATGAGAACGTCTCTTTCGCCGACATGAAGCAGACTTTGATGTATTTCGCAAAACAGATGTTCGGCGAAAACACCCGCATCCGCCTGCGCCCGTCCTACTTCCCATTCACGGAACCCTCTGCTGAAATGGATGTCTCCTGCAATATCTGCGGAGGCAAAGGCTGCGCCCTCTGCAAGCACACCGGCTGGGTTGAAATCCTCGGCTGCGGCATGGTGGACCCCAACGTGCTCGAGAACTGCGGCATCGACAGCAAGAAATACACAGGCTTCGCCTTCGGACTGGGCATCGAACGTATGACCATGCTCAAATACAAGACCGACGACATCCGCCTCTATTTCGAAAACGACGTCCGCTTCCTCCAACAATTCTCCTCCGCCAAAATCTGATTTTAGACGCAAAATCTGCGCCAATCCTAATGAATAGAAATGGGTCGATTGTTTGATTTTCTGAAACGCTATTTCCATGTGATTACCTTTGTGGTTCTACAGGTGGCCGCTTTGGTTATGCTTTCATATTCAATGAATTACCCTCATTATGCATTGGCAAGAATCACCAAGTCCATTACTGCTCCGGTTAACCATCTCTGCTTCAACATCGTCCGCCATTTCAACCTGAGTAGTGAAAATGAGGCGTTGGCGAAGCAGAATCTACAACTTCTTCAGGATCAAGATGATAATTTCCTGATTGGAGATGACTCCCTGCGCACGGCCGAAGCAGTCAATGTGGACACGCTCCGTAAGGTCACCCGTCGCACCCGCCTTTATGATTATTCCACCGCAAATGTCGTCTATAACACAATTCATAAAAAAAACAACTATCTGCTGATTGACAAGGGATTAGACGACGGCGTCACCACCGAGATGGCGGTACTCTCACCCAATGGGATTGTAGGAGTGGTCACGGATGTATCCAAACATTTTTCAACCGTCACCACACTCTTGAACCCCAGTACGAAAATCAGTGCCAAAGTATTGAGAACCAACCAACTTGGAACTATCTCATGGCATTTTGGGGATGCTGCAACAGCCTATTTGGAGGATGTACCTGAGCATGCCGAGGTGAATGTCGGCGACAGCATCTGTACCAGCGGCTACTCCGATATTTTCCCGAACAATGTCCTCATTGGCGTGGTTTCTTCATCAGAGAAAGACCCGTCCAGCGGCTTCCTTGTCCTGAAAGTAAAACTCTCGACCGACTTCAGCCATTTGAACACGGTTTATCTGGTACGGAATGTCTATCGCGATGAATTCGAACAACTTAAATCACGGATGAAAGATGAATAACAAGGCAATACGACAAATCCTGGTTTTCTCCTTGTTGTTGGCGCTACAGATTTTAGTGTTCAATCACATTCATCTTTTCGGATTCCTCAACCCGAACATCTACCTGTTGGCTCTGCTGCTTTTACCGCTTGAACTCCCCAAATCGGCACAATATGCCATCGCATTTGTCGCAGGCTTTATTGTTGATATCTTCCAGATGTCGATTCTGGGCGTGAACACCAGCGCCTCCATGATTGTGATTCTGCTGCGCCCGTACGTAATGAACCTGCTGAATGTCAATAAGAAAAAGAGCGAAATGGACGTCCCGAAGCCTGGCAAAAAAGACTTCAAATGGTTGGTGCTCTACACCTTGATCCTCACTTTCGCACACCAGTTCTTCATCACCATGCTGGAGGTGTTCTCATTCCAGCGTTTTGGCCTGGTACTGCTCTCAATCGTCAGCAACACATTGTGTACCAGCTTGATAATTCTTTGTAGCGAATATATTTTTATACCAACGAAAAAAAATAGTTAATTATGAGCAAAAATACCGCGAAATCGAAATTAGTTATTGGAAATTGGAAAATGAACCTCTCATTTGACGAGGCCGAGGAGTTGGCGACCTCCATACAAGAGACGCTGGCCGACTTCAACCTACAGACGGAAGTGGCGATTTGTCCCCCGTTCCCGTACTTGGAACTAGTGACCGACCTTGCAGACGAAGGCGAGGCCTACAGCGCAGGAGCCCAGAATTGCAGCCAGTTCAACAATGGAGCCTATACGGGCGAAGTCTCCGCTAAAATGTTGGCTGACATGGGCGTTGACTTTTGCATCGTGGGGCATTCTGAAAGAAGGAAGTATTTCAAGGAGTCTAATGAGGTTTTGGCTGAAAAAATTGACAGACTTACTGAAAATCAGGTAATTCCAGTTGTTTGCTGTGGCGAGACTTTAGAAGAGCGCAAGTCAGGAAAGCATTTTGAGGTGGTTGAAAAACAACTCACGGAAACCCTTTTTCATCTTTCTAAAAACGAGTTTGAGCATACCGTCATCGCATACGAACCCATCTGGGCCATCGGTACTGGCGAGACGGCCACTCCGGAGCAGGCCGAAGAGATGCACAAGTTCATCCGCTCTTTAGTTGAAAAAAAGTACGGCACCGAAATCGCCTACAATACATATATATTATATGGTGGCAGTTGCAATCCCAAAAACGCAGTCGAACTCTTCTCTCAGCCAGATGTGGATGGCGGTCTGATTGGAGGCGCCTCCCTCAAGTGCGGCGACTTCGTCGATATAATCGAAGCGGCTGAAACCACTACTTCTGAAAACTAAATTTCGGTTCCATCCCTCAAACAAATCAACGAATTAATAATCAACGATTAAACAATAAAATGAAGCGTACAAAAATTATTGATGCCATCAAGCATTATGATGAAATTGGAATCGGCTCAACCATCAGTGTAAAGGGATGGGTGAGAACGAAAAGAGGCAACAACGCCGTCGCCTTCATCGCCTTGAACGACGGTTCCATCGTCCATAACCTGCAGGTTGTTGCAGATTTGCAGAAATTCGACCCCGAAATGATGAAGCAAATCACCACTGGTGCTTGCCTGCATGTGACCGGAACTTTGGTGGAATCACAAGGCAAAGGGCAAGTAGTTGAAATTCAGGCAGCTGAAATAGAGATCTATGGTACTGCCGATCCTGAGACCTATCCGTTGCAGAAAAAAGGACACAGCATGGAGTTCCTGCGCGAAATCGGCCACCTGCGCCCGCGCACAAACTTCTTCGGATGCGTGCTCCGTCTGCGCCACGCCATGGCTTTCGCCATCCACAAGTATTTCAACGACCGAGGATTCTTCTATCTGAACACTCCGCTCATCACGGGATCCGATGCCGAAGGTGCTGGCGAGATGTTCAGCGTCACCACGTTGGATCTCAACAACATCCCGAAAACGCCGGAGGGCAAAGTCGATTACACCAAGGATTTCTTCGGCAAGTCCGTCAGCCTTACCGTCTCCGGCCAACTGGAAGGTGAGCTGGGCGCATTGGCTCTCGGCGGCATATACACTTTTGGGCCCACTTTCCGCGCCGAAAACAGCAACACCCCACGCCACCTCGCCGAGTTTTGGATGATTGAACCCGAAGTCGCTTTCAACGACATCACCGACAATATGGATCTCGCCGAAGACTTCATCAAGTACCTCGTTCGCTACGCGCTCGAAAACAATATGGACGACCTGCAATTCCTCAACGACATGTTTGACAAGGAGTTGATAGAGAGAATGAAGTTCGTCGTGGAGAACAATTTCATCCGCTTGGGCTATACGGAAGCCATCGACATCCTGCTTAAAGCCAAGAAGAAATTTGATTTCCCCGTTTCCTGGGGGATTGACCTGCAGTCGGAACACGAACGCTATCTTGTTGAGGAGCATTTCAAATGCCCGGTCATCCTGACGGATTATCCCAAGGAAATCAAGGCTTTCTATATGAAGATGAACGATGACAACAAGACGGTTCGCGCCATGGACGTTCTCTTCCCGAAAATCGGTGAAATCATCGGTGGCAGTGAGCGCGAGGAGAGCTACGAGAAATTGCGCAAGCGCGTAGAAGAACTCCACATTCCCGAAAAGGATGTCTGGTGGTACCTCGAAACCCGCAAGTTCGGCTCCGCACCGCACTCCGGCTTCGGACTCGGCTTCGAGCGACTGCTCCTCTTTGTGACAGGTATGACCAACATACGCGACGTCATCCCGTTCCCACGCACCCCACAAAACGCCGAGTTCTAATACCAGCGAACTGATTTCTAAGAGCAGTGAGCGGATTGGAGAATATCGGTTCACTGCTTGCTTTTTTACGGACTAAGGAATTATGAAAGCCAGGAAAAAACAGATTGCATCAATCTTCGGGGCGATTGCCATCGCACTTGCAGCTTTGGTAGTAGCCATCTTCCTCTGGCCGAACACCAACCACAAAATCACTATCAAAGTGACGGAAGATACCCCGACGGCTGCCTTTTTCTCCCAGATGGAGCAGGATAGCGACGGCTTGAAAAGCTCGGCAACCCTACTGCTTGCCAGCAAATTGGTTTACCATAAGGTAGTCAAACCAGGAAAATACGTCTTTGACAAGAGAACTTGCAACCTGCTTATACTTTGGAAGATACGGCGCGGCTCACACTATCCTGTGAAATTCAGCTTCGGAAGCGTTCGTACCAAAAGCCAACTTATCAGTAAACTTTCCAAGTACGATTTCCTGTTCGAATGGTCAGAACTGTCTGATTTAATGGAGGATAAAAGATTCCTTGCCCGATACGGGCTTGCACCTGAAACAGCGATTTCGGCTTTCCGTCCCGATACATACGAGCTTTATTATGACATTTCAGCCGAGGAATTCTTCGATAAGATGTACAGCTATTATGACAAGTTATGGTCTGAGAAGCGTTTGGCTGATGCCCATGAGATTGGTCTATCGCCGCTGGAAGTGATGACGCTGGCGTCGATAGTGGAGGAGGAGAATTACCGCGATTTCGAAAAACCGCGCATTGCGGGGCTGTATATGAACCGCTTGCACAAGAACATGCTGTTACAATCCGACCCAACCGTCAAGTTTGCGATTGGCGACTTCACCTTGAAGCGGATACTTTCCGGACATTTGCGTTCCCCATCACCTTATAACACGTACATTTACAAAGGATTGCCTCCAGGGCCGATCCGAATTCCCGCAACATCCTCCATTGACGCCGTTTTGCATTACGAACATCATAAATACCTATATATGTGTGCGAAAGAGGATTTCTCCGGCGCGCACAATTTTGCCGTAACCTACGCCGAGCATCAGAAGAATGCGCGAAAATACCAGCGTGCATTGAATGAGCGCGGAATCAAATAACTTGGACATGTTCACCTATCATCGCACCGTTCATTACCACGAAACCGACAAGATGGGCATCACCCATCACTCCAATTACATTAAATGGATGGAAGAGGCACGCATATTCCTCCTTGACAGCATCGGACTCTCATTCCGCAAAATGGAGGATGACGGCATTATGTCACCCGTAGTCGGCATCAACATCGAGTACAAGCACCCAACCACCTATTCCGACCTCATCGAAATAGACATCGCCATCGCAAAATACACGGGCGTGCAGATCATCTTCGATTACACCATCCGCGACACCACAACCAACACCATCGCAGCCACAGCTACCTCTAAGCACTGCTTTGTGAAGGACGGACGCATCTGCGTACTGACAAGAAGCGCATCGGAGTACGATTCGCTAATCAAGAAGGTGCTACAAGGTCAACTCCCAAGCGACGAGTGAAGAGTGAAGATAGAATAGAAGGGCGAAATCAGTCGCTGAAGTCGGAGTCAAGGTTGATGTTAATAATATAGTCAGGATACGACTTCTGGATTTCGCACAGGATTTCATCGCGAAGTGCATGCCGGTCAGGGGTGGAAAAGTCGGGAATAATGTCGAAGGAGATGGTCTTTCGCGTGGTGTCCATATAGAATCCATGCATTTGGAGGATTTTTTCGTGTTCCATCACGATTTTGGTGACGGCGGTTTTGACTGCGAGCACCCTGTCGTCGCTGGTGTTGGTGGCATATACGCCAACCGTGGTGATGACGACGCCTGTTTCCTTGTAAATCTTCCCCTGAATCTGTCGCGTGAGCGTGTCTAACTGGCTGACGGTCATGATGTCGTCCACTTCCACATGCACCGAGCCGACGAGCTGGTCGGGACCGTAATTGTTGAGCAACAGGTCGTAAACGCCGTGTACGCCTTCGATTTCGGCGATGCTGCGCTTAATGGTTGTGGAGATTTCGCTGCTGACTCGCGCTCCGAGCAGTTCGCTTACGGCTTCGCTAATCATTTCGATGCCCGCTTTGATGATGAACCCCGCAATAATCACACCGACGTAGGCCTCCAGACTCACGCCGGTGGTGAGGAAGATGATGGCCGAGAGCAATACGGAAGCTGAAAGAATCGCATCGAAGAGTGCGTCGGAACCTGAGGCAACCAATGCCCCCGAGTTGACACGCTTGCCTGTCTTCTTCACATAAAGACCCAAGAACAACTTCACCACGATGGCTGCGGAGATGACAATCAGCGTAACTGCGGAGTAGTCGGCGGTTTCCGGCTCAATGATTTTCTTGATGGATTCCACCAGTGCGGTGATACCTGCATACAGCACAATGCCCGCCACAATCAGCTGGCTCATATACTCGATGCGCCCGTATCCGTACGGGTGCTTCTTGTTGGGGGCTTTGCCCGCCAGTTTTGTCCCGACAATAGTGATGACGCTCGAAAGCGCATCGCTGAGGTTGTTCACCGCATCCAAAACCACGGCGATGGAATTTGCAATCAGCCCGACCGCCGCTTTGAAACCAGCCAGCACCACATTCGTCAATATGCCGATGATGCTCGTCCTGACAATGACTCTTTCCCTTGCAGCTGAAGGATTTTCTGAAGATTGGTTTGACATGTGCGATGAGGTTTAATTTAAAAAAAATTCGACTTGCAAAAATACATCATTTCTCCCAAATACGAACAAATTGGCAATTGTTAAATGGCGACGAGCGTTTTGAGCATTTATGGTGCTGCTTTTGCCTGTTGCAAAGGAGGGAGATGTTTTAACATTTTATGAAAGCAATTGTATGATTTTGTTAATAATTACTATAACACATTATCAATCAATTAGTTTTGGAATCAATTCAAGTTAGTAAATAAATGAAAAACACGTGTTGCGAAACGAAAAAATAAATGTACTTTTGCACTTCCAAAAACCCTACCAAAACATACTCAAATCATGAGTGTTATTTTAGACGGCAGAGCTTTGTCCTATCAGCTGAAAGAGAGCATGAGGGACAAAGTGCGAACCCTTTTTTTTCAAAACGGGAGACGTCCAACCCTAGCAGTCGTTTTAGTGGGCAACAATCCGGACAGTCAGATTTACGTAAGGAGTAAAATCAAGGCATGTGAATCCATCGGTTTGGAAGGTCGTCTGATGGAATATGACGAATCGCTTTCCGAACCCGAACTGCTAAATATTATACAAAGGCTCAATGGGGATCCGGAAGTGGATGCCATCTTAGTTCAACTTCCGCTACCCACGCATATCTGCGAGCAGACTGTCATTGAGGCGATAGCGCAAGAGAAGGATGTGGACGGATTCCACCCGCTGAATGTGGTGTCGCTCTGGCAGGGCGAAAAGTGCATCGTGCCCTGTACGCCGAAGGGGATTATGCGGCTGTTGCAAGAAGCCAAGTTAGACCTTGCGGGCAAACGGGCAGTAGTGGTTGGCAGGGGCAACATAGTAGGCAAACCCACAGCCGCCTTGCTCTTGCGAGAAAACGCCACGGTGACCATCACACACACCTTCACGCAAAACCTTAAAAACCATACCCTTTCGGCCGATGTGCTCCTTGTAGCAGTTGGCCGAAAGCATTTAATAACGGCTGATATGGTCAAGCCAGGCGCCATTGTCATTGATGTCGGGCTCTACCGCGACGAGCAGGGGAAAGTGTGGGGAGGCGTCGATTTCGAACACGTCAAGGAGGTCGCCAGCCACATCACCCCCGTCCCCGGCGGCGTGGGCCCCATGACCATCGCCATGCTGATGGAAAACACAATCGAATGTTATCTCCATAACATAAATAAACAACATTAATAACCTAATTAAATTTTCAAAAACAATGAAATTAGTTTACACTGGCAAAACCAAAAATGTTTTCGCATTGGAAAACGGCAACTATCTGTTGAAATTCAAAGATGACTGCACTGGAAAAGACGGGAAATTCGATCCAGGTGAAAACAGCATCGGCCTTACAATCGCTGGTGTCGGCCTCATCAACCTCCGCATGACCGATTACTTCTTCGAGAAAATCAACGCACAAGGCATCAAGACCCACTTCATCAAAGCCAACATGGACGATGTTACCATGGAAGTACTTCCTGCCAAGGTGTTCGGACACGGACTCGAAGTGATCTGCCGCTACAAGGCTGTCGGCAGCTTCATCCGCCGCTATGGCGAGTACATTGAAAGCGGCTCAGACCTCCCCGAATATGTGGAAATGACTTTCAAAAACGATGAAAAAGGCGATCCGCTCGTAACGAAGGACGCCCTCATCGCCCTCAACATCATGACGGGCAAACAATACGACGACATCAAGGAGATGACCAAGAAAATCACCCGAATCGTCGCTGACGACTTGAAAGCCAAAGGTCTGGACCTGTATGACATCAAATTCGAATTCGGTTACGACGCCAACGGCGAGGTGATGTTGATCGACGAAATCGCCTCTGGCAACATGCGCGTCTATAAAAACGGTGAATACATCGAACCGATGACTTTGTCAAAATTGTTCTTCGCAAAATAAAGTCAGTACAGACGCAAGGTTTTGCGTCTATCCACTTAACTTATAAATAATTCGATATGAAAATTGGCGTAATCATGGGATCCACCAGCGACCTGGAGGTCATGCAAGCAGCATTCGACACGCTTACCGAGTTTGGGGTGGAGTTTGAAAAGAGAGTCATCAGCGCCCACCGCGCACCACATTTGTTGTGCCAATGGGCCGAATCGGCCGCCGACAGAGGCATCGGCGCGATCATCGCAGGCGCTGGCGGTGCGGCGCATCTCGCAGGCGTCACCGCAGCCTACACCACGCTGCCCGTCATCGGCGTTCCAATCTACTCCAAATCCTTTGGCGGTATGGACGCCCTCCTTGCCACCGTGCAGATGCCGTCGGGCATTCCCGTGGCTACCGTCGCAGTGAACGGCGCGAAAAACGCCGCCATACTCGCCATCGAAATCCTCGCCCTGCAAGATGCAGACCTGCGTCAGAAACTAAAGGAATTCCGTCAAAAACAAACTTCAAAAATTGAAAATACAGTGATCTGAATCTGTGAACAGTGAACCCTGTCGTTGAATCGTTTCAATGATTGAAAACTGCATCTAAGCGATTCAATGACATTCAGTTCATAGGTCATGTATCACAATTCACTAAAAACATGAACAATTACAGAATATATGTCGAGAAGCTCCCTGAGTTCAGCGTCGAGGCAGAAAGCCTGCGCAAAGAACTTAACGAGAACCTCTCGATGCAGCTTTTGTCGTTGCGTTACATCAATGTTTACGACCTGTTTGGTTTCTCTTCTGGATTATTGGAAAAATGCCGATACTCCGTTTTCGGCGAGCGCGTCACCGATGAAGTGAAAGACGAATGTCCGCTTGAGGGCAAGAAGTTCCTCGCGGTGGAGTTCATCCCCGGGCAGTTCGACCAGCGCGCTTCCAGTGCTGTGGACTGCGTCCATCTCATCGAACCGGATGCCCAGATTGAAATCAAGAGCGCCAAGCTCTACATTTTCGATGATGATCTGAGCGATGCCGATTTGCAAAAAATCAAACATTACCTCATTAATGCAGTGGAATGCCGTGAAAAGAACCTTCATGTTCTCACAGCTTCCGAACCAGCAGAAATGAGGCACGTGGGCGTGCTCGATGGCTTCCTTGAGACGAAGAATTTCGATGCTTTGCGCCAACAACTCGGTCTCTCCATCCAGGCCGACGACCTGCGCGTGATTGCCGACTATTTCACCAAGGAGGGGAGGAATCCCACCGATACGGAGTTGCGCATCCTCGATACCTACTGGAGCGACCATTGCCGTCACACCACCTTCACTTCCGAAATCACTGAAATCAAGATTGACGATAGTTTTATGAAGGAGGAACTGTCCGACACTTTGGACCTGTGGCAGAAAATCCGCACGGAGCTTCATCGCGAACATAAAAGTCGCTGTCTGATGGAACTGGCGACGATTGGTGCGCGATACCTGAAGAGCAAAGGCCTGCTCGACGACCTCGAACAAAGCGAGGAGAACAACGCCTGTAGTATCTATATTGATGTGGATGTTGATGGCCGCAACGAAAAGTGGCTGCTGCAATTCAAGAACGAAACGCACAATCATCCTACTGAAATAGAGCCTTTTGGTGGGGCCAGTACCTGTTTGGGTGGGGCCATCCGCGATCCTCTTTCAGGCCGTGCCTACGTCTATCAGGCGATGCGTGTCACCGGAGCAGGCGATATTTACAAACCAGTTCGCGACACTTTGGCGGGAAAACTCCCCCAAAAAGTGATCAGCCGAAAAGCCGCTGCTGGCTATTCATCCTATGGCAACCAGATCGGTTTGGCCACCACGCACGTTCGTGAGATCTATCACGACGGCTACACCGCCAAACGTCTGGAAGTCGGTGCCGTCGTTGGCGCGGTTAAGGCAGAGAATGTCCGTCGCGAATCTCCCGCAAAGGGCGACATCATCCTGATGCTCGGCGGTCGTACCGGCCGCGACGGAATCGGCGGCGCGACAGGCGCTTCGAAAAAGCACACCGAAAGTTCATTGGAAGTCTGCGGCAGCGAGGTTCAAAAGGGCAACGCCCCCGAAGAACGCAAACTTCAACGCCTCTTCCGCCATCCCGAAGTGACACGGCTGATCAAGAAGTCGAACGACTTCGGTGCAGGCGGTGTCAGCGTGGCCATCGGCGAACTGGCCGACGGACTGGATATTTTTCTCGACCGAGTTCCTGTTAAATACACCGGCTTGAACTCCACCGAACTTGCTATCAGCGAGTCGCAGGAACGTATGGCCGTGGTGATTGAGGCGAAAGACGAAGAGACTTTCATCAACTATTGCCGTCGGGATAATGTGGAAGTGACGCACGTGGCGGATGTAACCGACACAGGTAGAATGCGCATCTTCAACGGCAAAAGCAAAGTCGCCGACCTGACCCGCGAGTTCATCGACAGTGCCGGAGCCAAACATTTCGCACAAGCCACCCTCAACGCCGTTGAGCAACGCAATCCGCTTGCCAAGCAGCCCGAGGGCAGGGGAGTGAAAGAGAAAATTCTCTCCACACTGCAAGACAAAAATGTCTTGTCGCAGAAGGGGCTGATTGAAATGTTCGACTCTACGATTGGCAGGAGCACGGTTCTGATGCCTTTCGGAGGCAAAACGCAATCGACCGAAACACAGGTTTCTGTTCAGAAATTGCCGACGGAGGGTGTGACCGACACCGCCAGCGTGATGGCCTTCGGTTTCAATCCCGACATCAGCGAGTGGAGTCCGTATCACGGAGCCGCCTACGCAGTGATAGAAGCCTGCACAAAAGTGGTCGCTTCCGGCGCCGACTGGTCAAAGATGCGCTTCTCCTATCAGGAATACTTTGAAAGAATGACCTCCGACCCGCACACGTGGGGAAAACCGCTCGCCGCTCTACTCGGCACGCTCAAAATGCAGGTCGAACTCGGCTTGCCCTCCATCGGCGGCAAGGACTCCATGAGCGGCTCTTTCGAGAAACTCAACGTTCCACCAACACTCATCGCCTTCGGCATCACCACCGTTCCCGCTTCCAAAGTCATCTCCCCAGAATTCAAACACGGCGGGCACAAGTTGTATCTATTTAAGCATCAGCCGCTTGCGAATTTCATGCCGAATATTGAGCAGCTAAAGAAAAACTGGAATTACATTCACGAGCAGATCTCCTTCGGCAACATTGTTTCCGCTTATGCTATCGGTTTTGGCGGCGCGGCGGAGGCTTTGGCCAAGATGTCCTTCGGCAACCATCTCGGCTTTGATGTCCAAATTCCTGAATCAGAGCTGTTTGACTGCAACTATGGAACAATTCTGGTCGAAACAGTCGATGACCTTCCCCAAGGCGTATGCATCGGCAAGGTAATCAATGACGCGAACTGCCTTGTAAACGGAGTAGCGATTTCCATTGACGAGATGATACACGCGAATTTCGACAAATTCGCAACAGTCTATCCACTGCAAGCGAACCAGAAATCTTTTGACATTCAAGATGTTAAACCTGTAAAATCCTATCATACACCGAACAGATCCCGGATTGACACTCCGAATGTTTACATTCCTGTTTTCCCTGGAACGAACTGCGATTACGACACCGCCAAGGCATTCCGCATGGCGGGTGCAACAACAGAGTTCGGTATCTTCCGCAATCTTACGCCCAATGACGTGATTGATTCCATAAAGATGATGCAGAAAGGCATCGCAGAGTGCGAGATTCTCGTCTTCTCTGGCGGTTTCTCTTTAGGTGACGAACCCGATGGGAGTGCCAAATTTATTGCCAGCGTCATTAATAATGAAATGATTTCCGTAGAAATAGAGAAGTTATTGAAACGCGGAGGGCTGATTCTCGGCATCTGCAATGGTTTTCAGGCTTTGGTGAAGAGCGGTTTATTGCCATACGGCAAAACAGGAATGCTAACTCCAGAATCTCCGACACTGTTCCGCAACGACATCAACCGTCACGTCTCTCAAATGGTGACCACTCGTGTGGCTACCGTCAACTCCCCGTGGCTCAGCGGTTTTGCCGTTGGCGATCTGCACACCATTGCAGTCAGCCACGGAGAAGGCAAATTCGTTGTCAAAGAAAAAGTGGCCAAAGAATTATTCGACAATGGCCAAGTCGCTTTTCAATACGTCAATCCTACATCGGGGAGGCCAACGATGGAATTTCCCGACAACCCCAACGGCTCGTACTATGCCATCGAGGGCATCATAAGTCCTTGCGGACAGATTCTCGGCAAGATGGGACATAGTGAGCGATACGAACAGAACATTTTCAAAAACATACCGGGTTGCGGCGCACAGAACATTTTCGAAAACGCCGTTAATTATTTAAAAAATGAACAATCAACTTTATAAAGGAAAAGAAAAGACCGTTTTTGCGGTCGCAGGGGATGAGTCAAAGGTGCAAGTGCTCTTCCGTGACGACATCTCCGCATTTCATGGCGTGAAACGGGCGACTCTGCCTGGCAAAGGCAAAATCAACTGCTCCGTCTGTGCATTGATTTTCAAAGAATTGGAACGCGCCGGCGTGAAGACGCATTTCATTGAGCAAGACAAAGAGTGTACCAGTTTGATTTGCCGCCATGCAAAAAGCATCCCGCTGCAAATCTTCGTTCGCAACTGCTTCTCGGGCAGTACCGCCGCGATGCTTGGGGTTGCGGATATGACCCCCACCCCCAACACCATCGTTGAACTCCATCTGAAAAAAGAGGAGCTCGACTATCCACTCATCAACGAGCATCTTGCCGTCGGTTTGGGGCTCATCAACTATGACGAAGCCAAGAAAATGTTGGATACTTCGTTGAAAGTCAATGAGATCCTCTCTAATCTCTTCAAAAAAGTCGGCATTGAGCTGATTGATATAAGACTGGAATTCGGACGCTTGGACGATGGTTCTTTCGTCTTGATTGATGAAATCAGTCCCGACAATATGCGTTTGGAAGACATCGCCACTGGCGAACGCCTCGACAAAGACAGATTCCGCTACGACTTGGGCCATATCTGCGAATACTATCAAGTCGTTTTGGATAAATTAAACTCATTAAATTCATAAAAAATGGGCGTATTTGGTGTTTATAATGTTAAAAATGCAAGTTCCATTATATATTATGCCCTGCATGCACTACAGCATCGCGGTCAGCAGGGCGCAGGCATCGTAACCTGCGACAAGGAGAACCACGACGTTTTCCACCGTCAGAAAGGTTTGGGACTTGTCCACGAAATTTTCAACGAAAAGGATTTGTCGGAACTCAAAGGAGAGTTGGGCATCGGCAGCGTGAATTATTCCAACAAGTCCATCAACGGCATTGAAAACGTGCTGCCCGTCTATTTCCGTCACCGCAGCGGCAATCTGGCTATCGCCAATGAGGGACATTTGGTGAACTTTCCAGAGCTCCAGGCCTATTTCGAAGACAAGGGGGTGCTTTTCCACACGGATACCGATAGCGAACTTCTTGCGCAACTGATTAAGAAGGACAACAATCCGCGCGCCCGTATCTATGCGATTATCAATGCATTGAACATGATGGAGGGCGGCTTTACTTTCGTAATCATGACCAAAAATCGCATCTATGCCTGCCGCGACAAATACGGGCTGAAACCGCTTTGCGTGGGCAAGTTGGGCGACGGATACGTGGTCAGCAGCGAAAGTTGCGCCTTCGACATCATCGGGGCAACCTACATCCGAGATGTGGAACCCGGCGAAATCCTCGTAATGGACCACAAAGGGCTGCATGGCGAATTCTACTCCCAGTTCAAACGTCACAATATGTGCTCCATGGAATTCATCTATTACGCCCGTCCCGACAGCGACATCGAGGGCTGCAACGTCCATTCCTACCGTAAGGAATCCGGTCGCCGGCTGTATCGCGAATGCCCTGCCGATGCCGACATCGTGGTAGGTGTTCCCGACTCAAGTCTTTCGGCCGCAATGGGTTATGCTGAAGAAAGCGGTATTCCATATGAAATGGGGTTGATCAAGAACAAGTACATCGGCCGTACATTCATCGAACCGACTCAGGAGATGCGTGAACAAGGCGTGAAGATGAAACTCTCAGCCATACACAGCATTGTCAATGGCAAGCGCATCGTCTTGGTGGATGACTCCATCGTCCGCGGAACAACCTGCCTGAAAATCATCAAGTTGTTGCGCGACGCGGGGGCCACAGAAGTGCATGTCCGCATTGCCAGCCCGATGATGACGCATCCATGTTTCTACGGCGTTGACACTTCCACTGAAGAGGAACTGCTCTGCTCGCACCGTACGCTCGATGAGGCTTGTCAGTGCATCGGCGCCGACTCCCTTGGCTATATCAGCCCCCAATCCACACTCGAAAGCGGTCTGGGACGCAGCCAAATCTGTATGGCCTGCTTCACCGGCGAGTATTTCACCACACTGTATTCTCATGAAAAGAAAAAATAACATCAAACCGCGAAACCGTGGAACGGCTTTATTAAATCTCTAAAAAATCCAACTACTCAACCCACCAACACTTAACAAAGAAGACACCCTTTAAAACAACGTGTACTGCGAATGGTGGGCTGCGAAATGTGCGGCTCACCAATCCAGTTCACCAATCAAAGATTACGAAATCATATAATAAATACTATGGCACAATCATACGAAAATGCAGGTGTTAACCTGGAAGCGGGCTATGAAGTGGTCCGTCGCATCAAGCAGCATGTCAACTCTACCAAACGCAAGGGTTCAATGGGCGGAATCGGATCTTTCGGAGGAATGTTCGACCTTGCTTCCCTCAATATTAAGGAACCGATTCTGGTCAGCGGCACCGATGGCGTAGGCACCAAACTCAAAATCGCTTTTGCAATGGACAAGCACGATACCATCGGCATTGATGCAGTGGCCATGTGCGTGAACGACGTGTTGGCGCAAGGCGCCGAGCCCCTCTTCTTTTTGGACTATGTGGCTGTGGGGCATAATGTACCGGAAAAAATCGAAGCCATTGTCGCGGGCGTGGCCGAAGGTTGCCGTCAGGCGGGCTGTGCACTTGTGGGCGGCGAAACCGCCGAGATGCCCGGTATGTACGCCCATGGCGAATACGACATCGCCGGTTACACAACCGGCGTGGTTGAACGCTCCCAACTCATTGACGGAACGAAAGTTGCCGTAGGTGATGTGCTCGTGGGAATCGCTTCCACTGGTGTGCATTCCAACGGTTTCAGCCTCGTGCGCAAAATTGTCGCCGACAGCGGCCACCAATATCAAGATTGCATTGAGGAATTAGGAGGGAATTCTTTGGGCGAAACCCTGCTCACCCCCACAAGAATCTACGTTAAACAAGTCCTTGAGGTGATTAGAAACTGCAACGTCCACGGCATAAGCCACATCACGGGCGGCGGTTTCGATGAAAACATCCCGCGCATTCTGCAAAAAGGCCAGGGTATAGAAGTGAAAGAAGGTTCATGGGAAATTCTGCCGATTTTCCATCTGCTTGAGAAATGGGGCAAGGTCCCGCATCGTGAAATGTTCAACATCTTCAACATGGGCATAGGAATGGTCATTGCCCTGCCAGCCGACGAAGCCCCGAAAGCAATTTCCATTCTTGAAAAATGGGGAGAAAAAGCCAGCATCATCGGCAGAGTAACCGCAGAGGAAGGAGTGAAAATCCTATGAAGAATTTAGCCGTTTTTGCCAGCGGTTCGGGCACCAATTTCGAAGCCATCGCGCAGGCCTGCGCAGACGGGAAACTCAATGCGAAGGTCGCCCTGATGGTTTGCGACAAGCCTGGAGCCAAAGTCATAGAGCGCGCCCAACGCTTCGGCATCGAATCCCTGATTTTCAATCCAAAGGACTATGCCAATAAGGCCGCATACGAGACAATGATTCTCAATGAGTTACAAGCGAAATCCGTGGATTTGATTTGTCTGGCGGGCTATATGCGCATTGTCGGCGACACTTTACTCAATGCCTATCCCGACAAAATAATCAACATCCATCCCTCACTGCTCCCATCGTTTCGCGGCGCCCATGCTGTGGAGGATGCGGTCGCTTACGGAGTGAAAGTCTATGGAATCACCATCCATTACGTCAATGCCGAACTCGATGGCGGGAAAATCATCGCCCAACGCGCCTTCGCCTACGATGGCAACGACCCCGCCGAGGTGCACCGGCTGGGACAAGTAATTGAGCATCAACTATATGTGGAGGTGCTTCAGGAATTAACTATGAAATATGAACAAAAGTAACTGCGGATTCAGTCTGCAGGAATAATAAAACCAAAACAATGAAAGCATTAGTATCAGTTAGCGACAAAACCGGCCTCGTCCCGTTCGTACAAGGCCTGCAAAAACTCGGCTGGGAAATCATCGCAACCGGCGGCACGCAGAAGTTGCTTGAGCAAAACGGCGTGAAAACCATCGGCATCAGTGAAGTGACTGGTTTCCCCGAAATCCTGGACGGTAGGGTGAAGACGCTGCATCCGAAAGTACACGGCGGCATCCTCGCCCGCCGCGACCTGCCGGAACACATGCAAATTCTCAAAGAGCAACAGATCGGAACCATCGATTTGGTTTGTGTCAACTTGTACCCGTTCAAGCAAACCATTGCCAAAGAAGGCGTTACAATGGCCGATGCCATTGAAAACATTGACATTGGCGGCCCATCGATGGTGCGCAGTGCCGCTAAAAACTGGCGCGATGTAACTATCATCTGCGACCCGGACGACTATGACACGGTTCTTGGCGAACTCACTGCCAATGGCAAGACTTCCGATGAAACCCGCCTGAAATTGTCGGCCAAAGCCTACACGCACACCGCTGAGTACGATATGTGCATCGCCACCTATATGCGTAAACAAGCCGGCTTGAACGAGAAGCTGTTTTTGGAATACGACCTCAAACAATCATTGCGCTACGGAGAGAACCCGCATCAGGAAGCCAGATTCTTTGCCGCTCCCGAGCCCTGCGGATTCTCGTTGGCTCATGCCGAGCAGATTCAAGGCAAGGAAATGTCGTACAACAACATTCAGGACGGCAATGCAGCCCTATCGGTTGTGCAGGATTTTGACGAACCTTTCTGCGTAGCACTCAAGCACATGAATCCTTGCGGGGCTGCCGTCGGCAAAACCATTGAAGAGGCGTGGCAAGCGGCTTACGAAGCCGATAAAGTCAGCATTTACGGGGGAATTGTGGCTGTGAACCGCACGCTTACCGCCGATGTTGCCAAAGGCATGAAGCCGATTTTCCTTGAAATCGTGCTCGCACCCGATTATACTCCCGAAGCATTGGAAATTCTTGCAACGAAGAAGAACTTGCGCGTGCTGAAAGTGGATATGCAAACACCCAGTGCCAAGATTCAATATACGGGTGTGCGCGGCGGTATGCTGATGCAAGATTACGACACCTCCGTTGAAAAAATCTGCGCCGAAATGTGCGTGACAGAAAAGAAACCGAGTGCGGAAGAACTCGCAGACATGGATTTTGGATGGAAAATCGTAAAACACGTGAAGTCCAACGCCATCGCGGTTGTTCGCGACAACCGTACGCTGGGCATCGGTGCGGGACAGACCAACCGCGTGGGTTCTGCCGAAATCGCGTTGAAAGAGGCCAACGAAGCCGGCTTCACCAGCGGACTCATCCTCGCCTCCGATGGATTCCTTCCCTTCGGCGATACTGTGGAGCTCGCCTCCAAATACGGCGTTTCCGCTATCGTACAACCTGGAGGTAGCATCCGAGATGAAGAATCCATTGTAGAAGCCAACAAACTGGGAATCACTATGCTATTTACTGGCGTACGCCATTTTAAACATTAAAAAATCATTATTGATCTCAATGAAAAAGAAAGCCCTTGTCATCGGCGGCGGCGGTCGCTGCCACGCCATAGTAGATGCACTCTCTCACTCTCCGCAAGTTGAAAAAATCTATTGTGCCCCCGGCAACGCAGGTATCGCGCAGCAGGCGGAGTCCGTAGCCATCAAGGAGACGGATGTCGCCGCGCTGAAAGCCTTCGTGAAGGAAAACGCCATCGATTTGACAGTTGTCGGCCCCGAAGCCGTTCTTGCCGTAGGCATTGTGGATGAATTCCGCAAAGATGGCCTTGCCATTCTCGGACATACGAAAGCGGCCACGCAAATTGAAACCAGCAAGGAGTTCGCCAAAAAGCTCATGCAGAAATATGGCATCCCGACCGCCGATTATTGCAGTTTTACCGATTATGATAATGCGTTAATATATGTTCGCGAGCACTCTTTCCCGTCTGTCATCAAGTACGATGGATTGGCAGCGGGAAAAGGTGTCGTGATTGCCGAAAACCTTGCACAAGCAGAGAACGCATTGAAAGACATGCTGTTGGACAGCCGTTATGGCGAGGGCAAGGTCGTGATTGAGGAGTTCCTGCAAGGTCCCGAGTTCTCGTTCATGTGCTTTGTCAATGGCAGAAACGTTTATCCGATGCCATTGGCGCAAGACCACAAACGCGCTTTCGACGGCGACAAAGGTCCGAACACTGGAGGCATGGGCGCCTACACCAGACTTCCTTTCATTACGCCTGAGGATGAGGAATTCGCTTTGAAGAATATCCTTCAAAAGACAGCCGATGCTATGGTTGAGGAAGGCTGCCCGCTTAGCGGCGTGCTCTATGGAGGCCTGATGAAGACCGAAAAAGGCATCAAAGTGATCGAGTTCAACGCACGCTTTGGCGATCCGGAGACGGAAGTCGTTCTGCCGCTGCTGGAATCCGATGCCTACGATGTGATGTACGCCATGGCGGTAGGGGAGAAGCCGCAGGAATTGAGCTGGAGCCGTGAAGTTGCGATGGGCGTTGTTTTAGCATCCAACGGCTATCCTGGGAGTTATGAGAAAGGCCATGCGATAACCATCGATGACGGCTGCCCTGCGCATATTTTCCACATGGGAACGAAAATGACCGCCAACGGACTCGTCACCAACGGCGGCCGCGTACTGATGTGCGTATGCACGGCCTGCACCATTGAGGAAGCCGTTGCAAAGGCTTATCAATCATTGAATTACATCCATTGCGACAATCTCTTTTATCGCAAAGACATTGCACATTGGGCTCTCAATAAGTAGAAACTTATGTTTTATGCAACAAAAAAGGACGTGTTGATGCACGTCCTTTTTTATTACGGGTGAATCTCCGTTGATTACATGCCGCCATCGCACACGATCACCTGGCCGGTTACGTAGGAGGATTGGTCGGAGGCGAGGAAGAGTGCGACATTCGCAATTTCCTCCGCCTTGCCCATGCGGCGCAGCGGAACCCCGCGCAACATGCCCTCCTTGATTTCATCTGGCAGGTCCTTGGTCATGTCCGTTTCAATCAGTCCGGGCGCAATGGCGTTGCAACGCACCTTGCGGCTGCCGATTTCTCTTGCGATGGACTTGGTGAAACCGATGATGCCCGCCTTAGAAGCAGCGTAGTTGGTCTGTCCCGCATTGCCCATCACACCGGCAATGGAGCTCATGTTGACGATGGCGCCGGAACGCTGCCGCAACATCAACTGCTGCACCGCACGCGTATAATTGAACACCGATTTCAAGTTCGTGGCAATCACATCATCCCAGTCGCTTTCGCTCATGCGCATCAGCAACGTGTCGCGGGTGATTCCGGCATTATTGACAAGGATGTCAATGCGACCGAACTTGTCGATGCAGGTTTTAACCACTGCTTCCGCATCCTCCATAGAAGCGGCATTCGCCTTGACAAATTGATATTCAGCCCCCATTTCATCCAACTTCTGCGAAAGTTCGTCGGAGATGTGCGATGTTCCAGTCAAGATGATTTTGGCACCTTCCGCTGCGAATTTCTCCACAATGGCACGCCCGATTCCACGCGTTCCGCCAGTTACGATGGCGACTTTATTTTCTAATTGTTTCATTTGAATTACATTATCAATTAAATAAAATATATCCTGATTTCCCGGTTCCTAACTATTTCAGGCCTCTGTTTTTCAGCAAGGGTTCAATGGAAGGAGCAGCACCACGATAGCGTTTGTAGAGCACCATCGGATCTTCCGTATTGCCTTTTTCCAGAATGTTTGTCCTGAACGACGTAGCGATTTCCTTGTTGAAAATTCCCTTTTCCTTGAAGGGCTCGAAAGCGTCATTGTCGAGAACTGCCGCCCAAGTGTAGCTATAATAACCAGCATCATAGCCAGTTGTGAAGACATGTTGGAAATAAGTGCTTTTATAGCGGGAGATGATTTCGGGAATCAGACCGATTTTTGCCATGGCTTGGTCTTCAAAATCGGGCAGTTTGATTGGCGTGGGTTCGGTAATGCTGTAATAATCCAAATCAAGGAAGGAGGCGGCCAGCAGTTCGGTGTTGATGAAGCCCTGCCCGTAGGTGGCGGCGGCTTCAATCTTGTTAATCAGGGAGTCGGGGATTACTTCGCCGCTCTGGTAATGTTTGGCATACATACGCATTACTTCTGGTTCGCTGGCCCAATGTTCGAAGAATTGCGAGGGCAGTTCCACGAAATCGCGAGGAACGTTGGTGCCAGAAATTGAACGGAACTGGCACTTCGAGAACACGCTGTGCAGACCGTGTCCGAATTCGTGGAAGAAGGTAGAGGTCTCGTCGAAATTGAGCAGGGAAGGAGTCTCCTTGGTGGGTTTGGTGAAGTTGAAAACCAATGAGATGACAGGGATGATGTTTTTGCCGTTCTTCACTTCCTGTTCGCGGAAATTGGTCATCCAAGCACCGCTGCGTTTGCTTTCGCGCGGGAAAAAGTCCATGTAAATGATGGCGATGACCTGACCGTTTTCCACTACTTCGTATGGGATGGCGTCCTTGTCGTAGGTCGGAATCTCCTTGTTTTCACGGAAAGTGATGCCATACAATTTTTCACAGCAAAGGAACACACCGTTTCTTACATTGTCCAAGGAGAAATAGGGACGAATCACATCGTCGTCGAGGTCGTATTGGGCTTTGCGCAATTTCTCGCTGTAGTAACGCCAGTCGTATGGCTGCAATTGGCCTTGAATGCCGTCCTCATTCATCATCTTCTGGTAGAGTGCGGCTTCTTCCTTGGCTTTGGCCAATGCGGGACGCCAAACTTGCATCAGCAAACTGTCGGCTGCCTCGGGCGTTTTAGCCATGCAATCGTCCAGAACATAGGCGGCATGGGAAGGGAAACCGAACATCTTGGCACGCTCCAAACGGAGATTTACAATTTCGTCAATTACTTTTGTATTGTCTGAAGCCCCTGAGGTACAGCGGGTTGAGTAGGCAGTCCACAACTCTTTGCGCAGTTCGCGATTTTCGCAGTTCATCAGGAAGGGCTCCATGCTGGGCACCTGCACTGTAAACACATACTTGCCCTTCGTACTCGGATCGGCGTTGCCCATTTCCAACGCGGCATCCAACTGACTTTGCGGCATCCCTTTCAACTCTTCCACATTGTCAACGACTAATTTGTAATCGTTGGTCGCTTTCAAAACGTTGTTGCCGAATTTCAGCGTGAGAACAGCCAGTCTTTCGTTGATTTCACGGAAACGTTTCTGCTGGTTAGCGGGGATATTGGCTCCTCCTCGAACGAAATTCTTGTATGTGACCTCCAACAGACGAGCCTGTTCAGGAGTCAGCTCCATTGAGTTCTGCTTTTCATAGACTGCTTTTACTCTTTTGAAGAGTTTCTCGTTCAGATAGATGTTGTCGGAATGCTGTGACAACTTGGGCATCATCTCGTTTGCAATTTCCTCCATCTCCGGACTGTTGCAACATTCTGTCAGGTTGAAAAAGACACCGCTGACCTTCTCAAGCAGTTCTCCGCTGTTTTCCAACGCCAAAATCGTGTTGCCAAAAGTGGGTTCTTCGGTATTGTTGGCAATGGCCTCAACATTCTCGCTCTGCTGCTTCATTCCCTCTTCGAAGGCAGGAATGTAGTGCTCGGTTTTAATCTTGTCGAATGGAGGGACATTGTATGGAGTGTTCCATTCTTCCATAAACGGATTGGCGCTTTTTTGGGAGCAGCCCATCATGCAAACGGCCGCAACTGCCATAATTGTGATTGTTTTTTTCATAAAAAGTTATTTTTTGATTTGTGATAATATAATTGTGCCTAAATTCGCAGTAAAATCGGCATTTGAAAAGTATTGGCCGTCGAAGTCAAAGATATTCTTCGGATTTTCCTTTAAAAATGGCTGATATGAGATATCGTGATATTCCAATTTATTGTCTTTCAAATTATTGACATTGGATTCTTCTCCTTGTTGATTCAAATAGGAGAGATGGCGGTTGAATTTTACTTTGGTCATTTGCGGGGCGGAAATCTCGAAATGGGTGCAGGGGGCATTGCAGTAGAGTGTGAAATGCCCGTTTTCATCGCTGAATGTATTCATCCCCACCGACCAGTCCTCGTTCCAGCCGCGAATCACCGCCCCTTCAACGGGTGTAGTGGTGGTACTGTCCAAAATCTCACCGGTAATTACAATATTCTGGTAGCCCATCATATTGTAATAATTGACGGGGCGCTTCACTTCATTGGGGACATAATGGTTGATGATTTCCGAAATCTGTTCCGGGGTGATTTTCAGTGTTCCCTTGACAATGTGCTTTCCATCAGCGGTTTGGGTGATCCCTTGGTGATTGAGCAAACCAGTGTATCTCGCTTCGAAGTGAGATACCGACAGCTCCTGGAATTCCCACCATCCGAAGCCGCATCCGCCAGCATCTCGCGTCAGCGTATAGGCCGCCTCAAACAAATCCCGCTGCGCAGCATAGCTGATGGAGTCTCCATCGGCCGGCAGCCCCGTCTCACCAACCATCCAGGGTTTTCCAACATACTTGGCATACCAGTAAATCTCATTAGGAATGCGAAGGGGATGATAGGTGTGAATCTCCACAAAATCAACGGGAAGCATCGCTGCATCCCACTCCAATACCTCTATCGGCTCGGAAAAGCCGATGGTAAACAACTGATTCGGTGCGTTTTTACGGACAAGCTTTCTCCAATGTTCCACAATGTTCTGAGCATCTGTTTTCAAACGATTCTCCTCCGTATCGAAATAGAGCGGCTCGTTCATGAAATCGTATGCGAATAGTGTGGTATCCTTACTGAAATACTTCAGCAATTCTACCGTAAAAACCTCCAAATCATCATTTTCAATCGGGGGCTTGATAAGCAGCATCACACGCAGATGCCGCTCTTCGGCTAACCTCAGAAACGATTCCACCCCCTTGAAAATGGCATTCCTGTCACTTCTTTGATTTAAATAGAAATGTCTACCATCGGTTGGATAGTAGGGATGGTTGGAATCGTCAAATAGAACTCGATCGAAACAAACTCTTAATGTATTGAATCCCAATTCCTTAACAAGCTGAAAATGCCCTGCCAACTGCTGTGCAACCGCTTCTTTGCCCACCGCTTCCACGTATTGCGCAGAATCATACTCTGCATAAGGCGCTAGAATGAAGTTTCCATCCTCATCTTCCTGACAATCAACAATGTAGTTCAGCATAAGGGGAAAAAAGGATTCCCCGTTGCATTGAAGTCCATTATGCTTCACGTAAACAAAGCCTGGTTCAGGTGTCTTCCGAATCATTGATTCGCCTATAATCAGGCAAATCAACAGAAAGCAACAACCGAAAAACAGACCTTTTCTCATTATAAATCAACTTTTTAAGAAATTGCCATGACTCTTTTTGGCAGCCGCTATGCTCACGTTTAGGTCATAGCCAATCAGGATGAACATCGCATTCCAATACAGCCAGAGTTGAATGGCGAACAGGGCACCCAATGAACCGTAGATGAGATTATAATTCCCGAAATTAGCGAAATAGAAATTCATTATGCCTAAAATCAATACCATAGAGATGGTCGCGAAGGTAGAGCCTGCGGAAAACAACTTATACTCGCGGATTTTTGCCGGTGCGAGATAGTAGAACGAGGAGATGAACATATAGACGAGGAAAAACAACAATAGCCATTTGAAAATGAAAAGGCAGGTTTGCAGCAGGTGCTGCGACTTGAAGATGTGCGAGTCAATATAACTGAAAGTGGCGGAGGCGCCGATGAAAACGCCGATGGCCAGAACGATGATTGTCAACCATATAATAATAATGAGGAACACGATGGGCAGTTGCCGGAAAAACGACCTGCGCGTGTCGGCAAAGTAGGTGGTGTTCAATATGTTGATGCACGCATTGACCGAAATGAAAAGAAAAAATGTGCCGATGAACAACGAGAAATAGAACACCGTACCGCTCTGCTTCCTCATCACCTCCGTAATCATCTCGGAAATGGCCGGCCAGACGTATGCGGGCACGACGGATTCAATGAAATTCAAGATGATTGCCTGGGCACGTTCGCCAAAGAAAGAAAGAGCGGCAAACAAGGCCATGAACATCGGGATGATGGAGAAGAAAACGCGGTAGGTCATTGCCGCAGCGCGGTGAAAGATAATCCCTTTTGAAAGAGATTTGAAGAAAAACCTCATGACGGTCCCCAAGGGAACACCCTGAAATCCGGGCAATACAATGCGATTGCTCGTTTCCTCTATCTTTTTTAGGATGGGTGATTTGCGAAGCTTAATCATCTAAAAAAGGACACTTTTCAACTTGTAAAACCTCTTTTGTCACGGCATCCGTCAGAATGGCAAGGATGACGCAGTTGTCCACATTCCAATCCTTTTCGCCACAGTTGACTTGATATGATTTCGTGTACGACGCCCCCTTGTCCACATAGCCATTCTCGCTGATGTTTGTCCCATAAGTGCCATTCAATGAGCCTCTCAGCATGTGGTTGTGAATGTAGGCTGTATCGATTTCTGCGCCATTCTTCTGAGGATAGACGATCCCATCCTCCACCACATACAATGCCAGTTTCACAGGATTGCCAAATTCCCGAAGTACCGTTGTTTTGGTGTTGGCAGTCAAAATGCGCGTACCCGCATCATACTGGTTGATTATCTGGATGGCGGCGATTCTTTGAGTCTTGTCCACATTTTGAATAGCCGACTGCCATTGGGCGATGGCCTGCGCATTGGTGTTGCGGTTGACCTCACCACAAGGCGTTCCTATCGTGGCCGCTTGTAAATCGTCATAAAGTTGCGTTCCCTCGTTGGTTCTGAAATCTCGAGGATAATCATTGAACGGACGCGCAAAGAACCCCGCATGAATGCAAAGGCCTACCAGCGTGTCCCCATTGACGGCAAGCAGGTTCGCCATCTCCAAGTGCCCCTGAGGACAATTCACACACTGGCAACCAGTAAATTCTTCCAACAGAATTTTTCTAAAAACTGCGTTCGTATCCAAATCAGGAAAAACTACCGTAGTGGCAACACTACT
>JAFVNW010000097.1 GCA_017506175.1 Bacteroidales bacterium | reverse complement strand
TGGCCTACAACCAATTCGATTTTGACATTCGTTCCAAATCCGACTTGAGCGAATACGATTCACTGATGGTGATAAATACGGCGGCGATGAGCGGGTTCAACCTCGGCATCGTCACCAACCTGCGTCTCGGCAAATACTTCGACCTCCGATTCATCCCGGGGCTTTCCTTCGGCGACCGTGTGGTCAACTACACGATTCGCTACCCCGACCAGTCGCGCCTGATCACCAAGAAGAACATCGAATCCGTCTATTTGGATTTGCCACTGCTTCTCAAATTCAAGTCGTCGCGAATGCACAACGTGCGCGCCTACGTCATCGCTGGCGCACAATACAGTCTGGACCTCATCTCCGCAGCCAAGAAACAGAACAACAATCCCAGGGAAATCATGCTGAAACTGTACCCGAACGACGTGCAGGCACAAGTGGGCGTGGGGTTGGATTTCTACTGCCGGTTCTTCAAATTCACCACCGAATTCAAAATGTCGTTTGGCCTCATCAATCTGCTGGTGAAGGAGGACAACATCTACGCGACCAGTGTCCAATCTTTGAGATCCAAGATGATGCAGGTCTCTTTCATCTTTGAATAAATTCAGGAAATCAGCGATTTACCTTCCGCCACTTGAAAAGCAGAATGCAGACCGCGGTCAGGGCAACGGCCACAACCGCTTGAATCCATAGGGCGGTGGAGATCAATCCGGAACTCATCCAGCCAAAGGCAATAAACGCATACTTAAGTCCATAATAAAGCAGTTTGCTCACAACGATGGAGAGGAAGACCGCCAAAACGACATTGAGTTTTGCCTTTTTCCAAAGGATGGAAAGCAACGCCACGTTCGCGGCCAGTTCAATCATAATGAGGAAAAGCTTGGGAGCCGCGGGCATTCCCGTTGTCACGAAAGCAAACAGCGGCAACGTGACGGCCAGCAAGTAGGCATTGCCCTTGCGCAAAGTGAAGACGAAACCAAGCAGCAAGGCCAGCCGCATCGGATCCAGATAGTACAACGGAAAAGAGATGACATGGGCCAAAGCCGTCAACGAGTAAAGGGCGGCCAGACAAAGCGCATCCACGAAGGCGATTTTGCCGACCTCATTCCAAGTTAATCTATTTACAACTGCGTTCATGATTTTCGTTAATTTCAAGGTGCAAAAATAGTAAAAAATGTTTAATTTTGCCCGCTTAATTTTACCAACATGAAACACATTACACTTACCCTGATTTCCGTTTTACTGTTTGTGGGACTGATGCCATCGCTGCACGCCCAAACCGCCAACGTCCCCTCTGGACCGGTGGTCATGAATTTCTCGAAAGAGCACTATGACCATGCCGTACTGGCCAACAACGACCAACAACTGGTGGCCTACTGCAGTCCGATATGGCAGAAACTGAAGAAATGCTACCACTCCATCGTGACGTACGACAAGACAACGAACATCACCTCCTCGTGCGTGCTGAACCTCTCGTCGGATTACAAGCGGCTGGTCGCCTTCGATGCCGGAGACAGCTACTTTGCGGCCTACTCACGCTATCCGAAAGCCACCGAATTTGAACTCTCCACCACCTTCATCCCCAAAGACTGCGCCAACAACTACACGGTAACCCCGCACACTGTGCTCTCCCTCGACATTGACCGCAACGGCTATGTGCAGTCGTTCGTGGCCGAATCGGCCGACCACACCAAACACGCCATCGTGCTGGTGGGCATCAACAAGAAGCAGATGGCCGACAAATTTTACTTTTA
>JAFVNW010000096.1 GCA_017506175.1 Bacteroidales bacterium | reverse complement strand
ATTGTCTTGGTAGCTCAGCTGGTAGAGCAATTGACTCTTAATCAATGGGTCCAGGGTTCGAATCCCTGCCAGGACACCACACTTCGGGGTGTAGCGCAGTTGGCTAGCGCGCCACGTTCGGGACGTGGAGGCCGGAAGTTCGAGTCTTCTCACCCCGACAAATCTTTTCCCTTCGATTTTGCACCGCACCTTGAATGCCTGCCACTTTAGCTCAGTTGGTAGAGCAACGCATTCGTAATGCGTAGGTCTGCGGTTCGAGTCCGCAAAGTGGCTCTGATTTAATCAATTAACAATTTTAATTAATTTTCATAATGGTAAAACAATACGAAACCGTTTTCATTGTAACTCCCGTTTTGTCTGAAGACCAGATGAAGGAAACGGTAAAAAAGTACACGGACTTCCTCACCAATCGCGGTGCAGAGATAGTCTTCACGAACAATTGGGGTATGCGTAAGCTGGCTTACCCGATTAAAAAGAAATCGTCCGGATTCTATTATCTTATTGAATTCAAGGCTGAAGGAAACGTTATCGCCGACCTTGAGGTCGCCTACAAGCGCGACGAGCGCCTGCTCCGCTTCCTCACGGTGTCGCTCGACAAGCACGCCATCGCCTATAACGAAAAGAAACGCGCCGCCAAACAGAATGTCGTCGAACAGGCTCCTGTCGAGGCATAACAAATCTGTAGAGCGCAAGAATTTCAAAACCATTTAAAATAATAGAATTATGGCTAACGAAAGTGAAATCAAATATTTGACTCCTATCGCTGTCGAGACACAGCGCAAGAAATACTGCCGTTTCAAAAAACTCGGCATCAAGTATATCGACTATAAGGACGCTGACTTCCTGCTGAAGTTTGTCAACGAGCAGGGCAAGATCCTTCCCCGTCGCATCACCGGTACCTCGAACAAGTACCAGAAGAAAGTTTCGCAGGCAATCAAGCGTGCCCGTCATCTGGCTCTGCTGCCCTATGTTGCCGATTGTTTAAAGTAATCATAAGGAGGAAGAATAAATGGAAATTATACTGAAACAAGACGTTATCAATCTGGGATATAAGGACGATGTCGTGACCGTCAAGAATGGTTACGCCAACAATTACCTCCTTCCTAAGGGCTTGGCAATCATCGCCACCCCCGCTAACAAGAAAATGCTTGCCGAGACTCTTCGCCAGCGTGCCTTCAAAGAGGAAAAGATCCGCAAGGATGCCGAGACCCTCAAGGCTGCCCTCGATGGCAAGAATGTACGCATCGCCGCCAAGGTCGGTGAAAACGGCCAGCTCTTCGGCGCCGTCAACAACATTCAGATCGCCGATGCACTGAAAGCCCAGTACAACTACGATGTTGAGCGCAAGAAAATCGTTGTCGATGGCTCGAAAATCAAAGAGGTTGGTACCTATACCGCTATGGTCAACATCTATCGCGATATCAAGGCTACCCTCAATCTCGAGGTCGTCAACGAGGATGCTCCTGCAGCTCCCGCCGAGGCTTAAGTCTCAAGGTCGCCTGACCTGATTCAGGCACTCTGAATTTGAAGTTTTCTTTTTCATAGTACAATTTTTAGGTTGGCTATACCCTACGTGAGTTGGGTATAGCTTTTTTTATAGGCATTATTATACCTATAGGTTGTTTTGCAGGATAAGATTTGGCAATTCAAATCTGCCGAACTTAAAAGACTTCCTTATCCCATCTTTCCCGTCAGATAAGCCTTTGTCCGTTCGTCAATAGGGTTTGCAAACATCGTTTCAAGCACGTCCTTCACTTCATCCCAGAGCGCCACGCTTTTTAAACAGTGTTCAACTGTTGTGTCTTTTTCTGCCTTTGAAAGTTTAATATCGTTCAAGGGAAATCCCGACAAGACATTATCGTAGATACTCATTGTCGGCAGCGACGCTCCGCAGAAGACTGAGATGTGCATTGTGATGTTTCTGTTTTCATTGCCGTCCGCTTCACTACGGCCGGTGGCCATAGCACGCAGGGAGGGCAGCCGTTTCCCATATCGGCTGGGGCTGGCGCAGGGGGCGACAGCCGTTCTCAAACAGCTATTGATTGTGCCTGACAAGAACGGTGATGTCTGTTGCGCTTACTAACGTGCTTTGCTTTTTTTCAATCAGAGCCAAAGTGTCCGTTGTCAACTTTGTAATTTGGATTTCCCCTTTCTTGTCGCCGTCGGAAAGCACAATTGTGCCATTGGCAACATAGTACTGGAAAGACTGGAGAATCGTGTCCGTCTCGACGGAGAAAAGTCCATCGGAGAAATCCATTGTCCCGTTAACGAATGTGTAAATGCACTTGCCGTCATTTGTGAACTCTATGCCAAGAAGAGGGCTGCATTCGGAGTCGCAAGTGTCGTAAATAGCGCCATCGCTTGCTTTCCAATCGTTAATCTCATAGACAAAATCCCACTGCCCTACGAGCAGTGTCTCATCAATGTTTTCGTTTGCCGTCCCGCTCTTGCAGGCGGTCATCATTCCGATGGCGCACACCATAGTGCCGAGCAAGAAGAGTTTCTTCATTGTATGAATGTGTTTGTTGTTTTACTTCATTTTATTGTTTCATTCGTGCATTTTCACCGCGCACGGGTGCGGGGTGGCGTTGCAGGGCTGCCGCCCGCAAGGATGGCAGCCGTTGTGATTGTATTAGTAATTGGCAGGTGGCGTGATATTGTATTTCTTACAAAAAACCCGAACTGACGGGAGTCCAATCTCGGCACGTCGCTTATCAACGTTACTCACATCCTCTATCTCGACGCAGAAATGCTTCCCTGTTTCCGGGTCAAAGGACAATTGCCTTCCATAGTATGATTTATTGTTGTTAAACCAATAAACTATGTCATAGACACTGGCATATACATCGGGATGTAAATTACCTTTAAGCACCTCTTTCTTCAACAAATCCATCATATCGGTGTATATCGTATCTCTCCCATATTCGTTCAACCCCAATGCTTTCGCGCAATGAACCAAGGCAATCTGTAGTAATTGGTTATTCCACACGTCAACATTTCTCCTGTTCAATTTCTTGTTCTTAAGCAAGGAACAAAGGTCTAATGCATTCTGTGCAAATACCGCATTCAGCCATTCGTCTTCGCCAAATCTCCCATCCCTTATTTCCTGACAGAAGATTTCGTTCTGGACAATCCGTTCAAGATAGGCATTTTCGGTGGGGTCGATTTGTTGCAAATAGTTTTGGCGTAATGTTGGGTAAATACTGGTTATATAGACAATTCGTACTGAGTCGAACGCTCCAATTCTGTTTTCCAATGAGCGAAAGCCTATCACTGGATAAGTTTCATACAATTGCCATCCGCACGCAACCATACGCTTGACACAATTAACTGCATCGGCAGTATCTTCTAACGCTAAATAGCAGTCGCGCAGATTGGCAAGGTCCTCGGGGAAAGGATAGTAATTGGAAAACGCCTCTTCATAGCGTTCAACTGCCTGAACATAATTGTTTTCTGCCATTTTAGTAAAGGCATCAATGGTCTTTGTGTAGTATGGAATATACGAAGTCTGTGCCTCCACATATCCGAATGCCATAATCATCAAGTATGCCGGCAATAACCTCTTCATTGTTTTTTATGAGTTAAGTGTTTTCAATCCGTTGTTTCATTTCTGCATTTTCACCGCGCACAGGTGCGGAGCCCGTTTCGCGCATCGGCGTTCATCTGCGCTTATTTTATTCGGTTTGCTGCTATAACGCATAATTCGTTGTTTTATTGTATGGAAAACGATTGTTCGTGCAACTGGCGCCTGAATCGGCTGCCGCTGTTGGCGGCTAACCAGCAGCCATTATGCGACGGCCGATTGAGAAAAAGACAAGCCCTGCCGTTGTCGGCAGGGCTGTGGTCTGATATTTTGGGAAACGCCACCCCTCTAAAAACCAGCTCGGCAACTCAGAAATGCCGAACTTAAAAGACTTCCTTATCCCATCTTTCCCGTCAGATAAGCCTTTGTCCGTTCAATTATTTGTAGTATTTCCCCTCTTTTTTGATTGTGCCGTCATCTACCATATCGGAGAGGATGCGGCTTAATGATGGACGGGCAACGCCGAGTTGCTCGGCTGTTTTGGCCACATTGGAGATGCTGCCGTGTACTGCAAGATAGTCGAGCACGCGGTTGCGTAGTCCTTTGATGGCGAAAGCACGCACCTTGCCGGAGAGGAACTGCGCACGGTCGGATATCATTGCCAGAAAGGCTTGTAGTACCTTTGGGTGCTGCTGCATAAAGGAGAGGAATCCCTCACGGTTGATCTGCCAGAGGGTGGCCTCGGTCAGCGCCGTAACCTCCACGGGGATGATGTTGTTGCTGCCGAAGAGGAAGGCTGGGGCCAACACGCAAGGGGCTTTCAGCCGGTCGACCACCAGTTCGCGGCCTTCGACACTTCCCATCCGCGACTCTACCTCCCCCTCGGTGAGCAGTAGCAGCGAACGGCAAGGGGTGCCGAACCGTATCAGCATTTCTCCGGGCTGGTGGGTGCTTACCTTATGCGGTTTTTCAAGCAGTTGTTTCAATTCCGCCTCGCTGCAAGAGGCGAACAAAGGGATGTGGTTCAGGCTGTTGGTTATCATATTGTATGCATAAAAGTATGTTGCAAAGATACAAAAAAAATGTTGCGGTAACAGATGTTACACTTTATTGTATTTTTTAGAACTAATTTTGCATTGAAATTAAAAACAAGTCAAAAAAAACGAAAGGAGTTAATAATGAGTTACATCGAATGGAAAGACAAAACCACGGGATTCAAAAGAATCGATGTGCGCGGAGCACAAGGGAACTTCTTCCCAGGACTTAAAATGCAGGCTCTGAAGATGACCGCAGGTGAAGGAATTGAGGTTGTCCAAAGTTTTGAACCTGTTCCACTCTACGAGGTGATGGAAGACCTCGGCTTTGAGCATCACACCGAAAAGGTTAGTGATGCCGAGTTCCACGCCTTCTTCTATCGAACGACGGTGAAGGAGGCCGACAAAGACATCCCGATGCGGCCATACGCGCTCACCAATATGCCGCTAATCGACAACGACTTGGCGAATGTGGCGGTGGAATTCTGGGATTTGACTTGGAACGACAATCGCCGACACCTGCCATACGAGACACGGCTGTTGCTCTCGCTGGCCAATGCTGTCGGCGCTGGCCGAATGCGTCAAGCCTCTCGCGAGTTGTTGAAGGCCTACATCCACGGTCTCGACTCCGCCGCCTTGGACGATGTGTTCGAACTGTTTGCCTGGAATCAGGGCATCGGATATTTCAGTTCCGAGATAGGACCTTCCACACTGTTCCAAGCCTACAAGACCATCAAGCAGATGGAAAAGAAAGGCACCAGCCGCAGTGAAATTTGCGAAACATTGAAAGAAAAATTCGGAGAAAAGAATCCCGACGTAAAAGTGCAGTAATATGGAAATCAATAAAGACACCAAACTGACCGACCTCCTTACTGAGTATCCTTGGCTGAAAGATAAAATCACCAAGGTAAACGAAAAGTTCAAGATGCTCAATACTCCCATTGCCAAAATAATGATGGGCAAAGCTACCATCAGCGAGATGAGCAAAAGGTCTGGTATGGATGCGGAGGCCATCATCGGCAAAATCAAAGAATTAATTGACCAACACAAATAAAGAAAGGAATAAAACTATGAAGTACAAAGTGAACGACAGTTGCATTGGCTGTGGCCTTTGTGAGGCCACTTGCCCCGAAGTGTTCAGTATCCAAGGCGACGTGGCTGTGGCCATTGATGGCGAGGTGCCAGAATCGACCCTTGCCAGTGCCGCCGAAGCCAAGGACGGCTGCCCTGTGGGGGCTATTGAAGATGCTTAAAACTGACAATACAGTTTCTGCCGCCGCAAGGGTTTTGTGACCTTTGCGGCGGTTTTTTTTCAAAAAATAATCCCTCTGTAACATTTGTTACGCCCTACCTCGTTCAGCGGATGTAATTTTGCAGCCAGAATTCATCACTAACTCAATAGCATAAGACAATGAACGAGAAAATGTTTTGTTTCCAATGTCAGGAAACTGCCGGATGCGTCGGCTGCAAAATTTCAGGAATATGCGGAAAGACTCCGCAAGTGGCCCACGCACAAGACCTTTTGATTTATGTCCTTAAAGGACTTGGTGTTATCGCCAACCATCACCAACACGGCTGCGGACATAACTACTGCGACTTCCGCAAGAGCATCCATACCTTCGTGAACGATGCGCTGTTCTGCACTATCACCAACGCCAACTTCGATGTGGAGAGCATCTACGCCCGCATTGACAAGGGCTTGGAGTTGCGCGATATGTTCAAAGACCGCGTGACCAACAAGCAAGGCATTGAACTGCCGAAACTCGATGTGCTGGAATGGAACGGCACCCGTGAACAATACGACGAGAAAGCCCAAACCATTGGCGTGCTGGCCGAAACCAACGAGGACATTCGTTCGCTGAAAGAGTTGACTATGTATGGACTCAAAGGCATGGCCGCCTACCTGGAGCACGCCGCACGCCTCGGTCAGGTGGACGGCGACATCAACGAGTTCATCCTTCAAACCCTCGGTCAATTGGTAACCTGCAACGATGCCAATGAACTCACCGCCTTGGTGCTGAAAACCGGCGAATGGGGCGTGAAGGCGATGGCCTTGTTGGACAAAGCCAATACGACAGCTTACGGCAATCCCGAAATAACGGAGGTGAACATCGGCGTGGGCAGCCGTCCGGGTATTTTGGTCAGCGGACACGACCTCAACGACATCGAGCAACTCCTTGAGCAGAGCAAGGACGCGGGCGTCGACATCTACACCCACAGCGAGATGCTACCTGCACATTATTATCCGAAACTCAAGCAATACAGCCACTTGAAGGGCAACTATGGCAACGCCTGGTGGAAGCAACGCGAGGAGTTCGAAGCCTTCAACGGCCCTGTACTTTTCACCACCAACTGCATTGTGCCGCCGACTGCCAATGCGACTTACAAAGACCGCGTATTCACTACCAACAGCACGGGTTTCCCGGGTTGGAAGCACATCCCCGTCGATGCCAACGGCAAGAAGGATTTCAGCGAAATCATCGCCTTGGCCAAGACTTGCCCAGCCCCGAAGGAAATCGAGACGGGCAAGATTGTGGGCGGATTCGCCCACGAGCAGGTGTTTGCCCTCGCCGACAAGGTGGTGGAGGCCGTCAAGGGCGGTGCCATCCGCAAGTTCGTGGTGATGGCGGGCTGCGACGGTCGTATGAAGAGCCGCGAATACTACGCCGAATTTGCCAAAGCCCTGCCCAAGGATTGCGTCATTCTCACGGCAGGTTGCGCCAAGTACAAATACAACAAACTCAACTTGGGAGACATCGGAGGTATTCCCCGCGTGCTGGATGCAGGCCAGTGCAACGACAGCTATTCCTTGGCCCTCATCGCCTTGAAGCTCAAAGAGGTGTTCGGTTTGGACGATGTGAACCAACTGCCCATCGCCTACAATATCGCGTGGTACGAGCAGAAGGCCGTCATCGTGCTGTTAGCATTGCTCAGTCTCGGTGTGAGGAACATCCATCTCGGTCCCACCTTGCCCGCGTTCCTCTCGCCCAACGTGGCCAAAGTGCTCGTTGAGAACTTCGGCATTGGCGAGATTAGCACGGTGGAAGAGGATATGAAGTTGTTTGGAATCTAAGGTTCAAGTAACCTTTTCCATCTTTGATCCGTAAACCTTTGTCCAGCACATCCGGTTTCACGGATGATGCTGGCAAGGTTTTCAGATTGAACCTACCAGCACGTGAACTAGGGCGACACGCTTGTCATTCGTCCGCCAGCGTCTCGTCCTCAAGTTTCGCGGCCCACGCCTCGGCCACCTTCTGCATCACGTAGGCGTAGCCGTCCCGCTCCTTGTCCAGGGCGACAATCTTCGCCGTCAGCTCGCTCTTCTGCGTCCGCTTGTAGGCCTCGTCGAAAGCCACGAACAGCCGGCTGTACTCGTCTCGCATCCTTTGGAACCGTTCCTGTCCGCATTCCGCCGCGCGGATGCGCTCCTAAAAAGCTTTCACCGCGCTGAAATAAAATGCCACAGGGTACCGCGACAATGATTTTTCGTCAAATTTGATTGCTTCCATATCTATGTAGTATTACGTTATTAATATTTCATTCCGAGAGGCCGCATTGCAGGCCTGCAAAACTATGTTTTCGTTTCAAAACACCCCGTTGCACCCCTGCAAAACCCTGTTTTCAATCCGAAAGGCCCTTTCGCAACCTGCGAAACCTTGTTTCAATTCCAAAACACCCTTTTGCACCCCTGCAAAACCTTGTTTCAATTTCAAAACCCACTTTCGCAACCCGCGACAGCCGTTTTCAAAACCATTTGGCACTTTCGCATTCTGCGACGGTCGGTTTCAAAACCGTTTGGGGGTATTGCAGCACTGCAATAGCCGTGTTTACATTCAAAACGGCAAATCACCATATTGCTTATCATCCTCACAAGCGAAAAGTGCCTGTTGCCCATCTTCAGCACGCGCAATGTCTTTAATCTTGCCACGATATTCGTTGTATATGCGAATGTCATCAATTTCTTGGCGACGTTGCATGCTTATCTCCGCGAACTCGTTTTCTTTCTCGATACCAAGGAAGCGGCGACCGATGAGGTTGGCCGCGATGCCAGTTGTCGAAGAGCCAGAGAATGGGTCGAGAACCCACGCACCCTTATCGGTCGAGGCAAGAATAATTCGCGTAAGCAGCGACAGAGGTTTTTGAGTCGGATGCTTGCCACACGACTTTTCCCAAGGAGCAATTGCCGGAAGACGCCACACATCGGTCATCTGCTTGTCGTCGTTGAGGTGCTTCATCAACTCATAGTTAAAATGATGCGGTTTTTTTGCACTTTTGCGAGCCCATATGACAAACTCCGTGGAATACGTAAAGTATCGGCACGAGATGTTTGGTGGCGGGTTGGTCTTTACCCATGTCACGACATTAAGGATTTTAAAGCCCAATTCAGTCAGACAATTGGCGACAGAAAAAATGTTGTGGTACGTGCCACTGATCCATATAGAGCCGTCCTCTTTCAACTTGTCGCGACAGAGGCCAATCCATTGTTTATTGAAATTGTCGATATCTTGTTGTGATCCTCCGCGATCCCATTCGCCTTTGTTGACACTGACAATCTTGCCAGATTGTACCGAGATGCCATCATTAGAGAGGAAATAGGGCGGGTCAGCAAACACCATATCGAACTTGAAGTTAAATTGCGGCAGCAATTCAAAGCAATCACCGTTCAACAGAGTGAAGTCTCGGTCGTCGGAGCGATAATAAGGTTTTATGCTATTCATTTTTTCGTTTTAGGTACGGGTAATCCAAGTTCTTGCAGAGGAATGTAATTGTAGTAGTAGCGACACCCAACGCTGATTATGTAGTCGCGCACATCCTTGTATTGGTCTTGCTTGAACCAATCATCGAGGATATAAACATATTCTACCTTGTAATTCAACTCCGAGAACAACTTGATGTATTGCTTCTTTTTGAAATCACAAGTTTGCAGTTTCTCATCCACACTGCCAGCCACTTGCTGGTGTTTCACTTCTATGATGAATACTGTGTTGTTGATGATGACGTAGATACAATCGTCTGGCAATAGTTTCTTTGAGAGGTGTTTTGTCCAGTCGACGTTATTCTCTTCGAGGTATTTGTACAGCTTGTGTTTCTTGAACAAACGCGCGATGAGCTTGCCACGGTAATACACCTTACTTTCATCAACGGAGTAATCTTCTTGCTTATTGAGGAATGTTGCGAGGTCAACCTTGCCCTCGTAAATCAATCCTGTTATGGTGTTTCCACCACCTTTGCCTCCTGTTATCATATTATATTGAATTAAAATTTTTGCTTTTGTTAACGCAAAACCCCGCATTTTATTGTGCGGGGTTGAAATTAATGTATCGGATTATAAAGCTTAGCGGCAGACGCAGACAATTGAATTAAAAACAAAGAGGAAATTTTTGTTCTCCGCTGCGCTATCGGAACGGCCACCGGCAGTTCCTTCATCCTCTCCGATTTCTTGTGCAATCCGTAGGGGAAAAATCAGCGAGTTACAAACATTGGCATTCATCGGGCTATCATCTTGGACGGGCGGATACGGTCGACAATGACCATATCATCCTCTACGTGGAATATGAAACACCAGCGGCGGTTATGGCTCACCATTCGGCGGGCTTTGGGGTGGTACTGCCGTATGTCGGCCATCGTGCTCGGCCGGTACAGGTCGGCATACACCGATAGCGACTGTACTTCGGCAATCATCATATCGAGATACCTACGTGCGCCCTCGATACTCATCACCGTGAGCAGGAAGTCGGTCAAGTCCTCGATGTCGAGCCTCGCCCTACGGGAAATTCTAAGCCTGTAGCTTTTCATATTTCTCAAGGTAGCGATTCCAGACCTCGTCAAAATACTCTTCCACTGTCATCAGTTCGCTTTCGGGCGTTTTGTCGACACTTTGTGTTGTGCCGATGGGCTTTCGGCCGCGTGCCGAATGCGCGGTACGCACTGCCTTCGGTCTTTCTGTTGTTGCTACAGATTCCATATCAGATTGTATTGTTTTCGATTTGCAAAATTAGGAAGAATTATCGGATTGACAAAAATATTTTCACGCGAAGAGGTTTCGTGCGTCTTTCATAGCTTTGCCGGCCCGCATCTCGCTGAACGCCGTCGTAAGACTTTCTCTGACCATCTTCGTCTGCTCGTCCTTTGGATTGTCTGAGGGCGTCACCTTTGCGCCAAGAGTGAGCAACACACCAATCAGTTGCTTGATGGCGCTGTTGCGTCCGTCGTATTCAAGTGTTATTGTTGCCATAGTAATTCGATTTATGATATCCGATTTTATAACGCAGCAATAATCTGATTATTGTATTCTGTTGCAGAAAAAATCCGAGTAGACTCAACTACCAAGAGCCACGCTACTTATGGCTGTGGCCAATGCTAATAAAATCCATAATGTCGTATCTTGTAATCACGCCGCAAAAACAGGCAGGCGATATTCCAACGTTTTCGTTAAGCCGAACGCAGAGGGCAAATCACGAAGTGTTTGCACTATGCTGAGGCGAGAAAACGACTCATAAAATGGAACGGTATGGCGATTTTATGAAAATTTGACTTGTAACAATCTTTTCATCCCATCTTAACAGCTCTGTCTGTTTTCAGGCTCGCTTTCTATGTTTTGCCCATTTATCGTTTGTCCTGCACGCCATACTTAATCCATTCGTTCTGCGGGTAGCGTCCCTTGATGGCTTGGCGCATCGCAAGCATCTGCGCCTTCATATCGGCGATCAGATCCATATTCTTGTGCACCTTGAGGGAGACCTCTCGGCGCAGTTCATCAACCTCGGCGTCTTTCTGTCTCAGCGTTTTGGCTGCTTCTTCCAGACGATTGAGGTCGTCGGCTGTGATGCCGATTCCTTTCACCTCGGCGAGGTGTTTACGCAGACCGGCCACAAGCACATCTGCCTTGTCGATTTCGTTCAAATTTGTTACTGACATAAATGTATACTTTTTGTGTGAATAATGGGCTTGCGCCCCTGAATTGTGGCTTTGGGAGATGGTTATTTGCCGGCGGCGATCTCCTTTTCGCGGATGATCACGTCGGCGATGGCTTCGGTCTCGTCGGCAGGCTTGATGTTCTTGGTGGCGTTTCGCTCGTTGCGCTGTGCAATATCGCTAGGGAAAATCTTGCGGATGGCGAACCGCACAAAAGGCTGGACGAAGAACATCTGCGAGAAATAGGCAAACGGCAGGTTGTAGCACACCAGGCGGAACCAACGGCACAAGAAGTCGACGACATCGAATCCTTCATTGTAGGGATAGTAGAATGCGTCGGCCAGCAGACTCATCGTCGGGCACATCAGGCAGACGGTGGCCGAGATGATGGCCGACTCGAATATCATCGGGTGGTTGCGTCGCGGGTCGAATTTGCGGCTGGCCAAGCGAAACGCCAGTGGACTGCCCATCGCCACCGCCAGTACAAAGGCACAAACTGTCTCGATGACAATCACGAGCCATATCGGCACGTGGGTGCCGAACATATAGACGCCGCCCTGGCTGTTGATGGCCTGCAGCACCGACGACGTGCCGGTGGCCTGCATTAGGGCGTCGCCCTCGACGACATACAAACTATAAAATACAAACGCGTGAACAGTGATGACCACCGTGATCAACGCATACACCAAATGCTGAAACTGATTTTGTGATTTCATACATAAAAACCATTTAGTTAAACGTGTGCCCAACTTCGATGGTTCTTACAGATTCACACCACGTTCCAGCTACCGACACGCTCACCGGAATCGATTGCAAAAGTACGATTTTTTTTTCGAAATAGGCCAAAAAAGTTTTTAAAGGTAAATAAAAAAGCCAGGTTTCGCCTGGCTTTGTTGTTCGAATTGAAGGTGTAATGTTATTACCACTCAGCAATTTTCCATCCGTTCTCGGTGAGGACCATCTGTTCCGTGTCTTCCTGTACCTCGCCGTTGCCGAATGTGCACTTGACTGCAACAGAGGCTGCCTGACCGTCTTCGGAAATGGTTTCGCCGAGGATTTCATAGTCTTTCAGGCCTCCATTGGCTTCGTAAACCATCTGCATAAGTTCGGCAAGTCCGTTGACTTCCTCTTCGGTGTAGTTCTCTGTGCCTACGGTATACATCAAGGCCGCTTTGTAGTCTTTGTTTTTCAACTCTTTTAAGACTTTTTCCAATGTCGCCGTCGGCGAGTTCTTTTTGCTGGATTTTGTTGTCTCGGTCGATTCGCCCGACTGTCCGCAGCTGACGAAGGCAAAGCCGCATACCACGAAAGCGGTAATTGCGAAAATCAATACTTTTTTCATCGGTTTTCTGTTTTTTGGATTAATTAAAATGTTGGTTGTTTTTTGGTAATGATTTGATTGTCAAATTTTGGTGCAAAGATACGAATTATTTTTGAACTAACAAAATGAATGCAAACCGGTTGATGGAATTTGTCCCCCTGGGGCTGTTGCTTCTATCGGTTTTCGGGGGCGAGTTCCAAACTGGCTTCGGATGCCACCTGGCAGGGCCGTTCCTATATCGTTCCTATATCGATCCTATATCGTTCTTATATTTTTATATAGGAACGATATAAGAACGATATAGGAACGATATAGGAACGGGCGGAGCGGGT
>JAFVNW010000095.1 GCA_017506175.1 Bacteroidales bacterium | reverse complement strand
TTCCGGCACTTTCCAGCCTGCAAAATGACTATTAGCGCACTTCCAAAGGCCTTTTTGTGTACAAACCTCTTGAATCACTGGAAACGCTTGTAATGCCTGCGTTTCAGATCATTTTCAGCCTGCAAAATGACTATTAGGCCCCAAAAAAGTCGCCTTGGTGGGGCGACTTTTGATGAAGGGTATGTAAAGGGATTATTCTGCGATTTCTTTCACAGCGGCGATGGCTGTATCGATTTCCTCTTCGGTGGTGAAGGCTCCGATGCTGAAGCGAACGGTGCCGTGGAGGTCGAAGGTGCCGATGCCCATGTGTACTTTGGGAGCGCATTGCAGGCCGGTACGGCAGGCGATCTCGTAGTCAACATCGAGGAACTGTCCGACCTTTTCGGCGGTGCTGCCCTTGATATTGAAGGAGAGAACCGGGTTCTGGTTCTCGACGGAGGTGGCGCAGTAAACGGTCACGCCGTCAATTTCGCGCAGTCCGTCGCGCAGTTTCTTCCACAGACGCATTTCCTCGTTGTGGATGTTCATAATGCCCTTTTCGGTGATCCATTTCACACCGGCGTACAACCCGGCGATGCCGAGCAGGTTCATGGTGCCTGCTTCGAGGCGGTAAGGATATTCCTCGAGGTGGCCTTCCACGGCGGAGCGAACGCCCGTGCCGCCGTAGCGGGTGTGGTTGATGGTGATGCCTTCGCGCACGTATGAACCGCCGATACCGGTGGGTCCCATGAGGCATTTATGGCCGGTGAAGCAATAAACGTCAATGTTTTGTGCCTGCATGTCCAGATCAACTGCGCCGGCGCCTTGGCTGCCGTCCACTACAAAAATCAATCCGTTGTCATGGCAAATCTTTCCGATTTCCTTCAAAGGCTGGATGGTGCCGATTACGTTGGAGCAATGCGTGCAGACGACGAACTTGGTATTCGGGCGGATGGCTTTTTTCACATCGTCGGGGTCCACATAACCTCTTTCGTCGAAGGGAACGTAGGTCACATCGATCAAGCCCTTCTGCTGCAAGGAATAGAGCGGACGAAGCACGGAGTTATGTTCCAGCATGGTGGTAATCACGTGTGCACCTTTTTCCGCCAGGCCTTGGATAATCATATTCAAGGAATCGGTGGCGTTATAGCTGAAAGTCAATCGGTTGTAATCATCACCGCCGTTGAAGAGCTTGGTGAGCATCTTACGGGTGTTGGTGACGAGGTCGCCGGTTTCGATGGCTGCGTCGAATCCGGTACGTCCCGGATTCACACCGTGCTGACGGTAAAAGTTAATCATGAAATCATAAACCTCGTTCGGTTTCGGAAAAGAGGTGGCTGAATTGTCTAAGTAGATCATAAATTTGGATTAATTCGTTTATTTATTTGTTTATTCGTTGAATCGTTGTTTTGATGGTTTGTTTCCCAAACGAATCAATTTGTGTTTTATTGTAAACAGCAATCCGCGTTTGCGTTTCGGTCCACTGTCCAGAAACGCAGTTCACGTTTATTAGAATGCGTGGTCGCAGTAGTAGCATCTGAGCACGCCGTTGGCGTCGGTGTAGGCGCGTTTTTCAACGGGTTCGGTATGGGTGATGCATCGGTCGTTCGTGCAATCTTTATCGGTTGGGGTGGCGGGATGTTCGATATGTCTCGGTTTGTCTTGCCAATTCAACAAATTATAAATCAATGACATGCGGACGAACTTTCCGTTTTCGACCTGACGGAAGTAAGCGGCGCGCGGGTCGGGGTCAACCTCCATGGCGATTTCGTTCACACGCGGAAGCGGGTGCAACACGATCATGTCTTTTCTGGCCAGATTCATCTTCGGCATATCGAGCACGAAGGAGTTCTTGAGGCGTTCGTATTGTTCGGGTTCGTGGAAACGTTCGCGTTGGATGCGGGTCATATAGAGCACGTCAACCAACGGCATGGCTTCTTCGAGCGTGGTGACTTCCACATAGTTGTCGCCGAGTTCATTCTTCATGTATTCGGGCAGGCGCAGTTCGACTGGGGAGATCAGCACGAAGCGGTTTCCTTCGTAGCGTTGCATGGCCTTGATGAGGGAGTGGACGGTGCGTCCGTACTTAAGGTCGCCGCAGAGACCGATGGTGAGATGGTCGAAGCGGCCCACTTCGCGGAGGATGGTCAGCATATCGGTAAGTGTCTGGGTTGGGTGGGAGTGCCCGCCGTCGCCGGCATTGATGACCGGAACAGGGCTGAACTCGCCTGCCACCTGCGCGCTGCCCTCTTTGAAATGGCGCATGGCGATGATGTCGGCGAAGCAACCTACGGTGCGGACCGTGTCGGCTACGGATTCTCCCTTGCTGGCGGAGCTGTTTTGGCCGCTGTCGAAGCCCAGAACGTTGCCGCCCAATTCCATCATAGCGGAGGTGAAGCTCAAACGGGTACGCGTGCTCGGTTCATAAAACAGGGTCGCCAGTTTCTTGCCGTGGCAGACATCAGCGTATTTGGCCCTGTTGGCAATAATGTCCAAGGCGCGGTTCATTACCTCATCCAATTCCTGGAGAGTAAAATCAGTGGGATCTAAAAAATGTTTCATAATGATTGATATTATTGATTGTTTAATGTTGTTTTTTCATCAGTTCACAGTTCGCTGCCAATAGTTATCCAATCCAGCTTTCATCGGAGGGGTTGCTTCTGAATTGAATGAGGCGTTCCTTGTCGGAGGGCTTGATGTAACCGTGTTCGGCGGCCACTTCCACCAGGGTGTCTAGATTGCTCAAACTGTGGTTGATAACGTTCTCCGCTTTGAGGCGTTCCTGGCCTTTAAGCATATCGTAGGTGAAGATGGAGACCACGCCGAGTACGTCGGCACCGGCTTCGCGGAGGGCTTTCACCACGTCCAAGCAGCTTTCGGCGGTAGAGATGAGGTCTTCTACCACAACCACTTTCTGCCCTTTCTCCAATTTCCCTTCAATTTGGTTGGTGCGGCCATGGTCTTTGGCTTTGCTACGCACGTAGCCCATCGGCAGATTCAGCTTGGAGGCGGTGATGGCGGCGTGGGCGATGCCGGCAGTGGAGGTGCCCATCAGCATTTCCGCTTCCGGGAAAAAGGTCTTCACCAGCTCCGCAAGTCCGTTTTCCACATCCTCACGAACAACCACATCGCTCAAAGTCAACCGGTTGTCGCAATATATCGGGCTTTTGATTCCACTTGCCCACGTGAACGGTTCATTGGGCCGTAAAAAAACCGCCTTGATTTTCAACAAGTCTGCTGCTATTTGCTTACGCGTCACTTCGTAATTCATCATGTTTCTTTTACTATTTCTATATTGTTTTCCTTGTGGTTATTCTTCATTCAAAAACTCTCTGCGGCACCTTCTGTAAGCGGCGACCGGATCTTCGGCATTGATGATGGGGCGGCCCACTACGATGAGGTTGCTGCCCAGCACCTGGGCCTGAGCGGGGGTGGCATAGCGCACTTGGTCGCCTACTATGCTGTCGGCGAAGCGGATACCAGGGGTAACGGTGAGGAAGTTCTGTCCGCACTTTGCCTTCACGGCATTGGCTTCCAGCGGACTGCACACCACGCCGTCCAGACCGGCGCGATGGGCGTTTTCGGCATAGTGTACTACCACGTCGCTCATCTTGCCCGAAATCAGCAGGTCGTTGTGCATGTGTTCTTCACTGGTGGAGGTCAGCTGGGTTACGCCCACCAGAAGTGGGCGGGTTCCATCGGGACGGGTAAGGCCCTCCAGAGCCGCTTCCATCATGTCGTAGGTACCTGCAACATGCAGAGTGCACATGTCGATATCCATACGGCTGAGCACCTCCATGGCTTTGCGAACGGTGTTCGGAATATCGTGGAGTTTGAGGTCGAGGAAGATTTTGTGGCCGCGTTTCTTCAGTTCCCTTACCACGGCAGGACCTTCTGCGAAGAACAGTTCCATACCGATTTTCACGAAGGGCTTTTCCTCCGTAAAGATATCCAAAAAAGAATAAACGGCTTCCGCGTTGGCAAAGTCGCAAGCGATAATCACGTCTTTCATACAATTCCAATTATATCGTTAATATCGTTGATTTTCAATTCATTTAACAATTCTGGCAGGCGGTCGATGATGTTTTTGCAGGCGAGGGGTTGGGTGAGATTGGCGGCACCGATTTCCACAGCGGTGGCTCCCGCCATCATCATCTCCACCACATCTTCGGCGGATTCGATTCCTCCACAGCCGATGATGGGCAGTTGGGTGGCCTTTGCCACTTGGTTCACCATGCGGAGGGCGATGGGGAAAATGCCGGCACCGGAGTAGCCGCCATAGCGGTTGGCAATCACCGGCTTCCGTCTATGAATGTCGATGCGCATTCCCAGCATCGTATTAACCAGGCAGATGCCATCCGCGCCGGCCTTTTCGCAAGCTCGGGCGATGGCGGCGATGTCCGTTACATTGGGCGAAAGCTTCATATAGACCGGCTTGTGAGTCACGGCTTTGACAGTATGGGTGACGTCAGCAGCCGCCTTCGGGTCGGTTCCGAAAGCCATGCCGCCGTTGTGAACGTTCGGACAGGAGATGTTGACTTCGAGGATGCTCACGCCGTCGGCCTTGTCGAGTTGCTCGCAGGTGTAGGCGTAGTCATCAAGGGAGAAGCCACTCACGTTGGCGATAACGGGGCCTTGGAACAAGGTTCTCAGTCGAGGCAACTCCTTTTGGAGCACGTGGTCAACGCCGGGATTCTGCAAGCCCACTGCGTTAATCATACCGTAGCGGCCGCACTCCGCAATACGCGGGAGAGGATTGCCATAGCGTGCCTCGCGGGTTGTCCCCTTAAAGGCGAGTGCACCAAGGAGGTTCAGGTCGTACAGTTGCGCGAACTCCTCCCCGAAACCGAACGTCCCCGACGCCGGAATCACTGGGTTTTTCAACCTAACTCCTGACAATTCAACTTCTAATCTGCTCGTCATTCTTATTTTTTTAATTGTGACCTGTGATCTGAAGTAGTTCACAATTCATTATTCTCTATAAATTTCTTCTCCTCACCCCTCATTAACCATCAGCTCTCCGCTCTTAAAAACGGGACCGTCCTTGCACACCCGTTTGAAGCCGTTCTTCGTTTGTAGGGTGCAGCCCACGCACACGCCGAATCCGCAGCCCATCCGTTCCTCCATGCTAACCTCGCCGTTTTCACCCACCGTTTTGATAATCGCCTTCAGCATCGGGAGCGGACCACAGGCATAGTAGTAACTCTGTTTCCCGTCGAGCGCGGCGGTGACGAAGCCCTTTAATCCGTAGGAGCCGTCAACAGTGGTGACGGTCACCTCACAGCCCAGGTTCTGGAATTCTTTTTCGTAAAAGAGTTCCGCTATTGTGTTGAAGCCGAGTATTACCTTCACTTTTTTGCCTGCTTCCCGCAGTTTCTTAGCAGTGAGATACAGTGGCGGGATACCCACGCCACCGCCTAGCAGCAGAGGTGCGTCGCCCGCCAAAGAGAGGTCGTAGCCATTACCGAGGCAGGTGAGCAAGTCCAGCTGGTAGCCTTTTTGAAGCTGCGTCATATCGTGGGTGCCTTCGCCTACGACCTTATATATTAATGTAAGGATTCTGTTTTCGGCATTGCAAATGGAGATGGGGCGGCGCAGGAAGCGTCCAGGCAGCAGGATGTTCACGAACTGTCCTGCAAGCATCCCCTCGGTTTCACCCTGAAGGCGCATCCGGTAGATCCGCTCCGCGATTTTCACATTGTCCAATATGGTGTAAATGCCTTGTTTCATCTTTCAAAAACGGTTTTGCCAGCAATGACGGTTTTCACGCAGCGTCCCTGCACCTTCCATCCAGCGAAGGGAGTGCTTTTTCCTTTCGACAGGAACTGGTCGGGGTTGATGGTGTATTCCTCGGAGAGATCGAAAGTGGCGGTGTCGCCCTCGAGGGGAAGTCCCATCAGGCGGCGCGGGGCCAGCGACATCAGCTCCACCAATCTGTCAAACGAAATCACATCTTTTTTTACTAAGTAGGTATATAGCAAAGGGAAAGCGGTTTCCAGTCCGACGATGCCGAAGGCGCTTTTTTCCAGTCCGCGGCTTTTCTCCTCAACGGAGTGGGGGGCGTGGTCGGTGGCGATGCAGTCGATGGTGCCGTCTTGGATGCCGGCGACCAGGGCCTCACGATCGGCATGGGTGCGGAGGGGGGGATTCATCTTCCAGCGGCCGTCCTCTTGCAAGTCGTCTTCGGTAAGGAGCAGGTAGTGGGGTGCGGTTTCGCAGGTCACAGGGAGTTTTTTGCGTTTAGCCTCGCGCACCAGTGCTACACTCTCCTTCGTTGAGATATGGCATATATGAAAACGACATCCTGTCTGTTCTACCAGATGGATGTCGCGTTCAATTTCTTTCCATTCGCTTTCGGGACAAATGCCACGATGTTGTTTTTTTTTGGAATACTCGCCCTCGTTGATGTAGCCACCATTTAAAAGGCTTTCAACTTCGCAATGCGCTGCCAACAGTTTCTTTACTGAATGGCAACGCTTCATCGCTTCCCACATCAGCCTCTCTTCCTGAACGCCTTTCCCGTCGTCGGAGAAGGCTGTTACGAACGGGGCCAGGGCATCGAAGTCAACCAGCTCCTTGCCTTTTTCGCCGATAGTTATGGAAGCGTAGGGATGCACGCGCACGGCGGCATCTCTTTCAATGATGTCCAATTCTGCTTGCAGATGTTCTATATTGTCAGGAACGGGATTCAAATTCGGCATCGGGAAGAGGTCGCTGTAGCCGGCTGCAGCAGCGGCGCGCGTTCCTGCAAAAATCGTCTCTTTATATGAAAAACCCGGCTCTCGGAGGTGTACATGCACATCCACCAGCGCGGGAATTGTGACCAAACAAGTATCTGTTTTCATCTTGCCGAAATGCGCTGCAAAATTACTGTTTTTTTTTATTCCTTGAATAGCGCTCAATATTTAATTATAAACTTTTTTCAACTGACATTTTGTCATTAATCGGATAATAAACTGACAATTTTGTGTAAAAACGTCGGTTTGGCACGATGGTTGCATGAAAAAGGCGCGGTTCTTGCGAAAGCAGGGCCGGCAATTGGATTATTAACAATTAAAATTTATAGATTATGTCAAAGATTATTGGAATCGACTTAGGTACAACCAACTCATGCGTAGCCGTTATGGAAGGCAGCGAACCGGTGGTCATCCCGAATGCAGAAGGGAAGAGAACCACTCCGTCCATTGTGGCGTTCGTTGGCAACAACGAGCGTAAAATCGGTGATCCAGCCAAACGTCAGGCCATCACCAATCCCACCAAGACCATCTATTCTATCAAACGTTTCATGGGCGAAACCTACGACCTCGTCAGCAACGAAGTGGGCCGTATGCCCTACAAAGTGGAGAAATCGGGCAACCTGCCGAAGATTGTCATCGACGACCGCAGCTACACCCCGCAGGAGATCTCCGCTATGATTCTTCAAAAGATGAAGAAGACCGCCGAAGATTACCTCGGCACCGAAGTGACGGAGGCTGTCATCACCGTTCCGGCATACTTCAGCGACTCGCAGCGTCAAGCCACGAAGGAAGCCGGCGAAATTGCCGGACTGAAAGTCCGCCGTATCGTCAATGAACCCACCGCAGCCGCGCTGGCTTACGGTTTGGACAAGAAGAAATCCGATGCACGCGTGGCCGTCTTCGACCTCGGCGGCGGCACATTCGATATCTCCATCCTCGAACTCGGCGATGGTGTCTTCGAAGTGAAATCCACCAACGGCAACACCCACCTCGGCGGCGACGACTTCGACCAGGCCATCATCGACTGGCTGGCGGAAGAGTTCATGAAAGATTACAATGTGGATCTGCGTAAGGATGCCATGGCGCTGCAACGTCTGAAAGAGGCTGCAGAGAAAGCCAAGATTGAACTTTCAAGCTCCACCACCACCGAGATCAATCTGCCGTACATCATGCCGATTGACGGTGTTCCGCAACATTTGGTTAGAACGCTGAGCCGTGCTCAATTCGAGCAATTGACAGACAAATACATCCAGGCCACTTTGGAACCTTGCCGCAAGGCTCTGGCCGATGCCGGTCTAAAAACCTCTGATATCGATGAAGTCATCCTCGTTGGCGGTTCCACCCGTATCCCGGCCATCCAGAACATCGTTGAGAAATTCTTCGGCAAAGCCCCCTCGAAGGGCGTCAACCCTGACGAAGTGGTGGCTATCGGCGCCGCTATCCAAGGCGGTGTACTCACCGGCGAAATCCACGACGTGGTTCTTTTGGATGTCACCCCGCTTTCACTGGGCATCGAAACCCTCGGCGGCGTAATGACCAAGTTGATTGACGCCAACACCACCATCCCGACCAAAAAGAGCGAGACTTTCTCCACTGCTTCCGACAACCAGCCGGCCGTCACCATCAACGTGCTGCAAGGCGAACGTCCGATGGCCCGCGACAACAAGCAGGTCGGCCAGTTCAACCTCGACGGCATCATGCCCGCCCCACGTGGCGTTCCGCAAATCGAAGTCACTTTCGACATCGACTCCAACGGCATCCTGAAGGTCAGCGCCATCGACAAAGCCACCGGTAAGGAGCAGCACATCACCATTACCGCCTCCTCCGGCTTGAGCAAAGAAGAGATCGAGCGTATGAAGGCCGAAGCCTCTGCCAATGCCGATGCCGACAAGAAGGCAAGGGAGGAAATCGACAAACTCAACCAAGCCGACTCCATGGTATTCAACACCGAAAAGCAACTCAAAGAACTCGGCGACAAGATTCCTGCCGACAAGAAGAGCGCCATTGAAGAGGCTTGCAAGCGTCTGAAAGAGGCTCACGACCAAAAGAACTTCTCTGCGATTGACACTGCCTTGAACGATTTGACCAACGCTTGGCAGGCCGCCTCTCAGAATATGTACCAACAGGCTGGTGCCGGCCAGCAGGGTGCGGGTGGCAACCCCTTCGGCGGGCAGCAAGGCCCTGCCGGCGGTGCAACCGGCAACGGCGGCGCCAACGGCAGCAACCCAAAAGACCCCGACGTCACAGACGTGGACTTTGAGGAGGTGAAATAGTCAACCCTCTGTAGGGATGCCATCATATGACATCCCTACATCACCCCCTAAAAAAAGGTGCTGATGATGAATCAGCACCTTTTTTTGTTGCCTTGGGACAACAGGAGAACATTAGGGAATCCCCTACCTCCTATCTGAAAGCAACTCCTCAATCGCTTGAAAAATCGGCTTGTGCGTATTGAAGCGATGCCCAAACCCCGTGAAATAGCGGAAGTTGTGGCACTGAGGATATTTCTGTTCCAGATAGTGGTGGTCGCCAAGCAGCTCGTCATCCTCAGAAAGAAGAAAGCAGAAATTTTCGTTGGTGGGCTGGATAGTCAGAAACTCACCTTTGGCAAAATCCTCGTAAGGCTTGATATCGGCCGCCGTGACAATGTAACGCTCCTTGGTCATATAGTTGCGCTGTTCGCCCAAAATAGGGGTGAGCGTGGCTGATGGATCGGTTACGGGGTTGATGGCGACGCACTTCACATTGTGCTTCGCCGCCGCATAAAGCGCAAAGAAACCGCCTAACGAGGTTCCCACCACCAAGTCGATTTTGTTCATCAAAAACAGCGAGTTGAGCTGCTTCAGCACGGATTTGAAATCCTTATAGTTAAAGGTCGGCGACAACACCTTATACTTGGGAAACTGCTTGGTGATGGCTACGGCCTTGGCACCGCCGCCCGCGGAATTGAAACCATGGACATAAAGAATAGTTGTCATCGTAATTCCTTTTCAATCACATTGTTAATACGTTCGTAAATATCACCAGCCACGCGGGCGTTGTTCATAGTGTAGATGTGAATGCCGTCGGCATCGTTGGCCAAGAGCTCCAGGATCTGCGTCACGCTGTAGGCGATGCCGATTTCGTACATCGCTTTTTTGTCCTCGCGGAAACGGTCGAAAAGCACGCGCAACTCGAAGGGAATGGTCGCCCCTGCCATGTTCATGATTTTGCTGAACATGGTGGCGCTGATGAGCGGCATGATGCCCGGAATCAGCGGCACGGTGATGCCCATTTTCTTGGCGGCTCGCACCAGCCGGTAGTAGTAGTTGTTGTCGTAAAACAGCTGGGTAATGAAGAATTCCGCGCCCATATCCTGTTTGATCTTCAGATTGACAAGGTCTTGGTAGAGGCTGTCGCACTCAATATGGCCTTCGGCATAGCAAGCACCGGCAAGGCAGAAATCATGTTTTTGGCGCAGGAACTCCATCAGGTCGGAGGCGTGGTGGAAGTGCTTGAGGTAGTCGCCCACATAGTCGGCGGGACGGTCACCACGAAGGGCGAGCACATTCTCCAGTTTTTCCTCCTCGAGCACCCGCGCCACACGCTCCACATCGGTTTTGCTGAGCGCACCGCAAGTGAGATGAACAAGCGGTTCTGCCGTTGTGTTTTTATGGATGTAACTGGCGATTTTGATGGTGTCGTCCGCATAATCGCCCGTGGATTTGAACGTTACACTAATGAAGTCTGGTTTGTACTGCTGAAGGGCGTCAAGTGTCCCGAAAATGTCGCCGACCTTGCTATTCTGCGGTTTCGGCGGGAAAACCTCAAAGGAAAAAGTCTTCTTCTTTTTTAAAATTTCGCTAATTCGCATTGTCTGTTGGAAATTGGTTGTTCGTAAAATCGCGATGCATTCACCGCTAAAGATTCGCGCTGCAAAAGTACGAAAAAAATGCTTTTGCCATAGCTCAAGGTATCTCGGTCATCGTCAATGTTAAAGTCTTTTCGTACATTTGCACCCTCAAATTCAAAATACAATGAAAAAATACCCGAAAGAGACCGATTTTTTTCTCGATATGGATGCGGAATTCGCCGAAGAGGAGAATGCGCGTTACGTTTTGATGGAAGTTCCCTATGACGGGACAAGCACTTTTGTGAAGGGCGCCGACCAAGGGCCGCGAGCCATCATCGAAGCATCCGACAGCTTGGAACTATACGATGTGGTTTACGGTATAGAAGCCTATCAATCAGGAATTTACACTGACAAGCCGAAATTGGATTTCTCTGCTCCTGAGAAAATGGTGGAATCGGTTTACGAGCGGGCCAAGTATTTTATGTCAAGGGGTAAAATGCTGGGACTTTTGGGCGGCGAGCACTCCGTTTCAACAGGGGCGATTCGCGCAGCGAAAGAGAAATACGGCGAACTATCTGTCCTTCAGATAGATGCACACGCCGACTTGCGCGACGAGTACCATGGTTCGCCCTACAACCACGCCTGCGTAATGCGCCGTGCACAGGAAATGGGCGCCAACGTGGTGCAGGTGGGCATCCGCAATGTGTGTGCAGAAGAGAAATGCCATATCGTGGCGGAGAACACCTTCTACGCACACCAGATTGCAACTGAGAACAATTCGTGGATGCTGCGCGCCTGCGACCAACTCACCGACAACGTCTATCTCACCATCGACCTCGACGGCCTCGACCCGTCCATCCTACCCGCAACCGGCACCCCCCTCCCCGGCGGCCTCGGCTGGTACCAGCTGCTCCGTTTTCTCGACATCATTGCGCAACAGAAAAACATCATCGCCTTCGACGTGGTGGAACTCTGTCCGCAGCCCGAAAACGTCGTCTCCGATGTACTGGCTGCCACACTGGTTTACAAAATCATCACAATGTTAGAGGCAAAACGGTAAAATCACATTCTCGTGATTTTCCGAACCAGAATTCCTTCATTGGTCACAATTCTGACCATATAAATGCCGCGAACACAATCGGTCAAATCGATTTCTGAATGGCTTTGGACAGACAATGACGGCACCTTCACTTCGCGCCCAGCCAAATCAAAGATGCTAATCTGTTGTATTTCAACACCATTCTGAACATCTATCCAAACTTTCCCCAACGTCGGGTTCGGATAAAGACGGATACGGCCGCCTAAATCAAGATCAACAATCCGAGTGGAATCCGTATCGCTTGCATTAACGATCAAAGTCAAACTGACGATGCTGTCGCAGCCGTATTGAGTTGAAAGTTGAAAGTTAAAAGTTGAAAGTTGGGGGGTGCCAACTTCGAAGGTGGTGTCGATGTCGCCGTTCACGTAGTGGTACGGAAGGTCATTTTCGCAAATGGTGACTTCGACAAGCTCAGTCACCGTCGGATATACCGTCAAGTGCAAAGTAACGATGCTGTCGCAACCCATCGCATTGGTCAGCAAGTCGGTGTAGTCTCCACTTTCGGTGAGGTTCTGTCCGTGCCAGTTGAAACTGCCGCAAGCCACGGCGGAGGTGTCGCCCTC
>JAFVNW010000094.1 GCA_017506175.1 Bacteroidales bacterium | reverse complement strand
GGAGTTGTCGCCGTTGCCGATGACAAAGCAGTTAGAGAGGGAGACCACTTGGTACTTGTTGCCGATGCCGGCCATCGGGCTGCCTTGTGGAATGATGTACTTGAAATGGTCCAACAAGCTGAAAATCAGCTCTTCACTCATTGGATTCGGGTATTTACGCTCAATGCGGTTGAACTCGCTGGCAATTCGGTGGTGCATATCGGCGGGCGTGTGTTCCACCAACTTACCCTCCCTATTTTTCAATGCGTATTTGTCAATCCAAACACTTGCAGCCAACTCGTCTCCTCCGAAGTATTCCGTTACCTCTTTGAAAATCTCCTCTTTTTCGTAGGTTTTTTTCTTGTTTATATCATCTTCTTGTGCAGTAACCTGCTCTTTTTCAAAATTTTGCACTGGATTTTCAACTTCTTTCTTCTTGTCCGACATCATCGGTGCCGACGCTTCCTGCATGGAGGCTGAGGCAGCCGTGAATAAGTTGGTCGGATCTTCCACTTTGTGCTTGGCTTTTTTAGGGGCGGGTTTCTTGATCATCTCGGCTGTCATTCGGTCAATTTGCTGTTCACGTAATGAAAGTAATTTATTGTCTCGTTGTTTCGTCTCGGTACCCGTCGGGGCACAGGAATCAAACAGTGAATAAATTTCATCCATACAAAGGTATCGTTAAAGGTCTAAAAAAAACTAAAAAAAACATTTCTCAGTAGAAATAGCGCGCAGCGACTTTTTAACCCTTCTCCAATCCATTGGATATACGAACATTCGCACCGCGGCATTACCTCGAAAATGCGGTTGCGAATGTATTCGTTTTAAGAATAAAACGAGGGAATTTATTTATTTTATTATTAACAATTTTTTGTTGAAAAAGTATTAAATTGACAATCAACAAGTTATAAAATAGACGCTATTTCCCCTTTACAAGTTGCCCGCAGGCTGCCGCAATGTCCTGCCCTCGACTATGCCTGATGTTTACAATCAAATTCTTGGATTCAAGGAAATCCACAAACTGCCGGACATGTTCCTCCGGACTTCTTTCAAATCCACTGTCGGTGGAATTATATTCTATCAAGTTGATTTTCACTGGAATAGGTCTGCAAAAGTGAAAGAGCCGCTTCGCATCATTTACACTGTCGTTCCAATTCTTCAGCAGCAGGTATTCAATGGTGATGCGCTTTCCGGTCTTTTGGTGGAAGTATTGCAGCGAGTCTTGAAGCATCTCAAAAGTCTGGTGCTCCGTTACGGGCATCAACCGGCGCCTTTTTACTTCGTCGGCGCAGTGAAGCGACAGAGCAAGGTCGGGTTTGAAGCCGTCGTCGGCGAGCCGTCGGATGCCCATCGAAATGCCGACTGTGGATAGCGTGATGCGCGACGGCGAAAGTCCCTGCCCTTTCGGCGAGGTGAGCAGGTCAATGGAGCGCATGACGTTTTCGTAATTCATCAGCGGTTCGCCCATCCCCATATAAACGATATTTGTAATCGTTTGATTATAAAGTTCTTGCGACTTTCTATTCATCAGAATGAACTGGTCGAAAATCTCTGTGAAATGCAGATTCCGGATGAATCCCATCGTGCCGGTCGCGCAGAATGAACACCTCAGCGCGCAACCCACCTGCGACGAGATGCAGGCCGTGACGCGCGTCTCCGTCGGTATCAACACACCCTCGATGCGTTGGCCGTCGTGCAATAAAAAGATGAACTTCGCCGTCCCGTCCTGGCTTTGCACCATCGTCTCAATCTGTGTATTAAAAAATGTGAAATTCCCTTGCAGCTTTTTCTTTAAATCAGTGGAAATATTGCGCATTTCATCAAAATTCTGCGCGCCTTTCTTCCAAAGCCAATCCTCAATCTGTCCTAAACGGAATTTTTTCTCCCCGTTTTCTACAAGAAAGGTTGCCAGCTCGTCGGATGTGATATGTCGTAGGTCGTTCATTTTATCATTATTAATTGTTAATTGATGATTGGACTTGAAAGCCATTAACTTACCGCTCAAGCTCCTTTTTCACCACTCACCCATCTACAGCATTTTTTCCAGCGACTCCTCGCTGAGGTATTCGTAGATTTTTTTGTTGGAAGGGGTCAGCGTCGGGAAAAGGCACGCGAACAACCTTTGTAGGAAGTGATTCACCTCCTCCAATGAACTGAGCGGTTTCATGAGCGACCGCTTTTGTCGCGCCAGACTCAGTGCAAGGTTCTTGTCCCGTTCGTCGCGTTGCGTCATCATATTGAAACGGTACTCGTCCAACATGCTCTCTATCACCGACTTGACATCGGCGTTGTTGTCGCCGTACGGGGTGCCATTGATGGCGAACTGGCAGTTGTTCATCGGCTCGATGTCGTAGCCCAGATTGTGCATCTCCTCGCGGATTTCGCAGAGCAGCTCTGCCTGCGCTGCGCTTAGCACGATGGTTTCGGGGAAGAGCGACTGCTGGATGGTCATCGGATTTTCCCTCAGCGCCTGCAGGTACGACTCGTACAGAATCCGCTCGTTTGCACGCGGGATGTTCACGAGCATCGGTTTCTCGTTGAACTTCACCAGCAGATATTTTTTATACAATATAAAATATGTGTCCACCTCCACATTTTCCAGTTCGTTGTTGTTGTCGAAAAGAACTGTTTTCTCGGGGGCGGAGTCGGTTTTCGGTGTCACATCGGTGGTTTTGATGCCGCGCAGAAAACTGTCCCAATCCTGCATGTTCCCCTTGGGCTTTGGGGAGTAGTTGGAGGTGTAATTATTTGATTTAGATGAACTTGATGGGCTTTTGAATGGATTGTAGTTGGGGTCGTGTTGAATGGTGGGAATCTTGAGCTCTCCGTGTTCGGGCACGCTGTTGATATCCAGTTCGGTGTTGTAGTCGAAATCCAATTGGGGCACGAGTGAGAATTCGCCGATGGCCTTTCGCACCGCTGCATTCAGAAATCCGAATACGAGGCGGTCGTTCTGCAGTTTCACCTCCACCTTTGTCGGACTGATGTTGATGTCGATGGTGGCAGGATCCACTTCGATGCAGATGAAGTATTGCGGGTGGTTTCCATCCGGAATCACCTGACTATAAGCCGATTCGATGGCGTAATTGAGTGAACTGCTTTTTACATAGCGATGGTTGATGAAGAGGTATTGTTCGGACTTGCGCTTTTTTGCATTCTCGGGTTTCCCTAAAAAACCGCTGATTTTCAAGAAGCTGGTTTCGTTTTCAATGGGGAACAGCTTGTCGTTCAGCATGTTTCCGAAGATGTTGCAGATTCTTTGCTTGAAGTTGCTGGACTGCAGTTGCAGAATCAGTTTCCCATTATGATAAAGAGTGAAGTTGATATCGTTGTGAATCAATGCAATACGATTGAATTCCTCTTCAATGTTCGCAAATTCGGTGGCATCAGACTTGAGGAAGTTGCGCCTGGCCGGCACATTGAAGAAGATGTTCCTGACGGCGATGCTGGTGCCGTCCTGCGTAGTGGTGAGCGAGTGCTCTTTGATTTCGGTGCCTTCGATGAGGACGAGCGTTCCCATGTCGTCTTCAGCACGTTTGGTCTTCAGTTCCACTTGGGCGATGGCTGCGATGGAGGCGAGGGCCTCGCCGCGAAACCCTTTCGTGCGGATGGAGTAAAGATCATCCGCTTTGGTTATTTTCGAGGTGGCGTGCCGTTCGAAACAGAGCCGCGCATCGTTAAAACTCATCCCCTTGCCATCATCGATAACTTGTATCAATGTGCGCCCGGCATCTTTTATAACTAATTGAATATGAGTGGCTCCCGCGTCAATTGAGTTCTCAATGAGCTCCTTGACCGCAGATGCGGGACGTGAAACAACCTCTCCCGCCGCGATCTGGTTGGCAACGGCATCTGAAAGCAAATGAATGATATCGTCCATCGTGTTCGGTTTTAGAATCGGACTGCAAAGATACTACATTATTCGCGTTTTTTGCTATCTTTGCACTTTGATTTTCCTAATATTTATTGTATGAAAAAGCCCCTTTACATTCTCCTCTCCCTTCTACTTCTTTGCTCCGCCTGTCACAAAAATCCCGAAACCCTGCAACCAACGGAAACCCGCCTGACGCTCAACGGCAGCAATTGGGAGTTCCTCTATCAAGGAAAGTGGTTCCCCGCTACCGTGCCAGGCAACATCCACGACGATTTGCTTGCCAACGAGCTGATTCCAGACCCCTATTTCGGCACCAACGAGGATTCCGTGCAGTGGGTGGCCGACAGCGTTTGGATTTACCGGCTGGTTTTCGATGTGGAGAATGCGGAAAGCAGCGACTTCTCTCACCGTCAACTCGTTTTTGAGGGGCTCGACACCTACGCGGAGGTTTCGCTGAACGGCGAATGGCTCACGCCAGTAAATTCCACACAACCGCTCTGCAACAATATGTTCCGCCGTTGGACCTTTGAGGTTGCTGGGAAACTGAAAGAGAAAGGCAATGAATTGATTGTCAAGTTTTTACCTTCTGTTCCTTTTGAGCAGGAGATGGCCGGCAAGTTGGATTACAAGATGCCCGACAACCGCGTTTTCTCCCGCAAGGCGCAGTACGAGTCGGGCTGGGACTGGGGACCAAAGTTAATTACTTGCGGCATCTGGAAGAATGTTTATATCGAAAGCTGGAGCGACTTCCGCTTGTTGGATATTTTTGTTAAAAACAAATCAATAACTCTTGACACGAATGGCACTTGGACGACCTCCGTTACGGTGAGTGTGGAGTCTGATGATAGTCAAAAGCTTGATTTTCAAGTAAATGTGCTTGATGGGCGCGTGGTGGTATGTCAGGTGAAAACGACAAAGAAAGTGGCAAAGGGACTGACCACCTTGACGTTCGACGTGCCGGTTCAGCATCCGAAATTGTGGTGGCCGAATGGAATGGGCGAGCCGCATCTTTACAGTTTCGAGGTCACTGCTTTCAACCGCAATCATCGCGCGACAGAGAGTTGCACACACGGCCTACGCGTCATTGAGCTGAAGCAGGAGAAGGATTCCATTGGTGAATCGTTCGAGTTCATCGTCAATGGGAAGCCGGTTTTTATGCGAGGGGTGGATTGGATTCCCGCCTCAAGTTTTCCGGGCGTGATGAATCGCGCGGCGGGCAAGGAAGAGTACCATCGACTGCTTTCTGATTGCAAGTCCGTGAATATGAATATGATAAGAGTGTGGGGCGGTGGTATTTATGAAGATGATACATTTTACAATGTTTGTGATAAACTCGGTCTGTTGGTCTGGCAGGATTTTATGTTCGCCTGCAACCTCTATCCTGCGGATGATGTCTTTTTAAAAAATGTGAAACAGGAGGCCGAAGAGCAAATCAAGCGGCTTCGCAATCACTCCTGCCTTGCCATTTTCTGTGGCAACAACGAAGTACACAACGGCTGGGAGGACTGGGGATGGAAGGAGGCGCTCGGCTATACGGAGGCACAATACCAGCAGCGCTATCAGGATTACCAGCAGTTGTTTGAGAAACTGCTGCCGCAATTGGTAAAGGAAAATGCACCCGACATTCCGTACATTCACTCGTCGCCCACCTACGGCTGGGGCCATCGTGAGTGCTGCACCCACGGATGTTCCCACTACTGGGGTGTTTGGTGGGGCGAGCAACCTTTCGATGTGTGGGGCGCGAAAACCGGCCGCTTTATGACGGAGTACGGTTTCCAATCCTATCCGGAAATGGCTACTATAGAGGATTTTACAATGCCCGATGACCGAAATTTGACCTCTGCTGTTATGAAAAACCACCAGAAGCATGGGCGAGGGGTGGAGATTATCCAAAAGGCGATGAAGGAGAATGTCGGCGCAATTTATAATATTCAGGATTTGGATGGTTTTGTCTATTTCAGTCAGCTGGTGCAGGCGGAGGGTATCGGGCGGGCCATTGCTGCGCACCGCATCCGCCACGACCGTTGCCGCGGGACGCTCTACTGGCAGCTCAACGACTGTTGGCCGGTCGCCTCGTGGAGTAGCATTGACCACGCAGGACGTTGGAAAGCGCTTCATTACCGCCTGAAAGAGGATTACGCCAACATCTCCATTTTTGCGGAGCCGGAAATTGAAAGGCAGTCCACTAATATTTATGTAGTAAACGATTCTATGAAAGAGGTGGAAGGCGAGGTGGTATTGCGGCTTTATACCACGGGCGACGGCCTTTTTTCAACTGAGGGAAGAATGGTGTCGGAAAAGACCATCCCCAACGTCAAAATCCCTACAAATCAATGCAAAAAGGTTTGCTGTTATGACTTGAAAGAACTTTACGGGCGGAAATTCTATGGACAATTCCACGGCGGAACGGCCCGTTTCCATGTTTTGAGCGTTGAGTTCAAAGTCAATGGGAATACACTCGCCCACCAAAATGTCAGTTTCGTTCCGAAGGGGCAATTGTTTGTCCATCCGGGCAAAGTGTATCAAAATGGGGACATTGAGTCTCTCCCGCTCATCAAGCAGGATATCCGCTATTTTGAAGATCATTTTGAAGTAGCGCTGAGTTGCCCCTATTATCAGTATGGAGTTCAAATTCGGGAGAGGACAGGTAAGCGCATCCGCTATTCCGACAACTATTTTGAATTGTTGCCAGGCGAAAAGAAAGTGGTTCGGGGGTATTATCTCGAAAAGATGATAGGCAAACCGCAATTGCAGGTGCGGAGTTCCAGCGATTTTTCAATCCCCGATATCATTTTGTAAATGAAAAGGCATTACAACTGATGCGATAAATTCAGTTGTATAAATATATCAGTCAAGCGATTTGCTTTGTTGCTGGGGCTGGCCTTTCGTGGCGGGGTGTTTTCTTACACCGGCACTGCAGAGCCGGCGCGGGGAATTTCCCCTTCTATTCTAGAAGGGGTGCTGGCAGGCGGGGTAGTAATATTAAAATATCAGAATTCCTTGTGAAAAACAACCATCATCAAAGACCACTATATCCATAATCTCCTTGAAAACAGTGAGTTGATAGGATTCGCTTGTATCAGGTTCAAGATTGTAATAGAGCTTAACGGAGATTGGCACAATGAAAAGGCTG
>JAFVNW010000093.1 GCA_017506175.1 Bacteroidales bacterium | reverse complement strand
GGCTTTAATTGTTTTTCTAAATAGGTTTATTTGAAATATTTTAGGTTCTCCAAACCGGGTTTAAGCTTGCCTGTTTCGATGTTGTGAATGATTTCTACCACAAGGTCGTTCATTGGGGTGATGACCTTCGGTTTCTCCCGTGACGACGTGAACAAGATTGTCGGTATGTACACCAAGGAGGGAATCATCCCCGCCGATCCGTTCAACACGCTCGATCAAGAGGGTGTCGGTCAACTGGTACAATGTGGCGTTCAACGCGGACGTTTCCAGAACCCGAAACTCAAAGTCGGCGTCTGTGGCGAACATGGCGGCGACCCGGCTTCCGTGGAATTCTTCTACAAAACCGGCATGACCTACGTCTCTTGCTCCCCGTTCCGCGTACCAGTGGCCCGCGTAGCCGCTGCACAAGCTGCCATCAAGAGAGAACACAGTGAAAACTGCACCTGCGGTTGCCACTAATCGTTAATGCAATATAAGTACAGATGGATATTCTTTCGTACTTAACTCCTGTAGATGTGGATTCTTTGGAATTCGTTGGATATTCCGAAGATCCGCATCTCCTTTTGAATTTCGTGCATTTCCTCTCCAAGGAGAACTCCGATTGGACAGATGCCGATTTCGCCATCCTCGGAGTTCCGGAAACACGCAACGCGTTCAACAATCCCAATGCCTCCCTCGCCCCCGATGAAATCCGCCGCCAATTCTACCAACTCTACTGCTGGGACCGCGACGTGAAAATCATCGACTTGGGAAATCTCAACATTGGCGAAACGGTTGAGGACACCTATCGCATCATGGCGGATATCATTGCCGAAATGATTGAAACCGGCGTGATACCCATCATCCTCGGCGGCAGCAACGACCTCGCCTACGCCAACTATCTCGCCTATGCTCAACTGCAGCGAATCGTGAACGTGGTTTCCGTTGATGCCCGCTTTGATATCGGAAGAGAGGACAGCCCTTTGAAATCAAACAGCTATCTAAGCAAAATCATTCTGCAACAGCCCAATTTCCTTTATAATTTCGCCAATGTCGGCTATCAGAGCTATATGAACAGTCCGGAGGAAATGCACCTGATGGATAAATTGTATTTCGAGGCTTATCGCGTGGGAATGTTGCGGCAGGATATCTCAGAGGTTGAGCCCGTTGTGCGCAATGCCGAAATGATTTCGATGGATGTCTCTTCCATCCGTCATCCTGACGCACCAGGGAACCCCAATTCCTCCGTGAATGGATTCTATGGCGAAGAAATCTGCCAGGTGGCCATGTATGCCGGAATGAGCGACAAACTCTCCTCGTTCGGTTTCTACGAATATGACCCAATGCTGGATTATAATGGACAGACTGCACAGCTCATCGCCCATATCCTCTGGTATCTGGTGGAGGGCTTCCTGACCCGTCAGGATGATTTGAGCTTCAAAGACAAGAACAGCTACACGAAGTATTCGGTTTCCGTCTCTGAAAATGTGGATGAGATGGTGTTCTATTGCAGTAAAAAAACCGGACGCTGGTGGGTGGTTGTTCCCATCATCAATGTTGAAAAACAAACGCAGCAGAACTATTTCCTGCCCTGTTCACTCAATGATTACAAGGCCGCTTGCAACGACCGCATTTCCGAGCGTTGGTGGCGTGCTTTTAATAAATTCAATCGTTAAATTTTACATTCAATGAAAAAATTAGGTGTTTTTTTAGTACTTGTATCTCTGTTATTCTGTGGATATTCACAAGATGCAACCGCATCTGCAACAGATACCCTTCCTAAGCCCAAGTATTGGACCTTCACGGGTTTCGTCAATTTGAATTTCTCCGAAACGATGCAGTGGAACTGGGCTGCCGGCGGTAACAACAACGGTATGGGCGTTTTGGCAGCCAACTTGAAACTGGCTTATAAAAAGGATGCCATCTCTTGGGAAACAACCTTCGATTCCGACTATGGTTGGATGTGGACGCCGAGTACGAAGTACGAATGGAGAAAATCCAACGACAAGTTTGTCCTCAGCACCAAATTCGGCTGGGAATTCCATAAAACCTGGTACTTGACCGTGATGGCCGGCTTCAAATCCCATTACCATAGAGGTTATGAGTATAAAATCGATAAGGATAACAACAATGAGGAAACCGAGTTGTATGCCTTCAATTTCCTGTCCCCTTCCTACAGCGACTTGTCTGTCGGTATCGACTGGAAACCGAACGAAATTTTTACGGTTTACCTCTCTCCGGTAGCGGGCCGTATCACCACCGCCACTGATACGCTTTTGAGGGAGAAATATGGCGTGCCGCTTGACAAACCCTTCAAGACCGAGCTGGGTGCCACCTTTAAGGCCGGTGTCAACTATGCACGAATCAAGAACCTCAAGATTATCTCCACGATTACCCTCTTTACTCCCTACAACAAGAAATTCGGAAACATCGATGTGGATTGGGATTTCGCAATCTCTTACCAATTCTTCAAAGTGCTCAATGTCTCTCTCGGCACTTCTCTCAAATACTACGATGGCGTGAAAATCAACTGGATGGACAAGAACAAAGTCGAGCACAACAGTCCGCGCGTCCAATTCCGTGAAATCATCGGACTGGGTATCGGCTACAGCCTTTAATAGCCACGAGTCGATTTTAAAGAAGAATTAAGAACTGTAAATTAATGAATAATGAGTAATGGGTAAAGTGCGAAAGCTCTCCCAAACTCATTATTCTTTTCTAATATTCATGAAAAAAGCAATAATAATTATTATTCTGCTTGCCGGCTTTCGTTTGGCTCCTGCGCAGGACCGGACCGACAGTCTGCACATTGCCCATTATGACATCCATCTGAATGTTACGGATTTTACTGGACATCTGGTTCATGGTTTCGCTGATTTGACGGCCGTTTCCAAAATCAACGGGCTTCCCGAAATTGATTTGGACTTGCAGCGTCTTCAGGTGGATTCCATTTGGGTGAACGGGGTAGGGGAGAGCAACTATTCCCATGTGGGTAACCTGATCCGCATTCATCTGCAAAACCCAATGAATCAATATGATACGGCAAATGTCCGTGTCTATTACAGCGGCCTACCGGCAACGGACACCTATTTTGGCGGCTTCGTCTTCTCCGGCGAGTACGCTTACAACCTCGGTGTCGCTTTCCGCGATTTGCCCCACTGCTTCGGCCGTGCATGGTATCCTTGTCTGGATTTCTTTACAGACAAATCCACTTATTCTTTCAATATCCAGACAGAAGTTGGAAAAAAGGCAGTTTGCGGTGGCTATTTAACTGACAGCGTGGCGGTTGACGACAGCACGGTTGAGTGGCGTTGGCGTTTGGACGATCCCGTCCCTACGTACCTGACCTCCATTGCGGTTGGCAACTACCTGCATTATGCTGACACGGTGCAAGGCTTGGAACGCGTCATCCCGATTGATATTTACGCTCCCCCTACAAATTTCCCGAGAGTTCCTGCCACTTTTGCGCATCTGAAGGAGGCACTGCATATTTTTGAGGACCGCTTCGGCCCATATCCTTGGTGTAGAATCGGTTATGTGGGTGTTGACTTTAACGGCGGTGCGATGGAACACGTCACCAATATCGCTTACCCAAACTTGGCCATTTCGGGTAATTCAACTTACGAGTCTCTTTATGTTCACGAGTTCTCTCACATGTGGTTCGGCGATCTGGTGACCTGCAGCCGCGCCGAGGAGATGTGGCTCAACGAGGGATTCGCCCGCTATAGCGAATCCTTGGTGGATGAAGTTCTTTATCATTCTGATATTCAGGAAAATGACCGCTATTATACCAATATGCGTGACTTGCACCGCAGTGTGCTGAAATCTGCCCATGTGGATGATGACGGTTACTGGGCTTTAGACTCCATGCCGCAGTCAGTTACTTATGGCACAACCACTTACGACAAGGGCGGTATCATCGTTCACACCCTTCGCAAGTATATGGGCGACAGTCTTTTCTTCTCAACCATTCGCCAATATCTTGCTGCAAACGCCTTCCAGAATGTCTCTTCGCAAGAGTTTTTCGATTTCTTCTCCCAAACCAGCGGACTGGATTTGCAGCACTTTTACGAGGGGTGGGTGCATCAACCAGGCTTTCCGCATTTTGCAGTGGATTCCATCCGCCCGACAGCCACACCGAACGAGTACCGTTTTTATGTGCGCCAAAGACTGAATCACGCCCGCCATTTCATCAATGGCAATTTAATCGATATTACCTTTTTTTCAGCTGATAATCAAAGATATACTGTTGAAAATTTCGCTTTTTCGGGCGAATACGGCGAGGGAACTGTCACCCTGCCTTTCGTTCCGACGATGGTAGTGGTGGATTTGAACGAAGAGATGGCGGACGCCATTATCGATTACAACTATGAGTTGACTGAGACGGGGATGAACAATGCGACGCAAGCGAACCTCATTCTTCGGATTTCCGATATCTCAAATGCTACCTTTGCGCGGGTGGAGGACAATTATGTGGCTGCCGACCCACTAAAGACCGAAAATGAAAATATCAGTGCGATTTCCAGTACGCATTTTTGGCGAATCGCCTATTCCAACGAGGCTGATCTGGAGGGGACTATCCGTTTCACTTTTCGCGCCAATAACTCTGATGCGTTGGACTATGATTTGCTCCATGGTCACGATATGAACGAGATTGTGCTGCTCTATCGTCGTGATGCCGCTGATGATTGGCAAATCATTCCCAGCAGCATTTCCGGAAACTTGAGCCTCGGTTATCTCTCCACAAACACCGCTCTCGCCGGTGAGTATGCGATCGGAATTGGCAATCGGGAATCCTCCGTGGCTGATTCCAAATCCTCGAAATCCGTCCAAATCTATCCGAATCCTGCCAGTCATTTTTTGAGTATCAGTGTTGATGGTTGGAAGGAAAACGACAGCTGCGTTTACCAAATTCTTGATTTGAACGGCAGTGTGCTCACAAAGGGCACAATGGGCAAGAAGCTGACGAAAGTGAATGTGAAGTCGCTGCCGAGTGGATTGTATGTTGTGCGAATCCTTTCTGACAACCAAGAAATTGGCAGCTATAAATTCATCAAAAATTAAAATTGGAAATGAAGATAGCCGTCAATACGCGCTTGCTCTTGAAGGACAAACTTGAGGGAATCGGGTGGTTTACCTACGAAAGCCTGAAACGAATTGTTGCTTTGCATCCGGAGCACACCTTCTATTTCATTTTTGACCGTAATTACGATGAGCGTTTTGTTTTTGCACAGAACGTAGTGCCGATTTTGACTTTTCCACCTGCCCGCCACCCCTATCTTTGGTATATCTATTTCGAATACTCCATTCCCTATGTGCTGAAAAAAATCAAACCCGATTTGTTCCTGTCCACCGATGGCTGGCTTTCACTGAAAACGGACATTCCGCAGGTGGATGTGATTCACGACTTGAATTTCGAACATCATACGGATTGGCTGAAACCGAAGTACCAGAATTATGTTGTCCGATACTTCCCGCAATTTGCTAAAAAAGCGGTGCGAATTGCAACGGTATCAAGCTTTTCCAAAAATGAAATCCACGAATTGTACGGGATTCCGGAAGATAAAATCGATGTGGTTTACAACGGAAGTAATTCCATCTATGTGCCGCTTGCTAAGGAAGCCCAATTGGATGTGCGTGTGAAATATGCACTGGGCTGCAGGTATTTTCTGTTTGTAAGTGCCATCCATAAAAGAAAGAATCTGGCGAATATGCTGCGTGCTTTCGATATCTTTAAGGAGCGTACCGGTTCCGATGTGAAGTTTCTGGTGGTGGGTGCAAAGGCTGGAGCCCAAGACGATTTGGAAGAGGTTTATGCTAAAATGAAGTTCGCCGATGAGGTGCGTTTCCTTGGCCATTTGAAATCCACGGAACTTTCTAAACTGATGGCTTCTGCGTTGGCTTTGCTTTATGTTTCTTTGTTTGAAGGATTTGGAATACCCATCGTGGAGGCATTCCACGCTGAGACTGCGGTTATTACCTCTACCGTCACCTCTATGCCGGAAGTGGCAGGCGATGCTGCTCTTTTGGTTGACCCGCTGTCGGTTGGTCAAATTGCAGATGCAATGACGCAAGTGACGACGGATGATGCATTGCGCCAGCAGTTGATTGAGAAGGGAAAGCTTCAGCGGCAGAAATTCAGTTGGGATCAAACTGCCGAGAAGTTGTGGATTTGTATGGAAAAGGCGATGAAGTAACCCCTCGCGGTGCCGCACCCCAATTTTTTGATATTTAGGTGCTTTGAAAAAAAAGAGCTAACCACAAATGTTGTAGTTAGCTCTTGGTTGTGATTTCCGTTTTCGATTATTCCCATTCGCTTACCTTGATACCCAGCTCTTTAAGCTGAGCGTCGGAGATGGTGGAAGGCGCGTTGAGCATCACGTCGCGGGCGGCGTTGTTCTTTGGGAAGGCGATGAAGTCTCGGATGGAGTCGGCATCGCTGAGGATGGCGCACAGACGGTCGAAGCCGAGGGCGAGGCCTCCGTGTGGGGGTGCTCCGTATTGGAAAGCGTTCATCAGGAAGCCGAATTGCTTTTGCGCTTCTTCTTCGGTAAAGCCTAACGCTTTGAACATGCGTTTCTGCAGGTTCTTGTCGTGAATACGGATAGAACCACCGCCGACTTCCGTCCCGTTGATGACGATGTCGTAGGCATTGGCATTCACTTCGCCCGGTTTCGTCTCCAAAATCGCCTCGTGTTCCGGCTTCGGAGCGGTGAATGGGTGGTGCATCGCATAGTAGCGTTGCGTCTCTTCGTCCCATTCTAAAAGAGGAAAGTCAACTACCCATAATAATTTATATTCGCCCTTTTTGCGAAGACCGAGGCGGTCGCCCATTTCGAGGCGAAGTGCACCCATCTGGACCTGCGTTTTGACGCGGGGACCGGCCATAATGAGAATCAGGTCGCCGGGTTCTGCATTCGCTTTCTTGGCAACAGCCTGTAAATCAGCTTGGTCGTAGAATTTATCGACAGAGGATTTGAAAGTGCCGTCTTCGTGGCATTGGACATAGACCAGCCCGGATGCACCGACTTGCGGGCGTTTCACGAACTCTGTCAGTCCGTCCAATTGTTTGCGAGTGTAGCTGGCGCAGCCCTTGGCTACAATGCCGACTACGAGTTCTGCTTGATTGAACACCTTGAACTCCTTGTGTTGCAGCACGTCGTTGAGTTCTACGAAGCGCATTCCGAAACGAGCGTCGGGTTTGTCGCTGCCGTAGTATTTCATCGCGTCTGCCCAAGTGATTCTTTCAATGTCACCCACTTCAATGCCCTTGATTTCCTTGAAGATATGTTTGAGCAATCCTTCGAATATCTGGATGACGTCCTCTTGGGTGACGAACGACATCTCGCAATCCACTTGGGTGAATTCGGGTTGACGATCGGCGCGAAGGTCTTCATCTCGGAAACACTTCACAATTTGGAAATAGCGGTCGAAGCCGGCCACCATCAGCAATTGCTTGAAGGTCTGTGGAGACTGAGGGAGTGCGAAAAATTCGCCGTGACTCAAGCGGGAGGGGACGACAAAGTCGCGGGCGCCTTCGGGGGTGGAGCCGACGAGGAACGGGGTTTCGATTTCCACGAACCCGATGTGGTTCATATAGTTGCGGATGGTGATGCTCAGTTTATGGCGGAACAGCAGGTTGTTTTTCACCGGATTGCGGCGCAAATCCAGGTAGCGGTATCTCATGCGCAGTTCGTCGCCGCCGTCCGACTCGTCCTCGATCGTGAACGGGGGAGTGAGTGATTCGTTCAAAACAGTTATCTCGTCGGCCATGATTTCAATGTCGCCGGTCGGGATGTTCTTGTTTTTGCTGTAGCGTTCCTTTACGGTGCCTTTCACCTGAATGACCCACTCTCTTCCGAAAGAGTCGATTTGTTGGCAGAGTTCGGGTTGGGTGGCCGCATCAAAGGCCAGCTGTGTGATGCCGTAGCGGTCGCGCAGGTCGATGAAGGTCATCCCACCCAGTTTCCTGATTTTCTGAATCCAACCACACAGCGTCACCTTTTCGTTGAGGTGTTGCATGTTGAGTTCGCCACAAGTGTGAGTTCTGAGACTTGTTTTCATTTGATTGTGATTTGTTGTTGATTGGAGTAATACTCGCTTTCCCAAACGCCACCGCGGTCCAAGGAATGGACGTTGGTGTCGAAATTCCTTCTGACGAGGCAGCCAGTGTAGGTGCCCGCCGGAATCTCATCCAAAGCGTGTTCGGCCAGCACGATGTCGTTCCGGCTCATGTCGGCCTGAATCTCCACGTCGTCGTTGTTGATGTGAAGAGACAGATAGACGCTCTCGTTGAAATCCATGTCGGGACCTTTGCACTTAAATACGTTTTCTGCGCCTTTCTGGAGGGAGATATTATCCTGTTTGAATTCTATTTTTTTGACAGTGAATTTGTTTTGAAAAATTTGCCCGTCATTATTGATGTACTTGAAAGCGGGCTTTTCAATAAACTTGTTACCCGTTTTTTGATAGTACCCCTGTTCCTGCCATTCCATATCCTCCTTTTCGAAGAAGACTTCCGATTTTCCGGTCAATTTCACGATTTCACCGCTTGTGTTGTTCAGGTGAAAAGCGGCGGTGGCGGTCAATTCTTTTGAATACGCCCGATAAGACACCTTATAGGCTTGGAAAATACGGGTTTGGTCGGCTTTGTCGGAGTTGATGGTCGGAACGTTTTCGGAGCATCCAACAAAGATGTAACCAATTAATAATAAGCTTATTAGTTCTAATGCTTTTCTCATAATCGTTATTTGGCAACGGCTGCAGCCAGTGCGATGGAATATAATTTGGTTTTGGTGGAATCGCCACGGGAAGAGAGTACGCAAGGAACTTTTGCGCCCACGACCATTGCGCCGAGTTCGGCACCAGCGAGTTTGGTGTTGCATTTGTAGAACACGTTGCCGGTCTCAATGTTCGGGAACACGATGCAGTCGGCGTCGCCGGCCACCTCGCTCTTCACTTTCTTGATTTGTACGCACTCCATGTCGATGGCGAGGTCAACGCCTAGCGGACCATCGATGACGGCGTTCTTGATCTGGCCGCGTTCGGCCATCTTGCTGATGATGCAGGCATCCACGCAGGCTTGCATGGCGGGCAACACCTGCTCGGTGGCGGCCAGCACAGCTACCTTCGGCCTCTCAATCTGAAGGGCGCGGGCGGTGTTCACCAAGTAGTTGGTGATGGCGATTTTCTGGTTGAGGTCGGGGGCGGGAATGATGGCTACGTCGCCGCAGATGATGAGCTTGTGGTAACGGGGAGTCTCAATCACGGTGACGTGCGACAGCACTGCTTTCGGTCCGGGCATCAGTCCGCGCTCCTTGTTGAGTATAGCTCGCATGTATTTGTCGGTGGAGAGCAAGCCCTTCATCAAGATGTCTCCCTCGCCGTTGTTAATCATTTCGCAAGCCTTGGCAGCTGCTTTGTTTTCATCGGCCTCTTGGATGATTGTGAAATCGGCGGGGTTGATGTTGTTGGCAGCGCAAACGCTCTTGATGGTGGCCTCATCGCCGACGAGAGTGGCTTTCACCACGCCCATCTTCACGGCATTGTGCACGGCCTCAATAGTGTGTGCGTCGTTGGCGTAGGCAGCCACTAATCTCTTTTGCGGTTTCGTTTTTACTAACTCAATGATTTGGTCTAATTTTGTGATACTCATGGTTTTTGGTTGTTTATTTGTTGATTGGTTAAGATGGGACGCAAAATTTTACGTCCTTACTTGATTTTCTCGTTTGTATAATAGTGGAACACTTCTACAATAGCACGTTGGCAGACCGGGCAGAAACCGTTGTATTTGATGATGTTCATGGAGCAGTCCTGCCATGGGCGATAAACACCGTGTGTCACGTAGCCGCCCCCCTCGTAAACCCCTACGGTGTTTTTGTACTCTTCCGTTACGGGAGTGGGAACGGGCGTTTTCTCGTCCAGCATGTCCTTCCATTTGCTGTTGAAGTCCACCAAGGTGGTGACGTTGGGCTCGACAGGCTCCACGCCTTCGGGGAAGAAACCGGAGTCGAGGTCGGTGCCGTCGGTGTAGTGGTATTCATCGGCGAGGCCACCGATGGAGTGTCCCATTTCGTGGGTGGCGACGAAGTTGGAATACGTGTCGTCGGAGGAGACTTCGGCATAGAAGTTGTAGATGCCGCCGCCACCGTATTTGTCGGATTTCCCGATGACGAGGATGGCATCGCAGGGCGCATCGTCGGCCACTTCGAACATCCGCCACACATTTTCGCACATCAGGTAGCGGTCGCTGCCAATGGTGTTGAAACTACTGTTTAGCAAGGTGTTGTGTTTGATGTTTTCATTCGGGTCGCTCACGCCGTGCTCGGGCGAGTAGGCGAGCAGTGCGCGAATGTTCACTCTCCCCTTGTTCTCTTTGTAAGGCGAACACTCCATCACATATTTGGCGAACCGTTTCATGTCCTTGATGAGGACTTTCTTGTCGGCTTGCGTGTAGCCGTCGGGGATGAACAGGATGTCGAGGCAGTTCTCGCTTTTGCCGCCGATATGTAAATCAATGGTTCCGAATTCTTTTACGTACGGTTCCGTTTTTGTGTTTTGTGGGTCGTAATTACCTGTGTATAAAGTGGTCGCGTTTCTTTTTCTATCGTATGAGACGATGGAGAATTTGATGGGATTTTTCGGCATGGGCATATTGATGCACTCCTCAAAGTCGGCGCTCTCCTTTTGCCCGGTGAAGGTGTTGACATATTCGGAGAAGAGACAGGAGTAGCTGCGGGTGAAAATGCGTTCGCCAGTGGTTGCGTCAAACGCTTCAAGCAGCAACTCTCCGTAGTTGAAAGGGTCGATGAGGTGCGTGGTTGTGCCGTACCAACAGCCCCCGTTGTGAAATTCAACGCGGCTGATTTGTTCGCTTAGCGCACTCCCCGAATGAATGTAGTTGATTCGTAATGTATTGTGAGTGAAGTATTTGTCAAAATCTTGCCCTTGTAAATTGCATAGCAAAAAGACACCAAAACACAATAGGAAGAGTTTTTTCATTTTTTTCTGAATTTAGGCTGCAAATTTACAACATTTTTTGTACTTTTACCTCCGTTTTTTTTGCACGTTTTTCGGAATCTACGTTGAATATCTTAAATCATGAAATTTAGAGTTTTATCACTTGCTTTTTGTCTCTCTGTACTTTTTCTTTCATTCTTGAATGCGCAGAGAATTGGTGACGTGCTTTGTACGGATAGCACGACGGAGCATATCATGGATTTCGCCTCCAGCGGCAAAACTGCCTGTGGGGTTGTCTTTTATGTGGATTATGCGCAGGGTAGGGGATGGGCCGTGGAGCTGACGGAACCAGCCGTACCCTGCTCCTGGAGCCTTGTCACTGCGGATGTGCCCGGACTTGTAAATGCTTCGTTCGTGGGAGCTGTCACGCAGACAGACGGATTCCACAATACGCAGATGATTCGCGCCGCGGGCTCGGCAGCCCAATATCCTGCCGCCTATTCTGTTGATTTTGCCCATGGCTGGTATCTACCCGCTGCCGGCCAACTCCGACAGCTATTGACCAACCTTAGCATTGTAAGTGCCTCTCTGACAATGCTTTCATCGTATGGAGTCCCGACCAGTAATTTTGTGGGAGAAAAGTATTGGTCCAGCAATGAAGGTGGTTCCGGCTATGCGGTCCCTATTTATGATTTCGGTCTGGTGGGATTTACGAGCAAGAGCGATACCAATAATGTCCGTGCGGTGCGTACGTTCACTTTCGCCCCCCGCAATCCCCAATATCGAATCGGGGATGTGTTCCATAATGCCGATGACAACACCGATGGCATCGTCTGCTATGTGGACAGTACCGGCACGCACGGATGGATGGTCGCGATGCAGGATTTGGGGACTTATGCGTGGGCAACTGAAGGACAGACAGTCACGAGCCTCCCAAGGACCCACTATACTTCTTACGGAAGTTGGAGCGGATACTGTAACGTCTTTGATGATACCACGGGCTACAGCAATACGATGGACATTCGTTCAGACGGGACTTCCGCTACACTGCCAGCCGCCTATGCGGTGGATGTCGCTCACGGATGGTATCTTCCCGCTGTCGGACAGATGACGCGTCTTTATGATGCCCTCCCGGTAGTAAATGCTTCACTGACAATCAATGGCGGAACCTCCTTGAGCACCTCTGAAGACTATTGGTGCGGAAGCTGGTCGTTCGGCTCCTCAACGGTTTATGCGTGGTATTCCGATCAGCACACGGGAACAATCAACGGTGCTACCAGCACGACATTGAAGCTTGTGCGCGCATTCCGCAACTTTACCGCTGAACCCTCGCAACAACACACCGTAACGGCTTCAAGCGATTGTCCGACTTGCGGAAGCGTTTATGGTTCAGGCGTTTATGATGAAAATACCGTGGTGACGTTGACAGCCGTCCCCGACACCTGCTATCGGTTTGTGCAATGGAGCAATGGCGAAACGGCCAATCCCTATTCACTGACATTGACCAGTGACACCATGCTGACCGCCCTCTTTTCAACGAGCAATTTCTATATTAATGCCTATCCGAACGACCCGGTTTTGGGGGAAGTGTTAGGTTCCGACTCCTTTTCCTGCGGAACCACGGCTGTGTTGAAGGCCTCCCCGACCCATTGCTCCCGCTTCGTGGGCTGGAGCGACGGCTGCACTCAAAACCCATACCTGCTCCATGTCGCCAGCGACAGTTCCGTGATGGCGATTTTCGTTCCTGACAGCATCTTGGTGACGGTCATTCCGGAGGACTCAACGATGGGGACTGTATCCGGTTCTGGCTATTACCATTGCATTGATACGGCGGTGCTGTGCGCGGTGCCGGCACACTGCTACCGCTTCGTTCAATGGAGCGACGGCTCAGTTGAAAATCCACGTGCGTTCGTCCCGACCTTCGGACAGACATTCGTTGCACACTTTGAAATCATTCCTTACCAGTTGTCGGTGTCAGCCAATAATGCGGCTTATGGTCACGTGTCGGGTACGGGAACATACGATTGTGAAGACACGGCGGTGATGGCGGCCTCCCCTTATTCCTCCTACCATTTCGTGAGCTGGGATGATGGCGAGGTGACGAATCCGAGGCGTGTGGCTATGGTTCGCGATACCTCCTTCGTCGCTATTTTCGCCTCTAATATCGGTGTGAGCGCCTACGAAACCAATTCCCCCATCCGTGTTTTCCCCAATCCCACCTCCGATGTGTTTTATGTGCAAGGCGATGATATCCAACAAGTTGAAGTCTATGACCTGACAGGACACGTTGTGCGCGTGGTTCGTGTCGCCAATCCTGACGGCTTGTTTGTTGTTGACTTGTCAGCGTTTGCCGCAAGCATTTATCCGATAAGGATTTCTTCAGAAAATGGAATGGTAATGCATAAAGTCATGAAAATGAAGTGATAATTGCAAATCCATCCGGAATGTGATTGTCTGATATTTTTTTGTATTTTTGCAATCTATTTTTCGATAATAATGAGATTACATAAAGAGGGAAGAATCCCGGTATTAATTGACATCCTGCTTTTCGCATTGTGCGTGACGCTTTTTTTCTATTTCACCGATTTGCCGATTTGGGTGAATGTCTTGGTGGTTATTGCGTTACTGATTCCTTTTACAATGTTGATTCGTTTCTTCCGTGTCCCCAACCGTCATGTGAATCGTTTAGACAATGCGGTGCTTTCGCCGGCTGACGGGACTGTTATCCTGATCGAGGAGGCCGTTGAACATGAGTATTTCAAGGACAAGCGCATAAAAATCTCCATCTTTATGTCGGTGCATAATGTGCATGTCAATTTTTATCCAATAAATGGGGAGGTGGAATACGTGGCGTATCATCCTGGCAAGTATTTTATCGCCCATCTGCCCAAATCATCCCTTGATAATGAGCATAATACGGTAGTCGTGCGCAATGACGAGAACAGAAGTGTCCTTTTCCGTCAGATTGCGGGCTTCGTTGCGCGGCGTATCATCTCCTATCCCAAAGTCGGCGACAAAGTGAAGCAGGGTGATGAGATGGGTATGATCCGTTTCGGCTCCCGCGTGGATGTCTTTCTGCCGTTGGATGCCGAAGTGAATGTCAAATTGGGCGAACCTGTGCGTACGCAAAAGACTGTCCTGGCCTATTTTAAGCCCTACTAAGTAATGAAACTCAGCATCGTCATCGTCAATTACAATGTTGAGCACTTCCTCGAACAATGCCTTCGCTCTGTTTTCATTGCTTTGGGCGGCATAGAAGGGGAGGTGTGGGTCGTTGACAATCATTCTGTGGACGGCTCGCTGAAGATGTTGAAAGAGAAGTTTCCACAAGTGAAGCTGATTGAAAATCAGGAAAATGTCGGCTTTGCTCGCGCCAATAACCAGGCCATTCGCCAGTCAAAGGGGGAATATGTGCTCTTGCTTAACCCCGACACGTTGGTGGAGAGCGACACCTTTTCCAAGTGTCTCGAGTTCATGGATGCGCATCCCGACGGAGGTGGACTCGGCGTTAAAATGGTGAATGGAAAAGGGGAGTTCCTCCCAGAGTCCAAACGCGGACTTCCGCTTCCCAGCGTAGCTTTCTACAAGATTTTCGGCCTGTCAAAACTTTTCCCGAAATCTCGAAAGTTCGGCTCCTACCACCTCACCTATCTTGACAAAGACGAAATCAATTCGGTGGATGTCCTCTCCGGTGCTTTTATGCTTTTGCGTAGGAAAGCCCTCGACGAGGTCGGCCTTCTGGACGAGGATTATTTCATGTATGGTGAAGATATTGATTTGTCGTATCGTATCACACAGGGCGGTTACAAGAATTATTATTATCCCCAAACGCGCATCATCCATTATAAAGGCGAGAGCACGAAAAAGAGTAGCGTGAACTATGTGGTCGTGTTTTATCGTGCTATGCAGATTTTTGCAAAAAAGCATTTTTCGCATAAAAACGCGGGCATTTTCAATTTCATGATCAATTTTGCTATATGGTTCCGTGCTGGACTGGACATTCTTCTGCGTTTCTTCGCTGCCATCCTTTTACCGCTTTGTGACTTCATTCTCTGCTACCTCGGCATTTTCTGTATCGCGAAATACTGGGACAGCTCTGTGCTTGCCGCACGCCACAGCGCATTCCCCGACATCTATTTTTACCTTGTCATACCTATATATATTATTGTATGGCTGGTGTCCGTTGCATTTTGTGGTGGCTATCGGGCTCCGGTACAGGCGCGCAAAACCAATCGCGGCATCATCATTGGTACGGTCTGCATTCTGCTGATTTATGCCCTGCTTCCTGAATCCGCGCGTTTCTCACGCGCCGTCACCCTCCTCGGAGCCGGTTGGACTGTCATTGCACTGAATCTCATCCGCTATGTCATGCACAAGTTCAACATCCGCAGCTATATGTTCGGCGGGAAGACAAAGCGCAGAATCGCTATCGTTGGAAATGCGAGCGAGGCGGAACGAGTGGCCTCGCTTGTGCAGATGCTCAGTCCTAACTGCGAATATATCGGCTTGATCGGCGTCTCCCCGGAAGAGTGCGGAGCTTCCGACAAGAAGACTTATGAACGACTCGGCACGCTTTCGCAAATGAAGGATATACTGACTATTTACCGTATGAACGAGGTGATTTTTTGTTCCGCAGCGCTGACCTCTGATCAAATTATTGAGCAGATGGGGCTGCTTCAGGATATGCAAGTGGAGTTTAAAATCGCCTCGCCCGACAGCTCTTCCATCATCGGCAGTAGTGCCATCGACACTTCCGACGATGTGTATTCCGTCCCGATTAATCTTATTACTTTGAAAGACAACAAGTTGCGTAAACGAGCTTTTGATTTTTTCGCTTCACTCATCTTGTTGCTTTTTATTGGGGCGGATATTTGGTTCGCTTCGGACAAAAGCGGATTCCTGCGAAATATCTTTGCGGTCATGGCGGGCAAGAAAAGCTGGGTGGGGTATCAGCCGACGAATGAAAACGCGAAACTCCCCCCAATCAAGCCGGGTGTGCTTTTCCCGACCGATGCCCTTACGCTTGTTAGTGCCAATGAGGATATCGTTCACAAAGCCAATGTGATGTACAGCCGGAATTACAGCTTTCAGACCGATATGACAATTTTGTGGCGTGGTCGTAGGTTTTGGGGACGATGGTAGTGATACTATTTTCCCCTTGACAAATTTTTATGATAAAACTGCATGCTTTTATCTAATTATTTACATTTATTTTGCAACTGATTCTGCATTTTTTTTCTAATAATAAGGCTTGAAATGCTAAAAATAATTAATATTTTGGCGGAAAAATGTGCGGTTTTAAAAAAATCAACTATATTTGCAGCCAAATTCTAATTAACCAAGTACATTATGAACGAACAAGAAAACAATGTAAGTTTCTTTAGATTTGAAGACTTGCGTATCTATGCCAAGGCACTTGATTATATCAATTGGGTGCATTCTGTAACCCCAAAGTTCCCTGAAACCTGCTGCGAAAGCGTCGGCGAGGCTTTCTTAAAATCCGCCCAGTCCATCGCGCTGAACATTGCTGAGGGTTCGGCTCGCAACAAAGCCCAATTCGTCTATTATCTGAAAATGGCCAAAAGCTCCGTCAGAGAATGTGTCGTTTACACTGAAATCGCTTCCCGTCTGAATGTGCTGGACGAGAATGACAAGGAGTATTCCAGAAATCAATTGATGGAATTGACCAAAATGATTGGTTCGCTTGTTGCCTCCCTCCAACGTACCAGCAATCTTCACGACGAGGACTCTGAGCCAGAAGAAATGCCGAATATGATGATTTAATAACTGAAAATCATATATTTTTTATTGAGCGTCAAATAAACATTTGACGCTTTTTTTGTCTTGATTTCTTAATTGGTGAACTGATTTTGGTGGTGAGTGGACCAGACACTTTGTGGTGACAGCCCCATCTTTAAAGAAGCCCGCTACCGAACACTCTGACAATCATATAAATGCCGATGACGCAGAACAACACGCCGATGATGCGGTTGATGATGAAAAAGATGTGTGGCGTGATGGCGTTTTTTATCTTGCCTGAGAAAAAACTCTTGAGCAGGTCTATGCAAAAAATGGTGCAGAGGATGCTTAGGAAGAATAGGATTTGCTCTTTCAGCGTCTTTCCGCTCACGGGCATGATGCCTAACCAAAGCACCCATGCGCCAGGATTGATGAAGTTGAACAGAAATCCTTTGGAAATTGTGCGGAGGATCCCCATCGTTTTCAGCCCTTCCTCCGCTTTTTCGGTGGTCAGCACCTGCTGTTTTTGCTTCTCGCTCACGTGGGCGCGTTTGCTGAAAAACGTGTAAATGCCGTAGGCAATCAGGACGACTCCGCCCACGATGCTGAAAATTTTGCGAGCCATCTCGTTTTCCATCACGCCGGAAAGCCCCCACAAGCAAAGCGCAATGAACAACATGTCGCTCATCGCAATGCCGATGGCGAACAGAATGCCTGGCTTGAACCCCTTTGACAGGCTGGTCTGGATGATGCCGAAAAAGGCGGCGCCGGGCGAAATAGCAATCGCCAAGCCGAAAGGAATAGCCTTAAATAGGATGGATGTTAGCATCACTCGTGATTCCCCTTTCTCTTCCCAAAATTATACGCGAGGTAAGCTCCTATGAAACAAGGCTTTGCTTTCACAAAAGCCATCTGCTGGACGAATGGGAACACCATATCGACAGTGGCGCCGATTTCCAGCGCGTGAATGGTGTATTCGTCTTTGCTGAAGTCGAATAAGAAACCGGTTTTGAAATAAAACCCTGGATGCAGCGAGGTCTTGCCGATGCCCTGGAAGAATGACGCTCGGCCAATGATGTCCTCTATCTTGTGTTTGTCAGGGTCATAACGTTCCACCCGCTTCCCGTCCATCAGGCCGGTGTAGTCGTAGGTGGCGATGTTCAGATAGACCGGCATCGCCAGCCCCAAGGAGAGCCCACCCGACAAAGTGTATCGGATGCGAACACCGCCCCAGTAGGGCTTCTGGTGAATGGTGCGCTGATAACCGTATCCGCCATGCAGGAAAAACAAGTCGCACAATTTCCCGTAGGCGAAACCGCGTGCGTCAGCAAAGTAAGGGTTCCGCGCCCTCACCGCTTTGTGGTGAACATTATAGACGAAATCAATTTCCCAGAAATGTTTGTCGAAATAATTAGGGGTGCGGCCCTGCTGGAATCCTATGCCGCCGCCATTCGTGTTAAGAAAAAAGTCCACATTCCACTCCTTCACAATTACCTTCCTCCACTCAACATCACCAACGTCAATGTCTTGTGCAAACGAAAGTATCGGAAGAATCGCAAGCAGTAAAACAAAGATTTTTTCCTTGGGGAACATTAAAACGTTTTATTTTTGGGCCAAGGTCGCGTCTGAAGGTGCGGAAACTTGCGTATAATGACCGTAAGCAGGACATTTGTGTTGCGTTTCGCAAGCACTTGCGATCAGTGCAACTGCAAAAATAAAGCTGATAATAACAACAATACGTTTCATAGTCTTAGGTTTTTTTTGAACTTGCAAAAATAATTAAAATATAAATTAGTTTATATTGTTGATTTTGATTTTTTAGATTTTTTTTAAGTTGTTGATAATCAAGAAAATATTTATAGTCTGTCTCATCCTCGCCGGCTTCCTAGTGGAGATTTTCCCCCAAATAACCATCGAATTGGTTACGGATGAATCTGAATTGTTAGCCAATGCCCGAAAATCAGGCCTCAGGAAAAACGCGAGAAACGCCCAGGAATTTCATCGGCAACTGGAAAAAATGTCGGATTTCTATCGGGCAAGAGGGTATCTGACTTTTTCAATCGACTCCGTTCGGGAGGATACCTCCACCTTTTTCGTCTATCCTTTTCTGGGCAAATGTTACAAGGATGCTTCCGTGTTCGTGCCTGATTCGCTTTTGCCTTTGATTTCGGAATCCCCGCAATCGTCCTACCTGCGCAATCAGCTCATTCCGATGTCGGACTATCCGCAATTTTCCCAGAAAATGCTTTCCTTTTTGGAGAACAACGGTTATCCATTCGCTGAAATCACCCTGCAAAATGCAGATTTAACAAGGGATACGACGGCGATTCTGTCGATTGACCGCAAAAACAGGGTCGTCTATGACTCGATTATCGTGCGTGGAACAGCCAAGCTGCACCCGAGTTTTCTGCGCCCGAATCTGATTTGGAGGAAGAAAAAGAGCTATTCCGAGAAAAATGTGCGACAGATTCCTGCAAAACTCAGGGAACTGCCCTTTGTCTCGGTCGTCAGGGAGCCGGGGGTGGAGTTTGTCGGCGATCGCGCCTACCTCTATCTTTTTTTAGACAAGCAGCGGGTGAACCAGTTCGACGGCTACCTCGGCATCGTGCCAGTGAGCGGACAGACGGGCAAAACGATGATTACTGGCGAGTTGAATCTGAGCCTTCAGAATCTTTTCACCATCGGGGAGCGGATTTCGTTGCATTGGCAAGCGCCCGGCAGTCGTTCGCAGTATCTGCGCATTGCCGCCGAATTTCCCTATCTCTTCTTCTTGCCTTTGGGCGTTTCAGGCTCGTTCCTGTTGGACAAGAAGGATACCACTTATTTGAATATGAACTATTTGGTGGGATTGCAGTACGCCTTCGGATGCCGCAATCACGTTAAATTGTATGTGGACTACACGACCTCGTCCCTTTTGTCCTCGGCAGCGTTGGTGGAATCTGCGCCCATCGACTCTTTGCTGTGCGACTATTCCAAGATGATGTACGGAATCTCCTTGAATTATCGCAAGTTGGATGATGCCTTTCAGCCTCGTCGCGGAATTGTGGTGGAGGCGGATTTTGCCGCAGGTAATCGAAAAATCAGGGAAAACCATCAGGCGGCTGAAAATTTTTATGATGGAATCGCCTCGAATTCAGTTAATTATAGGATTTCAGGTGTGCTTACAGGCTATGTGCCTATCCGCAAGCGTTGGGGATGGGTGGCCGGTGTACGTGGGGGTATGATGCTCGGTACGCAGCAGGTGTTCAACGACCTGTTCCGGCTGGGAGGCACGCAGACGCTGCAAGGGTTCGATGAGATGTCGCTGTATGCCTCCTCCTATATTTTCGCCCAGACCGAGTTCCGCTTCTGGTTCGCCAAACGCTCGTATATCAACGTGTTTGTCAATGGGGGCTGGTATGAGCGGCAACTGCCTCGCAGCTATTTTTACGACTACCCGCTCGGTTTCGGTTTAGGGGTGACTTTTCACACAAAAGCGGGCGATTTCTACCTCAGTTATGCGCTGGGGCAGCAAAAAAACAGCCCGATTTCCTTTAAAACTGGCAAAATCCATTTCGGTTTGGCGGTAAGAATGTGATGGGGCATCTAATTATTGTATTCTGTATAAGTTCAAGTAAAAAAGTTATAAAAAAGGCTGACCGAAGCCAGCCAGATTGGTGTTAAAATGTAATTTTGTTCGACCAAAAATAAAATGACATGCAACACCTAAATGAAACGCAAAGATACACAATTTATCGTATGCT
>JAFVNW010000005.1 GCA_017506175.1 Bacteroidales bacterium | reverse complement strand
GTGGAAAGTATAAAATGATTATTTTTGCACCCGAAAAACGAATGACAACCTTTTTAGTGTGATTGTGAACTTTTACAGAAACATGTCAACCCAATTAGTGTAAACCACTCAAAAAGTGTCAACCAAAATCAGGAAAAGTCAGCGCGATCATCCCCAAATAATTTTCCGTTTTCATTTCTCTTTTTCAAATTATTTGTATTTTTGCACTTGAAAAATTATCAAAATTTCAAAGGTGCATGAAAGGAGAAGATACTGTGAATAATGGTGTTACACTTCAACAACGTATTGAGGTATTGCCTGACGATACTGTGCTGTTTCGCTCCGATTTCCCAGAATTTCATTCCGAATTTGTAGGGGAAACTTTGGCGGAGCTGACTCGTGAGGGGGTGTTGGTGAAAGTGGCGCAAGGTATCTATGCGAAGCCTCGAAGGAGCCGGTTTGGAACTGTGATACCCTCGGTGGATAAAATCGTGCAAGCCATTGCGATACGAGACCATGCAGAGGTATTGCCATCAGGTATGACAGCGTTGAATGCGCTGGGACTGTCCACACAAGTGCCTATGAACTACACCTATCTCACCACAGGCAGCGAGCGCACTATCCAACTTGCAAATTGTCAGATTAAACTGAAACGCGGTGTGCCTAAAAACTTCTGTTTCCAGACAAAACTCATCGGCCTGCTGACACAGGCATTGAAAACTTTAAAACAAGAGAATGTGGGAGAAAATGAATTGCAGATAATCAGGGAACTCCTCTCTAAAGAATCTGATAAAGAGGCTTTGTTAAAAGATGTGGATAATATGCCCGCATGGATGAAACGGATTGTAAAACCTATGATAAAGCAGTGATTATGGGAAAGATATGGATAAACAATAGTTCTGTTGACCGCCTTGCAATGTTACAACAGACAGAGTTGGAACACCCAGGAGTCAATCAAGTTGCCATTGAAAAGGATTGGTGGGTGACTATTGTGCTGAAGGCATTATTTCAGACAGAATGTCGGGAATCGCTGCTGTTCAAGGGAGGTACATCGCTTTACAAAGGTTTTAACATCATTGAGCGTTTTTCAGAAGACATAGACTTGTCTATCAGCCATTCTTTCTTTGGCATAGAGAAGGCCAGTAAGAGCCAGCGTGACAAATTGCGTAAAACAGCCTGGAAATACATCCACGAAATGCTGTCTAAACAACTGGATATGAGTTTAAAGAATATGGGAGTGTCGGGGTACAGGATAGAAAATGTCACTAAATGGCAGGATAATCAAGGCGAATGGAATCCCATTGATTCAGACAAAGATCCCACGGTGATTATTCTGCACTATCCTTCAGTTTTGGAGGATGCTATAAGTTATATTCCGCCGAGAGTAAAGATTGAGGTGAGTTGCTTGTCAATGGATGAGCCCACGGAGGAACGGGAGATACATTCACTGATTGGTGAAACATTCATGGAAGAGGATACTGATTCTATTAGTAGAATACAAACGGTGTCACCCACTCGCACTTTCTTGGAAAAAATTTTCTTGTTGGCGGAGGAGTTCCAAAAGGAGACGCCGCGAAGTGTACGAATGTCTCGTCATTTGTACGATTTGGAGAAGTTGATGGATACTCCGTATGGGCTTAAAGCCTTATCCAGTAGAACCTTATACGATGCCGTAGTGGAACACCGCAGCACCTACTATGCACTGAAGTATGTCGATTATGCCCTGCTACAGCCCGATACCATCAATTTTATAATTCCAAGAAAGCATAGGATTTCTTGGCAAACTGACTATGCCGATATGCGGCGATATTTCATTTACGGGCAGTCGTTGGATTTCGATGCACTGATGCTGAGGATGGAGGAATTGCAAATGAGGGTGCGGAATATGGGGGAACGCTAAAGCATTACAATTTTATCGCGTTCAACAAAAAATCAGGAACATAATAGATTTGTGGAAAAAGTTGTAATTTTGTGCTTTCAAAATCCACCCTATCGTTTCACCAAAAACCAACCGCCTATAGAATAGAAAAAGATTAAAGTACAGACAACGCATGCGTTGTCTCAACGGTTTTTACGCATGCGTTGTCTCAACATATTGACATAAAAGCGTTTTCGCTTTTCTTTGCGATTCTGAAATCTGGAAAATTTCAAATATCTCCAAAAGGAAAACGAAGAACGTTCACGAGTGATCGTGGACTTTCTTTATTTGGAGATATAGGTTTTCCAGAGCCTCAGAATCAGATAATAGAAGTTCACGATTTTTTTTATGCCCAATTTTCAACCCATTTATTAACCAAAATCCAATTATTATGAAGAAAGTCATGTTTTTATTATGTGCTGCCGCATTTTTGGCGGTTGCCTGCGACAAAGAGGAGCCGGCTCCGACTCCCGAAAATCCTGCGAACCCTTCCGACACCACGCAGGTTGACCCTTCCGAGGAAGTGTTTATCCCCAACGCGGTGGCCGACATTGACGGAAACAGCTACGACGCGGTACGCATCGGCGAGCAGGTGTGGATGGCCTCCAACCTGCGTACTACCCGCTATGCCAATGGGGACGCGATACCCGAAGGGCAGACCACCTCTTCCACAGAACCCTACCGTTACACACCAAGTACGAATGTGGCGGAGTATGGCTACCTGTACAATTGGGCTGGGTGATGCACGGGGCGTCATCGTCCACGGCCAACCCGAGCGGGGTGCAGGGTGTTTGCCCTAACGGCTGGCACGTGCCGAGCGATGCGGAGTGGAGCCAGCTCCACGGCTATGTGGAAAGCCACAGCGAGTATGTGTGCAGTGGCGATTATAATATAGCCAAGGCGTTGGCGGCAGATCATGGTTGGCAAATAACCGCTGACAATGAGTGTGCTGTGGGCTATGACCAAAGCAGCAACAACGCTACCGGTTTTTCTGCTCTTCCTGCGGGCGGCTGCAACGGCAGTTACCTCAATTTCGGCTCCGACGCCTACTTCTGGAGTGCTACCGAGCGCAATGACTACGAAGCCTACTACCGCTCCCTGTTTTACCTCGACGCCCACGTGGGCTGGAACATCGGCAGCAAGAGCTACGGCTTTTCGGTCCGTTGCCTTCGCGATTAGCAGTTTGCCTTGCCCGAAAGGGGGGAGATTCCGCCAGCCTGCGGCCAACGGAATGGTGCGGACTCACTCATTTCCGCCTCATTGCATCCTTACATCAAAAAACTCCGAAATCAAAATTTTCTCTGCTAAAATCTGGCAGAACAAAAATGGCACTTTTTCGCCCGTTTGTGATTTCATCGTAAAAAATGGCAACTTTTTGAAGAAAAAATGCTATTTTATCGTTTTGATTTTCAATGAAATAATTTTCAACACCCCTTGAAAATGACCTTCCTGTTGTTGTATATTTGCAGGCGTTAACTCATCTTATATTTCTAACAAAATCTAAAAGTTATGAAACAGCAAGAAATTATTCCCAACGTGGAAGAGAAAATCATCACCCTGCGCAACCAGCAGGTCATCCTCGATTGCGATGTGGCCGAATTGTACGGTGTGGCAACAAAGGAGATCAACCAAGCCGTCCGCAACAACCCTGAAAAGTTTCCCGATGGCTACATCTTTGAACTTGATAGTCAGGAAAAAGGAGAGGTGGTCAAAAATTTTGACCACCTCCAAAACTTACGTTTTTCACCTCAGTTTCCTAAAGCCTTCTCCGAGAAGGGCCTCTATATGCTGGCTACTATCTTGAAGAGTTCACGGGCGGTGCAGACCACCATCGCCATTGTGGAAGCCTACGCTAAACTGAAAGAGTTGTCGCGGGTAGTCGCAGAACTTCCTAAACAACAAGAGGACAAGGAGATGCAAAAGAAACTGGCACACCGCAGCGGCCAGCTGGTGGAGGAACTGATGTCGGATGTGCTGGCGAAACAGAGCAGCGAGACCACCATCGAGATGAATCTCGCCATGTTCAAAATACGGCATTCGGTGCGGCGTGAAAATGTGGAGCGCATCAAGCAGCTGGAGGAGGAACTGGCGCAGTTGCGGCGGGAATTGGAACAGAAAGAATGAGATTCCGCAACCCTGCAGCCGGCGCCCATCCACCATACAAATCCCGCGTTTGTAAGGTTGCCATAATATGACAGCCCTACCGCCATATTATGACAGTCCTACTTTGAGCCAAGCGAACGACCATCTCGCACTCAACGTCAATGTCAAAGTTTTTTACTACTTTTGCACCCAAAAATATAATAGTATAGCAATGTACGAGAAAAGATTTATGTTGGAAGCGATAGCACTATCGCGTAAATGTTTGGAAAGTGGAAAAGGTGGCCCATTCGGGGCTGTGGTGGTGAAAGACGGTAAGATCGTCGGTCGAGGCAGCAACTGCGTGACCATCAACAACGACCCGACGGCTCATGCCGAGGTGATGGCCATTCGCGAAGCCTGCAGAAACCTGAATACGTTCCAGTTGACCGGCTGCGAGATTTACTCCAGCTGCGAGCCTTGCCCGATGTGTCTTGGCGCCATCTACTGGGCCCGTCCCGACCGCATCTATTATGCTGCCAGCAAGAACGATGCTGCCGATGCCGGCTTTGACGACACATTCATCTATAAGGAAATCGATATCGCCCCCGCTCAAAGAACCATTCCCGCCACTCAATTCGACCGCGAAGAAGCACTTCCTACCTTTCAGGCATGGAAAGCGAGCGAGCAAAAAATAGATTACTAACGCAAGCGCACAGTTAATTTTACTGACAAGACTATGAATATGAATAGAATTTTCGACATCCTTGACAACATGAAGGAAAAATATGGGAACAAGGATGTCTTGGCCAAGAGGGGGCCTGATGGCAAATGGATTAAATATACTGTGGAGCAGTACGATGAGCACGCGCACGCCATCGCCTCCGCCCTGTTGGAAATGGGGCTTCAAAAGGGCGACAAGGTGGCTACCATTATGCAGAACCGTCCCGAATGGAACTTTCTGGATATGGGCATCACCATGGCCGGCTGCATTCACGTGCCGGTTTATCCAACCCTCAACGCCAACGACTACCGCTACATCCTCAACCATGCCGATGTGAAGGTGATTGTGATGGGTGTGGCGCAGATTTTCCACCGAGTGGAACCCGCCGTCCCCGATTTGACCGCCCATCCCGAGATTTTTACAATTGATGAAATCGAAGGGCAACGCAATTTCAGCGAACTTCTCCAAATCGGCCGCGACAATCGTGAAAAATGGAATCCCGTCATCGACAAAATCAAAGCGGAAACTTCTCCCGAGGACATCGCCACGCTGATTTACACTTCCGGCACCACTGGTAATCCCAAGGGCGTTCTCCTTCGCCATAAGAGTATGGTTATCAATGCCGCGCAAGTCGCATCTTGGAACACCCACGACTTCCATGCCTGCGTGCTGAGCTTTCTCCCGCTCTGCCACGTTTACGAACGTGTTTGCAACTATATGTACCAAATACTCGGCGGCACCATCTATTATGCCACCAGTCTGGCCACCATCGCCAAGGATTTAAAGGATATTCACGCGATGGGCTTCTGCGCAGTGCCGCGTGTCCTCGAGATGATGTTCAACAAACTGCAAGCCGCAGGCAAAGACCTCAAAGGCGTGAAACGCGCGATTTACCATTGGGCGTTCCGCATCGCGCAAGTGTATGATAATGAAAAAACAAACTGGTTTTACAAGAAGAAGTACCAAATCGCCGATCTGCTGGTTTATTCCAAATGGCGCGAGGCCCTCGGCGGCAACCCGATGATCGTGGTATCTGGCGGCTCCTGCATACAGGAGCGCATCATCCGCCTCTTCACCGCCGCCAAAATGGAGGTGTATGAGGGTTACGGACTGACAGAGACGTCACCTGTGATTTCCGTCAACAACCCGATGCGCAAGGAACTTCATCCAGGCACCGTGGGGGTCATTCTGCCCTGCATTGAATTCAAACTCGCCGACGACGGCGAAATCCTCACCCGCGGCGATTGCGTGATGGCGGGCTACTATAAAGACCCCGAAAGCACCAAACAAGCCATCGACGATGAAGGGTGGTTCCACACCGGCGACATCGGCACCATGGTGGACGGCTTCCTCAAAATCACAGATCGCAAAAAGGAGATCTTCAAACTTTCCACCGGCAAATATGTCGCCCCGCAAATGTTGGAAAACAAACTCAAAGAGTCGTATTACATCGAGCAGGCGTTGGTGATTGGCGAAAACGAGAAAATCGCCGCTGCCATCATCGTCCCCAATTTCGATGCACTTCACTTCTGGTGCGCCAAGCATAAAATCCATTTTACTTCAGATGCCGATCTGGTGAACAATCCCGAAGTGAACAAGCGCATCCAACGCGAAATCGCGAAAATGAACAAGGAATTGGCCGAACACGAGCAAATCCGCAAATTCCGCCTCGTTGCCGACGAGTGGACCACCCAGACCGGCGAACTTTCCCAAACTTTGAAATTGCGCCGTTCCGTCCTCTACAAAAAATATGACGCCCTCTGCCGTGAAATCTATCAGTATGATGTGAAAGAGGCGCAGATGGAATAACGGCGACTTTGTCTGCTTGCCGCTGTTTATTAATAGATTAATAAATGAAAATGAAAGGATTGGTTATAGTTTTCTTATGGGCCGGTTTGATATTGGCAACCCCGATATTGCCTGCACAGAAAATCTATTATCCAGACACCAAGCCGACGGTACCGCTGAAAGATTTGCCTGTGGAGGAGATCAATAAAATATTCCTTGAGGTGAATATCAAGTTGAAGCGGGCGGAATTGGACAAACTGACGGAGGAGGTCGCCACCAAACTCAACGGGGTGATGCTCGTTCAGCAGGGAGACATCGTCATCGAAAAAGTGGTTAAAGGCTATACCCGTTTGGATCAGAAAACCAAGGACAACGAGATTACCGAGCAGACCGCCTTCGACTTGGCATCCGTTTCCAAGCAGTTTACCGCGGCGGCTGTGCTTCAGTTGGTTGTCAAAGGAAAATTGAGCTTGAAGGACACTCTCCGCAAGTTCTTCCCCGAACTTCCCTACAACGGCATCACCATTCATCAGCTGCTCACCCACACTTCCGGACTTCCCGAGTATTTCAACTTTAGCGAGGCTCTCTTCGACCGTACAAAACTGATGTCGAACGAGGATTTGGTGGAGGTGCTGGCCAAGGAAAAGCCGGAAATCGCTTTTCTGCCCGGTCACAACTTCATCTATACAAACACCAATTACGCCCTGCTGGTCTTGATTGTTGAAAAGGTGTCGGGTATGCCCTTTGAAGAGTATGCGGAGAAGAATATCTTCAAACCGGCGGGAATGACACACACTTTCTACATCACACAACGAGAGGAGAAAATCAAACAGAAATACAGCATCGCTCTTGGTCACGAAAGCACGAAAGGTCCTCTGAAAGAGCATTTTATGGATGGAACTATCGGCGACAAAGGGCTCTATTCCTGTATGGAGGATTTGGCCCTTTGGAAGAAAGCCTTCTTTGATGCCTACAAAATTCTTCCGAAAGCATGGGTAAAGCGCGCCACTTCACCGCAAAACAACCTTGTTACTGGTAAAGAGCCCTCGAAACCTTACGGTTATGGTTGGCGTTTGGAAGATAACGAGACCTTGGGAATGCTCGTCTTTCACGGCGGTCTTTGGCATGGATTCGTGCACGTGGAACTTTATGATCCTATAAGCGATATCTACATCCTCTTCCTGAGCAATTTGCGCAACGGTGCCCACCGTGGAAAAACAAACCAAATCCTGCAAATTCTGAACGGAGCCTGATTCTTTTCAGGTGATTAATTTTAATGATTATGGTAGAAAATATTGAGAAAATAGACCAAAACACTGAACAGGCGAACTCTGCTGCGGCATCGGCTACTCCAAAAACAAAGAAACGTGCGCTGAAAAAACGCAGAAAACGCAAAGTCAGAGAGGATAAATCCTCTTTCAAAAGCGAAATGGAAAAACAAATTCCATGGGTTAGCCGTCTGATTACCGTTATCGTTGTTTTGGTGCTCGTAATCCCTCTCTACTTCATTTTTTACAAACTCGTCAAAGGCATAACCATTGACGGCGTCTCCTTGCTTCCGGATACCCATGCAATGCATCACGTCATAGCCATTTTTTCCTTGGTGAGCATGGTTGGCGTGGGTATTGGACTCTATTATCTCTTCAGAAGATTCCGCTCCACGATGATTTCGATTATCGCGTTGGTGGTCGCCACCCTGACCCTCACTACCCTTATGGGCAAGTACAGCTTTTCGGATATGGTCGATAATTATCAAAAATTCATTGATGATTTGAAAAACCCTGACACGTCTGTGACGGATGTAATCACCATCCATAAATTCCCGAAGGAAAATGAGTTCCGCAATGCCTGCAAGGTCACACCCAAAATCAAACAATTCGCCAACCAGGCGGCCCGTTCCAATTTCAAAAAGAAACAGGAGGGAGACTATCGTGTTTATATTCAATGTTTTTCCGTATTCAAAGAGATTAATGGGAAGTGGAATTATGTGAACGACCCCAATAAGTGGGACTATATCGCTCCGGCTGAGGAATCTTTGGAGTCGTTTGCTGGCGACTGCGACGACTATGCCGTGCTGATGGCCACCTGTCTCAACTCCGTCGGTGGGGTTGTGCGTTTAGTCCGCACTCCCAACCATGTATATCCCGAATTGAAAATCAACGACCAGAAAACCTTTGAACTTCTGTCAGGCATGATCCGTCACGAACTTTTCCTGCCTTCCACGCAAAGAAAAGTGACTTACAAAAAAGGCAAGAAAATCACCACGAAAATCACTTCCGGCAAAATCGACAAAGTCAATTATCATACCGATAACAATGGCAACATCTGGCTGAACATGGACTATACCGCCAAGTATCCAGGCGGCAAGTTCATGAGCAGCGACATCATCGGCGTGATGGTACTCAGATAGAGACAACATTTTTTTTCGTACTTTTGCACACTTTTTAAAACAAAAAAAATAACAATGTTTGATAGTTTAAGCGATAGATTAGAACGGGCATTCAAGGTGCTCAAAGGCCAAGGGCACATTACAGATATCAATGTTGCAGAAACCGTGAAGGAAGTTCGCAAAGCCCTCCTCGATGCCGACGTCAGTTATAAGATTGCCAAGGAGTTTACCGACAAGGTGAAGGCCAAGGCTATGGGTATGAACGTCATCAATGCCGTTTCACCCAGCCAGTTGATGGTGAAAATCACCTACGACGAATTGATCTCATTGATGGGTAGCAGTGCTGAGGATATCAACATGAAGGGTAATCCTGCCATCATTTTGATGGCGGGTCTGCAAGGTTCTGGTAAGACCACCCATGCCGCGAAGTTGGCTAACATGTTGAAAAACAAACGGAAAAAGAAACCACTGCTTGTTGCTTGCGATGTGTATCGTCCAGCCGCTATCGACCAGTTGAAGGTTTTGGGCGAACAGATTCAAGTGCCGGTTTATACCGAACCCGATTCCAAGAAACCTGTTGACATCGCCCGAAACTCCATCAAGCATGCCAAGGAGATGGGCTACGATGTCGTCCTCGTGGATACCGCCGGTCGTCTCGCCGTTGACCAGGAGATGATGGATGAAATCGGCAACATTAAGGAGGCCGTCAATCCTAGCGAAATCCTCTTTGTGGTGGATGCCATGACCGGCCAGGATGCCGTGAACACCGCCAAGGCCTTCAACGACAAATTGAACTTCGACGGCGTCATCCTTACCAAAATGGACGGTGATACCCGCGGTGGTGCCGCCTTGACCATCAAAGCCGTTGTGAATAAGCCGATTAAGTTTATCGGTACGGGCGAAAAAATGGAAGCTCTCGACGTTTTCCATCCCGACCGCATGGCGGAACGTATCCTCGGCATGGGCGATATCCGCTCCTTCGTGGAAACGGCACAGGCGCAATTTGACGAAGAAGAGGCAGCAAAACTGCAGAAGAAATTAGCAAAAAACCAGTTCGATTTCAACGATTTCCTGAATCAAATCCAGCAAATCAAGAAGATGGGCAACGTGAAGGAACTGATGGGCATGATTCCCGGCATGGGCAAGGCCGTTCGCGATATGGACATCGACGACAACGCCTTCAAGAGCGTGGAGGCCATCATTTTGTCAATGACCCCCGCCGAGCGCACCAACCCCGATTTGCTCAACGGCAGCCGTAAAAAACGCATCGCCAACGGCAGCGGAACCGATATACAAGAGGTGAATCGTCTCGTCAAGCAGTTCTACGATACTCGTAAGATGATGAAGATGGTGAATAGCGGGAAGGCGAAGAATTTGATGCAGGCGCTGAGCACCCGTGGACGTCGGTAACCATGAACAGAATGGAGTGATATGCGCTCCAGCTCACCAAGTATCCTTTTACGGTGTATATTGATAAAATTATCCGATGGTTTTAGTATAACACTACCAAAATCATCGGATAATTTTATGGGTACAGGTAGATTCTGAACCTCATTTACAATTTGTAAATCACATACAGCAGCAGCGCCAGAATCACGACAGACCAGATGATGGCGCGAGAGGAGGATTTTCTCTTGTTTTCGTTGCGGGCAGTGCGCTTGCTCTCCCAGGAACGGTGGAGGCGGCGAGCGAAAAGTTCGGTCTCGTCAGGAACGTGCCCGGTTTCCGCATCCTTTTCTTTGTCGGGGTCATAATAACGCGGTTTGTACGTGAAACGCTTCGGCTCTGGTCGGTGAAGGAATGAGAAAATAGCCATTTTTACAAAGTATTAAAGGGTTGCTTTTTCTTCGTATTCTTCGTAGCCTTCAATGATGTCGCCCACTTTGATGTCGTTGAAGTTCTCGATATTCAAGCCGCAGTCTTGTCCGGAAACAACCTCTTTGACATCGTCCTTGTAGCGGCGTAGTGAGCCCAGTTTACCAGTGTAGATGACGATACCATCGCGGATGAGGCGCACCTTTGTAGTGCGTTGTAGCTTGCCGTCCAGAACGATACAGCCAGCCACGCTTCCCACCTTTGAAATTTTGAAGACCTCCTTGATTTCAATGTTGCAGAGCACTTTTTCTCGGATTTTCGGAGCCAGCATGCACTCCATCGCAGACTTGATTTCTTCAATTGCATCATAGATGATGGAGTAGGTGCGTAAGTCAATCTGCTCTTTTTCAGCCAGTTTGCGAGCACCAGCCGACGGACGAACTTGGAAAGCAACGATGACGGCGTTGGAGGCGGATGCCAGCAAAACATCGCTTTCGGTCACCTGACCGACGGATTTGTGGATGACGTTCACCTGCACCTGTTCGGTGGAGAGCTTCATCAAGGAGTCGGCGAGGGCTTCTACGGAGCCATCCACATCGCCCTTTACGATGACGTTCAGTTCCTTGAAGTCGCCGATGGCGATACGGCGTCCGATTTCGTCCAGGGTGATGTGTTTTTGCGTGCGTAGCCCTTGTTCGCGGAGCAGACGGGCGCGCTTGGTGGCGATGGAACGGGCTTCCTGCTCCGATTCGCAGACCTTGAACGTGTCGCCGGCTTGCGGTGCTCCGTCTAAACCGAGCAGTAAAACTGGGGAAGCCGGTCCTACTGACTGCACCTTCTGGTTACGTTCGTTGTAAAGTGCCTTGACTTTGCCGTAGCAGCTGCCAGCCAGAATTGGGTCGCCGATTTTCAGCGTGCCATTCTGTACCAACAATTTGGCCACATAGCCCTTGCCTTTGTCCAAGGAGGATTCAATGACTGTACCCAACCCCGGACGGTTCGGATTGGCTTTCAAATCCAACATTTCGGCTTCTAGCAAAACCTTGTCCAACAGTTCGTTGACGTTCGTGCCGTGCTTGGCATCGATTTCCTGGCACTGGTATTTGCCTCCCCATTCTTCCACGAGGATATTCATATTGGCCAAGCCCTCTTTGATTTTTTCGGGATTGGCGTGTGGTTTGTCGATTTTGGTGATGGCGAAGACCATCGGAACGCCAGCGGCCTGCGCGTGATTGATGGCTTCCACGGTCTGTGGCATAATGGAGTCGTCAGCGGCGATGACAATAATACACAAGTCGGTGATTTTGGCACCGCGTGCACGCATGGCGGTGAAGGCTTCGTGGCCTGGCGTGTCAAGGAAAGTGATTTTTCTTCCGTCGGATAATGTAACTTCATATGCACCAATGTGTTGGGTGATTCCGCCTGCTTCACCGGCAATGACATTGGATTTGCGAATGTAGTCCAGCAGAGAGGTTTTACCATGGTCAACGTGGCCCATAACCGTAATGATGGGGTGGCGGGGCTGGAGGTCTTCGGGGTTGTCCTCTTCCTCAGTGCTTGAGTGTTCACTGCCGTCATCCACACCGACGAATTCCACTTGGTAGCCGAATTCTTCGGCCAGCAGAGAGATGGTCTCGGCTCCCAGTCGCTGGTTGATGGCGACGAACAGCCCGACGCTCATGCAGGTGGAAATGATCTGGGTTACGGGAACGTTCATCAAAGTGGCCAGTTCGTTGGCGGTGATGAATTCCGTGACCTTCAGAATCTTCTGCTGTTCGAGTTCCTGACGCTCTTGTTCGAGGTGCTCTTCCTGAATGTGTTGGCGTTTCTCTCTTCTCCGCTTGGCTGCCTTGGTCTTGCCCAGTGGTTCCAGTCGTTGCATGGTTTCTTTGATTTGGCGCTGGATGTCCTCTTCGGAGATTTCCACCTTGGGTTCTGGTTTCTTCGCCTTTGGGTTTTCTTCTTTCAGATTCTTGACGGCAGTCTGCTGTTTGATTCTCTTTCTTTTTTTCTTCTTGGCATCAGGAGAGCTGGCAGCCGATTTGTCTGTCTTTTTGGTGGTTTCGCGAATGGTAGAGAGGTCGATTTTCCCCAAGATTTTCGGACCTGCGGATTTCTCTACGTTGATGCCGATATGTTCTTTTTTGGGTTCTGAAGGCTGGGGTTCAACCTCTTCCTGAGCTGCCTCTTCGGAGGCTTCCTCAACATTTTCAGTCGGTGTTTCGGTTGCGGGAGCGGTAGGAGAATGTTTGGCGTTCAGATCGATTTTGCCCACAACCTTAACGCTTGGATTATCAACCTCGATATTGATATGTTCCGGGGCTTTCGGCTCTTCCTTCGCCGGTTCTGCTTCTTTCGCTGTTTCCGTTTGGACTTCAGGCTGGATTTCTTGTTCCGGTTGGGATTCGCTGGCGGGCTGGGCGGGAACCTCTTTCTTTTCCTCTACGGATTTCTCTGTAGCGGGCTTTTCCTCGGTTTTCGCGCTCTTCTTTGAGGTCTTCTTTTCACCGAGGTCGATTTTGCCTAAAATTTTCGGTTTGGGAATCTCAACCTTGATGGGTTCGCGCTCAATTGTATTGTCCTTAATCAGGATGACGGGCTCGTCTTCAACGGGTGCAACTGCGGTTTTCTCGCTTTCCGCTTTTGCTGCGGGCTTGTTATAGGAGAAGTCCATGTCCAATTTTTGGGACTCTTCCTTCACTTTTTTGTCCGCACCCAGTTTGTTGATGAGAATGTCGTACATTTCAGCCGTCAGTTTCACGTTGCGGTTGTCTTCGATAACGATGCCTTCCTTCTGCAGGATTTCCACGATACCGGCGGTTGAAACGTTGAACTCTTTGGCTGCTGCACCTAATCTTGGTAATTTCTTTTCTTCACCCATATATTAAATTGTTTTATTCTTGTTTTTTCTGATTCCCTTGCCTAAAAGTGTAAGTTGTGTTTCGATTAGTGAATTGGTGTAATCGGAAATGAGTGTTTACTCCTCGTCGAGTTCTTCTTTGACGGCGGCGATCATTTCATCCACGGTTTCTTCTTCGAGGTCGGTGCGTTGAATCAGCTCTTCGCGGCTCAGTTTCAGCACGCTTTTGGCGGTATCGCAGCCGATGTTCTTGAAGGCGTCGATAACCCATTGGTCGAATACATCGTTGAATTCGTCGAGATCCACATCTTCCTCTTCTTCAATGTCGTCGCGGAACACGTCGATTTCGTAACCGGAGAGTTTGCCGGCGAGTTTGATGTTGTAGCCGCCTTTGCCGATGGCGAGGGAAACCTGATCGGGTTTCATATATACATCGGCTTTCTTGTTCTCTTCGTCAATCTCGATAAAGGAGATCTTTGCTGGGTTCAAAGCTCTGGTAATCAGAAGTTTGGGGTTGTTTGTGTAATTGATGATGTCGATGTTTTCGTTATGGAGTTCATGGATGATGCCATGGATACGGCTTCCTTTCAATCCCACGCAAGCGCCCACTGGGTCGATGCGGTCGTCGTAGGATTCAACCAGCACTTTGGCTCTTTCGCCAGGGGAGCGAACCACGTTCTTGATGGTGATGAGGCCGTCGCGGATTTCGTCAACTTCGCGTTCCAGTAGGCGTTCAAGGAACATTGGGGAGGTGCGAGACAAGGTGATACGCGGGGTGGAGGAGATGATTTCAACTCTTTCCACAACGGCGGTGATGGAGTCGCCTTTCTTGTAGTGGTCAGCGGGAATTTGTTCTGACTTGGGGAGAACCAACTCGATGCCCTCTTCATCGGCAACGAGAACCTCCTTGCGCCAAACCTGGGTCACTTCGCCTGTGATGAGTTCGCCGACGTTGTTTTCATATTTTTTGTAGATGAGGTCTTTCTCGTATTCCATGATTTTGGAAATCAGGTTCTGACGGAGGGACAAGATTTCGCGGCGGGCAAAATCTTCCAGACGGATATTCTCCATTACCTCTTCTCCCACTTCAAAGTCGGGCTCAATCTTGATGGCATCCGACAATGCAATTTGCGTGTTCGGATTCTCCACTGCGCCGTCTTCCACGATTTCACGGTATTGCTGGATCTCCAAATCGCCGCGGTCCACATTGACAATCACGTCGAAATTGGCATCCGGCCCTAACTTCTTCGACAATACTGAGCGGAAAATGTCTTCCAATATGCGCATCAGCGACTCTCTGTCAATATTTTTGAACTCCTTGAATTCCGAAAAGGTTTCAATCAGATTTACACGTTCTTCCATTTTTTGTTTTCTTGGTTTATATTATTTGTTGTTTCTATTCGGTCTAAGTCAATGTCAATAAAAAGGGGGATCGCCTCCGGTCCCCGCTTCATCTTCCTTACAAAAAACTCCCACTAATGAGCTAGTGAGAGTTTCGCTGTGTTGTCCAACCTGGATTCGAACCAAGACAGACAGTACCAAAAACTGTAGTGCTACCGTTACACCATTGGACAGCGTTTGAGACCACAAAAGTACACTTATTTTTATTTGGTTGACCCCCTTTGGGCTATTTTTTTTTATAATTTTACAAGTTGTTGATTTTTAATTAGTTAATAATGATTTTGATGGTAAAAAAATAAAAAAGCCACGAGATTTTGTGGAAATTCGTGGCTTTGTGAGGTCTGATTTTCGGAAATTTTCGGAAATAATGTCGCAAATGCTTCTTGATTCTCCTCTATAAATCCTTGATTATCGTGCGATGAGTTCAATGATTTTCACGACCACTTCCGTTGCTTTCACCATGGATTCCAGTGGAACATATTCATATTTCCCGTGGAAGTTGTGCCCACCGGCAAAGATGTTGGGGCAGGGGAGTCCTTTGAAGGAGAGGTTCGCACCATCGGTACCGCCGCGGATAGGTTGCACTTTCGGAGTGACGCCCACTTCTTTCATCGCGTCTTCCGCCAAAGTGACGATGTGGAAAACGGGTTCCACCTTTTCGCGCATATTATAATATTGGTCTTTGATTTCGCAAGTGATGCGAGGACCGTATTTTTCTGTCAGGAATTCGGCGATTTTGTGCATAAAAGCCTTCTTCTCCTCGAATTTGGCGCGATCATGGTCGCGGATGATGTAGTTGAGCTCCGCGTTTTCAACTGTTCCTTCGCTGTGTGTCAGCAGGTAGAAGCCTTCGTAGTTCTCAGTGTATTGCGGTCTTTGGAATTCGGGAAGCAAGGCGTTGAATTCCATGGCAATCAGTTGGGCGTTCACCATTTTGTTCTTGCCGTAGCCCGGATGGATGTTGCGGCCCTGTACCTTGATGCAGGCGGAGGCGGCATTGAAGTTCTCATACTCAAGTTCGCCGATGGCGCCTCCGTCCATCGTGTAGGCGAAGTCGCAACCGAATCCCTTCACGTTGAAGTAGGCCACCCCCTTGCCAATCTCCTCGTCGGGAGTGAACCCTACGCGCACTTTGCCATGTTTGATTTCAGGATGGGCAATTAGATATTCCATCGCAGAAACGATTTCGGCGATACCGGCTTTGTCGTCCGCGCCCAACAGCGTCTTTCCGTCGGTAACTAACATCGTTTGTCCTTTATAATCAGCCAGTTCTGGAAAATCGGCGAGCGTGAGGGCGGTCTTGCTGGCCTTGTCTAGCATAATGTCTTTTCCGTTGTAATTTTCAATGATGCGCGGTGCGGCGATACCGGGCATGTCTGGGGCTGTGTCAAAGTGGGAAATGAAGCCGACGGTCGGTAGCACCTTCTTGCAATTGGCCGGCAAAGTGGCGGTCACGTAGCCGTACTTGTCTTTTTTCACATTGCTTAAACCGATTTTTTTCAATTCTTCAACCAAAAAATCGCCGAAAACCAATTGGCCGGGCGTGCTCGGATAGGTCTCCGAATTCTCGTCAGAAGTGGTCGCGTATGCGATATAACTCGAAAATCTGTCTAATAAGGTCTTTTTCATATTTTTGTTTGTTTTTTTGCCAAAATTCAGTTCACTGTTCACGGATTCCTGTTCACTTTTGTGCGATGTGCATGAATGCAGACAAGCATGTTTTTTTCAAAGACAAAAACCGGGGCAAGGTCTAATTCTGCACCCTTTGTTTGCTTTCGCGGGGCCAGTACATCGACATGCCGAAAAGGGAAACCCCAACATAGCCCCTCACTTTCAGTCGGTTGCCATCAATCTTGAGGTAGCTTTTGTAAGTCTTGCCGTTTCCTGGGTGATGGATCTTTCCGTTTACGTATTCGTCCTCTTTTGCATCGTATTCAAAATCGCGTAAAAACTTGTAATTCAAGAAGTTCTTTTTTTTCGGATTTTCCACCCAGCATACGATTCCTTCGTACTTTCCTTGGCTGTTCTTATAGATTTTCACTTGGCTACCCTCTTTGGAGAAGGGGTCTTTGGCGTAATAGTAACCGCAGATGGCATCCGCCTTGTGTTGTGCATTGACTGTTGTGGTGGTCAGAAAAACAGCGAGGAGAAGGAATGCAAATTTTTTCATGTTTTTTTGTTTATCCGTGTCGCGATGAAGCGCGTATTAATAAAAAATCGTTGGTTTACAGAATACTATGTTCCCGTAAACCAACGATTTAGTCGGTCGGATTATTTTCCGAGAGTGGCAACCATCACGGCTTTGATGGTGTGGAGGCGGTTTTCAGCCTCGTCGAAAACGATGGACATCGGGGACTCGAAGACTTCGTCGGTCACTTCCATCGCTTCAATGCCATATTTTTGGTAGATGTCTTCACCGATAACGGTTTCTCTGTTGTGGAAAGAGGGCAGGCAGTGGAGGAACTTCACGTTCGGGTTGCCGGTTTTCTTCACAACGGATGCGTTCACTTGGTAGGGGGAGAGCAGTTTGATGCGTTGTGCCCATACTTCGGCGGGTTCACCCATAGATACCCAAACGTCGGTGTAGAGGAAGTCAACACCCTTGACGGCTTTGTCAACGTCATCGGTGATGGTGATTTTTGCACCGGTTTCCTTGGCGATTTTCTTGCACTCTTCAACGAGTTTCTTGTCGGGCTGGCACTCTTTGGGGGCGGCGGCACGGAAGTCCATGCCCATTTTGGCGGCACCTACCATCAGGGAGTTGCCGACGTTGTTGTGGGCATCGCCCAAGAAGCAGAACGACATTTTGTTGAGCGGTTTGTCGCAGTGTTCCATCATCGTCATGAAGTCGGCGAGGATTTGGGTGGGGTGGAATTCGGTGGTCAGACCGTTCCAAACGGGTACACCGGAGTACTTGCCGAGTGCTTCGACGATCTCCTGGGAGTAGCCGCGGTATTCGATGCCGTCATAAATTCTGCCGAGCACGCGTGCGGTGTCCTTCATGGATTCCTTCTTGCCCATTTGGGAGCCGGAGGGTCCGAGGTAGGTTACGTGTGCGCCTTGGTCAAGGGCGGCCACTTCGAAGGAACAGCGGGTGCGGGTGGAGTCTTTTTCGAACAAAAGAACGATGTTCTTGCCTTTCAAAGTCGGCTGTTCAGTGCCGGTATATTTTGCCTTTTTGAGGTCAACAGCCAGGGTCAATAAGAATTTAATCTCTTCCGGAGTGAAATCCAATAATTTCAAAAAGTTTCTGTTTCTTAAATTAAATGCCATAATCTTTTGATTTTTAATGGTTTATAATAAATTGAACTTAAATTGAACTTAAATTGACTTCTATTTCAAAAAACGCGCAAAGATACAAATGAATTGCTAATTGACAATATACTTATTGTGCAAAAAATCGTAATTTTGCAACGTTGAAAATTCAATTGTTGACCCAAACCTGCTCTGATGGCTAATACGTTCACTCGCTATGCCGTCGGGCATAAACCAATTGCTAGATAAATCATGTCAAAAGTCTCCATCATTGGAACGGGCGCTGTAGGGAGCGCCACCGCCTATTGCCTGGCGGAAACGGGCACCGTGAACCAGATTGTTCTGCTCGATATCGTATATGGAAAAGCGGAAGGGAGAGCGCTCGACATGCGCCAAGCCGCTGCAATCCAACGTTTCGACACCATTGTGACGGGGGTTACTAACGATTATTCCGCCACCGCCGGCTCCGACATTGTTGTTGTCACCTCAGGCATGTCGCGCAAGCCGGGTATGTCGCGCAACGACCTCATCACCGCCAACGCGGGCATCGTGCGGAGCGTGGTTTCCCAAGTGGCCGAGTATTCGCCTGAGTCCATTATCATTATGGTTTCCAATCCGTTGGATGTGCTTTGCTACTGCGCATTGACCGTTTCTGGCTTCGCCCCAAATCGCATCATGGGCATGTCTGGCCTGCTTGACATCGCCCGCTATCGTTCATTCATCGCCGAAGAACTTAATGTCTCCACCAAGGATATTCAGGCGCTGATTTTGGGCGGCCACGGCAATACGATGGTGCCGCTGCCCCGCTACACAACGATCGGTGGTATCCCCATCCGTCAGTTGATGTCGAAAGAAAAAATCGACAAAATCATCCAGCGAACCCGAATGGGCGGTGATGAACTGATTCAATTGCTGGGCACTTCCGCATGGCACGCCGCCGGTGCGGCCATCTGCCAGATGATTGAAGCCATCGTGTTGAACCAACGCCGTGTTTTCCCAGTCTGTGCCTACCTTGACGGTGAGTACGGAATGCACGATATCTGCGTTGGCGTACCCGTCATCCTCGGTTCCAATGGCGTGGAACAAGTGATTGATTTGGAGCTGGATGAAGACGACAAACAACGCTTTCTCGAATCAGAAAAAACCGTCCGCGACAATATCGAAATCATGAAACAGCTGACAGCTAACAGCTAACTGCTGCTCACTAATCACTAATCGAAATTCCTCTCATTACCAATTCTTTGACCTCTTTTTTCCTACGAAGGAGGTAGGTGTTGATTTGCTCCTCGTCTTGATGGAAGAAGTCGCTGTACATTGGAAGTGAGATGAAGGTGAAGACAATGAGCGAAATCAAATCCAGTGCGAGGTCCATCGTTTCTATCGGTCGGATGGTGCCTTTGCCAATTTCCGTTTTCACCATCTGGTCGATACTGTGGTAATACTCAAGGTATTCACAATTGTTTGAGATGTGTTCCCGTACGATTTCGCGCCTTTCGGGACGGAGCAGCAACTCGTTAACTAGAAAAAACGGCAAGGTGCGGTTTTCGCTGAGCATCTCAAAATAAGTATCTATGAATCTATCCAGTATTACAAAGAAATCATGTTCATTCTGAGTGATTTCTGATGAAATTTTGGACATGATTATGCTAAATTTTTGCAGAAACACATGCAAAAACAGGTTGTCTTTTGTACGGAAATAGTAATGCACCAACGCCTGGTTGCATCCCACTTTTCTGGCGATATCGGTTGTGGAAACGGCGTCGAATCCTTTTTCCATAAAAAGTTCCTCTGCTGCACGCAGAATTTGCTCCTCTACTTGTGATTTTTTCATATTACTTGAGGTTTGTGAGTTGTGAGCATTGGCCTGGAAACTTGGATTCAGGTCAAAGTCGCTAATTGCTGCTCACTGTTAGTTGCTGCTTTTTTTTGCATTTTCCACCATAAAATGTAGGCGGTTGAAGACGTTAGCTTCGGAAGTACTGCTGTCAAAATCAAGGAACAGCAGATTCAAGTGTGGATAGACCTGTTTGATTTTCTTTTCTATCCCTTTGGAAATGATGTGATTGGCGATGCAGCCGAAGGGTTGAAGGCTTACCACGTTTTCCACCCCTTGTGTTGCGAGGTGACTGATTTCGCCCGGAAGTTCCCAGCCTTCTCCGAAATCGCCAGCCAAGTTGACCACTTTTTCCGCCAATTCCGCATCGTGGAAAATGTTGCTGAATGGCCGGTAAAACGGATGTGCCTTGCAAAGGCCGTCATACTTTTGAGCCTGCTTGTACAAATATTTGTAGATAGTGTCTGTCAGCCAAAGTGGTGTGCTGATATTTTGCATGAAATGTTTTTTGCGGATGTGGTAGTTGGGGAAGCGCGTCATGAAGAAGTTGTATAGAGCAGGTGCGACAACCTCCACGCCATTTTCCTCTAACCAATTGGAAACGAATTTGTTGCTGAATCCATTGTACTTCACATAAATCTCTCCAACTATGCCAATAACTGGCGTTTTCTTGTTGATGTCCGTGTGTTTTGTGAACTCTTCAGCCGCTTCTGCCATCAGTTTTTGCAACTGTTTGGATTGGTTGTTTTCAATCAATTCACAGGCCAACTTGGTATATTTTTGGCGCAGTTGGAGCGTGATTCCCTGTTCTGTTTCCCGTACGATGGTAGCGTGATAAAGTTTTGCTAAGCAATCTGCATAGAGCATCACATTGAGCACCACTCCGAGAAGTTTTCTCCATTGCAGTTTGAAGCCGGGTTGGTTGTTGTTGAGTCCCGCGCCGGTAGCCAGCGAAATAACCGGCACATTTTGCAAACCAGCGCTCACTAAAGCGTTCTTAATCAGTGAGAAATAGTTGGAAGCGCGGCATTGTCCCCCCGTCTGCGTCATGATCACCGCCACATCGTCAGGGTCGTATTTCCCGCTGGTCAGCGCGTTCATGATGGAGCCGATGACAATTGTTGCGGGGTAGCATACATCGTTGTTTGCATATTTCAACCCCATCTCTGCATCAGCTTGGCAGCCTATAGGGAGCATTTCAAGTTTGTACCCCGCCACCTTGAAAACCGATGGGATGAACTCCGAGTAGCCCTCCGCAAAGTAGGGTGCGATAAGCGTGCGACGGCGCTGATACTTGTCGAAAACCGCCGTGGTGACGTATGGAGTCGGCTGACTAACTGCCGGTTGTGTCGGAATGCTGTCGTCTGAAACCGACTCCACCAGCGAGCGCACACGCAGCCGGAGCGAACCGATATTGTTCACGTCATCGATTTTCAAAATCGTGTGGTTTTTGTGGTAGCGTTTCAAAATGGCGTTGACTTCATCTAAAATAAAGGCATCCGGTCCACATCCAAACGAGGTGAGTTGTACAAAATGCAAATTTCTGTAAGTCGAATTGCCGACAAAATAGGCAGCCTTGAAAATCCGGTTTGGGTAGCTCCATTGCGTCAGCGCATTTAGTTCGTTATAGACCCCGGCACCGCTCACCGAAGCGACATTCTCCGTAATCACGTCAATGCCCATGGCGGAAATAGCCTGCGAAATTTTGTGCTCAATGAGCGGGTCGATGTGGTAGGGACGACCGGCAAGTAGAATCACCATCCGGTTTTCACGGACTGCCTTGTTGAGAATCTCGTTTGCTCTTTTGGTTAATTCTGCCAAATAATTGCATTGTGTATTATATGCCTTTTGAACGGCTGTCTTGGCGGTATCTTTTGATATTCCTAACTTTTTAAGATAATCCCAGCAGGAGTTGAAGAGCAGTTTTTCATCGCTGAAAGTGATGATTGGTGCATCGAAAGGAATTCCGAAACGCTTTTCCGGCTCCATTGAACTTTTAATTACATCGGAATAGCCGGCCACAATTGGGCAGTTGTAGCTGTTTCCCGACTGCTCGTCCTCCTTTCTTTCATAAACAACGTAGGGATAGAAAATCCGAGCCACTTTTTTTGCTGCCAAATCATTGATGTGCCCGTGCATTAATTTGGCAGGGAAGCAGATGTTGTCGGCCATGACGGAACGCAACCCGCTTTCGTACAACTTGTTGCCAGAAGCCTGCGAAAGCACGACCTTGAAACCGCATTCCGTGAAAAGTGTGCGCCAGAAGGGGTAATTCTCGTACATGCCGAGTCCGCGCGGTATGCCAATTTTTTGCGCAGTGTCGGGAACTTTTTTATCTGGCGGTGTAAACAGGAGCCGGTATTTTTCCGCGAACATGTTCACTCCTTTCCGCACATTGTCGGAGGTGTTGGAATAGACTTTTTCGCAGTTGTTACCCGAAAAAAATGTGTTGCCGTTCTGAAAATGAAACAGTTTGACGGTGCAGTGGTTTTCACAGCCCGGGCAGATTTCAAATTCCGATTCGTAGGAATTTGCCTGAATCAGGTCTGACAAGTTTGTTCTATTTGTAGTGGAATTCATTCTTGGGTGGGGTTAGAGGTGTGACGTAGGGCATAGAGTGCGGCTCCGTAGGCACCCATCAATTCGGGCATGTCGGAGAAGGAGACGTTACAACCGGTCATCTTTTCAAGTGCACGTACGATGCTGTGGTTGCGGAAAGTTCCTCCTTGAACGACAATCCGGTCGCCTAATTCTTCTATATTCTTGAGTTTTAATACTTTGAAAAGGCAGTTTTTGACAACGGAGTAGCTGAATCCGGCGGCGATATCTTCTACGGCTGCCCCTTCCTGCATGGCCTGTTTAACTTTTGAGTTCATAAAAACGGTGCAGCGGGTGCCGAGGTCGCAGGGGTGGTGCGCGTAGCAGGAGAGTTGCGCGAATTCCGCAACCGGATAGCCCATCATATTGGCGAAAGTCTCTATGAATGAGCCGCATCCTGACGAGCATGCTTCGTTGATTTCCATCCTCCGGATGGAACCGTTATCTACAAAAATCGCCTTCATGTCCTGTCCGCCGATGTCTAAGACGAACGTGACAGCGGGTTCTACTTGCTTGGCGGCGGAAAAATGCGCCATCGTTTCAACAATCCCGTAGTTGAAATTGAATGCGGTTTTGATGAGGTTTTCGCCGTAGCCGGTTACGCAACTTGCCCCGATGATGAGATTGTCGGGGCATGAAACTTGCTTGTGCAACGTTTTCAGCATCTCGCAGAAATTTCGGAAACTGTCGCCGTTATTTCGTTGATAATCAGAGTAAACAACTTGACCTTGCTCATTAAGAAGCACCAATTTGGTGGTTGTGCTGCCCGAGTCCACGCCGAGAAAATAGGGGGTGGGGCGGTCGGTTATTAGTTCGCCGCGGGGCACACGGTACACGTTTTTCAATCCGAGCCAGCGGTCGTATTCCTCCTTGGAATGGAAAAGCGCATCCAGGCGGTCGCTGTAGTCTTCGGAATGCGTATTTTCTTGGTTATTAAATAATTGCAGAATGTCTTGGATGGATACCGCGCCTTTGCAGTAGGTGTCGGTCAGCAGGGCGCACCCCGTTGCCGGCACCAATTGGGCATTGTCGGGTAGGAGAGCATCCTCCTCTCTGAGGTGCAGGATGTTCAGGAAGTGTTTTTTCAGTTCGGGCAAAAAGGCGAAGGGCCCGCCGCAGAAGAAGACCTTTGGGGTGATGTCCATGCCACGCGCAAGCGATGCGATCACTTGTAGGGCAACTGCGTTGAAGACGGAGGAGGCAATGTCGGCGCGGCTGATGTTGCGGCTGATGAGGTTTTGTATGTCGGTTTTGGAGAAGACGCCGCAGCGGGAGGCAATCGGGTAGGTGTTTTCAGCCTTCTCTGCCAGTGCGTTGAGCTCTTTGGTCCCCACGCCCAGCAGAGTGGCGGTCTGGTCGATGAATGCACCCGTGCCGCCGGCGCAACTGCCATTCATACGGATGTCGGGAACCTTGCCCTTCTCAAAGAAAATCATCTTGCTGTCCTCACCGCCCATGTCAATGAACGTTCCCACTTCAGGATAGCGCTGTTTGACCATCTCGGCGGCGGCTACCACCTCTTGCACAAAACCGAAATCATGCCGGTGCGCATAGCCCATTCCAACGGAGCCGGTCATTACGATGCGAAGGTCGCAATCTCCCATCGTAGCATAAAATTCCTTGGCAATCTCCTCAGCCGTCTGCCTGATATTGGCATAGTGTCGCTTGTATGCGGAAAAAACAAGGTCTCCATCCGCATTTAAAACTGCTGTCTTCATCGTAGTGGAACCGATGTCAATCCCTACGCAGTAAGTATTTCCCATAGATTAATAGCTTAATTTAATAGGTCTATTAAAAACGGCGGCAAAAGTAGTAAAAATTTCGGTCCAAGACGTTGACTCTGACATTTTATTCTCCTATTCTGTATGAAATAAATTAATCGTATTTTTGCAGTCGTGCAAATCAAAGGTTTGCGCTCCATTCGTTTCACCTATTCATTATTGATGAACTGCCTGCAAATAGATGATTTTTCATTGGATTTAAGGAATGATGAAGAGTGGAAATCCATTCTCCATCGCATCTCTTTTAGTTTGAAAAGGGGGGAGACGCTGGGCATTGTGGGAGAGTCCGGCTCCGGCAAGTCGGTGACTGCATTGTCGGTGATGCGCCTCCTCAGCCCGAAGATTTCCCGCATTCAAAGCGGTAAAATCCTGTTCACGCCTGCTTCTTCCGAAGAATCTTCCGAGCCAATCGATTTGCTCTCGCTTAGTGAAAAGGAGATGCGCCACATTCGCGGAAGCAAAATCGGGATGATTTTTCAGGAGCCGATGACCTCACTCAATCCTGTTCTCCGCTGCGGCGAACAGATCATGGAGGCGTTGAAACTGCACACTTCGCTCACAAAACAGGAGGCAAAGCAGCGCGTGATTGATCTGTTCAACGAGGTGATGCTGCCCCGTCCGGAGAAGATTTTCGCTTCCTATCCGCACGAACTTTCCGGCGGCCAGAAGCAGCGCGTGATGATTGCGATGGCCATCTCCTGCAACCCCGACATCCTCATCGCCGACGAACCTACCACCGCCCTTGACGTGACTGTTCAAAAGGGCATTCTCGAACTCATTCAACAGCTCCAGCGCGAGCATGGGATGAGCGTCATCTTCATCACCCATGACTTGGGGGTTGTGGCGCAAATTGCTGATAATGTGGTGGTTCTGTTTAAAGGGAAGGTGGTGGAACAGGGAAGTGTGAAGGAGATTTTTCATCATCCGAAGCACCCTTACACGCAGGGACTGATTGCCTGTCGTCCCTCGCTGGACAAGCGTTTTGAAAAACTGCCCACCGTTGCGGATTTCCTTCAGGCGCATGAGGAGGGTGGAAAACCGCTGTCATTCAAAGAGATAAAGAGCGATGAACGCAAGGCACGCCACAAAAAGCTCTATCAGGGCGAGCCGCTCATTCGTATTGAAAACCTGACCAAGAAATATGCGCTGCGGAGGGAAAAGCTCTTTGCGCGCCGCGAGTATGTGTATGCGCTTGATCACGTTTCCCTCGACATTTACGAAGGCGAGACCTTGGGGTTGGTAGGCGAGTCGGGCTGCGGCAAAACCACGCTCGGGCGCACGCTTCTCCGACTGATTGAGCCCGATGAGGGCAAAATTTTTTATCGCAATCAAGATATCACCCACATTCCGCAACGTCAGATGCGCAAGATGCGCAAGGATTTGCAGATTATCCTGCAAGACCCGTATTCTTCTTTAAACCAAAGGCTTACCATTGGCGATGCCATAATGGAGCCGATGCAGGTGCACCATCTTTTTGCCAATAATGCGGAGAGAAGGGAGCGTGCGTTGGCATTGTTGGAGCGCGTGGGGATGAACGAGAGCCATTTTTACCGGTATCCGCACGAATTTTCGGGCGGGCAGCGGCAGCGCATCTCCATTGCGCGCGCGTTGGCGGTGAACCCGAAGTTCATCATCTGCGACGAGTCCGTCTCCGCGCTCGATGTCTCCGTTCAGGCGCAGGTTCTCAATCTTTTGAACGAGTTGAAGCACGAATTCCACTTCACCTACATCTTCATTTCGCACGATTTGTCGGTGGTGAAGTTCATGTCGGACCGGATGGCAGTGATGCAGAACGGGCACGTGGTGGAAATGAACGAGGCGGACGAGGTTTACCTGCATCCGCAAACCGACTACACACGGAAGCTGATCGATGCGATTCCGCGAATTGAGTAGCTGGCTTTCTGCATGGTGGAATGAAATTTGCGCTGAATATATGGTTCCCTCATACTTTGCGTCTATCCAACCAAAGACTCAGCAATGGATCGGAGATGGAATAGGTGTTTTCGGTTCTTGTAATAAGGTCATACTCAAGTAGTTTTAATGTCGCAGACTGGGTTGAGCTGGGGGAGCGCAGTCGATATTTTTTGTTGAATGCCATGGAGGTGATTCCTTGTGCCTGTTTTTCGGAATGAATAGCGTACAACAATTCCTTTTGAGACTCGGTGATAAAGGCAAGTTGCTCGCGCAAACGGGAATCATTTTCATCCAAATAATCTTCAATCAGCCCTTTAACGGCTTCCAGATTGCAAGTGTCTCCCATAAGGGTTTCCGCAAATGCGTCTTTCATGATTCTTTGAATATAGAAAGTGACGCCCCAGAATGTATCATAAACATATTCGAAAGCCTCTGCGGTTATATTTTTCTCCGCCTGTTGAAAATGATGGATTGCAAATTCTTGATAAACAGAAGTTTTAATTGGATCAAGACGTAAAGACTTGGCACTCTGGTAAAATGGACGTTTTGAGGAGAAGAACATCTCTTCCATTAGTTTGCGGCGACTACCGGAGAACACGAAGTTGGCGTTCGACATTTTCTGGATGTGAGTTCTGAGTAGTGCCTCAACGTTCTTTTCAGGATAGCGAGTAATTTGCTGAAACTCATCAATGACAACCAGACAACGTTTGTCAACCGCCTCCAAATAATCAAATATTTCGTTGAGAGTATATTCAGGTCGTTGTATATCGCCTAATTTCACATCGAAGGTCGGTAAGTTCAGCAGGGTGTCGTAGCCAAAACTGGCGCTGAGAGATTTCAGGAAGGTGACAAACATTTTACGTGATTTCTCGCTTCGGCTTGCCACGCTGTCAAATACTGCGGTCCCAAGGGCGAGGATGAACTCGCGAAATGTGGTGGTGTGCAGTATGTCCACCGTGATGGTTACGTATTCCTCTTTGATGCTGGGGGTTTCGAAAACGAAATCCACGAGGGAGGTTTTCCCCATACGTCGTGAGGATGTTAGAACCACATTCATCTGATTATTCAGTGCTTTTTCCAACTGTGCCGCCTCATCAACACGGTCGCAGAAATACTCCGGCGGGATTTTTCCCGATACAACAAACGGATTTATAACCTTTACCATAACCATTTTAATTTGTAGCAAAGATACAACATTATTTCAGATTACCGAAAAAAAATTACCTAAAAAAAATAATGTGGTTTTTCTTAGGTGATTTTCAAAGTTTCTATGGTAGAAGAGTAGTTTACTGCTAATTTTTCAACCTACGCACAATCATACCCAGTAAAGTATCGTACCCTATGCCGTTCCCTTTCTTAATTTGTACATCTCTTACTTCATTTGAAGGAATAACAACTTGGTATGTTTCTTCTTGATAATTGTCTTTGTCTTCAAAGGCGACTTTTGTCAGGACTGTCACTGTAAAATTATTGTAATTCTTCAATTCTGCATAACCGCGATAGTTTGGCCATGGGACATTTTCTTGTCCAGGAATGATTTCACGGTGAAACCTCTCTAAGCTAACGCCGCCAATGTCTTCAGACGAACAAACTCCATTAATTTTAAACTCACAATCCTTTTGAACAGTAGAGTTGCTATTGCCATTATTTGTGACTTGGATAATATTTTGTGAATAACTATTTAAACTGATGAATGTTATAATAAAAACTAAAAATATTTCATAATCAAAATATTTATTGCAACAATAGTATGGTTGAACTAAAAAAATATTATGTACCTTTGTCGCGTCAACTGTTCGGATTTTGTCTAAAGGACTTCGCAAGATCTGGGGCGTTGGCGAGAAAATGTTAAATAGAAGTCCATCTAAAAAGCTATGAAAAAAATCATCTTCTTTAGTTCGTTATGTCTGATGGCATTCGCATTGAATGCCCAAGAGTACGTGGATTTGGGTCTTCCCAGCGGCACACTCTGGAAAAGCATAAATGAAAATGGATTCTTCTCCAACTATTCTTCAGCTTTTCTCGACTATGGCAACAATTTGCCAACAAAAGAGCAGTTCAAAGAGTTAGCAGACAACTGCGAATGGACTTGGCGGAACAATGGCTACAAAGTGACTGGCCCCAATGGACAGTCGATCTTTCTGCCCGCAGAGGGATTCCGCGATTGCAATGGTGAACTGGATCAATCCGGACAAAACGGGTCGTATTGGTCATCCTCCATTGCTTCACTCGATCGGGCGTGTGCACTCACCTTTACATCGACCAACAGGTGGGTTGGAGATCTCGAAAAATGCTCTGGTCATTCAGTGCGCCTCGTCAAGAACAAGTAAAGAGTGTGTTGTGAGCGCGCTCTTTCGGAACGTGAAAAACAGGCGGACTCTCAGTAGTGCACAATCAGTTCCAGAATCAGGCGGTCATCTTTGCTCTCGTTGCCGGCGTGGACGAAGAACTTCTCGTAGTTGAGCCGTATGCCCGTGCGCACCGGACGGCTGATGAAGTACATGGTGAAGCCGGCGGTGATGCGCTGCCGATAGTCGCTCCACTCGTAGTCGCCCGAGTCTGAAAGCATCCCGTTGCAGTTGGCTGTGATGGCATCGTAGCGCAGCGCCAGGGCGATGTCGTCGAGCCACGGCCGGCCGATACGGAAGGTGTAGCAGGCGAAGCCCTCAAAGGCGTGCGTGGGCTGGAAACTCCTGTCGGAGTAGGCCTTATAGATGTACTCCGCATCAAGGTGCAGTCCACCGTAGTCATACATCAGTCCCACATCGAAGTTGTGCATCCGTATGGTCTCGAACTTCACGGCGGCATAGTTGAGGGTGAGTTCGAATCCCTTGAAGAAGCGGAAAGTCCCGCGGGCCACATAGTTAAGCGATTTCTGGAACTGCATCTGCTTGCTGAAGCCGCCGCTGTTGAACACGCCCGCCTTGATGGAGAAGGGCACGGTTTGGTCCCACGCATATTCCACCACGGCGCCCACGTCGCTCCAGGCGGTGAGCCGCTGGGTGAGGAACGACTTGTCGGAGAAATAGTACTGCCACGGAGAGAGCAGGTTCTCGTTGCTGAAGGGCATCTTGTCGTAGCCGATGAGGAACGACAAGCCCTTCACGGGTTTGAATTTGGCGAAGATGGCCACGGGCGAGAACTTGCCGCCGTAGGTCAGGTCCACAAGGGCCATATAGGAGAACATGCTGTGGAGGTCGCCCGAAACGCCGATACGGGTGTGGCGCAACTCGAAGTGGTGCAGGTTCTGCTGGGTGTTGTACTCGTAGCGTCCCAACACTGTGGCGGTGAAGCGGGGAATCATCTCCTGACGCGAGAGTTTGTGTCCCCACGGCTGGCGAACCAGCGTATCGGAAGTGGTGGTGACAGAATCCAGTGTTTGGGCGGAGACGGAAGGAAGCAGGAAAAAGAGGATGCAAAGGAGCGGAAAAACCATCACCTTCTCCATATTATCTCGAATGAAATTCAGTTCAGCAGAAAGCTTGTCTATATCGTATTGACTCAACATCAGCACCTCCTTGCCCTAATCATCTCAGCCTCCGCATTTGGAATAGCCGCAGTTGGAGCAGACCAGACAGCCTTCTTTGAACTCCATGGTGCCTTCCTGTCCACAATTGGGGCATGCTACGCCTTTGGCTTTGGTGCCGTCTTTGATGAATTTCTTCAATGCGCGGATGACGCCGTTTTTCCATGAGTTGATGCTGTCTTCCGAGAAAGTGAGACCTGAGATGATGCTGACGATGTTGTCAATCGGGATGTTGTTGCGGATGAGGGCGGAAATCATACGTGCGTAGTTCCAGAATTCGGGGTCGAAGCAGCGGTCCAGTCCACCGACGATGCTCTTGTACCCGTCTTTGTCCACATATTGGAAATCGTAAGAGCGGGTGCCGTCTTCGCGCATGTTCTTGATGATGGAGCCTTTTTCCACCCACTTGGGCAGTAGGAGATGGTCGTCGTCCATTTTGCCTGTGAAGATTTCGTAGGGGTGCCCGTCTGAGCGCAGTCCGACGAAAGCCACCCAGGCTTCGTTATTGTTGCGGAAGCGGATGACGTCGGCTTTGAGTTCTCTTGGGCGTTTTGAGTTGGCTGGCGGTGTGGGGGCTTCCTCTTTCTTCTTGTCGTCGCCGAGATTGTTGAGCACGCCGTCGCGGGAGCCGTCGCGATAGACGGTCATCCCTTTGCATCCGCATTCCCATGCTTTGCGATAGAGCTCGTCCACCACTTCCTGTGGGGTGTCTTTGGGCAGGTTGACAGTGACGGAGATGGAGTGGTCAACCCATTTTTGAATCATGCCCTGCATTTCCACTTTCTTCACGTAGTCGGTATCGTTGGCCATGGCCTTATAGTAGGGGGATTGGGCTACGATTTCCTCGATTTCCTTGTCGGACTTGTTCGGGAATTCCTTGATGTCGTAGCCGTTGATTTCAGCCCAGTTGAGGAATTTCTGGTGGAAGACGAGGTATTCTTCGAAGAGGTCTCCGTTGACGTCTTTGACGGTCGGGCGGTTCATGTTGAGGTCGTTAGGGTTGACCTTTCTTCTGCGTTTATAAACCACGTTGAAAGCGGGTTCGATGCCGGAGGTGGTTTGGGTGCAGATGCTTACGCTTCCGGTCGGGGCGATGGTGAGCAGGGCGATGTTGCGGCGGCCGTAGCGAACCATGTCGGAGTAGAGCTTTTCGTCGGCTTTTTTGATACGGAGGATGAACGGGTTGTTGCGTTCCTTGGCGCTGCTATAGACGGGGAATGCACCGCGTTCTTTCGCCATGGTGACAGAGGAGCGGTAGGCGGCGAGAGCCAGATGTTTGTGGATTTCGGTCGAGAAGGCGTTGCTGTGGTTAGTGCCGTAGCGGATGCCGAGGGCGGCGAGCATGTCGCCTTCAGCGGTGATGCCCAGCCCTGTACGGCGGCCTTTGATAGATTGTTTTTTGATTTTCATCCACAAGTCTCTTTCCACGCGTTTTACATCGTCAGGTTCGGGGTCGCTGTCGATTTTGGCGAGGATTTGGTCCACCTTTTCAAGTTCGAGGTCGATGATGTCGTCCATCAGTCGTTGGGCGTAATGGACGTGCTTCTTGAAGAGGGACATGTTGAAGGAGGCTTTGTCCGTGAACGGGTTTTCAACGTAGCTGTAAAGGTTAATGGCTATCAAACGGCAGCTGTCGTAAGGGCAAAGCGGGATTTCGCCGCAGGGGTTGGTGGAGACAGTGAGGAAGCCTTCATCGGCGTAGCAGTCGGGGACGGCTTCGCGGTGGATGGTGTCCCAGAAGAGGACGCCAGGTTCCGCGGATTTCCACGCGTTGTAGATGATTTTGTTCCACAACTTGCGGGCGTCTATTTGTTGAACAACTTTAGGATTCTTGGAATGGATGGGGTATTGTTGGGTATAGGGTGTTCCGTTTTTGACGCAGTTCATGAATTCGTCGTCGATTTTGACGGAGACATTGGCGCCAGTCACTTTTCCTTGGACCATTTTGGCGTCGATGAATTTTTCTGCGTCGGGGTGTTTGATTGAGATGGTGAGCATGAGGGCGCCGCGGCGGCCGTCTTGGGCCACTTCGCGGGTGGAGTTGGAGTAGCGTTCCATGAAGGGGACAATGCCAGTGGAGGTGAGTGCGCAGTTTTGCACGGTGCTGCCTGAGGGGCGGATGGCCGACAGGTCGTGTCCCACACCGCCGCGCCGCTTCATCAACTGCACCTGCTCCTCGTCCATCTGCATGATGCCGCCGTAGGAGTCGGAGTTGTCGCCGTTGCCGATGACAAAGCAGTTAGAGAGGGAGACCACTTGGTACTTGTTGCCGATGCCGGCCATCGGGCTGCCTTGTGGAATGATGTACTTGAAATGGTCCAACAAGCTGAAAATCAACTCTTCACTCATTGGATTCGGGTATTTACGCTCAATGCGGTTGAACTCGCTGGCAATTCGGTGGTGCATATCGGCGGGCGTGTGTTCCACCAACTGACCTTCCTGGTTCTTCAGTGCGTATTTGTCAATCCATACACTTGCAGCCAGCTCGTCCCCCCCGAAGTATTCAGCCACCTCTTTGAAAATCTCCTCTTTTTCGTAGGTCTTTTTCTTGTTTATATCATCTTCCCCTTGTTCGGGAACTTGCTCTTTTTCTTTTTTTTGCACGGGATTCAAGACTTCTTTCTTTTGGTCCGACATCATCGGTGCCGATGCTTCCAACATGGAGGCTGAGGCAGCCGCGAATAAATTGGTCGGATCTTCCACTTTGTGCTTGGCTTTTTTAGGGGCGGGTTTCTTTATCATCTCGGCTGTCATACGGTCAATTTGCTGCTCACGTAATGAAAGTAATTTATTGCCTCGTTGTTTCGTCTCGGTACCGGTTGGGGCACATGAATCAAACAGTGAATAAATTTCATCCATACAAGGTATCATTAAAAGGTCAAAAAAACTAAAAAAGACATTTCTCAGAAGAAATAGCGCGCATCGACTTTTTAACCCTTCTTTAATTCATTGGATATACGAACTTTCGTAACGCGGCCTTACCTCGAAAATGCGGTTGCGAATGTATTCGTTTTAAGAATAAAACGAGGAAAGTTATCCGTTTTATTATTAACAATTTTTTGTTGATAAAGTATCAATTTGACAATCAACAAGTTATAAAAACGACTCTATTTCCCCTTTACAAGTTGCCCGCAGGCGGCTGCAATGTCCTGTCCTCGGCTATGCCTGATGTTTACAATCAAATTCTTGGATTCAAGGAAATCCACAAACTGCCGGAC
>JAFVNW010000092.1 GCA_017506175.1 Bacteroidales bacterium | reverse complement strand
TGGGGTGAGACGTTCGTTAGCCAGCCCTCTGTTGAACCTGCCAATGCCACCCGCTACACCTTCTCCGGCAAGGAGCGCGATGAGGAGACCGGGTACTCCTATTTCGGGGCGCGGCACTACCACCCCACGCTCTCCATCTGGTTGAGCGTGGACCCGATGAGTGACAAGTACCCGAGCACGTCTCCGTACACGTATTGTGCCAATAATCCAGTGAAGCTGGTGGACCCGGATGGGAGTTTCGATAAAGAAAGTAGAGCCACGAGATTTCGCAATCGCGCAGTAAGACGATTCGGGAAAGACAGAGTTGGAGAAGTCTCTATTCAAGCGGGCACTTCCCATAACCCTAATTACATATTTACTATTTATGACAATGCTGGTGATAAGGAAAGAACGTGGGGAAAATCCAGTTCATCAAATGAATCCGGAATTGTGATTTGTGCCCCTCAAGGGAATAGTATTTCAAGTGCAAAAGAATACAGAAAGTATGCTGGGACTGGGGTTAATTTAAAAATACGCTTCAGCATTGGAGCACAAGCAGGCTATAAAATAGGGAAAAAAAGCAGCGCATCTGTAAACCTTAATTCCGTTGATTTGGTCTGGGCTGAAACTGGGACAAATGGTTCTAGTTGGGGGCATGTTGACGATTATGGACTAACAACGAATAGGAGAGGTGTTTCAATAGGACCGTTTTTTTATAATTACGAAAAGGCACCTTACATGGAAGCAAGTCATTCTTGGGGCGTGGGGGTTAATGGCAAGAACTTTACTTCCGCTAATGCAGAAGTGAGCAATCAAAAAACTGCAGCTATTTCAATTGGAATTGCTATCGTTTTCGGCATACATTTGGATTGTAATTTTAAGTGGTAACAATGACACATTATATTGGAAATTTACCTTTAGTTGGTAAGAAGAAAACACAAGCTTTTACTGGTTATTGCGAGAATTGCCAGCAAGAGAAATCCTTTTATTGGGTAAAACCATATAACAGGACCATCATCGGCAGTATCTTCGGCAGACTTTTTTGTTTGCAAAATGGGCTTACAATACAGGGGATGAAGTGTTCTTTTCATACCATCCTAATGCTTTTCAAAATCAGAAAAAATGTTGAGATTGGTCAATGCGAGCAATGCGGGCAAAAGAAAGTGAGATGTCGATACTGTGGATATATTGAGGATTTTAATGATTGGCAAGAGACCTATGTTTGTCCGAAGTGCAACAACAAATCTTATATCATTGCAGATCATCCACAACCCACCCCATGGTATATGTTTGAAATTAATTCGTTTGAAGAAAATGATTCTGAAGATTGAGGTAAATCAGCCATTATTGTTTGCAAAAAGCACTCATAACCGCAAAACCAAAGACCACCATCGTTGTCGCGGACATCAGCAACAAAGCCGCAGCCCAAACCCACGACCGCGGCTTTCTTCGTCCTGTAACGTGACGGGCATTCCGACTTCCGTGCATACAAGTACGGGAAACTGGGCGAGGTGACGGGAAAAATTCATACTTTTGCACTTCTGATTGGGAGGGAAATAATCAATGAAAACAATTAGACTGAAGATATTAACGACAATGCTAATGTTACCTGCATTGTCGATGTTGCTCTATTCTTGCAATATGGCAAATCTAAAGGTAAAGAAGTAAAAGTGTATTCAATGTTGGGGAAAAGTTTTGAAGATACGCTTCGGATTGCTCACAATTCAGCAGCGGTAACAAGAATGGAGCTTGAAATAGTAGGGAATATCAATGGTAGAGGCAAACTAACATACAGCCACCCGCCTTTTATTAGAGAACAGACTGTCGATTTGCAAGGGAGTATAAATAAAACGATCATAACTGATTGGTATGACGAAAGTTGTTTGATAAAGTATGAGCCCAAAGATTCATTGGTCTCAGGAGAGATTAAGATTAATTATATAGTCTATTGAATTTGTAACCAGCCAGAATAGATTATTCGAATGCATTTGTAAACAACTATCATGAGTGGGCATTAGTGATGGTTCATTTATTTAAAATAATTCTGTATTTTAGCCCATTCATTACCACAAAACAAACCCTTTGAAAACCAGATAGTTATGTTAGTGATTGGTATTGCCGGAGGTTCCGGATCTGGAAAAACTTCCGTGGTGCGCAGAATCATCGACTCCCTTCCGCAAGACAAGGTCAGCGTGCTTTCGCAGGACGCCTACTACCGCGACAACGGTGAACTGACGCAGGAACAGCGCGAAGCCATCAATTTCGACCATCCCTCCGCCATCGAATTCCCGCTCTTGGTCAAGCACATTGAAGAACTCAAGAACGGCCGCCCCGTGGAGATGCCTACCTACTCCTACGTCACCTGCCGACGCGGTAAGGAGACCATCCCCGTCTATCCCGCCAAGGTGCTCATCGTGGAAGGCATCCTCATCTTCACCGATGCCGCCCTCGCCAGCATCCTCGACCTCAAGGTGTATGTGGATACCAGCGCCGACGAGCGCCTCATCCGAATCATCCAACGTGATGTGAACGAGCGCGGACGCGGCCTCGACAAGTCTATCCTTCATTATCAGAAATATGTGAAGCCGATGCACGAGAGCTTCATCGAACCCACTAAACGCCTCGCCGACATCATCATCCCTGTGGGCGGCCAAAACGAAAAGGGCATCGACATCCTGACCTCGAAAATCAAGCAGACGCTCGGAGAGTAGGTGCGAGCTGGGCTGAATTAGGTGTGGGTAAGTGCAAAAAAATCGGTGACTTGATGAGCGATAAGGCATCAACCGCCCTTCACAAGATGTGTGTATTTGTTTGTAAATAGCTGATTGTCAGATACTTGTTAGATTATTGCAGTGTGATAAAAAAAAAGGGGTGAGGTCGTTGTAGGAAAGAAAAAAGTTGTACTTTTGCAAGCTCAAAAAAGCAACGGGATGTGGTGCAGTTGGTAGCATGCTTGCTTTGGGAGCAAGAGGTCGTCAGTTCGAGTCTGGCCATCCCGACAAAAGGCTCCGTAGCTCAATGGATAGAGCAACTGCCTTCTAAGCAGTAGGTTGTTGGTTCGATCCCAACCGGAGTCACACAGAATCTGGCACATGCAATCACAATTGCATGTGCTTTTTTTATCCAATATCCATCAGGGGAACTGTAATCTGTATAGGATGACGTGTCGTTAGTTCTTCGGAATCACCAATTTGGCGTACTTCATTATCAACACCTTGTCGCCTAAGGTGTCGAAATGGATGAAGGCGCGGAGGTCATCGCCGGCTCCGTCCATTTTCTGCACCGTACCGTAGCCGAATTTCAGGTGGTAGATCCGCAAGCCCGGTTTCAGCTCGGAAGTGGATGCCCAGCGGCCGATGGCTGCAATGTTGAACTCCGGCTTCGGCTTTGTCGCGAGGTTCTTTTTGGCGAAGCTCTTGCCTTCCCATTTGCTTTCCGTTGTCTTTTTGGCGAAAGTCCCTTTGCCGGAGGATGCCTTCTCGATGGTTTTCAGCGTGGAAAGCGGGAGCTCGTCTAAAAAACGGCTCGGTTCGCAAAACTGCATGCTCCCGTATTTGTAGCGTGTTTGCGCGTGGGTGATGGTCAGTTTTTTCTTTGCGCGGGTGATGGCCACGTAAAACAGTCGCCGCTCTTCTTCAAGCTCGCGGCGCGAACCGATGGAAAGGGCCGACGGGAAAAGGTTCTCTTCCAGCCCTGTGATGTAAACGTAGTCGAACTCCAGACCTTTGGCAGCGTGGATGGTCATTAGCTTGATTTTGTGCGAGTCGGCTTCGTCCTTCTCATCGGCGTCGGTGAGAAGAGCCACGCTTTCCAAGAAACGGTCGAGGGTGGGGGAGAAGTCCTCTATCAATTCGCCCGTCTCCTCGTTGAAAGTGGTGCCCTCGCTGTTCTCGCTGAAGTCCTGCATGGCATCAAGGAGCTCTTCCACGTTGTCCACGCGGTCTTTCTCCGATGGGTCGTTCTTCAGTAGCTCGACGATGCCGGAGGCGAAAGCGATGTGTTTGCCCATCTCGTAGGCGCTGTGCGAGGACAGCATCGCGGTGAAGCTCTTGATTTTGCCAGCGAACTCCGAGAGCCGCTCCTTCGTTGGATTGTTCACCGGAACCTCGTAGAAGCCGGGATTCTCAATCACGTCCCATATCCGGGCGTGGTTTTCAGTTGCGGTCACCAGAACCTTCTCCATCGTCGTTTCGCCGATTCCGCGCGGCGGGTAGTTGATGACGCGACGTAGCGATTCCTCGTCGTAGTGGTTGATGGCCAGTCGGCAGTAGGCAAGAATGTCCTTGATTTCCTTGCGAGCGTAAAAGGAGGTTCCGCCGTAAATGCGGTAGGGGATGTGGCGCTTGATGAGCATTTCCTCCAAGGCGCGCGACTGCATGTTGGTGCGGTAGAGAATCGCGATGTCGTTATAGTCGATGTGATAGTTGTGTTCCTGTTCGAAAATGGAGTCTGCCACGAGCAACGCCTCCTCGTTTTCGCTGCTGGTGGCGATTACCTCGATGGGCGTGCCCGTCTCGTTGTCGGTCCACACGGTCTTGGGGATTTGCTTGCTGTTGTTGCGGATGACTGCGTTTGCGGCGTTTACAATGTTCTGGGTAGAGCGGTAGTTCTGTTCCAACTTCACGATTTGTGCTTCGGGGTAGTCGCGTTTGAAGTTGAGGATGTTGTTGATGTCGGCGCCGCGGAATCCGTAGATGCTCTGCGCATCGTCGCCGACCACGCAGATGTTGTGGTGTGCGGCGGCTATCTTCTTGATAATCATGTATTGCGCGAAGTTCGTATCCTGGTACTCGTCCACCAAAACGTATTGGAATCGGTTCTGGTATTTGAACAGCATTTCAGGGAAATCGCGCAGAAGAAGGTTCGTATAGTAGAGGATGTCGTCGAAATCCATCGCGTTTGCATTGTGGAGGCGCTGGTTGTAGCGGGAGAAGATCTCAGAGATGAGGGGTTTGCCGCACTCCTTGTCGTAGCTTTTGGCCTCGTCGTTGCGGGCGTAGTCCTCGGCGGAGAGCAGGCTCGACTTGGCGGCTGAGATACGGTTGAGCACGAAATTCACGACATAGACCTTGGGGTCGAGGCTCATCTCTTTGATGATGTTGCGCAGGAGGGCCTTGCTGTCGTCGGTGTCGTAGATGGTAAGTGCGTTGGAGAAGCCGATGAGTTTGGCTTCGGTGCGGAGGATGCGGAGGAACACGGAGTGGAAGGTGCCCATCTGAACGGATTTTGCGCGGGTATCGCCGATGAGTTTCTGGATGCGCTCGGTCATTTCGCGCGCGGCCTTGTTGGTGAAGGTCAGTGCGAGGATGCGCCACGGCACAATGCCGTTCTCCAACATATAGGCGATGCGATAGGTCAGCACGCGCGTCTTGCCGGAGCCCGCTCCCGCAATCACCATCACCGGCCCGTTGATCTCTTTCACCGCCGCCTGCTGCGACTCGTTCAATTCAGACAGAAGTTCACTCTTGTTCATCGTAAATAGTTGTAAATAAGTAAGTAAATTATATTGTGTTTGCGATTTTTAACGAGCGCAAAGATACTATTTTTTTAATGAATAATGGATAGCCTTTCCTACCTGCCGCTTCTATCTCCTAACTTTGGGCTCCTTCTCGCGTTGGAACATCTGCCAGCTGTTGAAGAGGTTCTGACAGATGCTGTAAAATGCCATTGGGAGGGCGGCGAGTGGATTGAGGAACTCGGTGGCCATCCATACGCCGAAGGCGGTGTTCTTCTGCCCCAGTTCCTGGCCGCCGGCGATGCTGTCGCCGTAACGTCCACCAAGGCGTTTGCCCACCCAGAACAAAATCGCGCATTGCACGGCGCACAACGCAAGCATTACCCCCATCAGGCCCCATTGCTTGTCGGGACTGACGATGATGTTGTGGAAGGTCTTGGCGAGGGTGATGGTGAGCGTGAAGCCCCAGATGTAGAAAGTCCAGCCCTTGTAGCGGCTGATGCCCGCGTTCACTTTGGGTGAAAAGCGTTGCAGAAGGAGAGCCAGAATGAAAGGGAATACGATTTGCGGACAGATTCTGCGGAAAATAATCCACATATTGGTGAAAATCCGGCTGGGGTCTTGCTGCCCGATGAAAGCGAAGGTGAGCGGTGCCGCGATGGAAATCACTATGTTGTCGAGAATGGTGAAGGTGGTTACTGTTTCCCGTTTCGCCCCCAAAGCGCAGGCTATTACCACGCTGCTTGCCGCCACCGGTGTGAGCACCGTCACGAGTAGTCCGTCGGCCAGCGCATCGTTATTGAAAAGCAAACGTCCTAAAAGGTAGCACACGATGGCAAATCCCACCTGGAAAAGCATCAGCCAGAAGTCCATCCACTTGGGGCGCATTTGATGGATGTCAAGGGCGGTGTAGTTCATGAACAGCATCAGAAAAACCAGATACGGGGTCAGGAAGTAGAGCTGGCCGAAGAAACCATGGAAGGCGAAAGCCAAGGCGATGGCCAAGGGAAGTATCAATGAGCGAAGATGCGATTTCAGTGCCATCGAGTCAGTGCTTTGTGTTTTGTGCTATTGATTTTCAATTGATTGCGAATTTTGTATCGCTTTTTTAACGATTTGCAAAAGTACATCTTTTCCCATGATTACGCAACCAGCGTCCTTTTATCATTTATTCGCCTAGTTTATCTCCCTTCCGTGTGGCTGTTCTACGTTCTTTTATCGGAATTCACCAACAAAAAAAGTGGCGAGCATCAGCCCGCCACTTCATTTTTCAGTTACGAAAAACAATTATCTGTGTGTTATTTGTTTTTGCGTTGGCACTGTTTCGGGGTAACGCAGGTGCCTGAGGCGCGGCAAACCACGATGGGCTCGGGCAGCACGTCGGCGGCGGAGGGGGAGATGTCGGGACGCGGAGCAATCACCTTCTTTGCCTCGAAGACCATCTTACGGCTGGTATTGCCAACATGCGTGATCTCGCCGGTGGCTTCAATGTAGTCGCCGGCATAGACGGGAGCGAGGAATTCCACGTTGTCGTAAGCGCAGAACAGACCTTCGTCGCCGTCTTGGATGATTAACAATTCGGTGGCCACATCGCCGAAGATGCCCAGCATGTGCGCGCCATCCACTAAATTTCCACCATAATGAGCATCACTTGCGCTCATTCTCAATCTGATTAATGATTTCGGATTCATTCTTTTTGATTTTAATTATTAATAATGTTGTAAAAGTTCAAAATTGCGGATATGCAACGTAATTCCGGCCGACTTATTACTTTTTGCTTTTTGCTTTTTTTATGCTTTCGTGCCCGAAGGAGTAGGTGACGCCCACCAATGCATTGATGCCCATACTCTTGAAGTCGTAGTACTTGGCATAGTACTGGCAGGCGAGGTTGTTGATGGAGGCGAAGGCGGAGAAGTGGTCGTTGATGAGGTATTCGAAGCCGATGCCGAAATCGAGTATCGGACGCATTTTTTCTATGCTATAATGGTATTTGACGAACTGGTTGTTGCCATCGTAGTGGGCGACGGGAATCAGTGCCTTGCGCCCGAAAGCGAGGTTGAAGTTCAGGTCGAACACGAATTTCTCCTTTAAGACGTATTTCCCGTTGAAGGCGAATTCTAATGCCGGTTTGTGCAGCGCGACTCTTTTTTCGCCGTTCGGCATTGTGTCGGAAAGTGCATGCACCCAGTAGTTCGCCTCGAAGTTGATGTGGAGGTTGCGCAGAATCTCATAGTCCAGGTTCAGGCATATATTCAGGCGGTTGCCCCTGTAGTATTCCACATTGAACTTGTTGAAGAGGTGGTCGGTAGTGTCGATGACGAAGATTGCCATGTTCTTGGAGAAGCTGTAGCGCGCGGAGATGTTGTAGTTGAGGTTCTTAACCAGATTGCCTTTTACCCCGCCGTAGATGTTGATGCGGTCGGTGGTGGTCCTCAGTTCATTGAGGTGCGGTTTTACGAAAGGATTCTCGTAAAGTAGTGATTCGAGGGAGTTGAAATGAGCTCCGCCGTTCACGCCGGCATAGATGCTTAAAATTGAAGGAATTAAGCCGAGGTTGAGTTCCGCGATGGGATAGATGGTGCTGGCGTCGGACGTCTTGAATTTGTTATCAACTGTTAGATTGTTGGCGTCCACCACACCTCCCACACCAACGATGATGTGGTACTCTTTGATGGAGAATTGTGCGAAGGCTTCCGGATTGAACAACAGGGCATTGCCGGTGAATAGTGGCCATTTCTCGTTGTAGTAGTCCAGATTCAGGTTCAGACGATAGAGTTGGCTGCCTGATATTTTCGCCCATCGCGCATCGTAGCCTACGAACGACTTGAGCCCCACGTGGTTTTCCATGTCCTTCCAGTTGGTGCGCAGCATGTCGTAGTCCAAGCCGATGTCAAACTTGGGTTTTTTCTCCTCCAACACAAAATTGGAGGCGAAGCCGGCGGTGGCGCTGAGGTGATGGAAGTTGTTTTTAAGGTCTCTCTTCTCTGGGATGTAGTCTGGGTGGAAGTCGGTGCTTTCCTTTTTGAACCCGTAGAAACGGGCGGCCTCGTGGTTGTAATCGATGGCCGAGTACAGAGTGTAGTGTTTGAAGAAGTGCTTGTAGTTGAGGTGAACTCGCGTGTCGGAGGTCGGGTAGTATTCGTACTGCTTCATCACTTTGCCGATTTGCGGGGCCCATGAGGAGAAGTGGTGTACGTTGGCTCCGAAGGAGTTCTTCTGATTCTGCAGATTGTGGAACGAGAAGTCGAGCAGGGGAGTGA
>JAFVNW010000091.1 GCA_017506175.1 Bacteroidales bacterium | reverse complement strand
GCAAATGACAGAAAATCTCGGTAGGAGTAAGCATTTTTCCTTCCTCGCCGGCTTCGGGCAGACGATAGCACTTGAAGAAAATGTCATGCTCGGGCGACTGCTTGTAGAAGAGTCGGTTGTTCTCCTGAATCGCCAGTTCCTCCTCCGACGTGAACCACGGACGCTCGCCCGCCATCAGCTCCGCCTTCAGTTGGGCATAAAGCTGCTCATAGTCGGGACGGGTGCAATCAATCTTCTCCTTCACCTCCACACAGAGGAAACGCCGGCTTCCCGTGGTGTCGGTCAGCAAATCCTTCTGGTTGCTCGTGCCGATGAAGGAAGCGATGCGTGGCAACTGGCTATAATAATTCCGGTGCGACTTGCGGAAAGTGAGTTTCTTCAGCTGCATCAAGTTCTTCAGTGTCGCCATGGTGCGGACACTATAGCGGTCGAACTCATCCATGTTCACCAACCCGAAGAGCGAAAGTTTCTGTTCGCATCCGCTCTCGCTCGTGATGTCGAACTTGTCGATGTAAAACTTCTGCAATTCATCCGGTAAAAGGATGGAACAGAACGTCGATTTGCAACGCCCCTGGCTGGTGCTCACCAACAAGGGAGCCAAGGCATTGGCGCATTGTCCGCCAAGGTTCATCCATTGGGCAGCCATCGCCAGCATCCATCGGTGAAATCCGTTCACCCACAATGGTTTGTCCGACACACGTTCCGCCAACGGAGTGACACGGTCGACTCCGTCCCATTCGGGAAGGTTGCCCATATAATCAAGGAACGGATGGAAATCTTTCACCTTCTGCGAAAGCAGCAATCGGCTCACGTCCTTGTCCCAACAATTGACGCCACGGCTTCGGGCATCGATACAGAGAGTATTCAACACACGTTGGTCCACTTGCGCATACGCCCCCTCTCCTTTCAGACGATACTCCGTCTGCTCGGTCAGTACATTGAAACGGAAATCGTATCGGGCGAACAGATACGTTTCCAAGTCGTCCAGCAAAGTCGATTTACGTTTTCCCGACTTCCCCTCTTGAGAGGAGGCAGGGATGCGTGACACACACTCAGATGGATTTTGCAATGCAGATTCAGAAGATTTTCCGAACCATTTCTTCACGATTTCAATCATTTTTTGAATCATATCCTTACATGTTTTATAGTTAATCATGCCGCAAATATAGCACATTCAAACCCCTGATGTCAAGCGTTTTACAAGAAATCCTCACTATTGAGAACAAGCCCGTTATTGGGTTTAATGCTACTATTGCATAGAGCCAAATTTCTCCATATTTTTATTGTATTACTAAAATAATACGATATTATCACTAGAGTCATACTATCGTATCACTAGGGTAATAAAATCGTATCACTTCAATAATATTCTCTAAACATTTGCATCTTTCATCAAATACATGTATCTTTGTGCATCACCAATCATACAGAAGTTATGTCAATCCAATACGAATTCTACCGCAACCCCAATTCACAAGGCACCAACAAAAAAAGATACCATGCCCGAGTAGTTCCTGCCGGTCGCATTTCTACCGACGATCTGGCGGAGGAAATCCAGAAAGAGTGT
>JAFVNW010000090.1 GCA_017506175.1 Bacteroidales bacterium | reverse complement strand
GAACGCTTCCCGCAAGGACAAAACTTCAAGAAGCCGAAAAGATAACCCGCCGAGGGTTCTCCTTCTGGTGGTATTAAGGGGAGGCCAATGAAGGCTGTATTGATGACAAAGAAACTGTCTGGCGTTGTTGTGCTGTTGTCGATTGTCGTCCTGTTGACCAATGGATGCGTTTATGACCTCCTGAACGCTTCGATCAAGCTGGACGGGATGGAGTGTAAAACACCTGTCGGGGAATGGGACCGCAATCAGAAATATGTTGAATGCGTATCTTTTGACGGTGTTGAGGCGGAGGTAGTCCCGTATTGCGACGGTATTGGTCTCGTCGTGTATGCAGTCGGCAGGTTCAATGTGGATGAACGCCCGGTAAAGGAATTCGTTTATGAGAAATACATGTCGGTTGGACTCTTCCCCGCGTTTACGGGCGATCGAAGGAGGTATCTGTATTACGACAGTCTGCTTATCTTTACATGGGATACGGCGTTGCCAAATGCAGTACTCCTCGGTTTTCCGACCGTTTGCGGGCTTTTGATAAATCCGGTTGTGGAGGCGGATTGGGTGAACGAGTTGAGCGAAAAGACCTTGGCCGGTGCGTGGCGGTACAGAGGGAAGACTTGCGAGGTGATCCGCGAAGGTGTTGAGGCAAAGAAGTCTGTTGAAAGAATACAGCTCAAAGACTGTGCTCTGAGCATCAAAGGCAACAATGGTTTGGAGTTCAGCAAAGACGGCGTGTTTCCTATCGACGACCGCTGGCGCGGACAAGTTATTGAGTTCAGCATCGAGTCGCAGCCCTTCGGGTGGGGGATTAAAGACGTTGTTGAAAAGTGTAAGGGCAAGACCTTCCGTGTCGCAATAGATGGCGAAATCGCGCCGTCCCGTTCCCAATCGGCAATGGGCGGAACCAAGCCCTGCGGCGGCAGGCGAAAGGAGTAGATGGAATAGCTTGGGGGACTGTCCCCATTGGCGATACTACGGATGAAGGAGAATGCTGCAGTCGCTCCACGCACTATTTGATACTGAGTCCAACAGAAAGGTAGGGCTGTTTAAATGAGAACTCATATTAAAGACATGATCGCCGGATGGGTCGCCTTGCTGAGCGGCATTGCGTTTGCGCATTTCCCGATTGGCGTGAGCCCCGAGTCTGACGACGGGCTTGTGCGCGTTGGCTGGACGCCGGTTCAGTTTGGAATTTGCTCGTGCCGTCCCGTCCAGCTCTTTCCCGGCGATGCCGACGTGTACGGCATTGCGGCAGGTGCGCTGAATTTGAATCAGATGTCGGTCGTCGCTTCGCTGTCTCCGCTTAATATGGTCAGGCGAAACTATTTCGCGCAGATCGGGCTGATTGACGTCTGCGAGCTCAACTGCGCATTAGAGGTTGGGCTTCTTAATCTCACAGAGCGAAATTTTGGCGTGAGCGTTGGTGTCTTTAACGTCGAATCGCCTGACGGTCGCTTGGGAAACGACGGCCAATTCTCCTGGTTGCCGGGCTTGCAGGTCGGGTTGGTCAACGGCGGATGCGGGGTGCAGACTGGTTTCTACAACATTGGCGGCAGTCTTCAAATCGGCGCACTCAATGCTGATGGCAGCGTGCAGATCGGCTTGCTTAATGCTGCGATCAATGGAGACAATCGCAGTGCATGTTTTCAGATCGGCTTGCTCAACTACAACCCGCGCGGAATCGTCAAGTGGATGCCGATATTTAACTTCTCACGCGGCAATGAGTAGCGACGATGACAGAAATTCGCCAGAATAGCTTGGGGGAATAGCTTGGGGGACTGTCTCCATTGGAGATAAAAAAATATGAATAAATTATTATGGATAACATTGTTTAGTTCTTTATGCGGTTGTGCTGTCAACAATAACGTTTCTTTTCCCTCTTTAAAAATTGTAAACCGCATCAACGAGAAAAATACTGACATTATTATCGGCTTTGATGACGATACATATATTTTAAGTTGCGAGACAACAGATGATAATGTCAGGGTGGAGGAATTCTCGGTTAATTTGTTCGTTGAGGGTAATGGAGAGCTTGTAATTGCCGAGGATGGTGAATTGCAATTAAAAGATTCTAAAATAGAGGCGGCAATTATGAATATGGAATCTGGCACATTATATGTGTCACGAAATTGTTTTAGGGCGTATCCACATTATGAGGTTGGTTGCCTGGATAGTCTTGATGGTAAAGGTTGTATAACAAGCAAACTTGTCTTTATCCCATCGATCCAATTGCCTCGCAATATTGCTTTTTATGATTGTATTGGATATGATGTTGGGATAAATGCTGATGGAGAAAAAAAGAATATTTCTGTGTACCATTTTAAGTCATGTAATAAAAGATTAGACATAAAATTTTTAAAACGAGTCCTTTGATAACAATGTGTCTAATGGCAATGGTTTTTGGCTATGCGCGTTAGTACAGGGATGCGATAGCAAGTAGGATGATGGATGCAAATGCGATGAAGGGATTGGATTTCGGCCGCACCGTAATCTCATCGCGGCGGATATGGTATAATACGCGGCAGCGAGATCGAGCAATACCATGCGCATAAGCCACATAGCGCCGTTCGCCGTTTCCGCCGCGCCGGCGGAGGCTGGGCAGGACTTGAACACTGTCTCTGCATATACAGTAAAACAGTTGCTGACCCTTTTGTCCCATGATTGGACATGGCTTCTGATGCGTTATGGGGATTATAATGAGTGAGGGGAAAATGCTTGCCTTGTTTGTCCTAACAATCTTGTTTGTATCGTTAAAATTCAGGATATATGGGACTGGTTTGGTTGTTATAGTTCTTTTCTTTATCGTTTCTGCTGGAAGCGTTGAGAGGAGCCCACT
>JAFVNW010000089.1 GCA_017506175.1 Bacteroidales bacterium | reverse complement strand
GGATCTGCTATGCGAAGTTCTCCATCCCCAAGCTTTTCTAACTTTCCAGCCGCGGACAATATCTTCTCGACCCGGGATTCGCCCGTCACGGAAATCCTGGCATCGCCTTCGAACGATACGTCCGGAACGAGAGGCTGCGACCAGCCATCGACCTCATAAACGCCGGTCGCTACGACATTGCCCGACGTGCGGGTAAGCGTGTCAAAACACAGGTTCGTCTCGCCTGCGACATTTGCATAACCAACAACATCAAGCGTACCGATGTTGAACTTAAAAGCCTCTACATCAAGAGTGGCGCCATTCTGCACCGTCACGGTGTTTAGCTTTGAGCCGAGCCACTTTGCCTGAAGCTGGGCTTCAATACGAAGCGCACTCGCCTCCGAAAGCTGATTGGAATATGCCACAATTTCAGCAAGAAGGAATCCTCCGCCTTTGGGATTGTTCCACCCCAATAAAGTCCAATATGCCGCTTCTATTGCGCTTCCATCGGCTTTTTTCCCGCTTTCATCGGCTCTATTCCTGAGCAGATGAAACCCTTTTGAAGGACGATACGTGTAGTCCACTTTATTCCCGTCCAGAAAAAGATTCATTTTATACACATTATGCATACCTGATGAAACAAGAGGAAACCCTTGACTTGGATTACCCTTACCCCTCAAGAAATAGTTTGCGTTATTCCCGAAAATAGATGGCCCGTAGAAGTCGGCTCCACCTTCCGGGACCTCAACATCATAAACTTCATCCCGATCCTTCCACACGCAGAAGTATTCTCTCAACGGGAATCCGTCCTTGTCACCGATTTTGTTCACCCAGAAGCAACCGCCATATCCTTCTACAAAACGCGGATCGTCGCGATCGTAATACGTACCGAAATCGATAAGATGCATTCCATTCAATTTTTCATCGGCAAGGTACGGATCGTTATGATTGTATTCTGCGTGCAGCCAACGCTCGTTATTCCCGTCAGCATCTACGATTTTGGAAATGAAATTCGTTCCGTTGGCCTTTTTGAACGTGAACGTATTGGTAACGCTCGCATCGACACGGAGAACAGGCTTGAACTCGCCGGTGAGTGGAATCGCCGCCGGACGCGCCGACGCGAACGTACCCTCCGCAATGTCCACTGAAAGGTTCGTGTGGCTTGAAGTCGCGATCTCAAGGCGGCCTGCCCCGGACTTCGTAAGCGTCACGGAGTTCTCACCATGCACGTACTCGAACTTCAGCGTTCTGCCGGCTTCGACCATCACATTGGTGTCGGCGGAAATCTCAACGGAATCAACGATTTCCACCGTTGACGCAGCATCCGTCTCCGCATTGGCGAGCAACGCACCGCAACCTGCAGCAACCGTCATTGCAGTCTTTAAAAGCGCTCTAGATTTCATATCACTACCTTTCGCTATTTTCCAACACAGGGAAAGATACCAAAACCATTTTTTTTTTCAACCAAAATATTTACGGACGCAATAGGGTACTAGGATCCTGCTTGCCCAAAACTCCCATAACAAT
>JAFVNW010000088.1 GCA_017506175.1 Bacteroidales bacterium | reverse complement strand
GGGCGAAGTCGCAGAAGGAGACGCGGGCGTTGTCGGCGGCATAGAGGGACACACCTGCGGTGTTGTAGGCGAAGTCGCAGTTGTCAAGCGTGATGTCGTAGGCTCCGAGCGTGTCGGCCGCGTGCACGGCTTCCGAGAATCCCGTGAAGGAGCAGCGGCGCACGGTGTCGCTGCCGGAGTTGTAGCAGCCGCAGGGATCGCTGTTGGAGAGCTGGGGGCACACTCTCTTGGCGGTGAACCCCGCTTCAATGGAGAGGATTCCCGCGCCGCGGGTGCTTGAGCCCGTGGTTTCGTTGCGGAAGTCGCAGCCGTTGAACTTCACACCGCGGACCCTCCACAGGCTGACATGCTCAAGGAAAGAGGTGCCATTGGAAGCGAACAGGTTGTCGTCGTCCACGGTGAAGGTGCAGCGGGTGAAGCGGGAGGTGTTGTCGGTGACGTTGCTGCCGGAGTGGTTCTCATACTCAAGGAACTCGGCCGCACGGCGGTTGTTGCGGAACAGGGTGTTGGTGGCTTGGACGATGCCGCCGGTATGTTCGTACACAGCGTTGGTGTCCGCGCCGCGGGTGCTGATGGCGTTGCGGGCGTTCTCCACTGTCGCGTTGTTCAGGATGACGCTCCCCTGCCTCTGTGCGTACTGGGGCAGGCTGCGGTTGCCCTCCACGATGATGCCCTGCCACATCTCACCCTCGCACGCGTTGGTGAGTGTGCCGCCATTCACGATCAGCTTCCCGCCGGGACGGACGATGATGTGTGCCTCGCGGCGCAGCTTCGCCGTGTCGTAAACATAGAGCGTGGAGAGGCTGTCCACGATGATTTCCGCCGCGATGCCGCCCGTGAAGTCAGCCCCCTTGCCAATGGTGAAAGTGGAACCGCCCTGCACCAGTATCTGCGCGCTGTCGCCCAATTGATACACGGCTCCGCTGTCCAGCACGAAGCGGCTCTTCTCGGTGAGCAGCAGGGTGGAGTGCGGCTGCTGGGTGAAGTGGCTCCCCGCCTCGCAGGTGAGTTTGGTGGGAGCTGCAAAGTAGCCGCTCTCGCTGTCGCGCAGACGCTGTGCGGGCGTGCGGTTCTGCGCCAGGGTGATATCGTGACCACGCGTGAGGTTGACCCGCTCCGTACCCTTCAGCGCAATTTTGCCCGTCCAACGGGCATCGTCCATTATGTCGTAGTCATCCCAGCGGATTTTCACCAGGTAGCTTACAGAATCGGGACGCGGAATCATTTCGATACTCAGCCCGGTGAGGTAGGTGGTTGTGTTGTTGTTCTGTGTATTGCTGTTGAATGTCAAATGCTGTTGAATGTTGTCATTGCTCGTGTAATACGTCTTGGCATTGCAGGTGCTCGGGTTGGTTCCCATATTGATTTTCCGGTGGCTGGAGAAGGCATCGAGACTGTCGCCGAGAAAGGAGATACTGCAGCGCATCGTGTCCCCATTCGCTATCTTGTTGTTCATCGTGTATTCCCTAATGACTTCGTTCCACGTATTATTAAAGTATTGGACAGTGTCGCTGGGGCCCAAATAGTAGGAATACACACTATCGCGCATGAGGTCCAGATATTGGTCATGATCTTTTGGAATAATGAACTTCTCCTGGTCCTGATACCCACAGAATGAATTGCTGTACTCGGGTGTATAATAGTCCCGCACCTTGTTCCATTGCGTGCAGTCGAAACAGGTGTCCCTTTCCATCACATGACGGGTGTAATCCCAATACCCCTCGTTGCTGATGATGCGCAGGTTGTCACGGTTGATATTATCCCAAATATCTTCTGTATCCGTTGATTCTAAAATATCCCTACCAATTTGGTAGTAGGAATATATACCTGACGATCCATGGTGAAGGCAGTTAGAGACATTGGAAAACTGTAAAAAATCCAGCTTGTTGTTCCGCCCCACATTGTGAAACTCCAGCCAAATGTACTGGTTGGGGGTATGAATGCTATCCTTGTAGGGCAGCTTGATGCGCACGGCATCACCGTAGGTGACGAAATCGCGGAGAATGAACCACTTTGTGCCGTCCTCCTTCTTGATGTCGGAATTGACATACATATTGTTGGAAATGTTATGGGCGGAAATATAGTATGGTGAACTCGCGTGCTTCCAGTGCATGCGCCACCGCTCGTAACCGTTGCAGCTTACAAGACCGCTGTGGGCTGCCCCCATCAGCCCATAGCCACCCTGTATGTTCATGAATGGCATAGTGTTGCTACCACTTCCCCGATGATTGCCGCCCGATGTATGGAAATTATCGCTGCCAAAGAGTTTATGGGAAATCTCGTGTGTCACCACATCTGTGGGATTGCGAGTAATGTCACCTCCTCCCGTATTCTGTATATTTCCAAGATTAAAAAAAGAATGGCTCACTCCATTGATGACGATACTTTTTCCTGTCAATGGAAGATTTGCAGTTCCACACGAACTGCAAAGTCCCCCATAGTCGTTTGAGATATTTCGGATTATCACCTGTGTGAAATAGAATTCCCCATTGTTCAGATAGTCATAATAGCTGATGTCGTCGTGCCCATAGATAGTATGAAATCCTTTATCATTGATGACATCTACCGCTGCCTTTGCAATATTAGAAAATTTGAACTGATGATAAGTGTTCACCACGCACTTCTCGCGCACATTCACCACAATAAAATCTCCTGCAATCTGGAGCGAGTCGAATGACGACTCCCCGAAGATGCGAGTAATGGTGCCACGGAGCTGTCCCGGCACATACATTGTGTCCATAAAATCAAGCAGATTGGAGGGAATTGTCCCTGGTACATTCACACCTTCCTGAAGAGTATCGGTAACACGTGGCCAAAATGTACTACCTGCTACATTGTTAGTATCACGGTGTTCATCATAAATAACATTGACAAAAATGTTAAGCACATGCATTTTGCTCTTCGGTGATATGCCTTTTCCATCCCAACTATGGTAAGTTTGGGAAAACGAAAGAAGGGGTATGGCAAGGGAAAAAAAATAATAGACCTTTCTTCATGGTTACCTTGTTTTTACAAATTTACGACTGTATTTTTTATTATCTATGATGCATGTAGCGATATAGGTGCCCTGCTGCAAATGGGATATGTTGATGCTGGTGCGCATCTCCGTGAGACACCCCACGAACACAATCCTGCCAAACATGTCGGAAATATACAATGTGCAGTTGGATGGAAGACTTTCAAATCTGATGGTAAGACGGTTCCGTGTCGGATTGGGGAATAGTGCAAAAACATCCTTAGGGTTCTCCTCCACTTTTATAAAACCATATTGATAACACCCAGCTCGTTCGTCAGCCATATATACTAATTCATCATCCTTGTGCACGCACAACAAGAATGGATTATCATATATTCCAATATCACAACGCAAAATACTGTCCATATAATAGTATCCTCCATCACAAAACATAGAATACCATCCTCCCCAACCCAAAGGGGAAAAGCTGGGCCCTATTCCTTCAACAAATTCAATGGGGTGTCCATGGTAATTCTCAGCATATAGGTGGGGACAGTCGCATATTTTTCTGAAAATGATGTTCTTAAGACCATTGACATATATTACCGTGTCAACGACAATAGGAACAGGAGATTGATTCAAGCTCCATCTATAAAACGGCATCCAGAACGTGTCACCAACATTTAACGACATGTCGCAGGTCAGCACATCCTCACCATAGGTAGATTCATACCTGTAAATCCTGCCCGTTGTGGTGTCTTCACGCAGATAAATGTCAGTTCCAATAAGTTCATAATATGTTTTCCCATTTATAACGGACGTATCATTCTTGCAGAAAGGAAATTCAAAGGAAAAACCTGGTAGCCAACGAGGATCAGGATCTGTACGATATGTTTCCAAATGTCCTAAAACAGAATACTCTGTGATGCTGTCGCCGAAGAACGACTGGTACTGCGCCTGCGCTTGGAAGCCGAAGCCCGCCATCATCAGCGCAAGGAGAAATAGGGTTTTAAAAAAGTTACGTGTTTTCATGGTTATAGGTGTTTTATTTTTTTTCGTTTATTTGTTGATTTTTATTCGTTTATTCGTAGGCATTTCATATTATGGCATCCCCACAATCATCCTCACATAATCCCCTCATCTCTTAATCTCTTCATCTTTTAATCTTCCTTACCGTTTTATGATTTTTTCCTGTAGAACTATACCTGTCTCATCCGTCACTTTAATGATGTAAATGCCGCTCGGATAGTTTTGTATATTGATCTCAAAATCAAGAGAATTAAGTATTTGAGAATCAATTATTTGACCTGTAACAGAATAAATTGATACTTGCTTGGACAGACTCTCTTCCTGTCCCGAGAACTCTATATGGAGAAAACCATTCGTGGGGTTAGGATAAATATTGCCCTCCTGAATAAGGTTTTCTTCTATGCCAACATGATAATAACAATCATAATTTAAGTCCAGATCAAACCCTGATCTCGAAAGAAGGGTACTGCCATTCTGCTCATAGCATAACAGCCACATCATTGTGCCTTCCCATGCAAAGCCCAGTGATGTTCGTGCGACGGTAAAGGTTCCATCCATGTTTCCGACTCCTTCCACCCATTCCAAAAGGTTCATCTCATATAAGATAGCTTCCTGTGGCAAGTTGAGAAGCTCGACCTTCAATGTCTTTCTTGTAGAATTGTCACTTAAGGTTGTTGTGGTTTCGGAATAATCCCCATTGTATAGAGAGATTTCATAAACATATATTCCTGGAGCACCATAGTCGTTAAAATGTTCTTCAAAAGCCGCGATTTCCATAGTGTCTTCAATCCCTATATTAAAATCATACAATAGGAATTCTGTTGAATCAGTGACAGTGTCTACAATGGAGAAATATGGAAAAAACGATGAAGTATATTTATATACCACTGCGGGGGCTTTATAAATCCCGTACACCCGTTGGGCGGCGGTATCGTTGCGGATGGCACAGAAGTACTCCGCCTGCTCCACATCGAAGTCAAATGGATGGTCTTCCTCCTGCCGATATACCTTGAGGTAATCTCTCCCGCAGATAATGGTGTCGCCCCAAGTGCCATACTTGATGTTGTTGACAGACCATACCGAATGGTCGGCAAAGGGGTGGTAAACAGTATCCTGCGCCGTCACACTGTTCCCTCCCGCCACTACCAGCACCACGAGAAGCAAAAGGGTTTTAAAAAAGTTATGTGTTTTCATGGTTGTCGGTGTTTTATGATTTATTCATTTATCCGTTGATTTTTATTCGTTTATCCGCAGGGATGTCATATTATGGCATCCCTACAATCATCCTCACATAATCCCCACATCTTTTCATCTTTTCATCCCTTAATCTCTTCATCCTTTCCCGCGTGCAAACTGTCAACTTATTTTAGAATAAGACACCTTAAGCGAGTTTTTAGCATGAGTAAGTTGGCTATTTCACAGCAAAAGAAATAATTTTTGTTTCGTCAATTTCATTAGAGAAAGATTGCTGGTGGGTGAACTTTAGATGCGTGTATCCTTTCTTTACACCTTCTATTACAAAACAATGCCAACTTGGTTTTCCTGTACCATATTCTTGCTGTTCCACATATTGATTATTTATCCTAACACATTCGTTTTCATCAAAATCATTACAAATCCAATCATAACCAGTAGACATGTTGGTCTCTAATCTTATGGTGATAGTTTCACCAACACCAAGTTCATAATCCGCTTGTTTGTAACAAGAAGAAAAAAGCAATCCAACACAAATGACTGTAAAAGCTATTTTCTGTTTCATAATTTATTGTTTCAATATTTTTTCAAAATGCTACGAATTTTTCTTCAATACGATTTCAAAATGATCACCACATAAATGCAAGCGTTGTGATTTAACTTTATATGAAGTCACCTGTGGTATAAGTTTTAGCAGTTCTTTGTCTGTATCATTACCGCCGCCAACTTCTGTAATTTCTTGATAACCATAAAAATGTATTATTCCTCTTTGTTCGATTACAAAGTTTCCCATAGCTAAATTTACGCTTGTGTTCAATTGAAAATTGCCGTCTTGTTGGAAAATAAGCTTATAGGATTCAGCATTAAAATAATATTGATTTTCAATACGGTGCATCGTATGGCCTATTTTTACGCTGTTTATTTCCCATACAAATGGGGTGATGTCAATTTCTTGCGTGATGTCTTTTTGACAACCTACATTTGTGAAACAGAGAACACAAAGTATAATAATGAATTTTGACTTCATATTATCCATATCTAGTGTACAATGATTTTTTTTGTTGACAAACAATAGCGATTCATTAATCTAATAAAATAAACTCCAGAAGGAAGTGCATTATTATTTATTTCAATATGTGATTCTGACAGATATTCTATATGCAAAACCGTTGTCCCTATAGAGGTATAGATATCTAATGTGAATACATCGTCTTGATTTTTATTGATATCTATTATGAAGGAGCCATCACTTGGATTTGGGCAGACTTGAAAATCAAAATCACATTTTATTTTATCTTCTTGATCTATTTCGGCCATAATAGATTTTGAGCTTATGTTTGTCACTGAAAATGATTCGGAATACTCATTACATTCGTTATACAATATTATTGTTGCCACAAAAATGCCCGCTGCTAAATTTATGGGCATTTGTACACAGTTTTGATAACCATTCGTATTTCCGGATGACTGAAAGACTGTTTGCCCATACATATTTACTAGTCTCAAATAATATGATTGGGCATTTGTTTGATAAAAACATAAATCACCCCCATTTTGAAACGAAGTATTAATGATTTGGAAACTGATGGGATGACATCCAGGCACACAGTTATAAGATTGAATTTCTGCTAAAAAATCACTACCGTGCTCAATATGTGTGCCTGGTGTCAATAAAACACTTTCTCCTGCTATGTAATGAACTGAGGATCCGTATTTTATATTACAATTTGAAATGATGTTTTTTCTGGCTTGATGGATTTCTACGACTCCAGCATTGACAGTATGGCTTAAATTGAGGTTTTCTACTACTTCTTGAGGACACACGCTTGCACCATTCATTGAGGTACAGCCACAATTATTCGGGTCTAACCAATTCTTTAGTTGAATGCTTGCTGTTCCATTGTAATCCCAAGATGAATATATTTTACCATAATTAGAATAATCATTTGAAGGGTTGTCGCAATTGTCATTATGGTTTGGACATCCCCCATAAAGTTGACCAATGACATTATGATTATTGTTAAATAATGGGGAACCAGAACTCCCTCCCTCGGTTACACCATGGCCGTTTAAAGTAGAAATCCATTGTGAAATCAAATAAAAATTATTTTGTGGTTTCCCAACGATGCAATTAGAAGAGGTTGGGGACATTGTATAAGTAGATATTTTTTTTACATCACCAGCAGGATGATGAATGCATACGCCACCTGGACCCTGAATGTCTTGTCTATCCCATCCTGCATAATAAGGATTCCATGAAGAAAGTGGTTTATGTGAAAACTCTAATAAAGAAAAATCAGAATCGGTATTTGTTGCTCGTAGAATGCTTGAGGATATTGATTGATTTGTATTCCCGCTGCTACCGCCGCATGAATTCTTTTCATAATTAAATATAAAAATGCTATGATTCGCTTCGTCTTGACTGTCAATGCAATGATTTGCTGTTAAGAAATAGGGGGTTCCATCCATATTAGTATTGTTTAATAATACACCGGAGCATTGAATTCTCCCATTAATAATAATTTCACAAACAGCTTTTTTTTCTGTTTGCCAATTATCGCCTTCAGGACTGCAATTTACATCTACATGACAAGTTCCAGAATCATCATCAAATAGACCAGACTCAGAAACAATACCAATAAAATCATGGTTTATTGTTCCTATAACAAGCTGCCCATAAAATTCAGGGAAATATGGTTCAAAGTATTCAACAACTATACTATCGCCATAAACCGGAATGGTGGGTAGTATTTCACATGATTTATTGTTATTGCTGGTAAAGGCTCCGATAATATGTCTTCCATCAGCTGAATAGATAAACAGTTTTGCCCCCGGAGGCACCTTGTATTTGCTAAATATCAAATTTATTGATTTAGCTCCAGGTGATATTAATAATAGTCTATATAAAGTCCCTATTTGAATGGAATCCTTTGTTCCATAGTCTGTTACATTGATGTTTGCATCAAATCCATAAGCAAATTGACATTCTTCATATAACTTATTATGTAATAATATAGAATCTACAATGTGTTTATCTACTTGTGGCGTTATGATTGTCCGAATTTGTTTATCTAAGCATTTTTCATGTGCCGGGCTCTCTGATGACATACTTGATTGCAAAGCATACGGGGTTCCTCCTTGGCTGATCTGCCCAGATACAATGCGATAGCTAAAAAATAAAATGAAAAGGATACTCCATCTTTTCATCTTCCCCCTCCTTTCCCGTTTTCAAGTTGTTGCACACGCTCTTCCAACTGGAGGATGTAGAGTGTCATCTCCTCGATTTTCTGCAACAGAATCTCGGTGGTGGCACCCAGCTCCACGCCATTCTCCTCCACCTCGGCGGCACTTGGCACACCCGGCAGGTGGCTGTTGGACTGTATGTACCGCTTCAAATCGCCGAGGTTCATCAGGTCGTAGTCCTGCGCAAACACGTAGTCGGGCCAGCAGGGAGAGCCGCTCAGGGATACCCGAACCTCCTTGGCGCACACGTTGCCGTCCACCGTCAGTTTCGCCTGCGGTGTGTTGGTGCCGATGCCCACATTGCCATCATTGGCGATGAACAATGCGTAGTTAAACCCGATATGACAGGGGGTGGCCGGACGCCAGAAGTTCAGTCCGTAGCCCTCGTCCGTGCTGTTAACATACTCAATACCCCAGTCGCCGTGGGGACAGCTGTCAACCACATCCCCACCGAACAGCAGCGAACCGTTGGTGGAACCCGGGGCACGGGCGGAAGTCCTTGAAATCAAGATGTTGCCATCCACCACATGGACACGCTGTTTGGGGTAAGTGGTGTTGAAGCCGAAGTAGCCGTTGGTGTCCAAGACAAAACCTTTGCTGTTGTTCTGCAGATAAAGATTCGCCTTTTCCAGCTGATTGATGTAAACTACTTGGTTCTGCTGGCGGATGCGAAATCCATCGGAAGTGGTAGTGCCCGTGTTCAAATTGGTCATCTGAAAATCCGTGAGGGTGTATGAACTCGGCGTTCTTTGGGAGGAATGCACATGTAGATTCCCGTTTGGCGAGCTGATTCCGATGCCGACATAAGCCTGCGATGCCGACAAGGTCATACGAGTAATGTTGTTCGTTTTGAAAGTCAGGGGCTGCGAATTGGTGGTGCCGATAAAATTGCTACTGCTGGCACTGTTGCCCGACAACGACCAATAGCTCTGTCCGTACAGCATCGTTGCGCATAGGCACAGAGTTAATAATAAAATGTTTCTTTTCATAATCATATTGAATTTAAATTATTGAATTGTTGTGATTCCCTACTGATTCTTATACACCTGCTGCTGGCTGAAGAACACGCCCGTGAAGGTGAACAGGCGGGTGGTGCTGTCGCGCAGCACAAACTGCGCCGGAATGTTGAGCCAACGGGGCAGCCCCGTGTCGTCCATGCCCGTGTACAGCGAACGCGCCGGCATGTTGAAGCAGGGTTCATTTCATCCTCAAAATTAGAGGTGACGGTTTGCGATTTTTCGCATGAAAAAAGTCCCAAAACTGCCATCATCATGGCCATTGCTAAATAAAGTTTTCTCATAAAGCTATGTTTTTATATGATGTTCTCCGCAAAGTTAAGGGATTTTTACCCGCAAATTTCAAAAATTTCAAAATTGCCACGTTTTTGCACGAAATTGGCGGCAGGGAAAATATAAATCATTGGGAATTAAACGATTGTCAAAGAAAAAAATACTTGTTTTCACTGAAGTTTTTGCACGGATTTGTTGCAAACGGTCCAAAATGGGCCTGAATTCCGTAAGTTGCCCCCACCATTTATTTATATTTTTGCCAAAATCTCGTAAATTTGCCCGATGAAAAAACTACTATTATGAAAAACCACAAGCTGATTTTTTTCATTGTACACCTTGTTTTTTGGACTATCGCTTCTTTTTTATTTTTGAGAAACGCTTATATCAGACCCTACTCTTCCGTTTTGCGGGAGAGTGTGGCTCTATTCATCCTTATGTGCTCTTTTTATCTATCATATTTTATATTTGTACCGAAATTTTTGATGCGTCAGCGCGTCTTTCTTTTCTTTTTACTTACCTTTCTGCTTATTTTATTGAGCAGTGCTATAGAAATGTGGGTAGTGGAGAGTAGTATGGAACGTTGCTTCCTTCACACCTTAGACATACAAACATACAAACAAGCATTGTATGGGATATTTATCTTCCTCTCTGTGCGGAATTCCTGCTTCATCCTGTTCGCAGATGTGGTCAAGCTGTGTGAGATGCAGGCGATACAGCTGCAGCAGAACCAGAAAATCACCCTGCAGACCACCCAGCACCTTCTCATCAATCTTCCCGACCGAACTACCCTTGCACAGGATATCAATTATATTGTATGCCTGAAATACGAAGAAAGGAAAACCACCATCTTCCGCACACACGGCGCACCCATCACCACCTACAACTCTCTGGCCAGTATAGCGGCGGATTTGCCTACAGATCTATTCATCCGCATCAATCGCAATACCGTTGTGGCCTACTCTCATATTGTGAGCTATGATTCGTGTAGCGTCACTCTTCGAATCAACAAAATTCTGGAGAGAATTCCCATCATGCCCGCAAAATCTGAGGAAATATACGCAGAGTTGAAGCAATGGAATGCGCAAAAATACCAAGCAGCGGACACCCCTTCTTCAGCTGTCACTCACTATATGGAAGAAAAGCGTACCCTCATCTGCGAATATATCGCCCAACACCCCGGCTGCAATTCGCAGGAGATTAGCCAACAAATACACCTGTCGGAACGTAACACGCAACGGATTCTGCAACTGCTAAAGAATGAGGGCGTTGTGGATTGCAGAAAGGAGAAAGACGGACAGAAAGTGTACACTTTGCGATGAAACAGGTAAGACTTTTCTCTTTCACTCATATTGTTGTAATACTACTGATGCAAGGGCACTTCTCTTACCCCGCACAGCACTGCGTTTGGTACGGGGATAATAGAATTTCGTGCTGTTGACACGATTATTATGGTCTTCAAATCAGAAACAAAAAAAGTGCGCCAACTTCTGACGCACTTTTTTTACTTTAACAAAACGTTTCCTTAGAGCACATTGATGGGGTTAAGGATTTTCTTACCGGTTTCAATGGCTTCGAGGTTTGCGGGAATCAGGTTGTGGTGTCTCGGAGGAAGAGATTTTTCCAAACCTTTTTGGATGAATTCGGAGTTCACGATGGGTTTGATTTTCAGGAAACCGCCAAGGACGATCATGTTGAAAAGCTTTGTGTTACCAATTTTGGCAGCCTCTTCGGTAGCGGCGATTGAGTAGATGTTGATGTCTTTTCTTGTGGGCGGCTCGGTGATGCCGTTCGGATCATAAACCAAAAGGCCGCCAGGTTTTACGGTCTTTTCGAATTTGTCCAGTGATTGTTGGTTCAGAATGATGGCCGTGTCAAATTGGTTGATACGGGGGGAGCTGATGCGTTCGTCGCTGATGATGACGGTAACGTTGGAGGTACCGCCTCTCATCTCCGGACCGTAGGAGGGCAGCCAGCTCACTTCCTTGTCCTGCATGGCACCGGAGTAAGCGAGGATCTTGCCCATGGAGAGAACGCCTTGTCCGCCAAACCCTGCTATGATGATTTCTTCTGTCATGATATTTAAGTTTAATTGTTTTATTTGTTGAATTGTTTAATCGTTGGTTTGTAGCGTTAAACTATTTTTCGGGAACTTTGAGGTCGCCGAGCGGGTAGAAAGGAAGCATGTTTTCTTCCAGCCATTCGTTAGCTTTGACGGCGGGCATTTTCCAGTTGGAGTTGCAGTTGGAAACAACTTCTACGAAGGAAACACCTTTCTTGAGCTTTTGGTTTTCAAAAGCTTGACGGATAGCCTTCTTGCATTTGCGAACGTGGGCCGGAGTGAAAACGGCTTGGCGGGTTACGTAGTAAGCACCGGGCAATGAAGCGATGATGTCGGTGATTCTCAACGGATAACCGTTGGCTTCCACGGTTCTGCCGTAGGGAGTGGTAACGGTCTTCATGCCGAGCAGGGTGGTGGGAGCCATTTGGCCGCCAGTCATACCGTAGATGGCATTGTTGACGAAAATCATCGTGATGTTCTCACCGCGGTTGCAAGCGTGGATGGTTTCGGCAGTACCGATGGCAGCCAAGTCGCCATCCCCTTGGTAAGTGAAAACGAATTTGTCGGGGTTCAGACGTTTTACTGCGGTGGCGCACGCCGGAGCACGGCCGTGAGCCGCTTCAATGAAGTCAACGTCGAAATAGTTGTATGCGAAAACGGAGCAGCCTACCGGAGAGATACCGATGACTTTGTCCTGAATTCCCATTTCTTCAATGACTTCGGCAATAATACGATGAATCGTCCCATGTCCGCAACCGGGACAATAGTGCATAACATTGTCGGTGAGGACCGGCGTACGTCTGTACACTAAATTTTCGGGTTTTATTATTTCTTCTCTTGTCATAATTTTTCTTTTTTGATAACGGATTCAAGCGAATCGCCGTTATTGAATTACATAATTTGTTTTTTTAAGGCTTCTAAGATTTCGTTCGGATCCGGAATCATACCGCCGTTGCGGCCGTAATGTTCGGTTTTCACGCGGCATTCGGTAGCCAACTTCACATCTTCGATCATCTGTCCGGCGTTCATTTCAACGCTTAAGATGCCTTTCACGTTTTTGGCAGCTTCCTTGAGTTGCTTGCTCGGGAATGGCCACAAGGTGATCGGGCGGAACAAACCGACCTTGATGCCTTCGGCACGTGCCAATTCGATGGATTTCTGGCAGATACGAGCGGAAGAACCGTAAGCAACGAACAGATAGTCAGCGTCTTCGCAGTTGATCATCTCGTAGCGAACTTCTTTCTCCTCGCACTCTTTGTACTTCTTCTGGATGCGGATGTTGTTCTGCTCTTGAACGGCGGAATCCAGTTCCAATGAAGTGATGAAGTTGTGCTTTCTGGTGGCCGGTTTGCCAACGGTTGCCCACGGGAAATGTTCAGCGATGTATTCGTCGGTCCAGCGGGGCTGGTAATCGTCAATAACGACCTTTTCCATTACCTGGCCAATCATACCGTCGGAGAGGATGAGGGCGGGGTTTCTGTATTTGAATGCCAATTCGAAGGCGAGACCTACGAAATCATACATTTCCTGTACAGAAGCCGGTGCGAGGGTGATCAGACGATAGTCGCCATGACCGCCGCCCTTCGTGCTCTGGAAGTAGTCGGCTTGGGAAGGTTGGATGGTGCCAAGGCCTGGGCCTCCACGAACAACGTTCACAACAACTGCGGGCAGCTCGGCGCCGGCCATGTAGGAAAGACCTTCCTGCATCAAACTGATACCAGGGGATGAAGAAGAAGTCATGACTTTCTTGCCGCAAGAGGCACCTGCATAAACCATGTTGATGGAAGCAGTTTCGCTTTCGGCTTGCAATACAACCATACCGGTCGTCTTAATCGGGTTTTCAAGAGCAAGGTGCTCCAGAACTTCCGACTGGGGGGTAATAGGGTAGCCGAAATAGCCGTCCACACCGTGGCGAATGGCGCTCTCAGCAATGGCCTCGTTACCCTTCATTAATTTAAGTTCTTTTGCCATAATTTAGTTATTTGTTTAATAGTTTATTGTATTAAAATGAATGGATGAACGCTTCGGCAATCTGGTCTCAGATCGCTGATTCCTGTTCACTGAAATTAGATTTTTGCGCGATAAACTTCGATTACGCCATCCGGGCAAACCACTGCGCAGTTGGCACAGCCGATGCACGCACTCTCATTTACCATTTCCAAATAGTTGTAACCTTTGTGGTTTACCTTTTTTGATAAAGCGATGACTTTGTTGGGGCAGCCTTGAATGCAGACCCCGCATCCCTTACATTTTTCGGTATCAATTACCAAAGTTCCTTGAAATGCCATAATTTTTTAATTTTAGTTTTATAATAAGTTGATTATCAATAATTTATATTCTGCTTAAAAACTTTGCTAAATTACACTTTTTTTCGCAAATATTAAATGCGCTTTTGCGTTTTCTGTGAACAGGGAATGACCTGTGCTGTTCATCGTTTGCAGTTCACTAATTCTTGCTCACCTTCAGCATCATCACATTGTCGTTTTCCACAATTCTGAACAGGTACATTCCGGATGCGAAGCCCGACAAATCCATTTCAATGCGGTCGGTGACGGAATTGTTTTCCGTGGCGCGAACAACGCGGCCGGACATGTCAATCACTTCGATTTTCTGGATGTTCCGTCCTTCGATGAAAATTTTGCCGTTGGTCGGATTCGGATATACTTTCACGTCGCTGGCAGCATATTGGCTGATGCCTACGGAGCCGTAAGCCGGGATGGACTGTGCGGATTCCTCGCCCACGCAGATGCTCTGAACGGTGTAAGCGTACATGCGTCCCGATTCAGCGGAATTGTCAACGAAATAGTTCTCAGGTGTGGTATTGATGGCTTGGTTGTCACGATAGATTCTGTAAGATATAGCGGAAGGAACGGCATTCCAGGTGAGAATGATTTGGGATGAGACCGTAGTGGCGGACAGATTGGTGGGTGAGTCGCAGCCCTGTACGATGGGTGAGCCGATGGTGATGCAGCTGCTGTTGGAAGGTGCGGATTCCAAGTCGTTGATGCAGCTGGTGGTGATGGTGTAGCAGTAGCTGCCGTCTTCCAAATTGTCATCGGTATAGGTTCCTCCCGTTATGCCGGAAGCAATCAGTTCACCGTTACGATAGATGTTGTACAGGCGGCCGTCGTATGCCTCCCCGGAGATGGAGATGTCGTCCACGCAGAATATGTATTGGTCGTTGGAAACGCAGTGGATGGCCACGTATTTTGCGTTGGCCGGAATCGTGTAGGTGTATTCTGTCCAGTTGGTGGTGGTGGTTACAGGGTTGGGGTTGATGTTGCTGAAATCGGATGCCGCGTTGCCGGTCATCGAGTAAGCCACGTAGAACTGCTCGTTGGCATAGCTGGAGGAGTAGGAGCGCGCGTAGAACGAGAAGGTTGCTTCGCTAGTGAAGTTTAGTTCAGGACTGACAATCCAGTCGTCGTTCACACCGGCGGAATAGTAGCCGCTGCCTCTTGCGTAGGGGCAGGCAAAGTACTTTTCTCCGGAATGGGCTGATACGATTGCGCTGCCGGAAATCTGGGTGTCATCGAATACGATGTAGGCCATCGGGCTGCCTTCATTGGTGAAGGTGAGAGATTGGAAGCTGCCAGTATTGGCACCGTCGCCGTCAATATAACTCCAACCCACGGTGCCGGGCGAATTGATGGTGCCGTATGTATGGCTTTCCACATCATCTGTGATAGTGATGTTCTCAAGGGTGGAATTGTCATCCCAGGTGAGGGTTACGCTGTTTCCCTCAGCTTGAGTGGTCAATCCAGTGGGGGCGTCGCAGTCGCTGCCGATGCCGGTGAGTGTGAAGCTGCCGGTCCACGTGTCGCTGCCGCAAGTGGCGGTGTAGTTGATGGTGAACACGTCGCCCGTCACAATATTATTGGAAGGTGTCACCATGAAGCCGTTGCTGATGGTGGCGGTGCCTCCGTTGGCTGCCATTGGGGCGAGGTAGTCGGTGCCGTCGTTGATGGTCAGCTCCGGATTGTCGCAGGAGATGGTCACGGTTGTGTTTGTGGTAGTGGCTACCGAACCGACATTGCTCATGGTCATCGAGAGGTATTGCGGGGTGCCGTGGACGACCATATCAGGAGTGCGGCTCACGAAAGTGAGGTAGGGCACATTGCCGGCCATACAGTTGATATTTTGGTAGATAGTGGTTGTATTGAATGCAGTTACAACAAGCAGTACCTCGCCCACATTGAAGTCGTGCGGGATGGTTACGCTACCGTTGGCATCCGTGTAGGCATGGTAGTAAACATCGTTTTGGGAGATGCAGACCAATGCATCGGCCACGGGTTCGCCGTTTTGGGTGACAATGGTTGTGAACGGGATGCCGACCATCATGGCTTCGTTGGAAACTGTGATGGCGTCAGGACGCTTGGTGCGCAGTTGCAAGGAGGCATCGCCGAAGGTGGTCCATGTCTTGAAAGTCTCCAAATCACTGGAGGTGCTGCTCTCCTGCAGGGCGAGGTTGAATGCGTTCACCACAATGGCTCCCCAGTGGGTGCGTTGTTCGTTGGTGCTCAGTCCGTCCTGGCCGGAGTACTGGCTGTAGTCGAAGCCGCCGATGAGGATGTCGTAGAAGTAGTCCTGGCCTCTTTGCGGGGGAGTCCAGGGCTGGTTGATGGTGGACATCAAGGTTACGACAGCACCGCCGTTCTGTTTGCGAAGCCATGCTTCGGCGAAGCAGTCGGAGGAATTATGGAAGGCGCCGTTGACGCAGGCGACGGAAACGATGAATGGCAGTTTGTCGCCGTTGGTGGCGGCGTTCACGTTGTTGTTGTTATAGCCGGTGGTGACGAACTCCGTCACATCGCCGTGGCCGCAATAGGCAATCGTAGAGGCGCCTTGATTGACGTGTCCGGCCAAAGTGCTGGCGCTGGCGCTGTTACCGTAGTTCTGCTGGTGCGTTTGGTAGGTGAAATTCGCCAAACGCTCGGAGTAGATACGTTGAATGTGTGTGTAGTCAATTTCGCCGTCGTCGCCGGAGCCACTGCCCTCGGCGGAACCGATGCCGATGAAGGTTTCGCGCCAGCCGGCATCCATGTTCGGATTCTTTTCATAGTTGATGGCCTTGTTCACCTGGGTAGTCACGTGAGTGGCATTGGTGCAGGAGAAACGGCCGATGGCGATGTCGGGGTAGTTGTCGTTGCCCGACACGCAGCCCATGGCAGGGTCAATTGGGCAGTTCACCCCGTCGCTGCTGATGGTGTTCGACTTGATGTCGGCCCAGTCGCCGACGAGTTGCACGTACATTAGGTTGGGGTTGTTGTTGTAGGCGGTTTGGATGGTGTTAACCACGTTGGCACCGGAGCTGACCACCTGTTTGGTCACGTTGTAGCCCATCTCTTTTTTCCATTGGATGTAGGGTTCAACGGCGCTTTCGTAAGTGGCAGGGGTGAGCACGAGCATGTCGCCAATTTCGCCGGTGGCGAGGGCGGTGCGGGAAGGCTCATAGTTGAGGAACATGCTTTGGTACATGCCCACGGCTTCGCGAACCGGTGTCAGGTTCTCGCGCAGCAGCGGGTTGGTGGCGGGCTGGTTGTTTTCGCGCAAAATAACCGTGATGTTGCTATAATATATAAGCATCTGGCCTTCACTGATATAGCGGAAAGGGAACACCCTGACCGAGGTGCCGCGCACGTCGCGAACGATGTAGGGCTCTTCCATGGTGGCGATGTCGGCGGGGTAGGCGTCCTCGTTTATCGATTCAGGTGCGATTTCGTAAGGGATGGCGTTCGGATCTTGGTTGCGGTAGATGACGCCGCGGGAGGGCAGCATCGGGTTTGATAATGCGATAAGGAGCGGGGCAGAATGAATCTCTACCTCCATGTCCACATTCTTGTTGGCCGGCAGCTGGATGGCCGCACTCACGTATGGCAGTTCGGCCCACCCTTTCTGCTGGGTGGTGGTGCTGGAGGCGAAATCGATTTTGCTGTAGGTCACCCCGTCATGTGTCACCTCGCTGATGCTGTAATCGTGGAATTCAAACGTCAGCTGATGAACTCCGGGTTGGGGCTGAGAGTATCTCGTTTCATAGGCTCTGCCTGAATTCACACTCGAAGTCTCTTGTGAGAAACCCACAAAACAAGCCATGATCAACACTGCAAAAATGATTGATTTTTTCATAAAGCAATAGTTATTTATATACTATAAATTAAGGCAGGCAAAAATACGATTTTTTTGTGTATAAAAAATGAATTGTGCCAAAATTTTATACGATGAAAAATGACAGTCATCTGAAGCGAAGACGACTGTCGTTTTTCACACAAATAAGAGCACTTTTATTGATTTCACTCCGCAAGACAGGCGTCCAGCTGGGCAATCAGTTTCTCTTTGTCGATGTTTTGTCCGATGAAGACGATTTTCTGCATCTTGTCGCCGTATTCATCGTCCCAGTCGTTCAGGATGGAGGGTTCGCGGTCGAGGATTTCCGCCAATTCGTCGTCGGGGGCCGTGCAGAACCATTGGCCGGCTTCGGTTAGCTTTTTCTGAACGCCCGCCTGCTCAAACAGGTACGACATGTTGGGGTTCTGTTTGAAATAGCAGATGCCTTTGGCTCGGATGATGTTCTTTTCCCATTTTTCGCCCAAAAAATCGTTGAACTTGATGACGTCGAAGGCGGGACGACGGTAATAGACGAATGTGCCGATGCCGTATTCCTCCACCTCGCCCCCCTCGTGATGGTGGTGCTCGTGATGATGGTGATGTCCGTGCTCTTCATCGTGTTCATGTTCATGCTCTTCATGATGGACGTGGCCATGTCTTCGGGCTTCCGCTTCCTCTTCCTCCGTGCGTTGGCGGTCGAACTCCTTTACCCAGCCGGCTGCCAGGGAGGCTTGGTCGAAATCGAATTCTCCGGTGTTGACCACCTCTTCCAAATTCACGTTGGCATAGTCGCACTCTATGATTTTTGCGCCTGGGTTGAGCGTGTGTATAATCTGCTTGATACGGGCGAGCTCTTTCGGCTCGACTTCCGATTTCTTGTTGAGCAACAGGAGGTTGCAGAACTCAATCTGTTGGATGATCAGGTTTTCGATGTCTTCCTCGTCCACTTGTTTGTCAATCAGTTTGTTGCCGCAGTTGAACTCGCTTTGTAGGCGCAGGGCGTCCACCACGGTGATGATGCTGTCGAGGCGGCAGGGATAGTAGCCGAAATATTCGCGGCCGCGTTCTTGGAGGGTGGTGATGGTTTGGGCGATGGGGACGGGTTCGCAGATGCCGCTGGCTTCGATGATGATGTAGTCGAACTTGCCGGTGGCGAGAATGTCGTCGATTTGCTTGAGCAAATCCATCTTGAGGGTGCAGCAGATGCAGCCGTTCTGGAGGGGCACGAGGCTGTCGTCCTTCGTATCCACCACGCCGCCCTTTTGGATGAGGCTCGCGTCGATATTCACCTCGCCGATGTCGTTGACAATGACGGCGAACTTGATGCCGCGTTCGTTAGAGAGAATGTGATTGACGAGGGTGGTCTTCCCGCTTCCGAGATAGCCTGTCAAAAGCAGAATGGGAACAGTTTTATTAGCCATAATTGGTGATTAAAAGCAGGGCGGCTTTTTTAAACCGCCCTGATAAGGATTATTTAATTGATGTCCAGAAAATGGTACAACCGTGATTGTGAAATGTAATCAATGTTAGTTTTTGTTCACGAGTTGCCCTTTGGCAGTGTTTTCCAAAGAGATTTTCGGGAATCCTTTATAGATGATGGAGCCGTTGGAGGAGATGGTGGCGTCGAGTTTGGAAGAGACGGCAACGGCGATGTCGCCGGTGCCCCCGTTGGTAACTTTGGCTTTTTCGGCGGTGAGGTTGAGTGCGTCGAAAGCGGCGGCGCTGGTGGTGCTGACGGTGATGTCGGAAGCGGTGCCTGCCATGGAGATTTTACCGGTATTGCTCAAGGTCGCGTTGATGCTTTGGCCTGCGAAGCCGCTGAATTCAATGTTGCCAGCTCCATTGTGGGTGATGGACAGGGAGGATTCGCACTTCAGGGAGGTGAACTTGGAGGGTTGGGCAGAAGTGTAGTTGAGTTTCAGTTTCGGGGAGGTCAGGCGGGAGAAGTTGGCGGCGGCGTTGTCGGCGATGGTGATGTCGGCACTGCTGTTGCAGAGGGATTCGCCGAACTCAATCTTGAAGCCGTCGGTGGCGTTGAGCTTCAGGGAGGAATTGACTTTCAAGTTGTTGATTTTGCAACTGCCTTTTCCGTTCAACGCGAGTTCCATTTTCTCAGCAGGAACGCCGTCCATGGAGATGTTTCCGTCGCCTTTGTACTGGATTTTGGTGACAACAGGCATTGCCAAGTTGATGGTAATGGGGAAGTTGGGGGCGATTTTAGCTTTTTTTGCCAGACCGATGGTCAGGGTTTTGCCTTTCACTTCCGTGGTGATGAACTGCATCAGATTGGATTCGGCCTGAACGTCCACTTTCGCGCTTACCGCGTAGGAGATATTCAAGTTGAAGTTGACCTGATTGGCTTCAATTACAACTTGTTCGAAGGGATCTAAAAAACGTGAATCGGTTTTCAAGTCCTGATTGCCAGCTTCTTGCGCATTTACACTGAAGAAAGCGCAAGCCAAAATAACTAATGCGAATATTTTTTTCATACCTCTATAATTTATAGTGAAACAATATCTTTTTTGCGCGGCAAAGATACGATTTTTTTTATTGATAATTCGTGCTTGATAATTGATAATTCATGGGTGAAAAAATTTTTTTCAACATATTAAACAGCACATGAAAAAAGCTGTATATTTGCAGCCCAATTTGTAGAAAGTGAAAACAAGTCCGAAACTTGAAGAATTTAAGCTGAGAATTGCTGGAGTTGAACTTGGAAAGCGTTCATTTTCAATAGATTGTGATAAGACGTTCTTTGAACTTGCAGACATCCCCGATTTGCATGACGGACTGGTGAAGTTGCAGATTGAGATGGATGTTTCTGAAAAAATGATATTGTTGGATTTCCATTTCCATGGTTATGTGATGTTTCCTTGCGACCGTTGCCTGGATCCAGTCAAGGTGGATTTGGATTTCAACGACAATTTGGTTGTGAAGTTGGTCCCGCTGGTTGAGGAGATTGAGGAGGAAGATAACCTGTGGATTGTCAATGAGAACGAGTACGAGTTGGATTTGTACCACTTCGTTTATGAAGCCATAACGCTCGCATTGCCCAGCCGCATCGTACATCCCGATGATGAGAACGGCCAACCGACGTGCAACCCGAAGGTTTTGGAGACTTTGAAGCAGCTTACCCGGCAGGAAGACGGAAAATCTGATGAAATCGACCCGCGCTGGGAAGCCCTTAAAAATATCAAAAAATAGTTTAATAATTTAAAAGTTAAATAGTTATGCCACATCCGAAAAGAAGACACTCAGCAATGAGAAGAGACAAAAGAAGAGCTCACGATTTCATCACCGCTCCACAACTGACTACTTGCAGCCACTGCGGTGCAGCCATTCTTACCCACAGAGTATGCCCTGAATGCGGTTACTACAGGGATAAACAGGCTATTGAAATCAAAGGCGCCAACGCATAATCTTGACCTTTGCAGGCAATGGAACTAGTCTTTGCCACGCATAATCGTCACAAATTACAGGAAGCAGTCGCAATCGCGGGTGCTTCGTTTGTCGTGAAAGGACTTGACGAACTCGGCTGTTTTGAGGAAATCCCCGAAACAGCCGATTCTTTAATGGGTAATGCTTTCCAAAAGGCGGATTATGTCCACAAAAAATACAATGTGAATTGCTTTTCCGATGACACCGGACTGGAAATCGAAGCGTTGGACGGCCGCCCTGGCGTCTATTCCGCCCGCTATGCCGGAGAGAATTGCAGTTTTCAGGACAATGTTCGGAAGGTGATGTCCGAACTGCAGGGCATCGAAAACCGCAATGCCTGTTTTAAAACCGTCGTCGCACTGATTCTTGACAATCAGACCTACTATTTTGAAGGCCGCGTCGATGGCGAAATCATCACCGAAGAGCGCGGAACCGCTGGTTTCGGCTACGACCCGATTTTTCGTCCGCTCGGTTTCAACCAGACTTTCGCTGAAATGGGCGAAGCCGACAAGAACACCGTCAGCCATCGCGGTCGCGCCATGCAAAAACTGATGGATTTTCTCAAAAATAAAGTGAATATTCTCTAAATACAAGCGTAAAAAAAACGGACGGTTGATAATCGTCCGTTTTTTTATGAGAGGGAACTTACGTTAGTCGGCATCCATCGCGTCATCAAATTCATCCATCATATCATCCATCGTTTCGGTTGTCTCCTCGGCATAATTTTCCAGGAAATCGCTAATGTTTGTGCCGCGTAATTCCTTGTTTTTCTGTATGATAACTCCGAAGTATTCAATGGCACGATTTTGAAATGCGGTGTCGTTTTTGAACTCAGCCTCGTCAAATTTCTTCATTTTTTCAGCAACTTGGTTGTTCACTTTCTCTAACTCTTCCATAGTGGTGGCTGCCTTCGCGTCTTTGATGCCTTTGTCAAGCACTTTTACAGGGGAATTGCATGAGGCCAGCATAACGGCAACAATTGCAATGGCTAAAATTTTTGCGATTTTTTTCATCTTTTATAAATTTTGTAAATAATTGATTTTTGGCCACTTCATCGAAAAAATATTATTATAGGGTAGTCAATCGGGCGTGGAGGGTGTTGAGCAGCAGGCAGGCCATGGTCATGGAGCCCACGCCGCCCGGCACAGGCGTGATGGCAGAGCATTTGGAGGCCACTTCATCGAACTTCACGTCGCCGCAGATGCGGTAGCCCTTCGGTGAGTCCACATCTGGCACGCGGTGAATGCCGATGTCAATCACCACCGCACCCTTCTTTACGTAGTCGGCGGTAATCATCTCCGCTTTGCCGATGGCCACCAATAGGATGTCGGCGGTGGCGCAGATCTCCTTCAGATTCTCGGTGTGGCTGTGGCAGATGGTGACTGTGGCGTTGCCTTTTGCCGATTTCTCGGCCAGAAGCATGGCCAGTGGTTTGCCCACAATGTTGCTGCGGCCAAGAACCACGCAGTGCTTTCCGGCGACTTCGATGCCGGCGCGCTGCATCAGTTCGATGGTGCCGTAGGGGGTGGCGGGCAGAAAATCGGCCTCGCCCAACAGCAACTTGCCGTAGTTGATAGGGTGGAAGCAGTCGATGTCCTTTTTCGGGTCCACGTGTTCCGTCACCTTGTCGATGGAGATGTGTTTCGGCAATGGCAGTTGGATGATGTAGCCGTCGATTTCGTCGTCATGGTTCAGAAAATCAATGGCTTCCAGCAGCTCCCGCTCCGATATGTCTTCCGGATATTTATAGACGGAGGAGATGAACCCCACCTCTTTGCAAGAGCGTTGGATGCTTTCAACGTAGGTCTTGGCTGCGCCGTCCTCTCCGACGATGACCGCCGCCAAATGCGGAACGCGCTGCTGGTCTTTGCTCATCGACAGCACCTTCGCTGCGATTTCTTGTTTCACTTCAATGGCAATCTTCTTGCCGTCAATAATTTGCATAATAGTTTGTTTAATTATGATTCATGGTGTCCTCTTCGCGAACCATTATTTCAGGTCGTAGCCGAACTTCTTCATTATCAAGTCGTTATTGCGCCAATCTTTCAGCACTTTGACGGAGAGATCGAGGAATACGTGTTTTTGCAGGAACTCTTCCAGTGCGGTTCTGGCGTTGATGCCGAGTTGTTTGATGGCCTGTCCGCCCTTGCCGATGATGATGGCCTTTTGGGTGTCGCGTTCCACGTAAAGCGTGGCCCGAATGCGAATCAGGTCGTCGCTTTCCTTGAATTCTTCCACGACAACTTCTACGCTATAAGGCACTTCCTTTTTGTATTGGAGAAGGATTTTCTCGCGGATGATTTCGGAGACGAAAAAGCGTGTGGGGCGGTCGGTGAGCTGGTCTTTGGGGAAATAGGGAGGGCAAAGCGGCAGTTTTTCGATGATTTTTTGCAATAAGACGTCGATATGGGCGCCGGCCAGGGCGGATATTTTCACCATTTCCGCTTGGGGGAGCAGCGATTGCCACAGACGGGCGGTCGTTTCCACCACATCGGCACTTACTTTGTCTATTTTGTTCAGAACCAGGATGATAGGTGTCTCAATCTGCTGGAGTTTGGCAATGATTTCCTCGTTGTATTTGGTTTCGCCGCACTCCACGAGGTAGAGGATGACATCGGCATCCTTGAGCGAGCCGGTCACGAAACGCATCATCATCTCCTGCATTTTGTAGGCGGGGGTGAGAATGCCTGGCAGGTCGGAGTAGATGATCTGGAAATTTTCGCCGTCCACGATGCCCTTGATGCGATGGCGGGTCGTTTGCGCTTTTGCCGTCGTGATGCTCAGCTGCTCGCCCACCAACTGGTTCATCAGCGTGCTCTTCCCCACATTCGGATTCCCGATGAGGTTTACAAAACCGGCGTGATGATTTGAAAAGTTGTTGTCCACCTTTGTGTAATTGATAGTTGATAATTCCCCTTTTAGTAAAGTTCTAAATTGGACTTGCAAAAGTACTTAAATTTTCGGAATTATCCCTTTACCTCTTGTAAAGAAAAGAAGCTGTGATTATGAATACGACAAGATTAAGGGGGGGGATTCTACTTGTTTTTAAAACGATTCACTAACAACATAACGATATTAAACAGCAGAACAACAACACCTAAAATTGTACATATAAATGTTGTCCATATTCCCAATGCACGTCCATTATTAATAATAGGATGTTCTGGTGATGTAACGGACAGTAGAACTCCACAAGTGATGAAAATCAATAAATGCAACCCTATTTGTATTGTGTTAACATACTTTATAATACAAGTATGATTGCCAATTTTTTTTGTTTTCAATAGCAAAAGCATTATCATGCTAATGGCAATATTAAACATCATTATAAATATCATCATTATGACTTTTCCTGATTTTGGTTGACACTTTTTGAGTGGTTTACACTAATTGGGTTGACATGTTTCTGTAAAAGTTTACAATAACACTAAATAAGGTTGTCATTCGTTTTTCGGGTGCAAAAATAATTACTTTAGCCGTTGGCCCATTTTTCGGGGTGCATTATAAATCACGTGGTAGAGTAAAGTCATAATAGATATATTTGTTCTTTTCGTCCAGCGATGGTGTATAGTTCACCTTTATGCGAAACTCGGTATCATTTTGAGATGGTATGAGATGTGTACTGCTGGTGGGTATGATCACTGCCGAACTCTTTAAAATATTATTGATGTTAAATTGTAGCGTCTCGGTCAATTGGGATTTCAACATGATCCAAGATTCCATTTTAGAAATACTTGGAGCTAAAATATCATTATTGATGAGACACCATGTTGAATCATGCATTATCTCCAGTTCGAGCGAAACAAAATAATTGACAGTATCAGTATTATTTATCACAAATAAGACATCTCCTGTTTTATTACATTCCAGCTTATCAACAACAATTTGCCCTATTGAATAAAAAGGGGATAGCATAATAATTATTAGTATTTTTTTCATTCCTTGCTCCCCCCTTTCTTGGACTTCTTCATCGCCCTTCTCAAAATCTGTTTGTTTTCCTTTGAGTAGCGTTTGAGCTTGTCGTATGAAGCTTCGGAGGCCATGACGCGCGGCATGAACTTATTGTATGAGATTTCTATTTTGGCTGGTTCTACTTTTATTTTGGTCGGTTCTACTTTCCGTCCGTTCCTTGGATGCTCATAGATAATGAGAATTGTAACGTCACCACCTTTACCGACGTGTCCAATTTGGTAATAAATATTGGAGTACTTGAGAATGATGAGGGAATAATTCCCTTCTTTGCGACCTGGATGTATAAAGCCATTCTTCACCAATTTTGCCCGTTCGCATCCCTGCCATTCTACTGTTTGTAGAACTTTTTGAAAGTCACCGGTGCATTTGGAGTCTGTTGGGTAATATAAACAATAGACTTTAGCCTTTGACGGATTGAACGGTATCTCCACTTCCTGTCGGGGCCAAGAATCACTATGGGCTCGTGCGAAAGTCACAAGCACCGTGTCTTTTAATGAGTCATAATGCTTGATGGATTCTTCTATGCTCTTTTGAATATAAAAACCATAGAAGAGATGTTGAATGCACGCAAAACAGCGTAAACTTTTTAGAAAAGCGGAATCCGACCACTGCCAATATTTAGCATAGTACTGCAGGGAATCGTGACGTTCCATCGGAATTCTGCGTTCATTTTCGTTGAGTATTTCAAAAAGAGAACGATAAAAATCAATCTGGCTGCTGTCAATATTGTTGTCTTTGCAAGGCGGATGTGTCATACACAAGGAGTCCCATCTGTCCATTCTTTCCTGAATTTGAGCAAGACAAGGGCTTGAAAGCAGAATTGCAGTAAGGATAAATAGACAATGTTTCATGGGACATGGACAATGGGTTCCAACAATTTTTTCATAAAACAAATTTGAGCCGCCAAATGTACAAAACTTTTGGTTATGTCATAGTCAAAATTTCCCTACTTTTGCCCCGTCAATTTCCACTACCCTCAGAAATAATCCTTTAATCTTTTCATCTCTTCATGTCTAATCTTTCAGTTTTCAATTTTCAATTCTCAGTTTAACGAACTTGTCGTATCTTTGCGCCCAAATTGCCCGTAACCAATGAAACATCTTCTGCTTAAACGTATCTGGGAAATGACAGGAGTATTCTTCCTTGCCGTTCTCGCATTCAGCTGTGAAAAAGTGCCCGTTGAACCTGACACTCCCGAACCAAACCCTGTAGAAATTGACATTCCAGGGGCCGACAGCAATATTCTGATCATGAAAGTGGATTACCAAACCTTTCAATATGAGGGATACACCACTGTGAATGTGGATAGTACCAATGATTCCTCGGACACTATTCCTTTTATGGCAACCTATTGTCCTCCTTGTGATTTTGGATATATCAAATTGTTTTATGAGAATCCCAACCATCTCCTTTTTTATGGAAGTATTATTTGGTCGGGGTGCGGGAATCTCCATTTTCCAACTTCCTTCATGGAATTACCTGCTCAATCCGCTGGACCCTCCTACCCAGGGAACGACAGAGTCTGCTTTATCGATATATCGGGTGCACAACAAACGCTCCCATGGGAACATGGTATCGTTGACGAAACCATGATTGAAAATGTTTGGGAAACCATTTCCAAACAGCCTGAATTTCAGCATTATTACAGCAAAACCAACAAAAAAGTCGCAGTATTCTTGTACACACCAAGTGTGGGAGGAGGGAATCCCGCAGATTGGGATTTTATCATTTTTGTGGAAAAAGAATAACGAACGGCATACATGGACGCACGCGGTGTGTTCCCACGATAGGCGCCATATTATGGTTGTAGGGCTGCCATATTATGACAGCCCTACATACCCCTTTTCATCCTTTCATCCTTTAATCCCTTCATCTCTAATCTTTCAATTTTCAATTCTCAATTCTCACCTTTCAGCTCAATTCCCCCTTCCGTCCATTTCAGATATGATTTGTGGAAGAGCCAATCGCCTGTGTTATAGTATGTTACAGTATCGTTTACGGAGATTTCGAGGGGGCGGTGCCGATGTCCGAAGATGAAGTAGTCGGCGGGGGAGTGTTGGAGGTATTCGTGTATGTAGTTCATCACGGAGGCTTCGTTTTGGTTGAGCTTTTTCTTTTTGGAGGAGTTGGATTGGCGGCTTTTGTGGGAGCAGGCTCGGGCGATGGCGAAGGCCCATCGCGGAGGCAGTGCCCCGTAAAGTGCGATGTTGAACCGGCAGTTGAAGATCCTTTTGATGAGGAGGTAGCCTTTGTCGCGTTTGTCCAGCCCGTCGCCGTGCCCAATCAGACAGCGTTTCCCATTGATGATGAAAGGGGTGGGTTGGCGGAAGATCCTCATTCCGAATTCTTTCGCGAAATAGTCCTTCACCCACATGTCGTGGTTTCCCGTAAAGTAGTAAAATTCAACGTTTTTTTTCTTCAATTCCGCTAATTTTGCAAAAAAGGAGTAGTAGCCGCGCGGCACTACGTCCTTGTATTCAAACCAGAAATCGAAGATGTCGCCCAACAGAAAAAGATGTTGGACGTGGTCGGAAATCCCGTCCAGCCAGCGCACAATCTCCTCCTCGCGCACGCGGCTTTCGGGCGTGTTTTCCAGATGAAAGTCGGAGGCGAAATAGACATTGCCCTCCAAGGTGATTGCATGTTGAAAATCAGGAAATTCCATCGTCGTTTTTTGGTTTGCAAAAGTAATACTTTTTTTGACGATGGTCTCTCCCTTGCGGTAACATTACTTTGATTTTCAGATAAAAATCGTATTTTTGCACCGTTTGAAAATTAAAACGCTATTGTTATGATGATGACAACCCTACTGATTTCAGTTTGTTATCTCTTGGTCCCTGCACTTATCATTCTGTTATACAAGAAGTTCGGTTGGGCGCGAAAAATCGGGACGGTGATGTTGGCCTACGCGGTCGGTATTGCTGCGTCGCTTTTCGGCTGGCTTGATTTCAGCGATCCCACGCTCACCGCCCAAGTTCAAACCTCGCAAACGTGGATCCGCGACATTGCCATCATGCTCGCCATCCCGCTTATGCTGTTCAACTGCGACTTCCGGATGTGGACGAAATCGCTTCCGAAGACGGCGGCGGCGCTGGTCGGCGGACTCATTGCCATTGTCGTAGCGGTAGTCTCCGGTTTTTTCGTTTTCCGTCACTCCGGCATTGCCGACTTGCCCAATGTCGCCGGCATGATGACCGCCATCTACACGGGTGGGACCATGAACTTCAGTGCCCTCGGTGCCGCCCTCAAGGTCAACCCCAACACCATTTCGCTCGTGCTGACCTTCGAGATGCTCGTCACCTTCCCCTTCATCGTTTTCATCGTGGCGGGCGGCTACAAAGTGTTCCGCAAACTCCTGCCTTTCGCCGATGAATCCGTCTCTGTAGAGCACCATAGCACGGTGGACAGCGGCGTGGAGCAGTACGACGGTATGTTGAAACCGCGCGTTTTCGGCAGAACCCTCCTTGCGCTATTGCTCGCCATCGCACTTTTCGGCGTGGGTGCCCTGCTGTCAAAACTGCTCACGGGAAAATTCACCAACGAATTGGTCATCATCCTCACCACCACCACGTTTTCCATTGCCCTCTCGTTCGTGAAAAAAGTGCGCGAACTGCCCAAAACCTTCGAGCTCGGCATGTTCTTCATCCTCGTTTTCAGCATCATTGTGGCTTCGCAATTTGATATTCACGCTATCGATGCCAGTGCGGTCTCCCTGCTGCTTTTCCTCCTCTACATCATTGTCGTGTCGGTGCTTTTGCACTTTGTTCTTTGCAGGATTTTCAAGGTGAACGGCGACTTGTTCTGCGTGGCGAATGTCGGATTGCTTTGTTCCCCGCCTTTCGTGCCGCCGGTTGTGGGTGCCATGGGAAACAAAAAAGTGCTCATCAGCGGCATTTGTATCGGTCTAATCGGTTATGCTGCAGGAACTTATCTCGGAGCTGCCATGGCATACTTCTTGGCCATGTTCCTATAATTTTCTATCGAAATTTTCGTTAATCAATTATTCCAAAATCCATTGCGAAATGTTCAAGAGAATCTGTTTTTTTTCACTGATTGTTTGCCTGTCTTTTAATGTAAAAGCGCAAAGTATCAGCGAAATTCTGCTGCATTTTCCAGAAAAAGAGATGGATGTGCCGATGGATATCCGTGAAAAGATGGTGGAGTTTAACGGCAACACCAAGGGCGATTATGACAATTACAAGCTGGTAATCTACGATAAACGCGCCCGTTTTATCCGGATTGTCACCCCGTTGGAGGTGATTTATGAAGTTTCTGTCTGGAAATTGGAAAGTGACACACTGTTGGTGGCGCTTTGCGAAACGCGCTGCGGCATCAGTTGCGGCTCCAAAATCAAGTTCTACCGGGTTCATTCCACCGCCGACCTTGCCAGTGCCCGCTATGTATGGGAGCCAGCCCCGGCTGAAAATTATCTCCCCGAATTTCAATTGGAGGATATCTTCAATGCCTCCCGCCTCGAAAAAAATTACTATACCCCGCAGAATATCGTCAAGGACTTTCAAGTGAAGGTGCAGTTGCAACTGCCCCATAGCGGCCACGACATTATGGTGATTTATACGTGCCTCGACGAGTTGGAAAAGTCTGAATATCAAAGAATTTTCAAGTATCTTGACGGCACAATGCTGGATTTGGTCTGGAATAAGAAGACGCATAAATTCACTAAAAGCACCCCCTATTTCCTGAATAATTGACCCTGATTGGGCTATAACAATCCGTGCGCGAAATCAATTCTCAACTTTCAATTTTCAATTTTCAATTCTAAAATGTATTCCATCTATCTGAAACACCCGCAAATTTGTACCGACACACGGAAAATCATCCCGGGGTGTCTTTTTTTCTGTTTAAAGGGTGAAAATTTTGACGGCAATCGCTTTGCCACTCAGGCTCTTGAGCAAGGGGCATCTTACGTGGTGACTGAGAATACGGAACTGACGAATCATCCACGCTGCATCGTGGTGCAGGATTCGCTGAAAGCATTGCAGGAATTGGCCGCCGAGCATCGCCGGAATTTGGAGATTCCTGTGATCGGTATCACGGGAACTAACGGTAAAACTACCACTAAAGAGCTGATAGCTACTGTGTTAAAAACAAAATTCAAAATTTCTTTCACCCAAGGTAATTTTAACAACCACATTGGCGTGCCGCTCACACTGCTGTCGATTCCCGCTGATACAGAAATCGCAATTGTGGAAATGGGAGCCAACCATCCGGGCGAAATCGCCGACCTCTGCCAAATTTCGCAGCCCACCTATGGCGTGATTACCACTATCGGAAAGGCGCATTTGGAGGGCTTCGGCTCTGAAGAGAATATTATCAAAACAAAAAGTGCTTTGTATGAGTCTGTAATAAAACGGAATGGCACGCTGTTCGTCAATGGGGGCGATGCTGTTTTAACGAAGTGTGCCGAGAGGGCCACCCCATCCACTACCATTATTAAATATGGTAAATGTGAAGGCAGCACTTGCGACGGCGAAATCGTTGATATGAATCCCTATCTGGCGATCAAAGTGGGCGATGTCACCTTCCGCACGCATCTGACCGGGGATTACAATCTGGTGAACATCCTCTGCGCTATCGCGATAGGTAAGCATTTTGGAATATCGGAAAGTGCTGCTGCTGAAGCCATTAGCAACTATGTTCCGACCAATAACCGCTCGCAAATCAATCAGGTCGGCAGCAATGTGGTGATTGCGGATTTCTATAACGCCAACCCCACGAGTATGAAGGCTGCCATTTTGAACCTTGCCCATCTGGCACATCCCAACAAGAAGGCGATTTTGGGTGATATGCTGGAATTGGGGCACATCAGTGAAAGCGAGCACCGCCATATCGTTGAACTTTGCAAGGTACAAAACATCGATGCCTTTTTTGTAGGTGAGAATTTCGCCGCTCTCCAAATACCTGGAATGAAAGTCTTCCCAAATGTGGAGGCGTTAAATGATTATTTGCAGCAACATCCTTTTGCTGATTCCATGATTTTAATCAAGGGGTCGCACTCCATTCATCTGGATAAAGCGGTTGTGGGTTAGTGACTTAAACGAAGTTGCCAATGGTTGTCTGGGGGTTGAATCAGGTCATGCGTCATCGTTTCTGCGTTGCCTCGCTTTGCGTTGTGCTGTCATTCAGCCTTTTTTCCTGCCAGAAAGAGGGCGTTTTTCATCCAAAAAAGAAGTTAATTCAGCGTAATTGCTATGCGATGGACTATCCGGAGGCGATAACCAGCTACGATTATATTTGGGACGATGGCCTTTTGGTGGGAATCAAAGGCGCCGGCACCACTTTTGAATTGTCGTACGATGACCAGCACCGGCTTTCACAAGTTGTTTGTAATGAGGAGGTTGCCGTTTATCATTATCAAAAAAAATTGCTCAATACCATTGATTATTATGTCGGTGACAGTCTCTATTATACGATTCAGGTCAGGCATGAGGGAAACAAAATTTCGGGTTATGGATACCACCTTGATGTTTATGTTAAAAGCCTCGAAGAGAGCAAGTTACGGCCTTTGATTCTGGGCAAGGAGGCGTCGCAGGTGTTTGCCGACATGGAAAAAAGCAAATATGTTCATGGCGATGGCAAATATTATTATGGTGCCTCCTTTGTGTGGGACGGGGATGATATTTCGCAAGTGATTTACACAGAGTCGATTACCCCATCTTATCGGTTTATTGGACAGATATCAACCCAGAAGTACACCTATACTTACGAAAAGTTGAAAAATCCCTTTCATGGTTTGCTCACGATTGAGGGGTTGGGCGTTGCCAATCTTTCAGCGCATTGTGTATGCAGTGTGGATGATGGGAATGCATACGTTACAAATTTCACATACGAGAGTAAAGGCAAGTTTCCGGTAAGACGAACCAGCAGCGATGGAGCGGTGGAGGAATACGTTTATGAGGAGTAGTTGACCTCTATATAATTAATTATCAATTTGTTATAGAAGTTTTCCCAACTCTTGCAGGGAAGCGTATGACGCTTGTAGCAGTTCGTTGATCTTTTCGGCGGGAATCCAGACGGCTTGGGCAATCTCTTCTTCGGTTTGCGGAGTGAGGTTTTGTTGGGATAAAGCGCGCATTGGGAACCAAACGGTTTCTTTTAACATTTTTGGGCCGTATGTATCGTAGGTATGGAAGATGGAAATGGTCTTTCCTTCTGTGATTCTCGCGGTCACGCCTGTTTCTTCGCGCACTTCGCGCAAGGCGGCGGTAGAATTGTCTTCCCCAGCCTCTACTTTTCCTTTCGGAAAGTCCCACTTGCCTCTTCTGAAAATCATCAGGATTTCGCCCTTTTCGTTTCTGACTATCCCGCCTGCTGCACGAATAAACTCGAATTCTTTCAGTAATTCATCAAAAGATTGTTGGTCTTCAATGATTTGAAAATCGTTTTCAGTAAAAACCTTAATTGGGAATTTGAGCATATTGAGAAAAAGTACTGATTAGCGCTTGGCAAATGCGGCGGCCATCTTGAAATACAAATCGGTAAAAATCAATTTGGCACTCACATTTCTTTCGATATGGTAGAGGGCACGGTTGCATTCGTTGAGCAGGGGGGCGGCATTTTTCACCGTGAACAAGATCTTGTAGCGTTCCAGAATTTCATGTTCCGCCGCCATTGCCTTCACCAGATGTTCGCTTTTTTGATGGAGCAGCAGCTCGTTGCGGAACATTCGCGAAAGATAGTTGATGAACTGCTTCTGTTTTTCGCGTCCCTCCTTGATGATTTCGCCGAACATATTCTGAATTTCCAAATAATTCATAGCAGTTAAATCGGCGTTGGTGACGTATGCGTTCAAGCTCTTTAACAAATTATCATACTGCTTAAGCAGATGGTGCAATTCATCTTGTTTTTTGATGAGACCCAAAGCTTTTGTGTAGCTTCCCTCGGATATGGCGGCGAAATCGGCGGCAACCTTTTCGTCTATATGTTCGTCGTTTACCAAATGCTGGCGGATGACATTTTCTTTCAGCGGCGGAATTTTAACCAGCTGTGTTCTCGACAGGATGGTGGGGAGTATCTGGTCGCTGCTTTCAGCCAAAAGAAGGAAAAGTGTCTTGTTTTCAGGCTCTTCCAAGGTCTTTAGCAATTTTGGGGCGGCGGTGTAATGGAGTTTTTCTGCCTTCCAAAGAATGTAGATTTTGTAGCCGCCCTGATAGGAGCGGATGTCATTCTGTTGGATAATATTGGAGCAGTCGCGGATGTTGATGGAGATCTGCTTGTTTTCGCTTTGCATTTCCTTCACCCAATCATCGAAGTCGATATGATAGTTGTGAGCGAACACAAAATCGCGGAACTGACTCATAAATTGCTTTGAATCATTGTCTTTCTTGACTTCTTTGGTGGTACAATTCGGGAAGATGAGATGGAGGTCGGGATGTTGTAGTTTCTCAAACATCAGGCAGGAAGGGCATTTCCCGCAGGAGTCGCCATCGTGGCGGTTGGAGCAGGATATGTATTGTGCGAATGCGACGGCCAAAGCGAAGCTGTGGGTGCCTTTTTTGCCCAAGAAAAGCTGCGCGTGGCTGATGCGGTTCTCATCCGCCAGCATCACGAGCTGTTTTTTCAGCCCTTCGTCCACCATTACGTCCTTGAAAAGCATTAGGCGTGCATCAGTTTGTTGATAATGTCTTCGATTGTAATTCCCTCAGCCTCAGCCTTGTAGTTCTTGATGATGCGGTGTCGCAGAATGTTGACGGCCACTGCGCGCACGTCCTCGATGTCGGGCGAGTATTTGCCTTCGATGATGGCGTGGGTTCTGGCACCGATGATGAGGAACTGCGAGGCGCGTGGGCCAGCTCCCCAAGCGAGGTAGTCGTTTGCCCACGGGTGTGCCTGAGGCGTGTGCGGGCGGGTCATCGTAGCCAGATTGACGGCGTATTGATATACGTTGTCGGAAATCGGCACTTTTTGGAGCAGTTTCTGGTAGAAAATGATCTCTTCCATGGTCAGAATCTGGTTCGGTTCGTTCATTGCCCCGTGAATAGTGGATTTCACGATATCCACTTCGTCCTTGAATTCAGGATAGTCGAGCATGATGTTGAACATGAAGCGGTCCTGTTGGGCTTCCGGCAGGGGGTAGGTTCCCTCTTGCTCAATCGGGTTTTGGGTGGCAAGTACGAAAAACGGGTCGGGCAATTGGTAAGTTACGCCGTTCATACTGACGGAGCGTTCCTGCATGGCTTCAAGTAGTGCAGACTGGGTTTTCGGAGGGGTACGGTTGATCTCGTCCGCCAAAACGATGTTAGCGAAAATGGGGCCCTTCACGAATTTGAACTTGCGGTTCTCGTCCAGAATTTCCGTGCCCATAATATCGGATGGCATAAGGTCGGGTGTGAACTGGATACGATTGTACGACAAGTTGATGGTTTTTGCTATTGTAGTGATCATCAATGTTTTAGCCAATCCAGGTACACCGATGAGCAGTGCGTGGCTGCGGCTGAACATCACCATCAGGATATTTTTGATGACCTCATCCTGTCCAACAATCACCTTGGCGATTTCCTTTCGGAGGTTGGCGTATTTTTCCACAAAAGCCTGGATGGCTTCCACATCATCTTTAAAATTCAGGTCTGTCATAGTTCGTATTTTATTGGAGAATGCCCCATTCCTTGATGAACGGGCAACTTTTGTAATTCTCGTTGATTTTGATATTGGTCGTTTTCACCTTTTCAAGCAGCCACTCGTTGACGAGTTTTTGTTTTTTTTCTTCGAGGGCAGCGTTTTTAATCAGGTCGTAGTCTTCCTTCAGGTTGGGTTTGTGGGCGGCGACTTTGGTGCGGAGATAGAGGAGTCGGTATGCCATTTTGCCATCCTCTGTCACGTAGGCGACAGGTTCGGAGTATTCGCCGGGTATGAGTTTGTTGATGGTTGCGAAGGTGGAGGCTTCGATGGATTCTTTCTCGAATTTGTATGAGTTGTTGTAGGGGTTGACCACCCAGCCGCCGCTGTTTTTGTTCAAGTCATCAGAGAATTTTTTGGCGGCTTCGCTGAAGTCCATCTTTTCGGAAATGATGACATTGCGGATGCTGTCGAGGTATTCGATGGCTTTAACTTGTTCATCTGCAGAAGGTTTGGGCTGGAGGAGGATGTGTGCGACATTGATTTTGTCGCCGCGGCGTTCAATCATTTGGATGATGTGGTAGCCAGCTTTGGTTTGAACGATTTGGGAGATTTCGCCGGATTTGAGATTGAAGGCTACGGCCTCGAATTCGGGGTAGAGGGTGCCTCGTTCCACGAAGCCGAGTTCTCCGCCCTTGGATGCGGAGCCGGGGTCATCGGAATAGAGGCGGGCCAGCATCGAGAATTTCTCCCCGCGGAGCACGCGTTCGCGGTATTCGTTGAGGCGCGATTTGATGTTCGCGATTTCCTCTTCGCTTACCGGTGGCAGTTTTACGATATGACCAAACTCGTATTCCGGCTGTACTGTCGGCAAACTGTCGTAGGGGATTCTGTCGTAAAAGCGCTTCACCTCCGAGGGCGTAATGGTGACTCCTTCAGTGATGTTCTGCTGCACTTTGTCGGCAATCATCTGGTTGCGGACCACTTCACGCAAGTCCTTCTTGATTTCCAACATCGTCTTGTGGTAGGCATCCTCTATAATCTTCTCATTCCCACCTACTTGCCCCAACCAATAATTGAGTTGGTAGTTGACGCGGGCGTCCACCTCTTGGTCGGTGAAAACCAAACTGTCGATTTCCGACTGGTGCTGGTAGAGTTTTTGGCGAAGAAGGTAGCTGAACAACAGGCATCTCGTCTCCTCCTCATTGTCCATGACGTTATATTGCGCAGCATAGGTGGCATACTCCTTTTCCAATTCCGACCGAGTGATGATTTCTCCGCCGACAATGGCGATGATTTCATCCACTACATTGGAAGGTTGGGCAAAAGAAGTGTGTAACCCAATGATTATAAACAAAATAGCGACTAAGACTTTTTTCATTCGTCATTTCAGATTTCGGTCGCGAAAATACAAAAAAAAGAAGACATAAAGCCTTCTCCCTTTTGCAATACCGAAAAAATCAGTATTATTTTCTGCCCATGGGTTCGTCAGAAACGGTCAGTTTTTTTCTGCCTTTTGCACGACGTGCAGCCAAAACTCTACGACCGTTCGCAGTTGCCATTCTTTCTCTGAAACCATGTTTGTTTTTACGTCTTCTGTTGGACGGTTGGAATGTTCTTTTCATCTTATTTTATTTTTTTTATTTCCTTAAAAAACGGACTGCAAAAATACAACTTTTTTTATAACGCGCAACATACGATTGAAATTTATTTTTCAAAGGCTCGATAGGAGAGGAAAGCTGCTATGCTCTCAGGGATAAAGAAGAAAAAGAAAAGGAACAGTGGATTGAAAATCAAGTCTTTATGGAAAAATCCAAAGAGTCCTATTCTATTCACTGTTCCTTGTTCATAACAGCATTATTTCATGTTTTCGACGGCAGTTTTGATTCTTTTGACAGCTTCGCGAAGTTTGTCTTCGGAAGTTGCGTAGGACAAACGGACGCATTTGTCATCGCCGAAAGCGCTGCCCATAACCAGTGCCACGTTTGCATCGTAAAGGATATACATGCAGAAATCGGTGGAGTTTTCAATTTTGGTTTTGCCGTATTTTTGTGCGAAGGCGGAATCGGCGGGTACATTTTTGCCGTACAAACTTGATACTTCGGGGAAGAAGTAGAAGGCGCCCTTGGGCAGGCGGACCTTGAAGCCGGGCACTTGTTGGAGCAGTTCGAATACCATGTCGCGACGTTTCATGAAGATGTTTCGCATCTCAATGATGTCCTTGGAGGTTTTCGGGTCCATCTCCATGGCCTTGATGGTGGCGCGTTGGGCAATGGAGCAGGTGGCGGAAGTAACCTGGCCCTGCAGTTTGTTGCAGGCTTTGGCGATGGCCACGGGTGCACCGATGAATCCGATGCGCCAACCGGTCATGGCGAATCCTTTGGCCACGCCATTCACCGTGATGGTGCGTTCTTTCATCCAATCGAACTGGGCCATGCTCTCGTGTTTGCCCTCAAAGTTGATGTGCTCGTAGATTTCGTCTGCAACGACGAAGATGTTGGGGTAATCGCGCAGCACTTCGGCCAGAGCCTTGAGCTCATCGTGCGAGTAGAGCATGCCGGTTGGGTTGGACGGACTGCTGAAAATCATCATTTTGGTTTTTGGGGTGATGGCGGCGCGGAGTTGCTCTGGTGTCACCTTGAAGTCGTTCTCGATTTTGGTTTGGATGTAAACCGACTTGCCCTCAGCCAATTGCACGATGGCTTTGTATGACACCCAGAAGGGAGCGGGGATGATTACCTCGTCATCGGGATTGACTAAAGCCATAACTACTTGATAAATAGATTGTTTTGCGCCAGTGGAAACGATAATTTGGTCGGGGGTATAGTCCAGATTGTTGTCGCGTTTGAATTTTGCGCAGATGGCTTTTTTCAGTTCGGGGTAGCCAGGTACCGGCGGATAGTGGGTCCAGTTTTCGTCGATGGCTTGTTTGGCAGCCTCTTTCACCTCTTCAGGAGTGTTGAAATCGGGTTCGCCGATGCTTAAACTGATCACGTCTTTGCCAGCTTCCTTCAGTTCGCGGGCCGTTTGGGTCATGGCCAGCGTTTCGGAAGCCGCCATGTTACGTACTCTGTTGGAGATAATTTCCATAGCTTTATTTTAATTGAGGATTAATATTTGAAAATTCATAATCGCTGCAGTCAGTGGTTAGGAGCTGCTATTTGAAGATTTTATCGGGCATTGGGAACACTTCGGAAAGTTCACCTGAGTAGAAGAAGTCGTTGCCGATGACACCGAAGGTGTAGATGCGCCCTCCGACGGAGATGTGGCTGCCACCGCAACGCGGTTCGGGGTTCGGTTTGGAGGCCTGGAATCCGAGGTTGAAGAGGGTGCAAAGGATGTCGGGGCGGTTGGAAATGTCGTAGCCGGCATTCTTCCATTGCATCATCGTCTGGTGCAGGATACAGCCGGTGTAGATGAAGGAGTAGAGGTGGTCGCGGTCGGCGAGGCGTTTGAAGCGCTTGGCCTGGATCCCTGACTTCTCAATGAGCACGCTGTCCTCGATGGTGGTTACAACGCCAACATCCACGGTGTCGTAGTCCAGGATGTTTTCGTATTTTTTGCCCATATAAAACGGGGATTTCGGGTCTTTCAGATTGCGTTCCACCTGCGCGGCGGTGAAGTCCTTGATGCCGTTGACTCCGTACGAAAATTGCGACTGCACGCTGAGGACGGCGGGGCCGAGGTAGCGTTTTACATCCTCGCGCTTGGAGTTGAACAGCCGGATTTGTTCACCCACGGTGCAGGCGGCAATCAGGCGGGCATCCACGCCAGTCAACTCCGCCGCTTGCTTGATCTTGTCCGCATCTTTGGTCAGTGCCAATTTCAGGACCACCCACCCAGAATCGTTCATCCACGGAATTAGGTTCTCGTCTGAAGGCTTGGGGTTGTATTTCTTGAAGAGCGCTTCCACCTCGTCCATCATCTGCTGATACTGCTTGCCCTTGCTGTTGTCCTTTAAGTACAGATTGGCGGCGTAGAGCATACGGTCAATGGCCTCTGGGCTGGGGGTGGTCTTGCTGGCCTTGTAAATCAGCTTCGCGTTCACAGGATAAACCTTGTTGAGCATGGCCAGACTGATATAATTCTGTAAATCAGCTTCGTAAATATCGTTGCTGTCAACGATTTTCACGCGGCTTTTGTAGTCGGCTAGATAGCGGTTGTTCTTGTCAATACCGCCCGAATTGTTCATAATGCCGGTTTGGTAAAGCACCCACACCCCACAAATCCCCAAACCAATCAAGGCAAAAACGATGATGAAAATCAGGAAGGTTTTAGAAGCTAATGTCAGCGTTTTCCATGATTTCCACATAGACTGTTTCTTAGGCACAGTCGGATTTTCCTGTTCCATTTTTCTTTCAAAAAAATTAGGCGCAAAAGTACAACTTTTTAATGAATCACGTACAAAATAAATATTGTCGATTCCAAAAGATTCACCGCTCCATTATGGAAGTGATTAGGGAAGGGGAAACCTGGTGCGGACGCACAAAATACGCCTTGTTTTCCCAAATTCTGCAGTTTGTAAAACTTGGTTCACAATCAGTTTTCACCCGACCATGAAATAGGTCTCCGGGTACTCGTGTCTGCTCTCCTTGACACGCTTGCTCAAGGCGTAGGCGAAGGTAAGTGTGCCAATGCGTCCGATGTACATGTTGAAGGTCAAAACCGCTTTTCCTGCAATGGAGAATTGGTCGAGGATGCCAGTGGAAAGTCCGCAGGTCGTGAATGCGGAGGTGGTCTCAAAAACAATGTTCTTAAACGGAATCATTGGCTCGATAGCAGCGATGATAATCGTTGATATCATAATGATTATCAACGACATGGCAAAGATGGAGTAGGCTTTGTCCACCAAATTGAACGGGATAGTCTTCTTGTTGAACTCGATTCTTTTTTTACCGCGTATGGTGGCAAAAAGGGACTTGATGATGACGAAGAAGGTGGTGGTTTTGATGCCGCCGCCGGTTGAGCCGGGAGAGGCTCCGATGAACATGGCTATGATGAAAACCAACAACGTGGGGATTGCCAAGTGATTGACATCCACAATGTTAAAACCTGCTGTTCTTGCTACCACCGATTGGAAGATGACGGCGAAGATGCGGTTGAAGCCGGATGTTTCCGAGAGGGTGTTGTTGTATTCAAAAACATAGAAGAGTACGGCGGTGACGGCAATAATGACAAATGAAGTGATAAGGGCGATTTGGGTGCCGTCGGTCAGTTTCTTCCATCGTTTGCGCTTGCGTTCGCGGATGACGTTGGGGTCGAAGAAATCGCGGATGACCACATAGCCGATACCGCCGACAAACACCAGAATCATGATAATCATCAGTGGGAAATGACTATCCATGATAGCCGAATCCATCAGATTGTTTTGCCATAATGAGAACCCCGCATTGTTGAATGCGGAAATCGCATGGAAAACAGCGAATAGGATGGTCTCGCCTTGGGTGTCAAAGAGTCCCGTTGTCTGCCAGTACATGTAGAGCAAGATGGCCCCCACCCCTTCAATGGCGAAAGTCACCACAATGATTTCCCGTAAAAAGGAGAAGGAGTCGGAAAGCCGGTTGGTGGAAAGAATATCCTTGACCATGTATTGGTAGCGAAGCCCGGTGAACGAGTGCGACAAAAAGGAGATGAAGAAGGTTGCGAACGATAAGATGCTCATACCGCCGAATTGCATCAGGAGCATCAGCACGATATGTCCGGAAGTAGTAAAGGTGGTAGCCGTGTTGACGACGGTCAGGCCGGTAACGCAACTGGCGCTTGTGGCAGTAAACAATGCATCGATGAACGTGATTCCGTGCGTTGTCATTTTGGGCAGCATGAGCAGGCAGGTGCCGATGGAGATCAGAACAAAGAATGAAAGCATCATCAGCAGCGGCGGGCTGAGGTTGATTTTCTTCAGGATGGCACTCCCTTTTGCTATTTCAACGAGGAAGATGATCGCGTAATAGATGTGGAAGAAGAGCCTGCGGTAGTGTACAAAAACTTCATCCGGAGCGCGCATCAGATGTTTGATTTGCGGTGACAAGATAAAAGCAAGCAGAAAGAATACAATGACAACGATGTCCAAAATGTTCTCTTTCAGATACTTTAATGGTTTACTGCCGGAATATGTCCAACGGATAAAAAATTTCAATATGTAAAAAATGTAGGCAGTAGTTACAATCAGTCGGATCCAATTGCTCTGGTTGGATTCGATGTAGGTGCCGTGTTCCAAAATGATGGCGGAGATGGCAGCTAAAGAGATCACCACGGACAGCACCTTGAGCACCTTTTCAATAATGGGGCTGTGGGTGGCTATCTTGAATAGGATCTTCTTAAGCAACTGTCTGGTTCCCTGCATTTTGGATTATTGATTTCTTTTGATGAAATTTTCAATATCGCGTGCGAGACCGAAAATGACGAAACAGTCGTTGGATTCAATGGTTGTGCTTGTGTCCGGCACGCCAAGGATGTGACCAGTGGCGTTGTTTTGGGTTGGGTCGTTGCCTTCGGTGAAATTACGGCGGATGGTAATCAAGCTTAATCGGTAGGCATCTCGCAAATTCAAATCGCCCACGGTCATCCCGATGAGTTTGGGTGAAATGACAATTTCAGCAATTCTGTATCCGTCAGGGAGTTGCAGATAGGATACGACGGTCGGGTTGAGAAGCCGTTCCGCAAAAAGTTTTCCAATCTCATCTTCAGGGGCCAGGAATTCAGTAACGCCCATCTTCTCAAGAATCAGGCGTTGATTGGTGCCCATTGTGCGGCAGATGATGCGCTTAACACCGAGATCCATCAAATTGGCGGTGCATAACAGCCGTTTAACGAAGTCGTTCCCAATGGCTACCACAACCACGTCGAAATCCTGTATGTTCTCGGCGATCAAGGCTTTCTTGTTGGTCGCGTCTACGCAGACTGCATAGGCCACATCTTCTGAAATATCTTGGATTACGCTGATGTCGGAATCAATAACCAGGACTTCTGCGCCATTTTGCGACAAGGCAATGGCGATGGAGGAGCCGAAATGCCCCGCACCGATAACTGCAAATCTTTCGTTTGACATATCCTAAATATCTTGAGCGGCAAAAGTACACAATTTTCCAATTCTTACAACATCCCCTCTGCATAAAAGCTGAATCCCTCGTTCTTGCAAACAATCACATGATCTAACACCCTGATATTGAACAAGTCGGCGGCCTGGCAAATCTGATGGGTCAGCTTGATGTCCTGTTGGCTGGGCTTCAGGTTCCCCGACGGATGATTGTGGCATAGGAATATGCCTGTGGCGAGAACCTCAATAGCCTTCCGGATAATCAATCGCACATCGACTGTTGTCGCAGTTAAGCCGCCTGCCCCAATCTTTTCGATGTTTAAAATCACTGAGGCTTGATTGACATAGATAACCCAGAACTCCTCGTGGACGGTCTCTGCCATCCGGCTCTGCATCACTTCGACGACATCCTCCATGCTTCCGATGCTTTTCTGGTCCTCAATCACTTCGGCTCTCCTTCGCCTTCCTAATTCGAAGGCGGCACGCAATGTAATCGCTTTTACTTTACCAATCCCGGCGATTTTTGTGAGTTCGTTCATCGTCAAGGAAGAAACGGCGTTCAAACTGTTGCCGTTGACTGCAAGCAAACGTTTGGCCACATCTACGGCTGATTCCTTTGGGGTGCCCGTCCGCAGTAGAATGGCAATCAATTCGGCATCGCTCAGATTTTGTGCTCCGCCAACCATATACTTTTCTCTCGGTCGGTCGGAAACCGACCACTCCCGTATGGTTAGACGGGAGGTATGATTGTAATCCATTGAAATCTAAACCGTTTTTTGTCTTTTTAGTACGTAGGGCAGTAAAATCTGGTCAAAGCCTTTTGTGATATCAGCGGGAATCAAGTCAATCTGATATTGCCCGCATTTGACCTTGAGTTCTTGGAAGTAGTCGCCGATGGCGGTTTTGTAGTAGTCGCGAATTTGGTTGGCGTGGATTTTCAGCTCATCGCCGGATTCCATATCCACAAAACGGTATAAGCGGTTTTCCAGCGCAAAGTCAAACTCCAACTTCTTATGATAGGTGTGGAACAAGATAACTTCGTGCTTGTTGTGTTTCAAATGTTGCAGTGCCAGCAGGAGTTCCTCCGTGTTCGTGTTCGACTCCAGCATGTCGCTGAAGATGATGACCATGGAGCGACGGTGAATCTGCTCGGCAATCCGGTGCAGCGTATCGGTCACCATGGACTTGCGTTTTACTTCGGACGAGATCGGACGAAGGATTTTCTCCAACTCGCGGTAAATCATCTTTTGGTGCATGTCTCCGCCACGGGCTTGCGTGTGAACTTCCACTTGGTCCGAAAATATGCTTAATCCGACAGCATCTCGTTGGTTTTTAAGCATCTGCATGATTGCTGCTGCTGCATACACCGAAAAGAAGACCTTGTTGGGCGATGCCAGCGTGTATTGGTCCTGAATTGGAAAGTACATGGAAGACGAGTTGTCAATCACCAGCTGGCAGCGAAGATTGGTCTCCTCCTCATAACACTTCACAAACAGCTTGTCAGTTTTGGCATACAACTTCCAGTCGATGTGCTTGGTGGGCTCCCCTGTATTGTATTGTCGGTGCTCGGCAAACTCAACGGAAAACCCGTGCATTGGGCTTTTGTGGATGCCTGTGATGAACCCTTCCACTACCTGTTTGGCCACGAATTCTAAATTGTCGTATTGTGTTATCTTCGAAAAATCAATCGTGTAATCCATAGTCTGTCCATTCAAAACGGGCTGCAAAATTACTTATTTTTGACGAGACTTCGCATTTGGAATCAATCTTTTGCAAAGTTTTTAAGCACTGTCCGAATCTCAGGCCGGAGGTCGCTGAACCTGACGTCATCCGTGAAAATCTCTTCGTTGGTAATAACCCTTGCCGTCGTTTCGCCTTTCCAGTAAAGCAGCAGTAGGGGATAGGTCTGTTCTCCCAACGTATCAAGAAACCTTTTCTTTTCATGAGGCTTAATGTAAAGTGCATCAAAGGATTGCCCGATTCTTTCAAGTTGTTCTTGTGAAAGCATCTTCTTTTCCAGATAACTATCCGCAGCCATGTTGACTATATACAGGTTGGCGGTCTTGAATTTGATTTTAGCGAGAAAATCGTAGATGCTTTCCGCGCAGCCGTGGCATTGCGGAGCGTTGTTGACCATGAACAGAGCCTTGTGTCTGGAAATCTGTTCCATCTGGAAATCATTTCCATCGTAATCGCAGAAAGTCAGTCTTTCAATAGGTATTTCTTGCGCTGTAACGAAGGTGAAATTCCAAAGGATTAAAACCATCAGTGTCTTTTTCATAGCTGTTCTTCCCTTTTGTTTTTTTTAGTAACCATCTCTTCTACAATCCTTTGAATCTCAAGATGCGGACTTTGAAAATTGGGTCATGATCCTTGAAATAGTCGTCTTCCGCTTTCCTGTACTCTTCGATTGTTTTCCCCGACCAGTCCGCCTCGGCGGTGAGCAGCACTTGCACGATGCGGTTCTCATCGCTCAATGTGAGTTTTGCGTTTTTCCCCACCAATGGTAATGGAAATTCATTTTCTGCGAACCTGTGTCCGTTGCTGAACGCGTTTTCGCACTCCTCATATTGGACACGATTCCACCCTTCATCCGTGGTGCAAATCAAGACAGGCACGGTAAACATCTGGGTGCTGTCGTCTGGCGGCTTGTGGTAGAGCAGGATGAAGGTTTGAGGATTGATAGGCAGAACGTCCATGAGAAAAGAGTAGTGGCGGCTGCTATAAAATATATGGTTGGACCGCTCTGCTCCGTAAGGAATCCCATTGATTTCCCGTATGTACTCTTCGGGTATCGGATGCCATTCTGGAAGTTCCAGTTTCACTTGGGCGGTCAAGTCCCCGTCGCTGTCGAACCGTTGAATCGTTGGCTCTGTCGCTGGGAGAAAGTAGAGCTGCTGTTGAAAGTGCCGGATGTAGTGGCTGGGACCGATTTGGGTTAGAAAGGCCGCTGGCAGTCGAAAAGCCGCTATCGAGTCGGATGGACCATCCACCCTGCCTTGCTTGAACAACTTGAACCCGAAATCATTCACTTCCGTGACCGTGTGGATTCTCTTGTCCTGAATAAATGAGAAGCATGCTCCCTTCACCTCTATTTGCCCGACCAACACATATCGTCCATTCTCCTGCAACTGAAAATCGTAAACAATGAATTGGGAGGAAATCAGCAAATGGCTTCCCGCAGAGTAGAGCCCGTAAATCCAATATTTTGATGAGAATAGATTGAATTTTGGGTTTTCAGGAAGTTGCAAATGAATAACTTGTTGCTCGGAAGTGGAGATGTTGATTTTCCATACGTCCAAGTCGTAGCTTCTCTTCTTTCGGAGCACCACATTCTTACACATAAACAAATGATCCCCATCCATGCAGCCCCGCCAATTCGCCGACAGGTCGTTCATTCCCATGCCATGGATTGGAAACTCCTTCTCTATTTCAAAAAAATGGGAGATGTGCTTTTGTGCGAAGTTCGTCCCGATGAGGTGCATGAGAACAAGGAAAATGGCAAGATATCTATATAAGGGGCTCATGAATTATTGGCTTTAAATGGTTTCATTTTGGCGTACGGGAAATATAATAAAGGAGACGACGAGACACTGAACTCAAGCATCGAACTAACTAAACTCTGGAAAATCACTTCTACTGACAAAGACTAATGTGTCTCGGTCGTCTCCGTTAGGTATAGCGCATTCTAAACCCCATCTTTTTTTACTCTTATCATTGTCTTGAATCGGGGGGGCGTTCGAATCAACTATAGCGGATGTAAATAGAAGGTCTTAGTTGCTTTGCCTTGAATTAATCAGTTGAGAATCATCGGTCTCAATGGTTATTACCATATTGCCGGAACTGGGGTCTCTTCGATTGTAATGCCATGAGGCGTTGATGAAGTAAAGTGTGGGTGCGGTGTTCCTGTTTCCGATGGCCACCTTTTTGGATAAAAAGCCTGAATAGACTCCTTTTGTGTTCACTTTTGCTTCCGATTGCTCAATTAATTCGTTGATTGCATTTAAGATAGTCGCATTGGACAAGATGTTCGCTTCGGCTGCGGTGCTTGAAATCTCCCCGATCTGCCGTGAGGCGCGGCAAAAGTTGTACCCGGCACCGAGGCATTCGAGGTTGACGTACGCGGTCCCCCCCTCGAAATGGTCCAAACTCGTTGTCACCCTTTCATAGCAGTTGAAAAAGTTTTGCCAGCCATTGCCGGAACGGGTTACTTCCATCACGATGACCTTTTTGCCGAAGGAGGTGAATACCATCAAACATAACGCGAAAATTAATAGTACTTTTTTCATTTCTAATAGATTTTAATTGTTGTGGGTAGTTGGTTTAGTTACACTTTCGCAGTATTATATCCCTTGAGATATAGAAACATCGTCAATTGAAAAATTGAAAAATAAATGTAAATTTTAGCTATTTTTTAGTTTTGGTAGTTTGGTTAGTGGGATGAGCTCTTTTAGGTTAGGTTTTGTTCAGTTATCATCGGGTAGCCAGCCCTTGATTAAGACACCGCAAATATACATCTGTTTTTTATAAAAACAAGATATTTGGTTAAATTTAAATAAATTTATTTTGAGATTAATAATCAATTGATTAGCATCGGAAAATAGGAAATCCCCTTTCCAATATCTTGGAATTCCAAGAAAAAACAAATATTTTTGGAAGTTTTTTACCTCATTTCCTCAAATGCCGTAATCCGCTCCTTATATCGTTCCTGAATCGGAATCGACTTCTCCGTTTCTCGGTCAAAGCCGCACAAAACGCAGTGGCATACGGTCTTCACCTCGTTCGTTTTCTTGCAGCGCAACTGTTGAACCATTTTCAGACTCTTGTCCCCAAATTCGTAAATAGTTGTCTCACAAACAATTTCATCGTGGATTTTGATGGGGCGGCGGAAATCCAGTTCCACATGCACCAAAACCATATCCATCGTCATCCAGTCAATCGGCTCTCCGAACACCTTTTCAAAGTATTGGCCGCGTCCGTAGTCGAAATAGTTGCACTGAACCCCATTGTTCACGTGTGCGAAGGGGTCCAAATCGCACATCTTGATCTGTATTGGGGTGGAAAAACGGTAATTCATTTTAGAGATGAGAGGCTATACAATATTATATTTACGGATTTCGTCCATGAGTTGTTGTTTGTGAACGGGGGTTACGCCGCTGTACTCGCACACGATGCCGCCGGCGAGGTTGGCCACCTGTGCCACCTTATGAATGGGCAAACCTGCTAAAAGACAGAGTGTTGCAGTGGCAATCACTGAGTCGCCGGCGCCGGAAACATCGCTGATTTTTCGCAAATAGGCAGGCTCAGTAAAGAAGGAGTCCTCTTGGCGGTCGTACATCGCCACCCCCTTCTCCGATAAGGTCGTGAACAGGTAGTCAATTTGGTGCTCCGTCGCAAAATCCCGCATCAACTGTTGCACCGTTTCTATCGAAAACGTTTTGTCCTCATCCTGTAACCCCTCCTTCAACTCTTTCAAGTTGGGTTTGAATAAGGTGACTCCTTGATAATGAGAGAAATTTTTGCGCTTTGGATCCACTGTTACGATGATTTTCTTGGCTTTGGCCCAGCCCACAATCGTTTGAATCACATTTTTCGACAGGACACCCTTGTCGTAGTCTTCAAAAACAATGGCATCAATCTTCTGGTTGTCGATGATTTGCTTGGTGATTTGCAGGAGATCCACACTTTCTTCCTTTTTCAGCGGGCAAACATCCTCTTCGTCGATGCGGAGCATTTGGCGCTGGTTGCCAATCACGCGGTACTTGATCGTGGTTTTGCGAAAAGTGGAGGGAAGTAGGTAATCTGTTTTCAGGTGTTTTTTTTGCAAAATCTCCCGCAGAAGTTCCCCTTTGGCATCGTTGCCGATGACGGAGCAGAGAATCGGCTGAGCACCAAGCGATTGCAGGTTGATGGCCACGTTGGCGGCTCCGCCTGCGCGGTAGGTGCGTTCTTGGATATCTACAATCGGAACGGGGGCCTCGGGGGAAATCCGCCCGACGCTCCCGTTCAGGTATGCATCCACCATCACATCGCCAATGACGAGGACAGTGCTTTGAGAAAATTTCTGTAATAAGTTGTCGGTCACGACTTTATCTTGCATTATTTGGCAGCCTTCGCCAATTTGTCCATGCTGATACGGCCTTCGTATTTTGCACGCAGCATCCCCATCACATAGTTGAATTTGTCGTTGGCATTGGTGCGTTTGCGGTTTGGAACGAACTGTTTTTTTAGCAGTTTCGCGTCCTCGGCGACTTTCATCTCGGCATTGACATTCATTGTATAGCGTTTCGGCAGCAGTTCTTCAAAGCTGGCATCTGGCTGGTTGAACATTTTTTCCACCATTGTCAGGGCCACAGCAAAATCGATCTTGTTCTTCTTCAGGTATGCGAATAGGTCATAGACTCGTTCGTAGCTGAAAGGCAGTGCGCGATGGACCCCGTGGATGTGTTTAAAGCGTTGGCCCATAAAGGTCCCGATGTACTTGCCATCGAGTTTCAGTTCTTTCACCATGCGTTGGAGAAGCGGGTAGAGGTTGTTGGTGAGTAGGTAGAAGTAGCAGTTTTCGGGGATGCCCCACTTTTGGAATTGCTCGTAGCGTGCAGGCAGTTCCACGGCGGGCACTCTCTTGCGGATTTCCTCGATGTAGGAGTTGTCCAACGGAATCGGGGCTGAATCGGTGTCGGGGTACATACGGTCGGCGCCGGGCAGCACGCGTTCAAAGATGGTGGTGCCGTCTTTCAGCGACTTGCGGGTTTCTTTCGGCACTCCGTCGAAGGTCATCAGGGCGCGTTCTTCGATTACATCGAGGGCCATCTGTGCGTCGGCTTCGGGAGCCCAGAAGATGATTTGAGCATCGTCGGCTCCGGCGTTCATTTTGGCGGCGACTTGCGCGAAAACGTGGTCACTGATCACGTCGTCGAGATCCTCACTGCTGGCCATGTTGGGGCGTTCGATGCAGGCGATCACCTTCAGCCGGCCGGCGAATTCGTCGTAGAACGGCTTGCCGGGTTGGGTGAAGTGGGAGAGCAGACCGGCGAAGTGAGGCAGGTTGACTGCCCATAGTTGTTCTCCGTGGTTAATGGCATCCACCACCGGAGTGAAGTAGAATTTGTACTCTTTAGGGTTGAGTTTCAAGGAGGTCATCTTCCAATCATCCTTCTTGCAGCGTTTTTTCAGCAAGTCGCGGATGGCGAGCAGAGCCCACTGGCGATAGACTTCGTTGTGAGAGAGTTCCGGTATCCATTTGGTGTGGGCTACGCCTTTGATTTCGACGCGGGTACCGCCTTTGCAACTCACGTTTACATCTTCGCGGCCGGCACCGATGCCCACGCGCATTTTGCCCAAACTGCGATTCAGGAAGCGGATGGCGTTGCCGGCTTCCATCAGTTCGTCCGGATTCATCAGTTCCGGATAGGTCACTGTTTCAATCAGCGGCATGCCGAGGCGGTCGGTGCGATAGATACGGCGGTGGCGGATGTCGGAGACTTCGCGGCAGGCATCCTCCTCCAAGCTCATCTGTATCAATTTCACATTCTTGTGTTTCAGCGGGAGCGACCCTTCGATGCCGATGATGGCGGTGCGCTGGAAGCCCGTCGGGATGGAACCATCGAGGTACTGCTTGCGGGTGATGTGCAGTTCGCCCACGATGCTCATTTTGGAAGCAAGGGCCGCCTCGATAGCGATTTCAACAGCCTGTTTGTCAATGAAGAACGGAGGCGTGTCGTCGATTTCGTAGGTGCAGGCCGTCGGGTTGGCTATGTGATAGACGATTTCCTTCTTGGTGCGGAATTCCATCAGTGCGGTGCCATCGTATTCGCCCATCTCGGAGAGGGTGGGGCGCATGTGGCGGATGATCTCCGCGTCGTATTCGTTCGGCTTCTGAAAACGTCCGGCGGGACAACGGCAGAAAAGTTTCTTTTCTGTCAAAAGTTGCTGATGCACTTCCAGGCCCGACTTGAAGCCGAGGCGATCGTAATCTTTTTGAGTGGCTTCCTTGCGGTTTTTGTAACCGATTTTCTTGCGAGAGTTTTCAAAATTCTCAATAGGGTCAATTTTTTTCACGATATATTGATGTTTTGATTTTTTTTACAAAATGCGGGCGCAAAGGTACAAAAAATCCGCGTTGGCTGACTGACCCCGCAAAATTTTTTTCACGGTTCAAATAAAAGAAAAAAGTCGTACTTTTGCCGCCGAAAAGAAAGGGGTGCCGAAAGGCTGAGAATAGACCCAATGAACCTGATTCGGATAATGCCGACGTAGGGAGAGTTTCGCGACATTCTTTTTCCCTCTTTCAGTTTTATTTTTAACCATCTAAAATTGTTAGAGTTATGCAGCAAAACAAACAAAAATTCCAAAAGTCCGCACCACGGACTATCAAGACAATTCTTTTATTAACCGTTTTCGCATTGGGCGTGCGTACTGCTGTTGCGCAGCAAGAAGATAGCGTCAAGTACTACGAATTGCAAGGCGTGTCGGTGAGTGCCCCGCTTGAAGGCGAAGGCGTGTTTGCCACTTCTAACGTCGGTCGTGACGCCATCCAGAAGAACCTTGGCAACGGCAGCGTCAACAATATGTTGGAATTAGTGCCCGCGATGGTGACCACCTCTGATGCAGGTACCGGAATCGGCTACACCTACATGCGCATCCGAGGTATTGATCAGACGCGTATTAATGTGACAGTCAACGGAGTAGCCCTCAATGACGCGGAGTCGCAAGGCTCGTGGTTCGTCAATCTGCCCGCGCTCGGAAGCAACGTACAAGGACTGAAAGTGCAGCGCGGTGTGGGGTCCTCCAATAACGGCGCATCCGCTTTCGGTGCCACGATGGACTTCACTACACTGGAACCTTCCGACGATCCTTACGCAATCCTCAGCTCCAGTGCCGGCTCCTTTATGACCTTCCGCAACTCCATCACCGCCAATACGGGCCTCATCAAAAACCGCTTCTCCGCCGCCGTCGCCTACTCCAATATCTTCAGCAATGGCTACGTTGAAAACTCCTTTGCTAAACTGCATTCCCTCTATTTTACTGCTAAGTATCGTATCTTGAGCGAGAAGAAAAACAAGGAGTTTGGTGCGCTCAGTTTCCGCGTGCTCTATGGCAATGAAAAAACCGGTCTGGCTTGGGACGGTGTGCCATCCGACTCCCTCAAGACCAACCGCAAATACAATGACTGCGGTCTTTATTACGACGACAACGGAATGTTGCATCGTTATGATAATGAAACAGATAACTACCAACAGACCCACTATCAGCTTACCTACGATTATCCTTGGCAAGTCAACCAGAATTTGTACCACCTGAAAATCACCGCCCACCTCACCCGTGGTATCGGCTATTATGAACAGTATAAAGACGACAAGAAATTCTCAAAATATGGGCTTCCGAACATCGAATTGCCCAATGATACGCTCAAATACACCGACCTTATCACCCGTAAATACTTGGACAACTACTTCTATGGTCTGAACTTCAATTTCAGCCATTCCATCAATGGGCGTTTTATGTGGATGGTCGGTGGTGCGGCCAACCAATACAATGGCAAGCATTACGGAACGCTGGAGTGGATGCAATATGCCGGACAAGTGAAGAAGGGGCAGCATTGGTACGATGGCACCGGCGACAAGCTGCAGTTCAACCTGTTCGGGAAGTTCATCTATAATTCCAAGAAGGGGACTTCCGTTTATGCGGATGTGCAATATCGTGGGATTATGTATCAGATTGGTGGCATTGACGACAATCTGCGCGACATTGCCCAGAACTATTATTGGAACTTCTTCAATCCGAAAGTGGGGATTTTCCACAGTTGGGAAGATGCAAAGAACCTTCATCACAACGTAAGTTTTTCGTTTGCGATGGCCAACCGCGAACCCACCCGCTCTGACCTCACCGACAATGAGCCGGAGCACCGCCCCAATCCCGAAACGCTTTTCGACTTTGAACTCGGCTATCAGCTTGGTCATAACAAGGTGGCCTTCTCGGCCGACGCCTACTTTATGTACTATCTTGACCAGCTGATTCTCACCGGCGAAATCAACGACGTGGGCGACAACATCATGACCAACGCGCCTAAGAGCTTCCGTACCGGTTTGGAATTGGCCGTCGCTTACAAGCCCGTCAAGTTTTTCGAATGGCACATCAACGGAACCTTCTCCCTCAACAAGATTCTTGATTACACTGAATATGTTGACGACTGGGACAGCGGCAGCCAGCGCGCTACCCACCTCGGCATGACCGACATCTCCTTTTCTCCGAATATTGTCGCCGGCAACGAATTCCACTTCATTCCGGTCAAGAATTTCGACATCGCTCTCATCACCAAATTCGTCAGCAAGCAATACCTCGACAATTCCAGCAACGACAACTACATCATCAAGCCCTACTGCATCAACAACCTCCACCTGAGCTACACGATTGAGACGAAGCCGATTTCCGCCATCACACTCTTTTTTGATGTCAATAATCTGTTCAACAGCAAGTATGAGAGCAATGGCTGGATATACCGCTACATCTACGGTGGCGAGGAGTTCCGCACCGACGGCTACTTCCCGCAGGCTGGCATCAACTTCATGGGCGGTGTCACACTCCGGTTCTAATGCCGAGCAGTCAGCGGTTGGATTAGTATTTTGCTTTTGCACGGAATTATCCCTTTACCTCTTGTAAAGAAAAAGAGGCCTGTGATTATGAACCCTACAAGATTAAAAGGGGATAATTTCGTTTTATTTTTCAGCCTTGAAGAATTCCGCCACTGCTTTTGCTTTCGCCGGACCGACCACTGCCACCAATTCCGTTTCGCTTGCCTTGCCGATGGCTTTTACACTCTTGAATTTTTGTAAAAGTTTGGTCTTCAAAACCTTCCCAATTCCTGGAATGCCGTCCAACTGTGATTCGATGCTCTTCTTGCTTCGACGTTTACGATGGTGCGTGATGCCGAAATGGTGAACCTCATCGCGGACGCGTTGAAGCAGTTTTTGTGCCTCCGACTTCTTGTCGATGTATAATGGCAGTTCATCGCCTACGCGGTAGATGTCTTCCAACCGTTTGGCGATGCCTACGATATAGACTTTGTCTTCGATATGTAGTGCCTGCAGACTGCGGTAGGCGGCATTGAGTTGTCCTTTGCCGCCGTCAATCACGATGAGGTCGGGGAGGGGTTTCTGCTCGTCCAACAGGCGTTTGTAGCGGCGAAACACCACCTCTTCCATAGAGGCGAAGTCATCGGGACCTTCCACCGTTTTGATGTTGAAATGGCGGTAATCGTTTTTCGAGGGCTTTCCGTTTTTGAAGCAAATCATAGCCCCCACTGGCTCATTGCCCTGTGTATTGGAGTTGTCGAAGCACTCGATGTGATTGGGTAAGCGGTTCATTTCCAGTGCTTTCTGTAAACTCGCTAATACGCGCTGGCTTCGTCTTTCCGGATTGACCAGGTCCTGCCGCTTTTTTTTCTCCATCATATAGGTGAAGGCATTTTTGACGGAAAGTTCCATTAACTTTTTCTTGTCGCCGCGTTGTGGAACAGAGAAAGTGATGCCCGCCACTTCGGTTTCCGGCATGAATGGCACAATCACGTTTGGGAAAATCTGCCCGAACTTCTCTTGGATCTCCACCATTCCCGCCAACAGCAAATCCTCTTTCGACTTATCCAGCTTGTGTGTGATTTCCAATGTATAGGCTTGAATGACAGCGCCTTCCATAATGCGCATGAAGTTGATGTAGGCATCATCCTCATCTTCCACAATGGAGAAAACGTCTAATTTCGTGATTTCCGGATTCACCACCACCGACTTTTCTTGAAATTTCTTGAGAATCTCAAGGCGGAGTTTGATTTCTTGTGCCTTTTCAAATTCCAGACGGTCGGCGCAAGCCATCATATCATCTTGCAATTGTTTGATAATCAACCGGCTGTTGCCTTTCAAGATTTCGATGATGCGCTTGATGTTTTTCTGGTACTCCTCTTTGGAGATGAGGTCGGCGCAGGGAGCGGGGCATCTTTTGAGTTGGTATTGCAGGCAGGGGCGCACGTTTTTGTGCAGGATTTTGCAGTTTCTGACGGGAAAAACTTCAAAGATGGTGTCGAGCATCGTGCGCATGGAGCGGACGGAAGGGTAGGGGCCGAACAGTTCCTGCGTCTTGCGGTTGGGCGAGCGCGTGGAGAAAACTTTGGGGAAATCTTCTTTGGTGACAGCGACCCACGGGTAGGTCTTGTCGTCCTTGAGCATGATGTTGTAGCGCGGCTTGTACTCTTTGATGAGCGAGTTCTCTAAGAGCAGCGCCTCCCACTCGGTGTTGACCACAACAGTTTGAATATCACGGATTTTAGTGACCAGCATCCGCACTTTTGGGGAGTCGTGGTTTTTGTTGAAATAGGAGGAGACGCGCCGTTTCAGGTTCTTCGCCTTGCCCACATAAATCACCTTGCCGTTCTCATCGCGAAAGCGATAGACACCGGGCTTGGTGGAAAGCGCGGAGAGTATCAGGTGAATCTTCTGCTCTAATTCAGAATTCATTATGCATCAAGCATTTATCTTCCAAGCCCGACTGCTTTTCGAATGGTTTCGTACTTTTCCGAAGCTAATTTGACTGTGTAGTCTCGTCCCTCATCAAGAATGTCGTCAATCACGTTTGAAGACATGATTTCGTGATATTTCTCTTGGATGGACATTATTTTCTCAATGGTGACGTTGGCGACCTCTTTTTTCAAATCGCCATAGCCAGCACCTGAGAATTGGCGCACCGTTTCATCAATGCTTATGTTTTTTAATACCGAATAGATGGTGAGTAGATTGGAAACGCCGGGTTTGTTCTCCTCGTCGAATTTTATCGAGGCATCGTTGTCGGTGACGGCTCCCATGATTTTCTTCCGGATGGCTTTCTCCTCATCCAAGAGGAAAATGGAGGATTTGGGGTTGCTTGTGGATTTGCTCATCTTCTTTTCAGGATTTTGCAAATCTCTGATTTTGGCGCCGACGTTGGGAATGAGCGGTTCGGGAATCACAAAATAATTGCCGTGATAACGGTTGTTAAAACGTTCGGCGATGTTTCGGGCCAGTTCCACGTGTTGTTTCTGGTCGATGCCTGTGGGAACGACCTGCGCATCGTACAATAAAATGTCGGAGGCCATCAGAATGGGGTAGGTGTAGAGCCCGCAGGTGAAATTCTCTTTGTTCTTGGATTTCTCCTTGAACTGGTGCATTCTGCTCAATTCGCCGAAGTAGGCGTGGCATTCCAGTATCCATGAAAGATTGGCGTGGTAGAGATTTTCAGACTGGATGTAGATGTGTGTCTTTTGGGCATCGATTCCGCAGGCGAGGTAAAGTCCGACAACCTCTTTTATCTTTTTATGAAGTTCTTCAGGATCCTGTGTGACCGTGATGGAGTGCAGGTCGGGAATGAACAAAAAGGTGTCGTATTGTTCCTGATAATTATATACTTGATTGATGCCTCCGCAAAAATTCCCCAAGGTGAGTGTTCCACTGGGTTGCAGGCCGGTTAAAAGACGTTTTTTCATTGTTTTATAGTAGTTAAAATTGTTGAAAATGCAAGCAATAATTATGGATAATCGTTATTCTCCCAGCAGCAATTTCCGCCCCCATGCGCTCATGTACGGGCGCAACTCTTTGAATGATAGTTGGGTGTATGGCATCCCGCTGGCATAGGCGCTGATTTCGTAATAGTCGTAGAAGAACATCACGGAGTCTTGGATGATGGCTGGTTTGGAGGTGGGAAGTGGAAGCTCGTGGTCGTTTGGGGAGAAGTTTTCCATTTCCTCCGACTCTCCTCCAAAGTATTCGTCAGTGATTCGTTGGATTAGAAGTGCGCACAGGGCTGTGCGTTTGCTTGAATCCAGAATATCCCAGGTGACGAGTTGACCGTCGGTTCGATTGAAACTGGCGAAAGTGTTGTACGACATCGGGTGTGCGCCGCCGAGATATTCATAAGTGGTGGCGCTATAAGTGACGAAATGCTCGCTTTCGGATTCGAGGGTGAAGAAATGCTCCACCGACCAGTTGAAAATCCACACTTCCTCATGATCCGAATTTCCCAGTTCCGCAATCCAGCTGTCGATATCTTTGTTGTAGTCTTTCCGGGTCTTTTTTGTGAAATTCTCAATGCTGGACTGCGCATTTGCGATGATTGGGTTTTTCTGCGTTGTCTTGTCAATGACTCCGAAGCTGGATAGCCACTTCAAGATGCTGTCATTCAGTATTTTATTGGGAAATTGAGGATAATCCATGTTCACTGAAACAGTCAGGTGTGAAGCTGAATCAAAAGCGGCGAGCGGCCTGACGGAGGTTTTGTCGCAATTGTTTTGGCCAAATGCAAAAAAAGTCACACTCGTCAAGAGAATGACCCAATAATACCTGATTGTTCTCATATTTAGAAATGCCTTTCCAATTGACCGCAAGTATCCCAAAATCAATGATTAGTTTTAAATTCTTCGTTTTTGGCTTTATCCAGCCGTTCGTGTTGTTCCTTTGTGATGGCGTCGTTCTCTTTTTTCATCACGATGACCTCGAATCCGGAGAAGAGGAAGTAGATGATGATGAATGATATGGCAAACTGCCATCTATCTTCTTTGTTTACAATGAAATATATGAGCAGAAAAATCAGGCAGGACATGAACTTGATGATTCGGGAGAGCATATAGCTGGATACGAATTTTTTTGCCTCTTTTTTTGCCTGGTCACGCAGGAGAATGTATAGGGTAAAGAGTGTGATGACGAAGAAGAAGAGTACGATGTAGGGTAGGGCGGGGGAGACGTATTGCACTGGCATCACCTGTTGCAGCACCAGCACCACCGCTGTGATGACAATGGAGAAAACAATCAGTCGGAAGACGTATTTGGGAACTTTTTTCATTTTATTCATACTTCATAATTAGTAAAACCGTTAGTCTCCATCCTTCTTTTTCTTTGTGAATTTTTGAATCATCACATACATGGCGAGGGCGATGGAAATCAGTGCGCAGATGATGGTGAAGACAGGCGACAGATCAAGCCATTGGTCCAACTTGACGCCTCCGAATGTGCCCAATGCGATGATGGCACCCATTTGGATTGCCATGCCCGAATAGGCCGCGCCTGCATTCCATTTCCGCTGGTCGTCCATAATGAAGTGAATATCTTATAATGAATGTCAGCAACTCATTATTCAATATTCATTGTTCAATGTCCTTTAGTCGTTGTTGCTTTCTGGTTGGACGGGGGTGGCAACGGCTCTTCCGCTTTGGATTTTGCAGTTACCCATGAAAGTGGCACCGGGTTCGATGGAGAGTTTGCTGGAGGTGATGTCGCCGGCCAGCACTGCGGTTGAGCGCAATGAGATGAGGTCGGTGGCGCTGATGTTGGCTTTCACCTTGCCTTCGATTTCAGCGCTTTCGCACACGATGTCGCCTTCAAGAATGCCGTTGGGGCCGATAACGACTTTCGCTTTGCACTCGATATTGCCCTTGATGATACCATCAATTCTGCAATCGCTGGTGGTGGTAACGTTGCCTTCGATTTTAGTTCCGGCTGCAATTGTGTTGATTTCGGGGGCTTCAACCCCATCGTATAATTTTACCATAGTCTTGAGATTTATTTGTTGATGTAATTCTTTTGGAAAAATTCTTCGTAAAGTGCGCGCGACTCTTTTTTCTTGTAGAAGGTGCTGTAGTTGCTGGCGCTCATCGGATAGACTGTGATGTTTTGGGAGAGAATGTGCGCCTTGAACTTGTCGTTAGAGGAGATGGAGTGATAGTAGTCCATTGCTGCATCTTTGTTCTTGAAGCGCGAAACGGTCACGATCTGTTGGTCTTGGTTGATATAGAAACTGTTGATGTTGAACTTCTGAAGAGAGTAGAACTCGCGGTTGAAGTTGGAAATATCGACTTTGAGATCCATTACGTTCACCTTGTGCACGTTGACGATGAGTGTGACGTAATGCCAGTCGTTGGGAGCGAAGGTGAAGGGTTCTGCAGTTTGGGCGGAGTCGGATTGGGCTTTACCCTGTTTTTCGGTGGTTGGGGAGGAGAGGGTGCTGGTCGCTGGTTCGAGGTCGGCGAGCAGAATGCGGGCCAGCTCCGCGACGGGCTGGTCGTTGAAATCGGAGATTACGCTTTGCAGTGCCGACCGGTAGGTGTCTTTGTTCTCGGTTTGTCCCACGGCCACGGCGCGGAGGAAGGCGTACTTTGACTTCAGCGTTTTGTCGGTGGCTTTTGCAATGGCTTCATCAGCGTCGGCGATGACCGCTTTCCATTGCTTGTTTGTGTATTTGCCGTAGGTCTCCTCGTAGCGGTTCTCCATCAGTTTGTTCTGCGCCTCCAGCTTTTTGTAGTAGTCGGGTTCGCGGATGAGGCGGGCGTAGTCGGTAGTGGCGTATTGGGTGAGAATGATGTTCTTGGGGGTTTCTGCCTTTCCGTTTTTCATCTTTTGGTAATTGAGGTAGAGAAGATAGAGGGCTGAGGGGGTGAGCGTGTCGTTGGGGAAGCGTGAGTAGAACTTCTCCAAGGTTTCGCAGCCGCGTTTTTGGTCGTTGAGCATGTCAAGGTAGATGATGGCTGCTTGGTATAGGGAGTTGGCAATCATTAGGTTGGAAGTATCAATAGCGCCTGGTGTCAGGGGAAGGTCCTGTGTGTAGTAGCGTTCTTTTTCGGGGTCGGTTTCGCGTTTCAGGATGGGGTTCCCGTCTTCATCGTATTCGGTGGTGTCGGTTTTGGCGTTGGGGTTGTTCATGTTGGCCATGTCTTCAAATGAGAGCTGCTGTTTGTTGCTGATACGCCAGTTGTCGGCGAGTTTTCGGTTGCC
>JAFVNW010000087.1 GCA_017506175.1 Bacteroidales bacterium | reverse complement strand
GTTAGCTCAAAAATTTGTTCTTTTGTAAACTCCATAAGTTCGTGCTTTTTTATAGGTTTGTGTTTTTATTGTTTCACTTTACAAAACTATAAAATTCACGAACTTTTTTCTATTCTCGGACACACTTTTTGAAACAGTATCGTTCCGCACCCGGAGATGGAGGGGTGTATTCGAGAAAAATTGACCAACAAATCAACAAAAACGGACATTATGAACGAAAATACTAACATGAACCGCAGGGAGTTTCTGCAGAAGTTGGGACTGGGTGCGGGCGCGGCACTCGCCATGATGGCGATGAAGCCACTGAACATCCTGGCGGCTGGGGCGGACACACCTCTCTTGCATAGCGACAACGGCGAACCGAATCCGATGACCTACCGGGTACAACACGGGTCGGGCGAGAAAATCTCCCTGCTCGGGTTCGGTATGATGCGACTGCCGGAGAGTCAGGAAGAAGTGAACCAACTGGTGGACTACGCCATCGCGCGCGGAGTGAACTACTTCGACACAGCTCCAATGTACAAAGGAGGCCGCAACGAGACGCAGACGGGCCGCGCCCTGAGCCGTCACCCGCGGGAGAAATACTACGTGGCCACCAAGATGTCGAACCAGAGCGAGCGGACATGGAAACTCGATGAGTCGAAAAGGATGTACGAGAAGTCGTTCCGCGAACTTCAGGTCGATCACATCGACTACTACCTGCTGCACAGCGTGGGCAGCGGCGGCATGGAGGCTTTGCGCGGGCGGTTCCTCGACAACGGACTGCTCGACTTCCTGCTGCAGGAGCGCGAGGCGGGACGGATCCGCCATCTCGGGTTCTCGTACCACGGCGATGTCAGCGTCTTCGACTGGCTGCTGAACCATCAGGGCGAGTACCATTGGGACTTCGCGCAGATCCAGATGAACTACCTCGACTGGCGGCACGCCTCGTTGGTGAAAAGCGGCTGGAAGCAGGATGCCGACGCCGAATATCTCTACGAAAAGCTGGAGAAGACGGGCGTGCAGGTCGTGGTGATGGAGCCGCTCCGGGGCGGTTCGCTCGCCAAGCTGCGCGACAACCTGAAGCAACGGCTCACAGCCCTGCGTCCCGACGACACGCCGGCCTCATGGGCGCTCCGCTGGGTAGGCACACACCCGAACATCCTCACCACGCTGAGCGGCATGAACCAAATGGAACATTTGGAAGCCAACGTGCGAACCTTCTCGCCACTCGACCCCTGCACGGACGCCGAGAACCGTCTGTTGGAGGAAATCGCCGACGTGATGTCGGGCTTCCCTGTAATCCCGTGCACCGCCTGCAGCTACTGCATGCCCTGTCCCTTCGGGGTCGATATCCCGGGCAACTTCGCCCGCTACAACGAGGCCGTGGAACAGCAGATACTGCCGCTGCCCGACAAGCAGGCGGCGGACTACGCGACCCGCAAACAGCAGTTCGCCGACAGTTTCCTGAAAGCACTGCCCGACACCGGAAAATGGGCCTCCCAGTGCATCGACTGCGAAGCATGTCTCAAGAAATGTCCGCAACAGATCCGCATCCCGAACCAGATGGAGCGGATTGTGGAGCTGCTGAAAAAATAGTAGAGACATGCCGTGGCGCGTCTCTACCGAGCAATTTCATTTGTCCGTATATATTCGAAATTTATATATTTTTGCAGAAGAAAATTTATATTTGTAAATAAAAATCTATCAAAATGAAAAAAATTCCCTTTATCATCATCATCGCCTTGCTGCTGACCTCCTGCGGACAGAAAAACAAGAACAACCAACCCCAGCCTTCCGAAGAGAACGCAACCGTCTATTTGACCCGCGACATCAGTCCCGAGGCGTTGGTGAAGATCTACAAAGCGTTGGGCGTGGAAGCCAAGGGCCGCGTAGCCGTGAAGATCTCCACCGGCGAGGGCAGCAACCCCAACTATCTGAAACCCGAGCTCATCAAAGACCTCGTGATGCTGGTCGATGGCACCATCGTGGAGTGCAACACCGCCTACGGCAACGCCCCCGAGGATGCGAAAGACGAGCGCAACACCTCGGCCAACCACTGGAAGATCATTGAACAACACGGCTTCAAACCGCTGTTCAAGGTTGATATCATGGACGAGGAGGGCGAAATGCACATTCCCGTGAAAGACGATTCGCACATCAAGTACGACATCGTGGGTAACCACATGGCCAACTACGACTTCATGATCGCGCTCAACCACTTCAAAGGCCATCCCATGGGCGGCTACGGCGGCGCGCTCAAGAACCTCAGCATCGGCTGCGCCAGCCAGAACGGCAAGGCCTACATCCACTCCGCCGGCAAAATGGAAGTTCTCGACATGGAGAAACTCTGGACCCCCGAGTACATTGGCGACCAAGACGGCTTCCTCGAGAGCATGGCCGCGGCCGCGCAAGCCGTGACCGACTACTTCCAGAAGAAGGAGGGCATCATCTACATCAGCGTGATGAACAACATGAGCATCGACTGCGACTGTGTGGACCATCCCGAGCCCGTGAAGTTGGAGGACTACGGCATCCTCGCCAGCACCGACCCCGTAGCCCTCGACCAGGCCTGCGTCGATATCATCAACCAGCAGAAGGTGACCGCCACCAACGACCCCACCGACCTGCTCTCTCGCATCAACCAGCAGCACGGCACCCACACCATCGACTGGGCTGAGAAAATCGGCTTGGGAACGAAAAAGTACAAGTTGGTGGAGATTGACAAATAAATGACGGCAATACCTCGTGATCTTCGTGTTTATTGGAAAAGACAATCAGCTGGTAAGCGACATTGCCCCAATATTACTTTTAGACACCAACATCGTAACGCCGCTGCTGCGCATGGAAAAGACGGGAGTGCCGACACATACGATACGCCAGCGCATCGTTCCGCTGACAAGAAAAGAGAAAGCCATGCTCAAGCAGGCAAAGCAAATCCCAATTGTCCTCCTCACGATGTGGCTATGAAAATGGGAAATGAGGAGAAGATACTACAGATGATCCCCACGTTTGACAAACGCATTGAAGGACCGAGCCAAACGAACAAACAATATAAAAAGGAATAAATGAAAGATTTAACTAAATACACACATCGTTATTCTATCACGGCAGCGGATATGGACACGCGCTACCGCATGACCCCGAGTGCTGTACTGCTCTATTTCCAAGACTGCTGGGCACGACACATGGCCTGTCTGAATCTGGCTGCCTTCGATGTGGTCAAGCAAAACCTTTTATGGGTTGTCACTGAGTTTAACGCATGGTTTGAGCCGCAGACCGCGCTATGGTCAGACGACATTGACGTGACAGTTTGGAACAGTGAAATGAGTTCCTTGCGACTATATACGGATTTTCGCATACACAAGGCCAACGGCACGGAGGTGGCTCATGGCTATGCCTGCTGGACCCTGTTGGACACGGAAGCACACCGTCTCACCCCCAACACCTCCTTGGCTTCGCAAATATCCGTCCTACCAGAAATGACATCCCTCTCACACAAAAAGATGCGATTCCCTGCCAACGGCACACCTGTACATCAGATAGAACACAGCGTCAACACGATGGATCTCGATTTCAACAAACACGTCAACAACCGCGCTTACGTAAGTATTGCCATGCAGTCGGCCAACGAGGATTTTATGGACGCTTACGCCATCCGCTGCCTCACCATTCATTGGCTAAAAGAGACCTTTCTTGGCGACACTCTACTGTGCCAACTGCAACGGCTGCCCGACGAAACGGATAGTACGCTTTTCAAGTACCTGCACACCATAAGCCGCAATGACGGAAAAATAGCAGCACAAGTTTATTCAGAGTGGGTGCCTCGCACCATACAATTGGATGTGTCAGAACTCGCCCCAAGGATATGATATTTGACACAATTATCAAATAACTCTTTGAACATGAGCAGTTTCACAGACTATTTCATGGCTAATCGGAACATTAACAACGCACACGATGTCAGATGCGAGATACACTCCTGCCCAGAGCTGATTGACTTCATCCAACAGGTGGGGTTCCTTCCTTTGCTGGAGAGTGGCATCCAAGGCTATTGTGCCGAGAGTCTGATGGCAGAGGAATGCCGTTTTGTGCAGTTCGACGACGGCAGCTTGGAGTGGCCACTGTGGCAGTGGAAAGGCGACGTTATCCGGGAGAGTGGCTGCGTTTATGGCAAGTTCTTCGCTGGCAAGGCAGGCTTCGTCAGCCGCGACTGGTGGCCCGACCTATGCAACTGGCGGCGTAACCAAACCCCAAAACCTGAGGAAGGCAGCATTGAGGATGCCATCTTGGCCACACTTGGCTTGAATGGCAGCATGATTTCCCGCGACCTGCGCGATGCATGCGGACTGACCGGCCCAAAAATGCGAGGCAAATTCGACAACTATGTCAACAAGCTACAGATGGCCTGCTACATTGTAACCGAAGACTTCGTCTATTCTCGCGACAAAAACGGCCGCGAATACGGGTTCGGACTGTCACTGCTGACCACACCCGAACAGTTGATAGGCAGGAACGCTTGTCGCTGCTCCCGCACACCGGAAGAATCCTACCAACGCATGTTCAAACACCTGCAACACCTATTACCCGAAGCTACAGAAAAACAGATTAAGAAAATGTTGAAATGAAGTATTAGTTGGATTTTTTTGCATTTAACTGCATACAATAATTCAATGTATTATTATTCAATTGATTAAATAATCAAAGTACAAGTTTTAAACACCATTCGTGAGGCGGGCAAGCCCATTTCCGCAGGCAATGTGAACAAGGCATTCGACCGCAAGGAGATCAAATCGGGAAATATGTTATCAATATGAAACGAATCGAATGGGGCGAATATGAAGTGGAAATAGAAAACCAAGAGGCAAATCGTAGTGTATTTTTTGGAGACTGAGGGGAAAGTGGCCATATCCGCTTTCTATGTTTAATAAAAAAGGTGATGAATATGGCAGTTATGGCCATGTTGGGAGGAATGTCCGGGTGATTCCGTCAGCTATCATAGCCCACAAAAAACATAATGAACAACGTCAAATACATAAGTTCTATTCCAGGGGAATAGGCCACTTTGGGTTTTGCATACCGAATAGGATGCATGAGATTTTCTAAAAAGAATCAGTACATGGATTTCAACAACAAAGTTGCCATCGTCACCAGCGAAAACATCTACATCAGTGGCGGCATGTCTCGCCAAATGATTTGTCACGGGGATAATGGGTGGAGATTGTCTCCAATGGAATGATGGCGGCTATTTACGATGCTTGGAAGCGTCGCCTCCTGCGCCGGAACACACAAAACAAAAATTTTCGTACTTTTGCAGCTGTTTTTGAGCCTTGGTAAAGGCGAGGGGTAGCCCTATAATATTCCACTGATTATTAACAAATTATAGGACTGCCATTATGGAAAAGACCAAACTCCGTTCGTACATTTACAACGCCGTCATCATCCTACTTCTGGTAGCGGGAGTCGTTTACGTGGTGCTTCAATTCACCCATTTCGGACACGTGGAATACACCGACAACGCCCGCGTGTGCCAGTACATTGCTCCGCAGAACACCCGCGTGCAGGGATTCATCCGCGAAATCCGCTTCGAGGCATACCAGCACGTCAACGAGGGCGACACGCTCGTCATCCTGGAGGACAGCGAGTACAAACTTCGTCTCGCGCAAGCCCGCAGCGACCTTGCCCGCGCCCAACAGCAGAGCAAACAGGCGGGATCGTCGGTGCTCAGCGCCGCCAGCAACATCAACGCCACACACTCGCTGAAAGAAGAGGCTCGTGTGAATATGGAGAATTTACAGCGTGATGACGTGCGCTATGAGCAATTATTGCGTGTTGGCGGCGTTTCGCAACACCAGTACGACCAGACCCACACCGCCTACCTTGCCGCCAAGGCCCGCTATGACCAGATCTGCCATACCATTGATATGCAGCAGAATGTTGCCGACGAGCAGGGCTACGGCCGTTCCGCCTCCGAAGCGGCGGTGAAATTGGCGCAGGCGGCAGTCGAGCTGGCGGAACTCAACCTCTCGTACTGCTACATTATCGCCACCCACTCGGGTGTGGTCGGCGCACGCGACATCAACGTCGGCGAGCTGGTCAACCCGGGGCAGACGCTCGTCAGCATCGTCGATGAGAACCAGAAATGGGTGGAGGCCAACTATCGTGAAAGCCAACTGCCCCATATCAAGGATGGTGCGGAGGTCAACATCGTGGTGGATGCCATTCCCGGCCACAAGTACAAAGGCCGTGTGGAGAGGCTGTCCGACGCCACCGGCAGCGCTTTTTCGCTGTTGCCCGTCGATAACGCCACCGGCAACTTCGTCAAGGTGGAGCAGCGGCTCACCGTCCGCATCGCCCTCAACGAGAATAGCGCCGAAGAACTGAAGCGGCTCAAGGCGGGCTACAGTGTGGAGTGTGAGGTAAAATACTAAGCCGTTATGAAACAGTCGTGTCATCCCTTCGTGATGCCCATGTTCCGGGCATTCGTGCCGCAGCGTATCCAACCGTGGATTTACCTCGTGCAGGTGATGTGCATCCAGTTCTCCGGCGGGGTCTATCTCGGCGCGCTGGAAGCGGTTCGCGGCACCACCAACCTGATGATCGAGGACCTGCTGATGCTGCTCTACACTGGCTTGGCGGGTATGGCGGTCTGGTTTCCGATGCTCTTCCGGATGAAGTTCCGCTTCACCAACCAGCAGCTGCTCTGCGGCGCGGCGGCGGTGATCGGCATCTGCAATTTCATCACGATGAGCACCACCAATATGGCCATTCTCCTGCCCGTCTGCTTCATTGCTGGCATCGCGAAGATACAAGGCACCTTCGAGTGTATGAGCAACATCCAGCTGTGGATCACGCCGCCGCGCGACTTCGGGGTCTTCTTCCCCGTGTTGCACATCGTTCTGCTCACCGCCATCACAGGCAGCGCGTGGCTTGCGGCGGTGGTTGCCTTCCACCTCCCGTGGCAGATGATGCACGTGCTCACCATCGGCACGATGTGTTTCATCGTCCTCGTGCAGCTCACCCTTTGCAAGCCCTTCTGCCCGATGCCGCAGCGGATGTCGCTCAAGGGCATCGACATCACCACCGGGCTGCTGATGAGCGTGCTGATGCTGATGGTCAGCTACTTCCTTGTCTATGGCGACTACCTGATGTGGTTCCAGTCGCCCCGCCTGCGCTGGATTGTCGCCCTCGCGCTCATCCTGCTGGCGTTCACCCTCTACCGTCTCAAGACGGTGGAGAAGCCGTACATCTCGTTGGAAATTTTTCGATACAAAAATGTGATTCCCATACTCTTGGTTACTGTGGTAGCGGAGGTGCTGCTCGGTGCGGAGCACACGTTGGAGGAGATTTACTGGAACGAGGTGCGCGGGTTGGAGGAACACACCAAGACGGGACTGTGCCTGTGGTCGTTGCCGGGCGTATATGCCGGTGTAGTCATTACCCTTTTCTGGCTCGGACACCGAAAATGGAAAGTATGGAAACTCTTCGCCATCGGCTTCGGATTCATCACGGCGTACGCGCTGTGGATGTACTTCAAGATGGATGTTAATGTGCCGATTACTGCTTATCGATGGGCGTTGGTGTTTCGGGGGTGCGCCTACGCGGTGCTCGCGGTGTCGCTGATGTGGTCGCTGCACGAGTCGGTGCACGAGCTGGAGCACTTCTTCATGTCCTTGTTCATCTTCAATGTGATTCACATGTACCTCGCCGGTGCCTCGGGCTACGGACTCTACACCTCGTTGTTTCAGCACTTCATGGCCGACAACATGTCGCGATACGGCTCGTACCTGACGTTGACGGGTGTGGACATGCAGCAGTTCGATATGAACGGGTTCATGAACGGCTACTACCTCCATTCGATGATGTCGGTGACGCTGAAGCAGATTTTCGGGCAGATAATTTGGGCGGCGGGCTTTATGACGATGGCGTTCCTGCTGTTGGACATTCCGCGGGTGCGCACGGGCATCGAGAAGGTACCCTACTGGCCGGTGTATGGCATCAAGATGCTGGCGCGGATGGGGAAATCTCGCTGACAATTGTCGTGTGTTTTTATCGACAGATTTTCTATCTTTGCACTTTTAATTCGAAAAAACACTCCAAGTAATAACAAACTAAAACACAATCAATTATGAAACAGCCGATTAAAACAACCGAAGCCATTTTCCCGATGCCCGTTTTGCTCGTCGCCACATACAACGAAGACGGCACCATTGACGTGATGAACGCCGCCTGGGGCACGATGCTCGACCGCGACCGCGTGGCCCTCAACCTCACCGAAACCCACAAGACGGTGGAGAACATCAAGCAACGCAAGGGCTTTGTGGTCCACATCGCCGATGCCGACCACGTGGTAGAGGCCGACTTTTTCGGCGTAGTGTCAGGCCACAAGGAGAAAGACAAGTTCGCCAAGAGCGGCCTCACCGCCACCCAATCTTCATTGGTGGATGCTCCCGTGATCAACGAATTGCCCATCGCGATGGAGTGCGAATTCATTGAATACCAAGGTGATGATACAGGTCTCGGCGTCATCGGCAAGGTGCTGCAAACTTCCGTAGAGGGCGACAAGATGAAGGACGGCAAAGTGGATATCAACGCCCTGAAGGCCATCGCCTTCGACCCCTACACTCACGGCTACTACCTTGTCTCCCAGCGCGTTGGCGAAGCCTTCAAGGACGGGATGAAGCTGAAATAGACCGTCGCGAATCACTATGTCAAAAGCGTCCTTCAACAATTGGATTGTTCGTTTTTGGTGGCTGTTCCCTTTGGCAACGGTACTTCTCAGTATTGTCTCTCTGTTTGCTTCGGATTGGAATATCACCATCATGCTCATCATTTGTGGACTTTCAACCATTACACTTCTCCTTCAGTTGCCGGTTTTTGTGATATTTTTGATTGAAAAACGATGGTGGCGTGCTGTGGGAGCATTTTTTTCAGGTGCGGTTTCCTTTCTCTTCTTTGTTGGTATTCCGATTGTCAATATGTTTATCCTTTCGATACCTGATAATTTTGGCAAAAAACATGCCATTCCAGAAGGAATGGAGGTGAACATTCCGATTACAGACACCAATTGCAGATGGAATGCCACCGATGGATTCCTATTCACACCCGTTGACATCGACAGTACCGACTCCAACTCATGGCTACAGATATGGAATGGCGAACAAGGTGGAATATATCATTACGCTTTCTACTGGCCGGCCCTCAGCGATGGTGAAGTATATCTGCGCTGCTTCGAAGCAACGAAAGGCACCGAACTCTCCACATCGCGATTGAAATCCACAACAACAACAAAGGTGTTGGGGCACAACGAGTTCGGTCAAGTGGTCTCTCCCACAGAGTTCACCATTTACGAAGGCGATTGGGGGGACTACTACGCCGTACGTGTTGAGGTGTGGCACAAACCGACAGGAGGTAAACCCCAAAAGTTGATGGAGAAAATCTATCGCATGGAAGGCTGGATGCGGTGACATTCTTGATCAACCTAACATAAAACAGAGAAAACGTTTTATGACATTCATTTTTTAGAATTATGCTAATAGTCCGTCATATCCGCCACTGGTACGAGCCGAAGCTGCCGCACGCCGTCTTCATCAACGGCTATTTCGCAGGGATGATGAAGGATAACGACGCATGCATTGAGGTCCCACCGGGAAGTTACAGTCTGAGAGTGCAGTTCGGCGGTCCACTGCGTTTGGGCAAAAGCGGCAAGAGCATCGACCTGTCGCTCTCTTCCACAACTCAAGTAGAAGTGCCGAAAAACGAGGTGATTGTCTGCGAGTTCCACGACCGCGAGCGACTATGGAACATCCTGTTCGACATTGACTTAGTGCTTTGGATTATCTCATTGTTCGTTACGATGCCTCTACTCTACAAGATTCTTTCCAATCTCTTTTTTGCGATTTGGCTGGTGCGGTTGGTAATAATCAGGAAACGGTATTACAAAATTAAGGTTTATGAGCAATAGTTTCAGCATTCGTCCGGCGAAGCCCGAAGAGGCGGGCCTCGTTCTGGAATTCATCAAAAAGTTGGCCGTCTATGAGAAATGCGCCAACGAGGTGGTAGCCGATGAGGCCACCATCTATCATTCTCTGTTTGTGGAGCATTCCGCCGAGGTGGTCTTCGCCGAAGAGGACGGTGTGGTGGTCGGCTTCGCCCTCTTTTTTCACAACTTCTCCACCTTCGTGGGGCGCAAGGGACTCTATCTTGAAGATCTTTTCATTCTACCCGAAAAACGCGGCCGCGGCTACGGCAAAGCCCTATTGAAACATTTGGCCGACCTCGCCGTGGAGCGCAAATGCGGCCGCATGGAGTGGATCTGCCTCGACTGGAACGAGCCCGCCCTGAAGGTTTATCGCAGCATCGGAGCCATCCCGATGGACGAGTGGACCGTGCAGCGGCTCGACGAGGAGGCGCTGAAACGGTTTGCGGGAGAAACCCACTTGTAGTACAAACAGCGCGAAAGCTATCTGATTTGCCAACGCCTTCGTTGTCAGCTATTCGTAATATTCAATCTTTCGCTCCGTAATTTTCGTTGGTATCATCGAATCATCGCTGGCGCCTTCATACTGCACACGTTTCACCCAATTGCCATGCGGGTCGTAGCTATATCGGTAGCGGATAATCTTGTATGGTTTGTCTTTTGTTTCATAAACGACATGCTCCACCAGATTGCCATACTCGTCATACACCCATTCTTCCAAAACAGCCGTTCTTGTATAAGAGAAAACGGGGTCGTTGACCCGAAATAACCCTAACAAAGCCTCCCTCCTCACCATTCTGCCGGCGGAATCGTAGGTGGTTTGAATATGTTGTTCAAAAGTGCGTTGCTTACCCCGTACATCATAATGCTTGGACTCGATCTCTCTTCCTTCGCTGTCGTATTGGTAATAATTGTCACATCCGCTGGGTTTCCAGTCCCCGATGGAATATGAGCGGATCATATTGTGCTGGTCATCATATTCATACCCTTCATTCTTCTGAAATCTCTTGCACTCGCAGCTGTTATGGTTCCCTCGGTAACCCTGACAACGACCCCTGAAAATCACATTGTCCAAGCTGTCATACACATAATAATCCATCCATTGCACAACGTTGCAATTGTTCATCTGGTGCGCCACCCGATTGCCTCGCTCATCATAGCAATAGGCGTCAACGACACCAACACTCTTTCCACCGTCTCTTCTTTCTTCCACTCGCACAGGCTTCCCATTATCATTTAGAGTAATTAACGTCTCACTCAGAACATCAATGTCCCAATAATAGGTTGCCACTTTTGTCAAGTTTCCGTTATTGTCATATTCGAAAGTTTTTTTGCTACTAGAGTTTTCATTGATGTCTATCCATATTTGACCGAGAGAGTTAAAGCTGTAATAAGCGATCGTGTCTGTGGAGTCAAAATTGTCGCCCGACAGGGTTTTGTCATCGTTGACATCGTAATCTAAAATATCCTTTAGGGCGGTCTTGTTGATATGGCAAAGATACAACTGCCCCGTTGGGGAAAACTTCCATATTTGCTGGCGGACATAAACTTTCTCTGAAGAATTGTTTTTTTTCAATAAGGAAACGGGCATTTCGGTTTGCACCACCGACTTGACCGTTCCGTTCAGTGAGATGTTCAGATGATCATAATAGTAAGAAGAAAGAATACAATCGTACCCAATGTCATATTCCTTGTAAGGGTTTTCGGAAATGTATTCGGTTTTCTTGCCCCCGTCACTTTGCGCGAATGTGCCCTCAATCGGAATCAAGGTGACAATGATCAGCCACAACATGAATATTTTTTCCATAGACCTCATTGAATATCAATTCAAACCGCAAAAATAGAGAAATATTCAATACCCATGTTCTTTTCGTGTCCACTTTTTAGAGCTGGTACACAAAAGTTGGAAAAGTGTAAAATATTGACAATTTTTATGTTGGAAAAGTGTAATATTACACATAAAATCATGTTGGAAAAATGTAAATTCATTTTGCCATGTAAAAGAAATAGTGTATTTTTGCCGCGTAAAACAATTATTGGATTATGGTTGAACGCAAAGTAGATAAGCAGATACGCAACTTCTTCCTCAATGACCGCCGCGCCCTTTTGGTGACAGGTGCCCGTCAGGTGGGAAAGACCTTTATCATCCGCCAAATTGGCAAGGAATGTTTTGACAATGTCGTGGAAATCAATTTTATTGAACAGCCCGAAGCCATCGAACTCTTCAATGCGCAGAAAGGGGCCAAAGACCTGCTTATGCGCCTGTCTGCCCTCACCCGAAAGCCGCTGGTGCCGGGCAAGACCTTGATATTCTTCGACGAGGTGCAGCGATGCAAGGAGATTGTCACAGCTATCAAGTTCCTTGTAGAGGAAGGAAGTTACAAATACGTGATGAGCGGTTCCCTGCTTGGGGTGGAGCTCAACGACCTGCGCAGTGTGCCAGTTGGCTATATGGACGAGATCGAGATGTATCCGCTCGACCTGCTGGAGTTTTTCAAGGCCATCGGGGTAAGTGACGAGGTTGTTGACCATCTGCGCGAATGCTTTGAGAAAAAAAGTCCCGTTGACGACTTTGTCCACCAACGGATGCTGGATGCCCTGCGGCTCTATCTTATCGTCGGGGGAATGCCTGCGGTTGTTCAGAAATACCTCGACACCAACAACCTCCGCAAGGTGTATGAGGAGCAACGGGGCATCATCCGCACCTACAAAAAAGACTTCACGCAGTATGCTGCTGAACACAAGTTGCAGATAGAGGAAATCTACGACCTTATCCCCTCAGAACTCAACGCCAAAAACAAGCGTTTCATCCTGAAAGAGCTCAACGAGAAAGCCCGTTTTAACAAGTACGAAAATAGCTTCCTGTGGCTGAAAGATGCCGGAGTGGCCATCCCAACCTACAATGTCGAGGAACCTCGCGTTCCCCTGCTGTTGAACAAGCAGCGCAACCTTTTCAAACTGTTTTTGAACGATGTCGGTCTCCTCGCCGCCATGTACGGTGGCAACATCCAAACACGGCTGCTCAGCAAGGACGCCAACATAAACTACGGAGCTGTGTTCGAAAATCTCGTGGCTCAGGAACTCTATGCCCACGGCTTCGCACAAAATCATTTCCTGTACTTTTTCAACAGCAAGAAGCAAGGCGAACTGGATTTTGTTCTTGAATATGACAACCGTGTGCTTCCGATAGAGGTGAAATCCGGGAAGGACTATGCACGACACAACGCCCTTTCCAACGTGATGGATAATCCAGAATACGACATCCCGCAGGCCTATGTGTTCTGCAACGAAAATGTGCAAGTGAAAGAGCAAGTCGCTTACCTCCCCATCTACATGATTGCTTTCTTGGAGCAACAGCCAGTAGCAGACCACGTTTACAAATTCGACCTGACGGGGTTGAAAGCAGAAAATAGTACAAGCGATGAATAAAATGATTGCCTGCTGTGGCATCAACTGCGAGACCTGTGAGGCTCGCATCGCCACAATAAAGAACGACGACAAAATGCGCGTCGAGGTTGCCAAGAAATGGTGCGGTTTATGAGCAATAGTTTCAACATCCGTCCGGCGAAGCCCGAGGAGGCGCTGAAACGGTTTGCGGGGGAAAGATAGGTGATCTCTTACACTGATGCGGGCACGGAAAGCGGCTGCTACAGTTTCCTCAGCAGCGGCGACCGGCTCAGAGCTGTGGGATTGGTGCCCATCACCCCTTCCGGCACGGGCATCTTGAGCTTTTTGAAATGCTTCACCCAGTATTTGGGCAAGTTTCCGTCGGCATCGCGCCAATTCATCGGAGCTGCTTTGAAAAGATGTCGGTCACTCCCCGATTCGTAGCTGTCGTCGTTAAGAAAGCACTCGTAAATCAATTCAGAGCAGTACAGCGCGCCATTGTCGGGCAGGAAGGCTTCGTCGTAAGGCTGTCCTATGAAAGAACGGGCGCGAATCAGCACAGAATCCAAATCGAATATGGTAAACTCTGGTCGAAAGATATCGGGAGCGGACTGATTATACGAATACAGATAAGGTCGTCTGGAAACGCCGTGTTTCGGGGTGGCATCGATGATCCAAACGGTATCCCCCACGCTCTCCACAAGCGCCACATGCGTATATTGCCCGGTGCTTTCTTTCACCGCAGCTCCCATCCCTTCCGTATCGCGGAAGAAAAGCAAGTCGCCGGGGCGCAAAACGTTGAGACCACTCAAATGCTCGCGCAACATCATATTGTCGGGCATCATAGGACGCAAAGCCTTCCACAGCACAGGTTGGTAAGAGACGAAAGCAGCTTCTCGCCAACTGACATTCATCGGCAACAGCCAAGGGAAATAGTCACCGCAGTCGGCATCACTGCTGCCTTCCATCGTAAGCGTATCGCCGTTACGGTTGACAAAAGTGACCGTATAACCGCTATAGGAGGTGCACCCGCTACTCTGGTTAAACACCTCTTCCAGATTCACCTCACCTTCTCGCAGGCCAAAGTCTTTGGGCGATGGGAACAGGGCATAGCACTCGCCCAAGCGCAGCAACGCTTGCTCGATACTGTCGGCTTCGAAACAGCGGGCGGTGTGGGGCGCATCCTCCACAGTATTCTTTTCTTCTCTCAAGAGGTTTCCATTCCGAGTATAGCTCACCATGTGATTCTTATAGTGGAAGCAACCGCCATTGTAGGTGTTGATGGTCACGCTCTCCAGACCGCTCTGCACGAAAGTCGCTGTCGGGTTCTGGTAACTGTAGGGCTTGACACGCCCAAAGGTGTCAACACTATATAATTCTTCTCCATAGCACAAAATGACGATGCGGTCATTATGGTTAAAATCAGGCATCATCTTATTGATTCTCAATGGTTTTGTCAATCTATACCAGCCCTCAGCATCTTGAAGGTAGATACTGTTGCCGTCGGTGCGCCACAAACGCCCCCCATGGCGAATAGTAGGGAGGACTTTTTCGGCACTGGCTCCATATTTTGTATATTTTTCAAGAAGAGCGTTGAAGTCATCCTCCAACGTCCTTTCGGTGGTAAAGAAACCGCAAGTGTCCGCCCGACCATCAGGGGACACGCGCACCACGCCGTCGGGAGTGCTGAGATAGGCCTGCCCATTGAGCGTGCTGCAGATGCTGTATACGGATTGGCAACCGTCTTTGACAACCTGCCAGTGTTCCATATCCTCCATCAGTACCAACTGTCCGTCTTTAGTGATTACCCAAAGTTTATCCAAAATTGGATCAACCTCGTATGAAGCTACAGGTAAGGGCAGGGATTGCCAGTGAGGTTCGAGGCCGAATTCGGTGTATGCTGTCGTTCCGCTCTCCGTGACGATAAGCCATTGTTTCCAAAGCCGGATGCGATTAATCCAAGTGTCCTGATAGTTGTTATTCTCTAAAAGGTTTTGGTCCAACGGAGTTTCAATCTGTTTGACTGTATGCCAATTGTTATCGGTATAATAAAGCCTGTTATCATAGGTTCCGGCAAAACCGTTGGTGGCATTGGTCATAAAAAGTGCATGAATGCCGTCTTCTTGGTTCGTTGGACTGACAAATGTGAGCTTCAGGCTGGTAAAGGTGCGGCCTTCATCCTCGCTATAGGACAAGCTCTCAAAATTGCGTCCGCTGGCTGAAGCCATCCATAGTTTACCATCGGGATGATAGCAGAAGCCGCGCACCCAAACCAAATGCGGATCCACCGACAGGGTATCCCAGTGATGTCCGCCATCCGCAGTGCGATACACAAAACCGCCGGGTTGCAGGTAACCGGCGGCCACCGCAGTTTGGGAACCGAAGGCGGCTACTTGTTCAAAAGTTACACCTGAAAGAAATTCTTCGTCAGCAGGGCGCAATGCAGTTCGCCAAGTGGCGCCTATGCTGTCGGCCACCCAGATGTGTCCGCAACGGTCGGCGATCCACAATTGGCCAGTAGAAGAGACATCAATATGATAACCGCATTGTATTTTCAGGTCTGCGCGGCGGTCACGCTGCTGCGCCCAGATTGGCTGCACAAACGCAACTACAATCGTCAGAAGCAGAACAATCTTTTTCATAGTAAAATTTCTAAAACATTCACCTTGTTCAGAATGCAAAAATACACTTTTTTCCTTGTCTGATGACGACCGCGTGCGCACAGAGGTTTCGGAAAGTGCCCCGCCATTTGGCCATCGTGTGATTTTGGGTTGAGAAAAAAACCTTTTTTATATCAAAATCACCAAAAGTGGGGATTCATTTCCACTCAATAATGTTTATCTTTGCCACATAAAAAAATGGCACCAATTTTAAGATAACTCATTGACAATAAAATGCATACACACAGCCTTCTTGTATCGTTCCTTGCGGTGCTCAACGCCATGAGCCCCTATCTGCTGTTGGGATTTCTCATTGCCGGAGTCCTGCATGTGTTCGTGCCGAAGCGGTTCTATGCCAAGTATCTGTCGCGCGACAACAAGCTTTCCGTGCTGTGGGCGGCATTGTTGGGCATCCCGCTGCCGCTTTGCTCGTGCGGGGTTATCCCCACGGCCGTCGGACTCAAGAACGAGGGTGCCTCGAAAGGCGCGGTGGCCTCGTTCCTCATCGCCACACCGCAGACGGGCATCGACTCCATCTTGGCCACCTTCTCGCTGATGGGGCTGGGCTTCGCCATCGTGCGCCCCGTGGCCGCACTGGTCACTGGCATCTGCGGCGGCTTTCTGGTGAACCGTTTCGTGAATGCCGACGATGGCGGACAGGTCTCTGAAACAACCTGCAAAGTGGAAAGCGGCAACCGGCTATGGCGCGTGCTCAAGTACGCCTACTTCGACATGATTCAGGACATCGGGCTGCGATTGGTCATCGGGCTGTTGGTGGCCGCCCTCATCAATGTGGCCGTGCCCGACGAGTTCTTCCTCTCTTTCGGGAGCCAGCCGTTGTTGCAGATGTTGGTCATCCTGGCGGTGGCGGTGCCGATGTACATCTGCTCCACCGGCAGCATTCCCGTGGCGGCGGCCCTGATGATGAAAGGCCTCTCGCCCGGCGCCGCCTTGGTGATGCTGATGGCCGGTCCGGCGGTCAACATCGCCTCCATCCTCGTGGTGAAAAAGTCGATGGGCAGCCGTTTCACGTGGATTTATCTGCTCACCATCGTGGGCTTCTCCATCCTCTTCGGACTGCTGATCAACGCTTTCGGCATCAATGTCGTCGGCATGTCCGAAAGTTGCGGAATGCACGGTGCTTGTTGTCACACCGAGGCCGCCGCGCCCAGCGTGTTCCAAATCGTATGTTCGTCATTATTAGTTTTATTCATCATAATTGCATTGGGTATGAAATTCTTTGACAAATTCAAGAAACAGAAAACCGAAGCCGGGACGGTGGTTTATACCGTCGAGGGCATGCACTGCAACCACTGCAAGGCCGCCGTCGAGCAGTCGGTGGGCAAGTTGAAAGGCGTTGAGACCTGCGAGGCCACACCGGCCGCCAACACGCTTGTGGTCACGGGCACTGCGAGCGAGAACGACATCCGCAAAGCCGTGGAGCAGGCGGGTTTCGAGTTCAAAGGGGTGAAATAGGAAGGCGGAAATACAGCGGCAGCAGTATTCCGATGATTATGGCATTCATGACATTAATCTTTCACGCTGCAAAAATGCACATTTCCTGTCAAATAGGAACCCCAATGGTGGAAATGATGGCGGCTGAATATTTTTCTAATTCACAACATGCATATTCTCAGGTATATACAAAAATCTCCCCTGAAAAAGTGTATTACATTAACAAAAAGTCCCTTGAAAAAGTGTATCTTTGCCGTCGAAACTCGTTTGAAAAAATGTCATGTTAAGAAGAAAGATTGAATCCTATTTGGAAGAATGGAAAAGGAATAGCAATCATAAACCTTTGGTAATCAAAGGTGTAAGGCAATGTGGTAAAACTTACTCCGTTCAACAGTTCGCAAAGACGCACTACAACCATTTTGTATATGTGGATTTTGTGGAGAATCCTGATTTCAAGGAGGCCTTTTATGGTGCCAAAACAGTGGACACCATCATTATGAACTTGTCTGCCATAATTGAAAATGCGAAGTTTATCCCTAACAAGACTTGCCTGATTTTTGATGAACTTCAGGATTGTCCAGAAGCGAGGACTTCATTGAAATATTTCAAAATGGACGGCCGCTATGATGTCATTTGTACAGGGTCGTTATTGGGAGTTAAAGGTTATGGGAGCAAAAACAAGAACAAAGAAAAGGACAAGGGTTCGTCTGTTCCTGTCGGTTATGAGACCATTGTGGAGATGTATCCTCTTGATTTTGAAGAATTTTTATGGGCAAACGGGATAAGTGAAGAAATTATCGCCTTGTTGAAAAAACATTTGGAAACAGAAACACCAGTGACAGCGGCCATACATAAAAGGATGAGCGATCTACTCAGGCAATATGCGGTCGTAGGAGGAATGCCCGAGGCGGTAAACACATTCATTTCCACGCACGACATATCACAAGTGGTTGATGTTCAACGCGGTATTATTGACGAATATAAGGATGATATGGTCAAGTATGCGGATGATTCTTTCAAAAACCGTATCCGGGAGTGCTTCGAATCCATTCCCAAACAACTGAGCAAAGAAAACAAGAAATTTCAATATTCTGTGATAAAGAAGGGTGGCCGGGCGACCCAATATTATGAGAGTTTGCAATGGATTGAGGATGCCGGAATTGCAAAACGCTGCTATAATCTGTCTGTAACAGAACTCCCCTTGGACGGAAACGCCAAGGAGGATGTCTTTAAGGTGTATATGCAGGACACCGGTCTGTTTTTATCTATGCTGGAATATGGAACCCAAGCAGATGTGTTGAAAGGGAACTTGTTGGGTTACAAAGGTGCCATCTATGAGAATATTATGGCAGACATATTGTCCAAAATGGGCAGAAAACTCTACTATTTTCATAAAGATTCGGGGTTGGAAGTGGATTTTGTCATCCGGTATAAAGGAAAATGCACATTGCTGGAAGTGAAAGCGTCGTCGGGGAATGTGAAAAGCACCAAAACCATATTGAAACATCCGGAAGTCTATCACGTCACGGATGCTATCAAGTTGGGCGATTATAACGTTGGACGTGATGGGCAGCTACTCACTCTTCCCTTCTATATGGGATTTCTGCTCACAGAGGTATGAGTACTTTTAACGGATTATAGATATGGATTTCAACAACAAAATCGCCGTCGTCACCGGCGAGAATATCTGCATCGACGGCGGGATGACCCGCCAGATGATCTACCACGGGGAGAATGGGTGTGTGCTTGAAAAAGGTAGATGAGCAATAGGGGTTCAAACACAAATAATTTGGTATTACACTGATAATGAGTGCTGCAAGGATTTTCGTGCCTTTGAGGTGATGTTATGTTCGACATCCTCCCTGGTCTCAACCACCCGCAAACCTGCGAGCAGTCGTTCACGGCGGAGATGTGACAGTTGCGTTTATTCCCTAAGCCTTCCTGTATCCCTTCCCATCCTTAACCACAAGCCCTTCGTCCATCATGTCAGAAAGCACGCGGCTGAGCGAGGGCCTTGTGGCGCCTAATTGCTGGGCGACATCGGCCACAGAGGTGATGCTGCCATTCGTCTCAAGATATTCGACGACACGGTTTTTCAGTCCCTTTACCGCAAAAGAGCGCATCTTGCCGCTCAGGAAATGACCTTTTGCGGAAAGCTCTTCCAAGAAGGCACGGAGAACGGTCGGCTCTTGCTGCATGAACTCGAAGAAAGCTTCGCGGTTGATGTGCCACACGACGCAGTCCGTAACTGCGGTAACTTCAACGGGAATGATGTTGGGGGTAGCAAAAAGGAACACCGGTGCCAGCAGCATCGGGGCTTTCAGGCGGTCAACAAGCAGTTCGCGCCCCTCCTCGCCCATCATCCGCGATTCGGCCTGACCCTCCACAAGCACCATCAACGCCCGACATGGGTCGCCGGGGTTGAACATGCGCCTTCCGGCCGGGTATTCCTGCCGGCGGCAAGGCTGGTTCAACAGCCATTCCAAGGCCTCGTCGCCGCATTTTGCAAAGAGCTTGATTCGTTTCAGTTCCTCCATACCCATAATTTTCGGCAAAAATAACAAAAAAAATGCGTCTGGTAACAAATGTTACGCTTCACGTTGTGGGGCGGTTGTATTTTTGCCACCAGAATTCAGTATTAACTTAAACCTTATACATTATGAACGAGAAAATGTTTTGTTTCCAGTGTCAGGAAACCGCCGGTTGCGCCGGCTGCAAGATTTCAGGAGTATGCGGAAAGACCCCGCAAGTGGCCCACGCCCAAGACCTGCTGATTTATGTCCTTAAAGGATTAGGTGTCATCGCCAACCATCACCAACACGGCTGCGGACACGACTACTGCGACTTCCGCAAGAGCATCCACGCCTTTGTGAACGACGCGCTCTTCTGCACCATCACCAACGCCAACTTCGATATGGAGAGCATCTACGCCCGCATTGACAAGGGTTTGGAACTGCGCGACATGTTCAAAGACCGCGTGACCAACAAGCAAGGCATTGAGCTGCCGAAACTCGATGTGCTGGAATGGAACGGCACCCGTGAACAATACGACGAGAAAGCCCAAACCGTTGGCGTGCTGGCCGAAACCAACGAGGACATTCGCTCGCTGAAAGAGTTGACTATGTATGGACTCAAAGGCATGGCCGCCTACCTGGAGCACGCCGCACGCCTTGGTCAGGTTGATAGCGATATCAACGAGTTTATCCTGCAAACCCTCGGACAGCTTGTCACCTGCAACGATGCCAACGAGCTCACCGCCCTTGCGCTGAAGACTGGCGAATGGGGCGTGAAGGCAATGGCCCTGCTCGACAAAGCCAACACCACCGCTTTCGGCAACCCCGAAATCACAGAAGTGAACATCGGAGTGGGCAACCGTCCGGGTATCCTCATCAGCGGACATGATCTGAACGACATCGAGCAACTGCTGGAACAGAGCAAAGACGCGGGCATCGACATCTACACCCACAGCGAAATGCTGCCTGCGCATTATTATCCGAAACTCAAGAAATACAGCCACTTGAAAGGCAACTACGGCAACGCCTGGTGGAAACAGCGCGAGGAGTTTGAAGCCTTCAACGGTCCTATTTTGTTCACCACCAACTGCATTGTGCCGCCAACCGGCAGCGCCACCTACAAAGACCGCGTGTTCACCACCAACAGCACGGGATTCCCGGGTTGGAAGCACATCCCCGCCGATGCCAACGGCAAGAAAGACTTCAGCGAAATCATCACATTAGCCAAGACCTGTCAGGCCCCGAAGGAGATTGAGACGGGCAAGATTGTGGGCGGTTTTGCGCACGAGCAGGTGTTTGCCCTCGCCGACAAGGTGGTGGAGGCCGTGAAGAGCGGTGCCATCCGCAAGTTCGTGGTGATGGCGGGTTGCGACGGTCGTATGAAGAGCCGCGAATACTATACCGAATTTGCCAAAGCCTTGCCCAAGGATTGTGTCATCCTCACTGCGGGTTGCGCCAAATACAAGTACAACAAGCTCGCCTTGGGCGACATCGGTGGCATCCCGCGCGTGTTGGACGCCGGCCAGTGCAACGACAGTTACTCGTTAGCCCTCATCGCCTTGAAACTCAAAGAGGTGTTCGGCTTGGACGATGTGAACCAACTGCCCATCGCCTATAACATCGCGTGGTACGAGCAGAAGGCCGTCATTGTGCTGCTGGCCCTGCTGAGCCTTGGTGTGAAGAACATCCACCTTGGCCCGACCTTACCCGCATTCCTCTCGCCCAATGTGGCCAATGTGCTCGTCGAGAACTTCGGTATAGGCGGAATCAGCACGGTAGAAGAGGACATGAAGTTGTTCGGTATCTAAGGTTTCATGTAACCTTTCACATCTTTAATCAGTAAACCTTTGTCCAGCATCTCCAGTTTCACGGATGATGCTGGCAAGGTTTTAATAAAATGCTATTCCTATAGAGAAAACAGTATAATTATATGAGAAAATCAAGCCGCCAAATGGATGCCACCTTTGCATTGGAGGTGTTGGACAAGGCTCCATACGTGACAGTCAGTTTCATCCGTCCCGATGGAACACCCTACGGATTACCCCTGTCGTTGGCGCGGACAGATGAGAGGACGTTCTATTTCCATTGTGCCTTGGAGGGCGAAAAGCTCGACTGCATAGCACACTGTCCGACGGTCTTCCTGTCGGCCGTCACGAAATGTGCGCCTACCGTTGGTCCGAAAGACGGCAATTTCACGCTGCAGTACAAATCAGCAACTGCCGTTGGAAAGGCAGAGATGGTGACCGACCGCGAAGAGAAGATCGAAGGTCTGCGGGTCATCTGCCAACGGTTCCTCCCCAAGCACATGGACGCTTTCGATGCTGCCATTGTCCGCAGCCTCGAACGGACGGCCGTGGTGCGCATCACCCTCACGGAGCCTCCCATCGGCAAGCGCAAGCAGTACGACAAACAAGGGGAGGAAATGAAGTTTGGACGGTTGGAGTAGTCATTGGCACAAATTCAGGCGAAAAGCTTGGGTTGCGGAATTTTGCAGCTAAGCAATGAAGTGATATGAGCATCGGTAATTTTTTGCTATCGTTTCTGTCTGTGCTCAACGCCATGAGCCCCTATCTGCTGTTAGGATTCCTCATTGCCGGAGTCCTGCACGTGTTCGTGCCGAAGCGGTTCTATGCCAAGTATCTGTCGCGCGACAACAAGCTTTCCGTGCTGTGGGCGGCATTGTTGGGCATCCCGCTGCCGCTTTGCTCGTGCGGGGTTATCCCTACGGCCGTCGGGCTCAAGAACGAGGGTGCCTCGAAAGGGGCGGTGGGTATGAAATTCTTTGACAAATTCAAGAAACAGAAAACCGAAGCCGGGACGGTGGTTTATGCCGTCGAGGGTATGCACTGCAACCACTGCAAGGCCGCCGTCGAGCAGTCGGTGGGCAAGTTGAAAGGCGTTGAGACCTGCGAGGCCACCCCGGCCGCCAACACGCTTGTGGTCACGGGCACCGCAAGCGAGAACGACATCCGCAAAGCCGTGGAGCAGGCGGGCTTCGAGTTCAAAGGGGTGAAATAAGAAGGCGGAAATACAGCGGCAGCAGTATTCCGATGATTATGGCATTCATGACATTAATCTTTCAAGCCGCAAAAATGCACATTTTCTGTTAGATAGGAATCACTATAAATGGCTATTTTGCGGGGGAATTGTCACTCTACGGTTAAATGGACACAATTGTATAATGACTCACATCAGAATATCTCACCATCCCAAAGCATCTTCAGGAAGTCCAGGACATAGACGAGTTCTGTGTCGCCGGACCGGCGAGTGATGGGGTCAAGGGAAACGAGGATCAAGCGGCAATCCGGATGTTCCTCATGGAAAGCTTTAAGCCCTTTCTTGTGCTTGGTCTCCACGTGCTCTGTCGATTTGATCTCGATGGCCACCTTCGCGTCCCCGATGACAACGTCCACCTCCTTTTGGTCGTAGGTGTGCCAATAGGAAATGACGTCACGCTTGTCATTGTAGCCTTTGTAGGCGATGATTTCTTGCAGCACGTAATGTTCGAAGGCGTGGCCGTAATCGTCGGTGCCGCGCCTCAACGAGTGCCGGCCCATGAGGTAGTTGGCGAGTCCGACGTCAAAATAGTAGAAGCGGGGAGCTTGGACAATCTTCCGCTTGATTTCTTTCCTGAATGCGGGAATCTCGTACCCGATAAGCGTATCGTAAAGGATCTGGAAGTATGATTTGACTGTTTTGGCCGACACGCCACAATCAGCGGCAATATTGGAATAGTTCAGCATTTCCCCGTCGGAAATGGCGGCGACCTCCATAAACCGTTCAAAGGCGTCGAGCTCCCTCACCTCGCCCTCTTCCCGGATTTCCTCATCGAGATAGACCTTCACGTAGCCGGAGAGGCGTTTGGTGGCATCTTCCACCATATAGTGGCGGGGAATCATGCCGTTCTGCACGGCACGGTCGATTTGGAAATCCGTCACCTCAGGCCACACAAGCGGATAGAGCGTTTCAGGTATGGCGCGACCTCCGAGTGTGTTTGCTCCTGAACGTTTCAGTTTTCTCGAACTGGAACCGCTGAGGATAAAGTACAGGCCACGCTCGACCATCAAAGAATGCACCACATCCAGCAGTTCGGGGACTTTCTGTATCTCATCCACTATCGCCAAAGTGCCGGCAGGCTTGTCTTGCAGCGCTTCCCAAAGGGAATCAGGGTTTTGTTTGAAAGCTCTTCTCACATTCGGTTTGAGCAAATCATAATAGACAGCCCCTTTGAAACGCTCTTTCAACAAAGTGGATTTGCCCGTCTGACGTGCGCCAAACAGGAACATTCCTTCGTCCAATTTATTCTCAATATCAAAAATTCTCTTATACATATAACCTTTGATTTTGTGGAATGTACTCCCGATTTTTCTATGAAATTCGGGAGTATGGTCACGAAATTATTGTTTTTTTATGTCTTTCAAATTTACTTATTTACCTCTATATCAATTAGTTCAAAATAATAACATATTATTTGGCTGCAAAAATAAGAATTTTTCATATATCAAAGCAAAACCAACGAAAAAAAATCAAAAAATGTTTCACACAAACGCACGCTGCAGCTGATACAATTATAATATTTCAACGCAAAGAAGCCATAAGTATTAGATAATGTGTTTTTTTTTGCAGCGGAAAACCTACAGGAAGTTTGGAATGGGTATTTGCTTTCTTCCATAGATTATTACTCAGAAACAATCGCAATGAATCTGACCTGGTCTGGCGACAACATTACGGAATATCAGGGTCTAAAGACTTGTTTCTACGTCTTCAAAAGCCAATGCTCTCGCTCCACTATCCTTGACAAAGCAGATTCCAATCGACCGACATCCTCTCCCGTCCATCCGAGTCCACCCTCACAAATCACTATTCGGTTTCCTTGCTTGGGGAAAATCCGAAGTCTGTCGAGACTGTATCCGCCTGGAAGCACAGACCAACTCATCCCTTCGAATGGAACCACCACTTTATGCTGACGGTTCAAAAGCGTGAAATGTACGACTCTGATTTCCTGTCTCAAATAATCAACACTTACAGATTCCACTAAGCTCCCCTTGTTGATGAGGGAATAGTACAAGGCAATGCCCAAAGATATGAGATAAGCGAACGGCCTTTTAAAAAGAGAAAGCATTGAGCCCTTATCAAACAAAGAGACCAAAAAAAGGCCTACAAGAAAGATGAAAGTAATAATGGCAAGACGGAGATACCATCTTGACACTATGGATAATTTGCGTTTGCTTCGGCGGATAGTCCAAACATAACGGGGATATTGTCTGGGCTGGGCTTCTTCCATCTTCCTGTTTTTCAGTCCGCAAAAATAAGCATTATTTTCAAACGTGCCGTTGTTGTATTAGATAATACAAAATTCTTCAGCCTTTTTTGCCCGGCTCCCAACTGGTGGAGACACTGGCGCGAATGAAGAGCCTCCGCAGAGAATCGGCTCAAATCATTGCGAAAAACAGGGATTATCGGCGCAGGGCGAGCCGATAATTTGCAAAAAAATTACTATTTTTGCACCAACGCGGAATAGAACAACCTGCACGCTATCATGCAGATATTCATTTCGCAGTACGAATTTGCCACGGAAGAGTATTTTTAACGGATTATATATATGGATTTCAACAACAAGATTGCCGTCGTCACGGGTGGCGCGCAGGGCATCGGACGATGCATCGCCGAGGAGTTCCGAAAAGCCGGAGCCACCGTTTGTGTCATCGACAAGCAACCGGGCGACCACTTCGTCGGCGACCTTGCCGACAAGGATGTGCTGGAACGGTTCGCCAAGGAGGTGATTGCGAAGCACGGTCGCGTGGACTACCTCGTCAACAATGCCCTGCCGCTGATGAAGGGGCTTGCCGAGTGCAGCTACGAGGAGTTCCAGTATGCCCTGAGCGTGGGCGTGACAGCCCCGTTCTACCTTGCCAAGCTCTTTGCCCCGCACTTTGCGGAGGGCGCCGCCATCGTCAACATCTCCTCCTCCCGCGACCGTATGAGTCAGCCGCAAACCGAGAGCTACACTGCCGCCAAGGGAGGCATCGCCGCGCTGACTCACGCGCTGGCGGTCAGTCTGGCGGGGAAGGTGCGCGTCAACTCCATCTCCCCGGGCTGGATCGACACCCAATACACCGTCTATGACGGTCCCGATGCCGTGCAGCAGCCGGCGGGTCGTGTGGGCAATCCCTTGGACATCGCCAATATGGTGCTGTATCTTTGCTCCGACAAGGCCGGCTTCATCACCGGCGAGAACATCTGCATCGACGGCGGCATGACCCGCCAGATGATTTACCACGGAGATCACGGATGGATGTTGTTGGCAGAGAAGGCCATGCCACAGTAACGCTGCACATTCCTATTCTTGCTACTGATAACAGTTGTGTGTCTCTGACGCCTGGAAGCATCGGCTTCGCACGCCGCGTCGTCGGGCTTTCCTCTGCAATGGCTTTGGATGGCCACACCATTATACCGTTGCCAACGAAAGGAGGCGGCGGAATCACATACGTTAAACGGCACCGACAATGCCATAGCTAAACCAACATCCCCGTCAAGAGAGGAATACCGATAGGGAAACTATTCTCTATTTATAAATCACAAAAAAAATGTACTTTTGCCGCGTCAAACAAAAAAGGCGATGCGACATCTGATTGGCATATTCTCCGTGTTGTGGGCACTGCTTCTCGGCGGTGTCTCAGACGAGGTACGCACCGTACAGCACACCGATGGGAGTTCCACCGTCACGCAGCCTGCGTCGGAGAGGCTCACAGCCGACAACTTGCCAAACAAGGACCTGTTGCTCAGCTCGGCACAATCGCTACTAACGGTCGGCGAGGAGGAAGGCGCCGCGCCGAATGTGCGCCCGCATTCGTCCAACAGCCGAACGAACAGCTTGTCGCATAGCCATTTTCATGTCGTTCGCAACGGCAAAGTAGTCCACATTTTCCATCATCCCTACCCAACCGTCCGCGACAAGGGTTTTGCTGGTACTTTCTCCGCCGACCGCTACTTCATAGCCTTGCGGCGCATCCGTATTTAGACAGTTTTCCATTCACTCATTTTTTTTAAGCCATTCCCAAGAACGGCTTCTTGGCGTACGCCTGTCCGTATGTACGATGGCGTATGCCCTTCAATTATATCATTCACTAAAATTATAAAATAATGGAAAACAATTTCAAAAAGGTTCATGCGATAAAGGACCTCATCATCTCCGGCTGCATTATTTTGGCCGGCGCAGCCCTGTTCTTCGTGCACAAGGCCACGGGTGTGTGCATATTCCTCTGCGGCATACTCTCCCTCACCCTCTACAAAACCGGCTACAAACTGAACGGCGAAGGCATTCTGCTACAGAAAAAAAGTATGGAACTAAACTATAACTGCCGCGAATCCCTCTTAGACTTCATCAACAGCAAGAAAATTGAGCCCATGCTTGTGCAGGGCAACGAGGGAGGTACCGTCCTGTTGGAGGTGTGGTTCAACGCCCCCGCCGACATCGCCTACGCGCAGTTGTCCGAATACAAGGAACTCAGATTCCAACCCGTTACCGACATTGTGAAACTCTCGGCTGACCAAGCACAGCTGCTAATCCAGAAGATATGAAGAAGTATACAGCAAAACAGGTCTTTTTATGGACAGACTGGTTGATTCTTGGAATCCTGATCGCCTCCGGAGTGTTCTTCATTGCCCTCGGTGGCAGTTGGACATCTTTCGGAGTTTGCTGGATTGCCAGCGTGCTGGCCTTGGCTCCCTTCCTCCGCCACGGCTACAAGTTGAATGGGCAGACCGGCGTGTTCCGTTTGGAGGAAGTTCTGGTCCCTCGCGAATGCCAGAAACAAATTCTAGCGTTCTTGAACGGCGAGACTGACAACATTGACGTGCATCCCGCCGTGCACGGCGGTGCCTTGGTGCAGTTGTTTCGCCGCAAGTCGGACGGCACGATACTGGCGCAATACTTTGACTACACCCAGCACCTCGCCGGCACGGAGTACCCATTCGTACCCATAAGCGCACAGCAGGCTAAGGCACTCCAAAAACTACAGGCAATACAATAGCGAACCGACTTTTTCGAATGCATACTTAAAGAGACGTCTTAATTCGGCGTCTCTTTTTTTGTGGTTTAGCCGAACATTTACACTTTTCGTACATTTGCGACAGGTTCACCTACAAGGAGAACAACCGCGTGCAGGGCTTCATGACGATGGCGTTCCTGCTGCTGGACATCCCGCGGGTGCACACCGGTATCAAGAAGGTGCCTTGCTGGTCGGTGTATGGCATCAAGATGCTGGCGCAGATGGGGTTCGGCAAGAAACAAAGTGCTCAAACCTGACGTGGAAATATTTTTTCGAACAACTGCTGCTCAATCGAAATATAGTGTATTTTTTGCAATGTCATTGCGGATATTCCTGAAAAATCCGCAATTGCACTGCGGATTTTTCTTTTGTTATGGGCTATTAAAAAATAAACATCCGGAACAATGAAGAAATCATTGATTTTTTGCGTAGCCTTTCTTGTTATGGCAGCTTGTAATCATGTCACTCCCATTAAGGAATTGGAAAATTTGTTGAATATAGATTAACCGCGTATCAGTCATTTCCTCGCCGTCGCGCACAGCCACCGCTTTTCCTCGTTCACCGTGATGTTGAGGTCGCGGAAGCCGACATTTGTCAGATGGTTCCTGATTTCTTCCGGCTTGTAAGTGTGCATTCCCTCGATCATACTCTCCCATTTGGCATCCATTTCGCCGCTGCCGTCTGATTCGTTGACAATGACGAATTGGCCGCCGGGTTTCAGCACCCTTTTCACCTCGTTGAAGCAATGCTCGATGTCGGGCCAGAAGTAGATGGTCTCGAAGGCGGTCACCAAGTCGAACGAGCCTTCGGCGAACGGGAGGTTGGCGACATTGCCTTCCAAAACCTTGCAGCGGCCTTCCTGTATGGCTTTGGCGTTCACTTTCGTTGATTTCCGTACGGACACCGGCGAAAAATCGATACCCGTGACGCTTCCCTGGAGGGTGCGTTGCAGCAGCCGGGCGATATTCGCGCCACCGCCGCACCCGATGTCGAGAATGCGATCGTCACGGCCAATCGTAACCATTGCCAACGCCCAATTCGCCATCGCAGCGTGACCGCCACCGTTCATTCCGTTGACCATGATTTTACCTAAAAAGCCCTCCGGCTTTCTGGCGTTGCTGAAAAATTTGCTCAAAAGTCCCATAATTTGTATGTTTATTTCTTTCCTTTTAAAATGGCTGACCCGATCAAGGTCATCCATTTGGCCTCCCACGGGGACATGAACATGCCGTGGGTGG